>NZ_QUMK01000001.1 GCF_010907035.1 Rhodopseudomonas sp. BR0M22
CATTCGGGTAGGGGGAGCGATGCGCCGTAGCCCGCATGAAGCGAAGCGGAATGCGGGGCTCTATGATCCGCCCGCCCGGCTTGCGCCTCGCGCAACCGCGCTCCGCTGGCTGACAATGGGCACCGTGAATGCTAGGATTTACGAGGAGATCACCGATGTCAGACCTGCTCGCACGCATCACGATTGATCCGAATGTGCTCCACGGCCGCCCCTGCATTCGCGGCATGCGGATCAGCGTCTCCGACGTATTGGCGCAGCTCTCGTCGGGAGCGTCGCGCGACGATGTCCTGCACGACTATCCGTATCTGGAAGACGCGGATATCGACGCGGTGCTGGCCTTTGCAGCAAAGCAGGCGGATCACCCCATCATCGCGGCGGAATGAGCCCGCGCTTCATGATCGATGCGCAACTTCCGCCGGCGCTGGCGGAGGCGTTCAGGCGTGCCGGTTTCGACGCCGTTCACGTGGCAGATATCGGCTTACTTTCCGCGACCGATCATCAGATTTGGCGAGCGGCAATTGCTAAGTCGGCGGCCCTGGTGACCAAAGACCGGGACTTTCTGATGCTACGTGCTGCTACCGACAGTGGGCCCACGGTGGTCTGGATCAGATCGGGAAATGCGAGCAATCGCGAGCTGCTTGACTTGATTACCGGCGCGCTGCCGGCGATCCTCGCCGCGATCGCACGGGAAGAAGCGGTGATCGAGGTGTCGGCTCGTCGCTGATCAGGTCGAGATCGGCACGAGTTCGAAAATGCGGCCATACTTTGCCGCCTCGGCGAGGTCGCCGCTTCGCAGCGCCGATCGAACCGCTTCGAGCTTGCGCACGTCGTCCGGCGAAAGGTAAGGCGCCCACGCGCCTTCCTCGCCGCGCTCCACGGGGACCTCTGCTGCGTAGTGGCCTTCATGGATGAGTTCGAGTCGTGTTCGAGGCATCACGATGGTCCTAGTGAAGGGACGATTTCAAATCCGAACGTGCGGCCGGTGGCCCGCATGAGCGCAGCGAGATGCGGGGAGCGCCGAACTCCCGGGTGTCGCTTCACTCACCCGGGCTACGCTTGCTACCCATCCACGCTACGGCTGCCAAATCAAACAAAGCCAATCTTATTCGGACTGGTGAAGTCGCTGACCATTCGACTGGTGTTGAGCTCTTCCTTGAGAAGAACGAATAGGTGCTCGCTGAGAGCCTGCAATTCAAGAGGATGAAATCCGAGATCAAACTCCGCTTTAGATCGTTGCTCCCTCACGAAAAATCGTGAGCCGTCAAATCTACATCTCAGCAAAAACCAAAATGCCTCTTTGGGCCAAACGTTCGGCCCATGCTCCAGAAAAACGCGCAAACCAAAATAGAAGAAGCCATCGTCCCTACGGTCTAGATCCGGCAGAAGCTCATCATGAGCTTTAAGATGAAATTGGTTCTTGTGTTCGTCCCAAATTGCCCGAGCTGGTGAGACGTATTTGATTTGATCATTCGACTGCATGCCCGGTTCGTTGAAGGTTTCAGGGCATCCCAAATACTCTTGGAAGGATTTGGCAATTCGAGGAGCAAGAAGCTGATGCTCTCGAAATTGCTCTATCCAGTTCTTTCGCCATGGATCAAACAGCTTGGTAAGTTCTTCAAATTTGCTCACTGATTTCGCCTTTAATTCTCGCCATGCATCAACGCCGACGCATCTTCGGAGAGTAATTCTCTTCTCGATTTATTAATTGTTCAAAGTTCTCGGAGTTCACTCCGCCGCCTCGTCCGCCTTCCTCTTCACTGCCTTCGCCGGCCCCTTCTTCTCCAGCACCGGCTTCAAGAACTTGCCCGTGTAGCTCCTTGGAGCCTTGACGATGTCTTCCGGCGGGCCCCAGGCGACGATTTCGCCGCCGCCGTCGCCGCCTTCGGGGCCGAGGTCGATGACCCAGTCGGCGGTCTTGATGACTTCGAGATTGTGCTCGATCACCACCACGGTGTTGCCCTGCGCGACCAGCTCGTGCAGCACTTCGAGGAGCTTGGCGACGTCGTGGAAGTGCAGGCCGGTGGTCGGCTCGTCGAGGATGTAGAGCGTGCGGCCGGTGGCGCGCTTGGACAGTTCCTTGGCGAGCTTGACGCGCTGGGCTTCGCCGCCGGACAGCGTGGTGGCCTGCTGGCCGACATGGATGTAGTCGAGGCCGACGCGCTGCAGCGTCTTGAAGGTCTCCCGGACGCGCGGCACCGCCTTGAAGAACTCGGCGGCTTCCTCGACCGTCATGTCGAGCACGTCGGCGATCGACTTGCCCTTGAACAGCACGTCGAGGGTTTCGCGGTTGTAGCGCTTGCCCTTGCAGACGTCGCAGGTGACGTAGACGTCGGGCAAAAAGTGCATCTCGATCTTGATGACGCCGTCGCCCTGGCAGGCCTCGCAGCGTCCGCCCTTGACGTTGAACGAGAACCGGCCCGGCTCGTAACCGCGTGCCTTGGATTCCGGCAGGCCGGCGAACCACTCGCGGATCGGCGTGAACGCGCCGGTGTAGGTCGCGGGGTTACTGCGCGGGGTGCGGCCGATCGGCGACTGGTCGATGTCGATGATCTTGTCGATGTGCTCGAGGCCCTCGATCCGGTCATGCGGCGCCGGCGGCTCGGAGGCGTTGTTCAGCTTGCGCGCGATCGCCTTGTAGAAGGTGTCGATCAACAGCGTCGACTTGCCGCCGCCGGAGACGCCGGTGACGCAGGTGAACAGGCCGAGCGGAATCTCGGCGGTGACGTTCTTCAGATTGTTGCCGCGGGCGTTGACCAGCTTCAGCGTGCGGCGATGGTTCGGCGGCCGGCGCTCCGGCACCGGCACCGACAATTCGCCGGTGAGATACTTACCGGTCAGCGATTTCGGATTGCGCATGATCTCGGCGGGCGTGCCTTGGGCGATGATGTGGCCGCCATGGACGCCGGCGCCGGGGCCGATGTCGAGCACATGGTCGGCGAGCAGGATGGCGTCCTCGTCGTGCTCGACCACGATCACGGTGTTGCCGAGGTCGCGCAGCCGCTTCAGGGTATCGAGCAGCCGGGCGTTGTCGCGCTGGTGCAGACCGATCGACGGCTCGTCGAGCACGTAGAGCACACCGGTGAGGCCGCTGCCGATCTGCGAGGCGAGGCGGATGCGCTGGCTTTCGCCGCCCGACAGCGTGCCGGACGAGCGCGACAGCGTCAGATAGTTGAGGCCGACGTCGAGCAGAAAGCTGAGGCGGTCGCGGATCTCCTTCAGGATACGAACGGCGATCTCGTTCTGCTGGGTGTTGAGCAGCTTCGGCACCGAGGTGAACCAGTCGCCGGCGGCCTTGACCGATAGCTCGGAGACCTCGCCGATATGCTTCCCCCCGATCTTGACGCACAGCGCCTCGGGCTTGAGACGATGGCCGTGGCAGGCGTCGCACGGCACGTCGGAGAAGTACTTGCCCAGTTCCTCGCGCGCCCATTCGCTCTCGGTCTCGCGGAAGCGGCGCTCGATATTGGTGACGACGCCTTCGAATGGCTTCTTGGTGTCGTAAGAGCGGACGCCGTCTTCGTAGGAGAACTTGATCTCGTCGTCGCCGGAGCCGTGCAGCAGGACGTTCTGGACCTTCTTGGGGAGGTCCTTCCACTTGGTGTCGAGCGTGAACTTGTAATGCTTGCCGAGCGCGGTCAGCGTCTGCAGGTAGTACGGCGAGGACGACTTCGCCCACGGCGCGATCGCGCCCTTGCGCAGTGTCAGCTCCTTGTCCGGCACGACCAGGTCGGCGTCGATGTGCTGCTCGATGCCGAGGCCGCCGCATTCCGGACAGGCGCCGTAGGGGTTGTTGAACGAGAACAGCCGCGGCTCGATCTCCGGAATAGTGAAGCCGGACACCGGGCAGGCGAACTTTTCCGAAAACAGGATGCGTTCCGGCCCGGATTTGTCGTGGATCTTGGCGACTTTCTTCGTCGCAGCCTCACCCTTCGAGACGGCGCTTTGCGCCTCCTCAGGGTGGGGGGCTCCCTTCTTGGCCTTGCCGCGTTTGCCGTCCTCATCCTGAGGAGCGCCCGCAGGGCGCGTCTCGAAGGATGGCGGCGGTGTCGGCGCATCGGCGAACTCGATCACCGCCAGCCCTTCCGCCAACTTCAGCGCGGTCTCGAAGCTCTCGGCGAGGCGCTGGCCGATGTCGGGACGCACCACGATCCGGTCGACCACGACGTCGATGTCGTGCGGGAATTTCTTGTCGAGCGTCGGCGCTTCGGCGAGCTCGTGGAAGCTGCCGTCGATCTTGACGCGCTGGAAGCCCTTCTTCAGCCAGTCGGCGAGTTCTTTCCGGTACTCGCCCTTGCGGCCGCGCACCACCGGCGCCAAGAGATACAGCCGGGTGCCTTCCGGCAGCGCCAGCACCCGGTCGACCATTTGCGACACGGTCTGGCTTTCGATCGGCAGGCCGGTCGCCGGCGAATAGGGCACGCCGACGCGGGCCCACAGCAGGCGCATGTAGTCGTAGATCTCGGTGACGGTGCCGACGGTCGAGCGCGGGTTCTTCGAGGTGGTCTTCTGCTCGATCGAGATCGCCGGCGACAGGCCGTCGATCTGGTCGACATCCGGCTTCTGCATCATCTCAAGGAATTGCCGGGCATAGGCTGACAGCGACTCGACGTAGCGGCGCTGGCCCTCGGCATAGATGGTGTCGAACGCCAGCGACGACTTGCCGGAGCCGGACAGTCCTGTGAACACCACAAGCTTGTCGCGCGGGATGGTGACGTCGACGTTCTTGAGATTGTGCTCGCGGGCGCCGCGAATGGTGATGGCGGTCCGGCTCGAGGCCGCGGGGGTCTGACGCTTGGCCTTGATCACTTCGTCCATGCGGGTGTCCAGACGCGTGACAACGCGCCGATTGGGGCGCGCGCCGGAGCGACCGGGGCTGACGCCGGATGAGGCTGAGACTGGAACATAGGAAGAACGAGGCGCGATTGCCAGAGCCTCGGCGCGCCATCAACCGGATTGTTGCAGCCGGTGGCGCGCGGGCGCCCCGCAGGACGGAAGCCGGGGCGGCGGGAACTGGCCCTTAACGCAAGAAGGCCGGCGCGAGGCCGGCCTTCCGGAACGTTGGCCGTGGCGGCCGACGATAAGCTCAGTAGCGCGCCACCACCGGACCACCCCAGCGATAGTTGATGCGGGCGGTGACCAGATCGACATCCTGCTTGATGCGGTCGACATTGGTAGTCGGCGAGAAGTTCGTGTCGCGGCTGTCGAGGAAGACGTGGTCGTATTCGACCGCGACCGACCAGTTCGGCGTGAAGCCATATTCGAGGCCGCCGCCGACCGTACCGCCCCAGCGGGCTTCCTTGGCATCGTCGTTGAGCACGCCGCTCGCGGTGAGGTAGCGGCTGTACTTGGTGTTCACCACCGCCGCGCCGCCCTTCACATAGAGCAGGGCATTGTCCCAGGCGTAGCCGACGCGGGCGGTGAACAGGCCGAAGGCGTCGACCTTGCTCTCGTTGGTGAAGGCCGGGAACGAGGTGCTGATGTTCGAGCCCTTGAAATCGGCCCAGTTGCCCTGAGCTTCGAGACCGAACACCCAGGTGCCCATCTGCCAGTTGTAGCCGATCTGGCCGCCGACCGTGCCGCCGGAGGAATCGTGGCAACCTTCGGAGATGTTGGCCGCGAGCGGCGCAGCCGCGGTGCCGGCGAAGTCCCAGCAATTGCGGCTGCTGCCCCAACCGCCGTTGGCGCCGACGTAGAAGCCGGACCAGTTGTAAACTACCGGAATTATCGGCGGTGCCTTGGTGTAGGGGCGGGCGGCGAGATCAGCGGCCATCGCCGGCGCCGCACTCGTCGCAATCAGACCACCCAACGCAATCAGGCCAACGGTCCCCAACAGAAATTTCTTCATCGCAATTCTCCGGTTGTTTGCTTCACCGGTTCCTGATCCGCCAGTTGTCCCGCTGCGGAACGAAGGAAGCGCGAGCGCCCATCTCAAATTCCGCTTGCGACTATACGCGCGTCGTGGTGCGTGCGCCGTCTCCGAACTGCAACAGTCGCGCGCAAAAATCATGTTCTGAAACTTGTCATAGCGGAACGAAGATCCTGCTGGAATTGCAGCAGGATACCGATCTGGCCACCGCCGGTACTACTCGCCGGTTCGGGGGCGTCTCGCAGGTGGCGGACTTTGCGCTTCTCATTGGAACAAAAATAGAACATAATGGGGTTGCTCGCTGCGGTGGATAACGCGGGCGATGCGGGTATTTTCGCGCGCGGACGTATGGGCGACGCGGCGCCGACAGCGTAAGCGCTTGGGCGGAGGACCGCGGCGGTGCCGGTGGGCGCGCCTTAGCGGCCGAGCAGTTGGTGGATTTTGAGAGGAGACGTCGATGGCGGGCAGCGTGAACAAGGTGATCCTGGTCGGGAATCTCGGTGCCGATCCGGAGATCAAGCGGACCCAGGACGGGCGTCCGATTGCCAACCTGCGGATCGCCACCTCGGAGTCCTGGCGCGACCGCGCCAGCGGCGAGCGCAAGGAAAAGACCGAGTGGCACCGCGTAGTGATTTTCAACGAAGGGTTGTGCAAGGTCGCCGAGCAGTACCTGAGAAAAGGCGCGAAGGTTTACATCGAAGGCCAGCTGCAGACGCGCAAATGGACCGACCAGAGCGGCGCTGAGCGCTACAGCACCGAGGTTGTGCTGCAGAACTTCAACTCGAACCTGACCATGCTCGACGGCCGCAGCGGCGGCGGTGGAGGTGGCGGCGGCTATGGCGACGACAATTCCGGCGGCGACTTCGGCTCCAGCGGCCCGTCGGGCGGCGGCGGCCGGCGGCCGATGCCGGTCAGCAGCGGTGGCGGCCGCAGCGACATGGACGACGACATTCCGTTCTAAGCCCAAACCCTCTCAGCCATTCCATTCCGGCCGCGCCCGGCCGGGGTGGGATACGAGCCGACGGCCGCCGCGCCCCGATCGCGGCGGCCGTCGCCGTTTTGGGGCCCGCCAAGCGGTCAGCGCGCCAGCAGCGCCCAGCCGAGATGCAGTTGGGTGAGGGCGAACAACGTGCCGAACAGCCGCTGGTTATGCCGGGCCAGCCAGCGCGGAAGGCAGATGTCGAAATTGTCGGCGCGGTCGTCGGTGTAGTGCGCCGCCAGCGTCGTCAGCGGACAGCGCATCCGGTTCAGCAGCAGCACAAACACTTCGCCCCACACGAACACGCTCAGCCACAGCGCGGCGACCAGTTGACCGAACCAGACCGTGACCGGGATGGCGACGATCGACGAGGCGAAGAACGCCCAGATTGCGGTGTGCAGCAGCCGCACGGCGGCGAGGGCGCGCGCGTCGCCTCGTCCACGCCGCAGCGGCTGCCCGGTCATGGCGAGGCTTCGTCGTCGGGCAGGCGGCTCGCCAGGATCTTGTCGATCCGGCGGTGGTCGAGGTCGAGGATTTCGAACCGCCACCCTTGGAAGTCGAACTTGTCGCCGACGCCGGGCAGCGCGCCGAGATGCGCCAGCACCAGGCCGGCGACGGTGTGATAATCGCGCGGCGTCGGCACCAGAATGCCGAGCAGATCGCCGAATTCATCGACTGGCATCCAACCCGCGATCAGATAGGAGCCGTCGTCGCGGCGCACCGCGGCGGGCTCTGGCGGGCCGTCTTCGGAGCTGAACGCGCCGACGATCGATTCCAGAATATCCGCGGTACTGACCACGCCCTCGAAGCCGCCGAATTCGTCGTACACCAGCCCCATATGCACCGAGGTGTTGCGCAGCATCAGCAGCGCATCACGGGCGTCGGCCGAGGACGGGATCACCGGCGCGTCACGCACCAGCGTGCGGAAATCGGGCGTGTCGCCGCGCAGATAGATTTCCAGCACGTCCTTGGCCTGGATGATGCCGATCGGGTCGTCGCGGTCGCCGTCGGTCGCCGGCAGCCGCGAATGCGGACTCTCGATGAACGCGGCGCGGATGACTTCGGGCGGATCGGACAGGTCGATCATGTCGACCTCCGGGCGCGGCGTCATCACGGCACCGACCGGACGGTCGCCGAGCCGCATCACCCCGGCGATCATCTGCCGCTCGCCGGGCTCGAGTACACCGGCGGTTTCGGCTTCCAGCACCAGACTGTGGATCTCTTCTTCTGAAATCTTGTCCTCGGGCCGGCCGCTCTGGCCGAGCAGCGCCAGCATTGCCTTGCCGGAGACGTCGAGCACCACCACCACCGGCAGCGAGATCTTGGCGAGCAGCGCCATCGCCGGCGCGACCTTCACCGCAACCGCTTCGGGATCGCGCAGGGCGAGTTGCTTCGGCACCAGTTCGCCGATGATCAGCGTGCCGTAAGTGATCAGGGTCACCACCAGACCGACGCCGATGATATCGGCGAACGGCACGCCGGACGCCGACAGCCATTCGCTCAGGCGCTGGCCCAGCGTCGCACCGGAGAACGCACCGGAGGCGACGCCGACCAGGGTGATGCCGATCTGGACGGTGGAAAGAAACCGGCCCGGGTCTTCGCTCAGCTTGAGCGCCTGCCGGGCCCCGAGAACGCCGCGCTGCGCCAGGATCGAGAGCCGCGCCGGCCGCGACGAGACGATCGCCAGTTCGGACATAGCAAGCAGACCGTTGACGACGATCAGAACGACAACGATTGCCAATTCCACCGAGAGCATGATGCTCGCGCGACCCCCTGCATTATTTTCGTGCGAGTATAGATAGGAAGTCGCGGGCGGAATCGGAACCGGTCGACGCTATTTCGTCGCTTCGGTCGCCTTGGCTTCGTTCCACAGCGCGTCCATTTCGGCGAGCGTGGCGTCGTCGGGAGTACGGCCCTGGGCCGCCAGCGCCTGCTCGATATAGGCGAAACGGCGCTCGAATTTGGCGTTGGCGCCGCGCAGCGCGATCTCGGGATCGGCCTTGGCGTGGCGGGCGAGGTTGACCAGGGCGAACAGCAGATCGCCGGTCTCCTCGGTGATGTGCGCCTGATCGCCGCGGTCGAGCGCGGCCTCGATCTCGTCGGTCTCCTCACGGATCTTGGCCAGCACGGCGCGCGGGTCGTTCCAGTCGAACCCGACCTTGGCGGCCTTGCGCTGCAGGTCCATCGCCCGTGACAGCGCCGGCTGGCCGGATTTGACGCCGGCCAGCACCGAGCTGGACGGCTGTTCGGTCAGGCCGCGGCGGGCGGCGCGCTCGGCCTTTTCCTCCGCCTTGATCCGGTCCCAGACGCCCTCGACGTGCGACGGTGTCAGATTGCCATTGGCGTCGGCGAAGACGTGCGGGTGGCGGCGGATCATTTTGCGGGTAATCGCCTCGACCACGTCGCCGAATGCGAACGCGCCGCGCTCCTCGGCGATCCGGGCGTGAAACACCACCTGCAGCAACAAATCGCCGAGCTCTTCGCGCAGGTCGTCGAGATCATGGCGGGCAATCGCCTCGGCGACCTCGAATGCTTCCTCGATGGTGTAAGGCGCGATGCTGGCGAAGTCCTGCTCGAGGTCCCACGGGCAACCGGTCACCGGAGTGCGGAGCGCGGCCATGATCTCGATCAGGCGGGCGATATCGCGGGAAGGGGTCATCGGGTGGGTCCAAGGCATGAGGAAGTCCCGTCTCGTATGCCGCAACCGGCGCCGCCATCCCAGCGAAAACCGCGCCGGATTGGCGGAGGCGCCCCACAGTGCTAGAGGCTGCGCCATGACCGAGCATTCTTCCGACAAGACCGCGCTGGTGCTGTTCTCCGGCGGGCAGGACTCCGCAACCTGTCTGGCATGGGCGCTGGCGCGCTTCGCCAAGGTCGAGACCATCGGCTTCGATTACGGCCAGCGGCATCTGATCGAACTGGAGTGCCGCGCGCGGCTGCTCGACGGCTTCCGCGCCATCAGCGACGACTGGGCCGCCAAGCTCGGCGACAATCACACGTTGACGATCCCGACGCTGGCGGAAATTTCCGACACCGCGCTGACCCGCGACGTCGCGATCGCGATGGGCGCCGACGGCCTGCCGAACACCTTCGTGCCCGGCCGCAATTTGATCTTCCTGAACTTCGCGGCGGCGCTGGCGTATCGGCGTGGCATCACCGACATCGTCGGCGGAATGTGCGAGACCGATTACTCCGGCTATCCGGATTGCCGCAACGAAACCATCCAGGCGCTGCAGACCGCGCTGTCGCTCGGCATGGCGCGCGACATCACCTTACACACGCCGCTGATGTGGCGCGACAAGGCTGCCACATGGCAGCTCGCCCAGGACCTCGGCGGCGATCCGCTGGTCGATCTGATCCGCGAGGACTCCCACACCTGCTATCTCGGCGAGCGTGGGGCGCGCCACGATTGGGGCTACGGCTGCGGCGAATGCCCGGCGTGCCAGCTGCGCGCCAAGGGCTGGAATGAATACGCAGCAGGGGCCTGACCGACCGTACCCCGCAGTATGATCGAGCCGACCGGGGTGCGCGTGCAAAGACCGGGGTTCCCTGGGGCCGCCAAGGACCGCTTCGCCATGCCGTCACCCTTCGTTTTGATCAGCCGTCGCGAAGTTCTGCGAGGCCTCGGCGCAATGCTGGCGATGTCGCCTTTGCCGGGGCAAGCCGCGCCTTCGGTGCCGGTGCCGAATCCCGACAAGCTGGCGCGGCTGACCGCCTTCTTCGATCACGAGATCGCGGCCCGCAAACTGCCGGGCGCCGTCGTGCTGATCCAACAGCACGGCAAGCCGGTGTACCAACGTTGTTTCGGCTGGCGCACCGCGGCGCGGCGGCATGCGATGACGCCGGATACGATCTTCGCGCTGCATTCGATGACCAAGCCGATCACCAGCGTCGCGGCGATGATGCTGATCGACGAAGGGCGGTTGGCACTGCACGATGCGCTGTCGAAATACATCCCGGCGTTCGCGCGCGTGAAGGTGGGAATCGAGACGACCAGACACGGCAAACCGGCGTTGAAACTGGTGGCGCCACATCGCCCGGTGACGATCGAAGACCTGCTGCGGCACACGTCGGGGATTACTTACGAGTATATCGGCGGCGAATTGATCATGGCAGCTTACCAGCAAGCGCATCTGTTCGCCGGCCGGTTCGACAACGCCGTCTTTGCCGATCGGATCGCCCGCCTGCCGCTAGCGCGCCAGCCCGGCACGCTGTGGCGCTACGGCCATTCCACAGACGTGCTCGGCCGTGTCATCGAGATCGTGTCGGGCGAGCCGCTGTACGCGTTTCTCAAGCAACGGCTGTTCGATCCGCTCGGTATGACCAGTACCGGATTCGTGCTGCGGACGGAGGCGGAGCGGGCGCGGATGGCGGCGGTGTTTCCTGCCGATACGGTTTTGGTCGAGTCCGAGCGGCAGCGCCGCGCGCATCCGGAGTGGCAGTCGGGCGGCGGCGGTCTGCTGTCGACCGTCACCGACTACGCACGGTTCGCGCAGATGTTGCTCGAAGGCGGCGTGCTCGACGGCCGGCGCTATCTCAGCCCGGCCGCATTCAAGGCGATGACCACCGACCAGATCGGCCCGGGCTCCAGCGTCGAGCGTGATTACTTCTACTTCCCTGGCGACGGCTTCGGCTACGGCTACGGGTTAGCGGTGCGGGTCGAGCCTGGCGAGGCGAGGCCGCCGGCGCCGGGATCGATCGGCGAACTGAAATGGGACAGCGGCAGCGGTACTTATTTCGGCGTCGATCCGAAGCTGGATATGATCTACATCCTGATGCAACAGACCGAGACCGAACGCGGCCGCGTAGTCCCGATGTTCAAGAAGCTGGTCTACGACGCCTTTGCGGTCAGCGACTGAACCAGCGAACGGCCGCCCGAATAGGTCGACCACGCCGACAATGCCATGCGGCCCTTTAGCGTCAGCGCTTTTTCGACAGTAAGCAACGGCTGCGCTTCGCATCCGAGCTGTTTCTTGTAGTCGTAGCCGCCGGCGCCGAGATCGAATTGCTCGACGCCGCGCTCGATCAGCCAGCGAATGATCTCGCTGGCCAGTACGATGCCGGGCGAACCGCGATTCCACTCGGCTCCGGCATGGGCGAGGCGGACCGTAGTGCAGCTCTGTCGGTGCAGCAGGCTGTAGGCGATCGCCACGACTCTATCACCGGAATCCATGACCGACAGCATCGCCCGACCGCGCGTGAACACCTCGCGATAGAACTTCGCATAACACGGCCGGTCGAGCACATAGCGCTTGCCCAGCGCCGTGATCCGCGCCCGCTGAAACTCGTCGAGTTTGCCGAACAGACGCGTGGCCTCGTCCCCCGGCGACGTGATCATCCGCACCCGCACGCCGCCCAACGCGTCGAGCGCACGGTGATGCTGACGTAGCGCCTTGCGAAACTTGCGCGACCGGGACTCGAGGTAATCGTCCCAGGTCCGCGGCAGCGTGGTGACGTTGCGGACCGAGGTCGAAGGCGTCGATGCGACGAGCGCCAGCGGATTCACTCGGCCGTGAGCCGTGAGCGGCAGATTGCAAAGCCGAACGACGTCGACCTCGGACATCGCAGCCAATGCCGCCTCGAACGCCGCCGCCGCCGCTCCGGGGGTCGATGGCGCTGCGGGGCCGAGAAGGGGAATGTTGTAGTCGGAAACCGACAGGTCGGCGAACTCGACCAGCGCCACGCCGCACAGCCTGCGCACCACCAGCGGCAGCAGCATCGCGATCTCATCGCGAAGCGTATCGCGCACTGTAATCAGAAGTGGCTCCACGGCCGCCGAAGGCCCGACCACTGCCAGCCATGCGCGGAGCCATTCGGTCGATTGGAACGGCGTGATAGAAGCGGAGGGGCCGAGGGCCGCGGCGCGTTGCAGAAACTGATCGGCATCGGTACTGGCTTCGGCCACATAGCGGCCGGCGGCGTTCGCCGTCCACCGCATCGGCCGTTCCATCACGTCGATCTGCGCCATCATTCAACCCGCTGCCGCCGGACGTCGGCACCCTCTCAAGGTGCGGACGCAAGGCACCTTAGCGCCGAATGGTTCTCACCCTGTTGATTGGGTTCAATCGCGAGACAAACTTGTTCCGTCAACGTTAACGTGGCGGATTCTGCAGCCAATCGCGGGTCAGGCGGGCGAAAAGTCGCTTGGATCGAGCGTGATCGGCCTGCCGTGCGGCGTGCGATCGGCGGCGCGGTCCCAGGCATCGCGGTAGCGGAGCTGGGTCTCGGCGCTCGCGAGGCCTTTGGCGGCCACCAGCCGCTCCAGCGTCGCCAGCCAGTGGCGGTAGTAGGTGTCGCCGCAATCGGGGTCGCCGGCAGCTTGGGCACGGCGGATTTCAGCGGCGAGTTCCGCCGCCCATTCCGGCCAAGTGAACAGCCCGCGGCCGTGCAGCGTCACCGCCATCGCAAAGGCGTGCGCCTCCCATGGCTCGCGGAACACCGGACCGTCGTCGTCGCGCGGCAGGCCGGGAACGCTGCGGGCAGCGATCGCCGCCGCTTCGGTCTGGCTACTCATCATGCCGGCTCCAGATAGGAATCCCAGGCGTCGACGGAGACCCGGGAAGCCGGATCGGCGTCGTCGCCCCACAATTCGCGAGCCTCGAACGCCACGGTGTACAGCCATTGCGGCTGTTCACCGCCGCCATGGGCGTGGCTGTCGGGAAAGACGTGCGCGCCGTGCACCAGCTCGACGGTGCCGACGCGGCCACGGACGTAGCGCGGCAGGCGGATGTGGGTTCGCGGATGCAGTTCCCTGGCGCGCACGCGGTCGCCGACCCCGAACCGGGCAGGGACGGGTGCGTCGCGTTCGGTCGGCGTACCGCGCCCCAGCATCGGCGCAACGTCAGCCGCGCCGAGCACAGGTACGTCCTTGCGCGGATGCAGCGGTGATCCGGCGGCGATCTCGTCGGCTGTGACGAGGCCACGCTCGGCCATCAGCGCTTCGAGGCCGGCGAGCCAGAGCTGATAGTAGCTCATCGACAGATAATCGACCGGGGCGCGATTCTCGCGGGCGAACCGGGACATGTCGATGTTCCAGCCGCCGGGCCGGCCCATCGCCAGCGTCAGCGCGAAGGCGCGGCGTTCCCAAGCGGCATGGAACAGCGGCTCATTCGGCTCAGGCAGCACCGGTCCGAAACCGTCCATGCCGCCCATGTCGTGCGCGCCATTCATACTGTGATCTCCGAAGGCGAGCGCGCGACGCCGGTGCCGATCATGCTGTCGCGGGTGACGAGATCGGCGAGCTGATCTTCGCTGAGGCTGTCGCTACCATCGGGCCGCATCGGGACCACCAGATAGCGGATCTCCGCGGTGGAATCCCAGACCCGGATCGCGATGTCCTGCGGCAGCGTCACGCCGAATTCGGCCAGCACCGCGCGCGGCTCCTTGACCACGCGCGACCGATAGGGTGCCGATTTGTACCAGACCGGCGGCAGGCCGAGCACCGGCCAGGGATAGCAGGAGCACAGCGTACACACGACCATGTTGTGGGTCGTGGGCGTGTTTTCGACTGCCACGACATGCTCGCCCTGACGGCCGGTGTAGCCCAGCTCGGCGATCGCCGCTGTGGCGTCGTGCAGCAGCCGTTGCCGATAGGCGGGATCGCTCCACGCCTTGGCGACCACCCGGGCGCCGTTGCGCGGGCCGACCTTGGTCTCATAGGTCTCGATCAACGCATCCAGCGCGGCGGGATCGACGTAGCCCTTTTCGGTCAGAATGGTCTCGAGCGCGCGCACCCGCAGCTCGGTCTCCGACAATTCGGAATGGTCGTGATCGTGGTGGTGGTGATGATGCTCATGGTCGGCCATGAAGTTGAGGATAGGCGGAAGTCGCGGAAGCTGTCGAGCCGGCTGTCTGCTAAAATTGATTTCATGCTTCCGCTGACCCGCGCCCTGACCGCTCTGCTGCTCGCCATGATAGGGCTTGTCCTGCTGCTGTCGGGCGAAGCCGGGGCGGCGAACGGCGCTTATGCGGTCGATGCCACCGACATTTCCGAACTCGGTTCGTGCAAGCTGGAAAGCTGGTGGTCCCGTGCCACCAACACCGATTTTTCAGCAGTGGCGAACCCATCCTGCGTGGTCGACCTCGGTCGCCCGTTCGAGCTGACGCTGCAGGCGAGCCGGGCGCGCGCCGACGGCGACTGGAGCACGACACTGTCGCCGAAGCTCAAGACCGTCCTGGTGCCGACCGCGATCGGCCGGTTCGGTCTGGCGATCGAGGCGGGAGGCTCCTACGTTGCGGCCAGCGGCAACAATACGGTCGCGTTCGTCACGCTGCCGGCGACCTACCGTCTGTCCGAGACGATGCGGGTCAACCTTAATGCCGGCTGGCTGTGGGATCGGACGATCGACCAGCACTATCTCAGCTACGGCGTCGGCTTCGACTGGAAGTTCACCGATACGCTGCAACTGACGCTGGAGGGCTTCGGCCTCTCCGGCGCTCCGGACGACAGCGCCGGCAAGATCCGGCCCCGCGCGCAGGCCGGCGTGCGGTGGCGGCCCAATGAGATTTTCTCAATGGACCTGATCGTCGGCCACAACATCACCGGCGAAAATGCCCGCTGGATCACGCTCGGCACCACGGTGCGGTTTCCGGAAGCGTTCAAATAGCCGGCCCGCAGCAGGCAGAGACAGCGTGGCGCCGATTGCGCTAAGATGCCGGAAAAATCCGAGGAGGTTCCGATGATCACCACCGTCGTGCAGTTTCACATGGCGACGCCGATCAGCCTGGAGGAGGCAAAGAAGCGGTTCGAGAGCAGCGCGCCGAAATACCAGAAGCTGCCGGGCCTGATCCGCAAATACTACATTCGCTCCGAGGACGGCGCGACCGCCGGAGGCATCTACCTGTGGGAGAGCCGTGCGGCTGCCGAAGCCGTCTATGGCGGCGAATGGCGCGCCCGCGTCACCGCCCTGTACGGCACAGAGCCGGTGATGAGCTGGTTCGACAGCCCTGTCATCGTCGACAACGCCGACGGCGGTACGATTACCACAAGCGCGGCCGCGTGAACGCGGATCATGATCGCAGCGATCCGCCGCTTCGTCGACGTTGCATCTCGGCAGTCGCGCCAGGTGCAGCAAGGCATTGGGTCAGCGTTGCTGGCCCACTTAGAGGCTCGCGAAGTTGCGGCTGTCGTGGTTTACTTTGAACCGGCTGCGTGGCAGGCTGACTTATTACTTAATACCGGCCGCGCCGCCGCCGAGAGTGACACTGCTCGAGGTTAAGGCCGCATCGCGTGTCGCATAAGCCTGTGTCAGGGCGTTTACAGGTACCGAACTGAGAGTGGGAAGGCCGCGTGGGCGAGAGCTCCACGCGCGGCAGGTTTTGATCCGTCATCTCCAGGAGGTTGCCATGTTCAGATCCGAATTCCATCCCGAATTATCTTTGACCGTCGAAGCAGATGGACAGTTTACGCTGAGGGTGCGCGTGCTCGTGCCGAATGGCTGCTACAGCGCCGGAAAATTCTCGGAAGGTACGCCTCCCAACACCGCACAGTTGCCGGAAACGCGATCGTTCACGTTCGAGATCGAGGAGCGTTCGGGCATCTGCACGCAGGCCGAGCAATACGTCACGGCGATCAAGTCCGACCTGGAGCCTGATCAGGGGCATCGTTCGCTGGCGGTATACGTCGTGATCGGCGGCAAGGTGGTGGGGCAGGCGGCGATCGCATTCCCGCCGCTCGCCACCCTGCAGGCGCTGCTCCGCACCGACGATCCGAAATACCCGATCGTGCCGGAAACGGTGTCTGCCGTTGTGACGTCCGATCTGATCGGCGAGCACACCACTCTGACGGTGAGCTGCATGGTGGAGGTGCCGAATCCCGGGTTCACCGCGACGCTGCGACCGCTGAAAATGGGCAACGAGTTGTCGATCCTGCTGCTCGAATTGATCGTGACGCCGCCCGACGAGGTGGTGATCCAACCGCACAGCAGGATCGTGGCCAAGTACGTCGATGAGAATTACCGCGGCCATTATTCGGACGCTTCGATCGTCAATCAGGCACAGGTGATCACGGTGCCGGTGATCGCAATATTGTCGTTCGTCAACGCAGCCCAAACACCGCATTTCAGCGTGATGCGGAACGCAATTCATTGACGGATGCGCAGCGACGCCCGGCTCTGAACAGGGCCGGGTCTTCGCTCCCACATTCCCACACGAGCAGTGTGCTCACGTCCACATCCGCCGCATCCGCGAGTTGATGTCGATGCGCGGGACGCGTTGCGCAGCGGCCGCGGTCGCTTCCGGGGCGACGCGGGGCCAGCTGGTGCGCTCGAACAGCGGCAGCAAGCGGTCGGGGATGAAGCGGGTGCGGGACGCATAGACGTGGCGATCGCCTTGGGCGTTCTGGCCGTGGGTGAAGAACCGCTGCGGCACCACGAGATGCAGATCGTCCTTCGCCCGGGTCATCGCCACGTAGAGCAGGCGGCGCTCTTCCTCGATCTCGGCCGAGGTGCCGGTGCCGAGGTCGGACGGCATGCAACCATCGACGACGTTGAGCACGAACACCTGTTTCCATTCCTGGCCCTTGGCGGAATGGATCGTTGACAGGATCAGATAGTCGTCGTCGAGCGTCGGCACGCCGGCCTGATCGGACGTCGCGTCCGGCGGATCGAGCGTCAGTTCGGTGAGGAAGCGCTCGCGTGACGGATAGCCCGAGGCGATCTGCGCCAGCCGTACCAGGTCGGCCCTGCGGGTTTCAGCGTCCTCATGAATGCGATCGAGATGCGGCGCGTACCAGATCAGCGCGCGCTCGATCTCCGCCGGCCAGCCGGCATCGCCGCTGCGCAGATCCTGCACTGCCTCGACGAAGCCGCGCCAGTCGGCGCCGGCGCGCGGCGGCGCGGGCAGGGCGGCGAGTGAGCCGAGCGGGTCGGCCGCGACTGTCATTGCATCCAGTGCCTTCTGCGCCGACGCTGGGCCGACGCCCTGCATCAGCAGCATCACCCGGAAGCCGGCGACACGGTCGCGCGGGTTCTGCACGAAACGTAGCAGCGCCAGCATGTCCTTGACGTGGGCGGCGTCGAGAAACTTCAGCCCGCCGAATTTCACGAACGGGATGTTGCGCCGGGTCAGCTCGAGTTCCAGCGGAGCGGAATGCGACGAGGTGCGGAATAGCACCGCCTGCTGCTTCAGCGTCGCGCCGCCTTCACGGGCGTCGAGCACGCGCTCGACGATGTAGCGCGCCTGATCGGCTTCGTCGCGCACGCCGACCAGTAATGGCGGTGCTCCTTCGGCGCGGTCGGTCCACAGGTTCTTGGTGAAGCGCTCGCGTGCCAGATCGATCACGCCATTGGCGGCCGACAGGATCGCCTGGGTCGAGCGATAATTGCGGTCGAGCGTGACCACGCGAGCGGACGGATTGAAGGCCTTCGGGAAGTCGAGGATGTTGCGCACCGTGGCGGCGCGGAACGAGTAGATCGACTGGGCATCGTCGCCGACCACGGTGAGTCCGGCGCCATTGGGTTTGAGTGCCAGCAGAACCCGCGCCTGCAGCGCGTTCGTGTCCTGATACTCATCGACCAGCACGTGATCGAACCGGCCGCCGATCTCTGCGGCGAAGGCCGGCTCTTCCATCACCTGCGCCCAGTACAGCAACAGGTCGTCGTAATCGAGCACGTTGTGGCGCTGCTTGGCGTCGACATAGGCCGCGAACAGTTGCTTCAGCTCGGCCGCCCAGCCGGCGCACCACGGATAGTTCGCGCCAAGCACAACATCGAGCGGCTGGCCGGCGTTGACGCAGCGCGAGTAGATCGACAGGCACGTCGCCTTGGCCGGAAACCGGCTGTCGGTCTTGGAAAAGCCGAGGTCGTGGCGGACCAGGTTCATCAGGTCGGCGGAGTCTTCGCGGTCGTGGATGGTGAAGCCGGGATCGAGCCCGATGCGCTCGGCATAGTCGCGCAGCAGCCGGGCGCCGATGCCGTGGAAGGTGCCGGCCCAATGCAGCCCGCCGCTCAGTGCAGAGGCGCGGTCGCCGAGCACCTTGCGGGCGATCCGCTCGACCCGGCGGGTCATCTCGGCGGCAGCGCGGCGCGAGAACGTCATCAGCAGGATGCGATACGGGTCGGCGCCGCCGACGACGAGATGCGCGACCCGGTGAGCCAGCGTGTTGGTCTTGCCGCTGCCGGCGCCCGCGATCACCAGAAGTGGCGGGCAGGCAGTTGCCCCCGCGCCGTGCTCGACGGCGCAGCGCTGCTCGGGATTGAGGCCATCGAGGATCGGAGCGGGCAAGGACACGAATCAGCGCCTGTCGGGTGAAGAATAGACGCTCCCAGATTCCTGCTTTGTTCGCAATCCCGGCGTGGCGCGGGTGTTCGCATGCCGGTGTCCGCGGCGGACTGTGCGCTCCGTAGCAAAAATGTCGCGCTGCCCCGGCTATGCTCCGCCATTCATTCGGCTATCCTCGGTTGTGGCGACCGCGGTGGCCGCCTTGGCGATGGACACGACGCGCAAGCGTCACTGCAACAGGTGGGGAGAAGTTGATGGCAAGACGATCCATTCTGGTCGGAGCCGCGATCCTGGCGATGACCTCCGGCACGGCCTCGGCGCTGGAGATCGACACGCTGGCGATCGAGAGCGGCAAGCTGGTGATCACCGGCAAGACCACCAAGGCCGGCCAGGAGGTCGAGGTCGTCGGCACCGGCGACAAGGCCAAGAGCTCGTCGTCGCGCCGTTTCAAATTCTCGCTGTCGGACGTCCCCGAGACCTGCAAGCTCGACCTGAAGTCGGGCACCGAAACCTTGACCGGCCTGCTGGTCGCCAATTGCGGACCGCGCGGTCCGAAGGGCGAAGCGGGCGCTGCAGGCGCTCCGGGTCCGGCGGGCCCCGCTGGTCCCGCAGGCCCGGCGGGGCCCGCCGGTCCGAAGGGTGATGCTGGTCCTGCCGGTCCCGCGGGACCTGCCGGCCCGGCTGGTCCCTCAGGCGCCGTTGGCCCGGCCGGCCCGAAGGGTGAAGCCGGCGAAGCCGCGCCGAAGAACTGATCGAGCTTGCATGCGATCCGGCTGCGCGGCATCACGCCGCGCGGCCGAGATCCTGTGCGGGGCACACCCGCGTTTGACATCGAGCCCGGCGCGCGCGAGTGTCGCTGCGGGTGGATACGACCCGCCGCTTGCGCCCCTCAGGGAATGGTGAACGTATCAGAGCGACCCGTGCCCCCTTTTGCCAAGGCGAACGGCGTCAGTAACGCAAGCATCTGACCTGATCAGTTCGCCCTGCAGAGGGTTTATGATGCGCGATTTCCGCGACGCAAAGGCCATGGCGCAGACACTGCGCGAGGCCATCAAGCCGAAAGCCGAACTCACCCGAAGTGAGAGCCTGGAGCTGATAGCCAAGGTTCTGGGCTGCCAGAACTGGAATGTGCTGTCGGCGGCCGTCCAGTCGGCAGGGCAGCCGAGGCGAAGCTCCGAGCGCGAGGAGGTTCGGCTCGATCCGGCGATCCTGGATCGCTACGTCGGTTTCTATGAGCTCGCCAATCAGGGCGTGATGACGATCAGCCGCGAAAGCGGACGGTTGGTGTCGCGACTGAGCGGGCAGCCGAGCGTACCGCTGTTCGCCGAGAGTCCGACGCGGTTCTTTGCCGAGGTGGTCGACGCCCAGATCAGTTTCGTGACGGATGCTTCGGGCGTGGCACAATCGCTGGTGCTGCATCAGAACGGCCTCGACATTCCGATGCCGCGCATCGATGCGGACCAGGCTCGGCGCATCGAACAGCAGCTCGCCGAGAAACTGACGAGTCATCTGCCGAGCGCCGGCACGGAAAATGCGCTGCGCCGACTGATCGATGGAATCCGCAGTGGTCAGCCGCGCTACGACGAGATGACGGAAGCGCTGGCCAGCGCCACCAGACAGCAACTGGCAACGCTACACGAAGAGATCGGCGAGGCCGGACCGGCTCGTTCGGTCGAGTTCGTCGGCGTCGGCAATGGCGGCGTTGATGTCTATCTGGTGCAGCACGAGCGGCGGCCGTTGTATTGGCGGATCGGCCTCGATGGCCGCGGCGCGATTTCGACCGCGTGGGTCGCGCCGGGGCTTTAAGGCTCGAAGCGGCAGCACTCCGAAGTGCTGCCCGATGATGGATTGTCCGGCGTCATCGAGGAGGCTGGCCCAGAGCGGGGCTCAGTGCATCGATGACGCTGGCAAGCTGCATTTCGCGCTCGCCGGCGGCCATGGTTCGCTTCAAGACGTCGAGCACGATGGCGGCGGCGCGACGGGCCGCATCGACCAGACTGAGATTGCGGGCGAGGCCCGCGGTGAGAAGGCCGGTGTAGAGATCGCCCGTTCCCGCCGCTGCCAGCTCCAGGTGCGGCGAGGCTAGTCGGGTCGAGGTCCCGCCCTCGAACACGATGTTCTCGAGCGCGTCGTCCGGCGTATCCGCCAGCCTGCAACTGGTGACAACGACACGGGCTCCCCGCCAAGCCTGCATCTTGTCGACCGTGGCCTTGAGCTCGGACCATGTCGCCAGCGGGTGGCCGGCGATCAGTCCGGCCTCGAAATGGTTTGGCGTCAGCAGATCAGCGAGCGGGACGAGTTCGTTGCAAATGCACGCGGAAACCTCATCGGGAACGAACACCCCGACATGGGAATCTCCCATCACCGGATCGCAGATATAAGTGATGGCAGGATTGAGTTGTCGGGCGCGTTTGACGAAAGCGGCTACCACCTCGCCGTTGGCGCTGGAGCCGAGATAGCCGGACACGATGTAGCGGCTGGTTTCGATCAGCCCGCGTTCTTCGATCCCGCGCAGCAATTCGCCGACCAGCTCGGCGTCCAACACCCGGCCGCGCGTGCTACCGAGACCCGGATGATTGGAGAGCAGCGTCGTCGGCACCGCCGCCACGTTCAGCCCGTGCGCCTGCATCGGCAGAACGGCGGCGCTGTTGCCGACGTGGCCGTGCACGACCTGGCTTTGGATCGAGATGATGGAAGTCGTCATCGGCGCTGTCTCGTGGTTCATTTCGCTGCCGCCTCAGTCACCCGGCGATCAGTGGTCGCGCGATAAGGCATCCGGCCGTTGAGCACAACATAGGCGAGTCCACCGATCACCAGGCCCCAGAATGCTCCGCCAATGCCGAGCAGTTTGATATTCGCGGCGGACGCCAGAAAGGTGATCAATGCGGCCTCCCGCGAGGTCGGATCTGCCATCGCCCCGGCAAGACTGCCGCCGATGGTGCCGAGCAGGGCGAGGCCGGCGAGGGTGGTGATGAAGGCGGCGGGAAAAGCCATAAACACCGCAGCGAGCGTGACGCCGAACACGCCGACCAGCACATAGAAGCAGCCCGCCGCGATGCCGGCAATCCATCTCTTGGACGGGTCTTCGTGGGCTTCCCGGCCGGTGGCGATCGCAGCGGTGATCGCGGCGATGTTGAACGCGTGCGAGCCGAACGGCGCCATGATCAGCGAGCCGAGGCCGGTGACGGTCACGATCGGATTGGCGCTGGTCTTGAACCCGTCGTTCCGCAACACCAACATCCCCGGCATGTATTGACCGGTGAGCGTGATCAGGAACAGCGGCAGCGCGACCGACAGTAGGGCGTTGAGCGAAAACTCCGGCATGCTGAACACCGGTGCCGCGAACACGAGCTTGAGGCCGGACAGATCGACACGGCCTTGCGTCAGCAGGAACGCGAGGCCGAGCAGCAAAATCCCGACCACGGCGTAGCGCGCGGAGAACCGCTTGAATGCGACGTAAGCGGCGATCAGCAGACCGACCAGCCACGGATCGACGCTGGCGCCGCCGAAAGCGCCGATGCCGAATTGCAACAGAATGCCGGCGAGCAGGCCCGATGCGATTCCGGGCGGAATCAGACGGATCACCTTCTCAAAATAGCCGGACAGGCCGAGCAGGACGAACGCAGCCGCCGAGATCATGTAGGCGCCGATCGCCTCCGCATACGGCGTCGTCGCCAAAGCGGTGACCAGGAATGCGGCCGCCGGAGTGGACCAGGCCGTGATGATCGGCTCGCGATAGTGCAGGCTGAGGAATAGCCCGGTCAGTCCGACTCCGATCGAAATCGACCAGACCCACGATGCCGTCAGCTCAGGACTGAGGCCGGCGATTTTGGCGGCCTGAAACACCAGGATGAAGGTGCCGCCGTAGTTGACGATCACGGAAATCAGGCCGGCGACGATCGGGTGGGTGAGGTCGCCGAGGCGGACCGGAGAAGACGGAGGGCGGGAGGTCATGCGGTCGCAATCCTCTGCTGGAAGCCAGACGAGCTGGATGGATTGACATCTAGCCAATAGGTGGCCTGATGTACCCGGCCATTCTTCGCCATAGAGGCAGACCATTTGTTCAAGCACTCGCAGCTCGAATCCGTCAAAGCCTGGGTCGCGCATCCGGCCCACGCGGCGATGCCGCTGCACGCTCGGGTGCAGCGAGCCATCCGACAACTGATCGTCGAAGGTGCGCTGGGGGCAGGCAAGCCGCTGCCTGCATCCCGCGCGCTTGCGCAATCATTGGGGGTGTCGCGCGATACGATCGAAGCGGCTTACGGCCAGCTGCATGCGGAGGGTTTCATCGAGCGGCGGGTGGGCAGCGGCAGCTTCGTGTCGGAGATGACGGAGTTCGCACCGGGCCGGCGGCTGTCGCAGCGGGACGCGCTGAGCCGCAACCAGGCGCCGAAACTCAGCAAGCGCGGCGCTGCGATGTTCGGCGGCGGCGGCGTTCGCGAGCAGCTATCGCCGCGGCCGTTCGTCCATGGTGTGCCCGAAACACGCACCTTTCCAGTTCAGCTCTGGGATCGCCTGGAACGCCAAGTCAGAAAGGAGCTGGGTGTTCAGACGCTGCTTCACTGCGATCCGCAGGGCACCGAGCCGCTTCGCCGCGCGATCGCCGACTACGTAAATCTCGAGCGCGGCGGACGCGCTTCGGCGGAGCGGGTTCTGGTGCTCACCAGTTCGCAGCAGGCGATGTCGCTGTGCGCGAATGTGCTGTTCGATCCCGGGGATCGTATCTTCATTGAGGACCCGGCCTATTACGGCGCGCGTAAGGCGTTCGATGCTGCGGGTCTGGAGTGCGTTCCGATTCCGGTCGATCGGCAGGGTCTTATCGTCGAACAGATCACGGCCCAGCCGCGCCGCGCCAAGGCCGTCTTTCTCACGCCGTCCCACCAGTTTCCAACCGGCGCGACGCTGGCGCTGGATCGCCGTCTCGCACTGATCGAATGGGCGGCGCGGCATCAGGCTTGGATCATCGAGGACGACTACGACAGTGAATTCCATTACGCCGGCAAGCCGACGGCCTGCGTGCAAGGTCTCGATCCGCACGACCGGACCATCTACATCGGTACCTTCACCAAGTCTTTGTTTCCGGGCTTGCGGATCGGTTACGTCGTGTTGCCGCCTCAGCTCGTGATGCCTATGACCGTCGCCCGCACGCTGCTGGACGGTCACAGCGCCTCGATGGCACAGTTCACGCTGGCGCGTTTTATGGAAGGCGGACATTTCGGCGCACATGTTCGCACGATGCGCGGCGTCTATGCCGAGCGCCTCGACGTGCTGGCCCGTTTCGTCGGCAAGCATCTGTCCGACTTCGTCGCGCCACGTATTCCGGTCGGCGGCCTGCAACTCCCTTGTATGCTGACATGTGACCTGCCTGAGCGAGCTGTGGTCGATGCCGCACGCAGCGCAGGGATCGAGCTGCTGGGGTTATCGGGGTTGCATCACGCCCGGGACGGCGCGCCTGGCTTTTTGATGGGCTTTGCTGCCTACACGCCGCTCGAGATCGAGGCCGCCGTGAAGAAGCTCGCCAAAGTGCTACGGACAATGACGAAACGCTAAGCCAGCGACGCGTCCCGCTGCGTTCAAATGGTTGGGTCGAGAGCCCAGAATTGGAGGGGATGTCCAGACCGAACCCGTGCTAGGTGCTGAGTATCGAAGCCGCAAGCACTCTTCGCTGCGCGCGGCACAGTCGTCCAGGTCAAGGAGATCAGCCATGGGCACATCGGTCGCGCCGTTCCCCGTTCCCTCTCTCACATATCCGGGGGTAAGCGCCGCCCGGTTGGTCGCGGCCGATCACGCTGTTGCTGCCGCGATCATCGACGAAGAAGCCCGTCAGCGCGAATCTATCGAGCTGATCGCCTCGGAGAATTTCGTCAGCAGGGCGGTTCTCGATGCGCAGGGATCGGTGCTGACCAACAAATATGCCGAAGGCTATCCGCATCGTCGCTACTACGGCGGTTGCGCGCATGTGGACGCTGTCGAAGATCTGGCGATCGCGCGCGTCAATCAGCTGTTCGGCAGCGCCCACGCCAACGTCCAGCCGCATTCGGGAAGCCAGGCCAATCAGGCGGTGTTTCTCGCGTTGCTCGCACCCGGTGATACGATCCTCGGCCTGGATCTGAAGGCCGGCGGCCATCTGACTCATGGCGCAGCGGTCAACATGTCTGGCCGCTGGTTCAAGGCTGTCAGCTATGGGGTCGACCCCGATACCCATCGCATCGACATGGATCGGGTCGCCGAGCTTGCGCGCCAGCACCGGCCACGGCTGCTGATTGCCGGTGGCTCGGCCTATCCGCGGATCATGGATTTCGGCCGCTTCCGCAAGATCGCCGACGAGGTCGGGGCGATCCTGATGGTCGACATGGCGCATTTCGCGGGCCTTGTCGCTGGCGGCGTCTATCCGTCGCCCGTTCCTTTTGCCGATGTCGTCACCTCGACCACGCACAAGACGCTCCGCGGGCCGCGCGGCGGGTTCGTTCTGACCAATGATGCGGACATTGCCAAGAAGATCAACTCGGCGACGTTCCCTGGGCTTCAGGGCGGCCCGCTGATGCATGTCATCGCCGGCAAGGCTGTCGCCTTTGGCGAAGCGCTGCAACCGGAATTCAAAGATTATGCGAAGGCCGTCGTCGAGAATTGCCGTGTCCTGGCCCAAGCGCTTGCGGATGGCGGACTGACGATCACCTCCGGCGGCACCGACTGCCATCTCGCCGTTGTCGACCTGCGGCCATTCGGCGTGACCGGCAATATCGCCGAGCAGGCCTTGGAGTCGGTGGGGATCACGCTCAACAAGAACGCAATTCCGAACGATCCGGAGAAGCCGATGGTGACGTCGGGCATTCGGGTCGGTACGGCCGCCGGCACGTCCCGCGGCTTCGGCGCGGACCAATATCGCGAGATCGCCAGCCTTGTGCTCGACACGCTGCACGCTGTCCGCGATGGGACGTTGGACGCAGAGCGGATCGAGATCAACGCGCGTGTGCGCCGGCTCGTCGCGCGCTTTCCGCTGCCTTACTGATCGGGACGCTTCGCATCATGATGCCTGCCAGTGTCGAGCTCTCGCCGGACGAGGTCGCACGTTTCGGCGCCGATCCTGCCGTGGCCTTTGCCACGAACTTGGCGCTTGTTCGGGATCGCATCGCGGCAGCCTGCCAGCGCTGCGGGCGGCGCCCCGATGACGTGCGTCTTTTGCCCGTCACCAAAACTGTGCCGGCCAGTGTGCTTCGCCAAGCCTATGCGGCCGGCATTTCCGATTTCGGCGAGAACAAGCTTCAGGAAGCCCGCGACAAGCGGGCTATCCTCGCGGATCTGCCGATCCGCTGGTCGATCATCGGCCACCTTCAAACCAACAAGGTGAAGTATCTCGTCAGATTTGCCGACGAATTCCATGCCCTCGACAGTCTGCGCCTCGCAGATGAACTGAATCGTCGCCTGGATGCGGTGGGACGGGACCTCGACGTGTTCGTGCAGGTCAACACCTCGGGCGAGGCGAGCAAGTACGGACTTTCGCCTGGTGATCTTGTTCCGTTCGTTCAGCGTTTGACCGAGTATCCGAGGCTCAAGCCACGCGGTCTGATGACGCTCGCGATCTTCAGTGCCGATGAAGAACGTGTTCGCAACTGCTTCCGGCTGCTCCGCGACCTGCGCGATCACGCCACCGACGTTCACCCCGGATTGACGCATCTGTCGATGGGCATGTCGGGTGATTTCGAGATCGCGATCGAGGAGGGGGCGACGGTGGTGCGGGTCGGACAGGCGATCTTTGGCGCCCGGCCGACCAGCGATCAGTACTACTGGCCGGAAATGAACGTCGATCGGTAGGTGCGGCAAAGCCGGGTCAGCGCAGCTCCTCGTCCCCGGGCGTCTGCTTGGCGCGCCGGACGATGTCGTCGATGTGCCCTTCTGCGGTGTCGCGGAACAGGGCTGCGCGCACCAGCAGCATCAGCGTCACTGGGGTGGTGATGGTAACAAAGCCGAGGATCAGCACCTCGTGCAGCAGCGGTCGCGACGCCAGCAGCGAGAAGCACAGCATCGATGCGCCGCAGATGAAGGCGGTGCCGAGCGTAGTGCCGAGGGTCGGCGCGTGGGCGCGCTGATAGAACCCGTCGAGCCGCAGCATTCCGAGCGACCCGATCAGGGTAATGCCGGCGCCGAGCAGCAACAGCAGCGCCACGCACCACGCCGCCCAGGCCGGAAGTTCCGCCGCATGGGTCATTCGATCACCTCGCCGCGCATCAGGAATTTGGCCAGTGCCACCGTACCGACGAAGCCGAGCAGGGCGATCACCAAGGCCGCTTCGAAATACACGTCGCTGCCGGTGCGGATGCCGACCGTCAACATCATCAGCATGGCGTTGACGTACAGCGTATCGAGTCCGAGCACGCGATCCTGGGCGCGCGGGCCGACCAGCATCCGATAGGCGGCGCAGGCCATGGCGACGGCGAGCATCATCTGCGCGATCACGACCGACCAAGTCAGAACCACACTGCTCATTCGAAGATCTCCAACAGCCGGCGTTCGTAGCGCCCTTTGATGCGTTCGACCCACTCGCTCTCATCGACGAGATCGAGAACGTGAAGCTGCAGCACGCCGGTCTCCCGGGTGAAGTTCACCCATAGCGTGCCGGGCGTCGAGGTGATGATGCAGGCCAGCACCGCGAGCCCCTGACGGCTGCGCAGATCGAGCGGGATATCGACGAAGCCGGAGGTGATGTTGTTGCGCTGGCCGCCGAGGATGATGCTGCCGACCGCGATATTCGACCGGATCACGTCGATCAGCACCAAGCCGGCGAGCTGGATGATCGCGCTCGGATTGCGCACGCGGTCGGCATCGGACTGCAACAACCGCAACAGCCAGCCGCCCATCAGGGCGAACAGGCTGCCGAGCAGGATCGGGCCGAGCGACAGGCTCTGGCTGAGCCACAGCCACATCGCCAGCAGGCACAGCGAGATCAGCGGAAACGGCAACAGCCTGGTCATGAGCCGCCTCCGGTCTTGATGCGCGACGGCGTCGGCGCCAACACGCTGTCGGTATAGGCCGAAGGCGCGTGCAGCGAATTGGCCGCGCCCTGCATGTAGCTCAGCGCGGGCTGCGGCTGAACGGTCATGGCCACGCAGCCGAGCAGCAGAAGCGCGATCGGCACGATCTCCGCCAGCCGCACCCGCGGGTCGGCGCGCTCGGTCGGCGACCACAGCGTGCGAATGCCGGCGCGGGTCATGGCGATCAGCATGGTCAGGCCGGACAGCATCAACAGCGCCAGCAGGGTCCAGCTCAGCGGCGAGATACCGGCTGCAGCATCGTCGCCGAGCAGCGCCGTGAGCATTGCGAATTTGGCGATGAAGCCCGACACCGGAGGCAGGCCGGCGATCACCGCGGCGCACCCGACGAAGCACCAGCCGAGGATCGCCATCGAGGCCGGAATCACCAGGCCGACTTCCTCGGCGTCCGGGTCATCCGGCATGTCCTCGCCATAGGCCTCGCGGGTCACCGCCAGCATGTCGGCGCCGGGATCTCGGCCACGTTCGAGCAGCTCGATCAGCATGAAGAAGGCGGCGATCGCCAGCGTCGAGTTGACCAGATAGAACAGCGCCGCGGCGGTCACGGCAGGCTGGCCGGCTGCGGCTGCGACCGCCAGCACGGTGCCGGACGACACCAGGACGGCATAGCCGGCGAGCCGCGAGATTTCCTGCGACGCCAGCGCGCCGATCAGTCCGAACAGGATGGTGGCGATGCCGGCGGCGATCAGCCAGTTGGCGCCGAACATCGCCGATGCGCCGCTGTCCGCGCCGAAGAACAGCAGCGACAGTCGCAGCAGGATGTAGATGCCGACCTTGCTCATGATCGCGAAGATCGCGGCGACCGGCGCGGCGGCCGCGGCGTAGGTCGTCGGCAGCCAGAAGCACAGCGGCCACATCCCGGCCTTGACCAGGAACGCAACGCCGAGCACTGCGGCGCCGGCTTCCAGCAGTGCGCGGTCCTGCGCCGCCACTTGCGGAATTCGGATGGCGAGATCGGCGATGTTGAGTGTGCCGGTGACCGCATAGATCAGGCTGACGCCGATCAGAAACAGCACCGAGGCGGTGAGGTTGACGGCGATGTACTGCAGCCCGGCGCGCACCCGCGCCGGCCCCGAGCCGTGCAGCACGAGACCGTAGGACGCGGCCAGCAGCAGCTCGAAGAAAACGAACAGGTTGAAGAGGTCGCCGGTCAGGAACGCGCCGTTCAGCCCCATCAGCAAGAACTGGACGAGCGAATGGAAATGCGCGCCGAGCCGCTGCCATCCGGCTGTCGCGAACACCGTGGCGGCGAAGGCAAGGAGACTGGTGAGCGCCAGCATCAGCGCCGACAGCCGGTCCGCCACCAGCACGATCGCAAATGGCGCCGGCCAGTCGCCGAGCCGGTACACCGCAATCGGCGCGGCTCCGGTGACGGTCGGGGTATCCGCTGCGCGCATCAGCAGCAGCGCGATGATGCCCATCAGCACGATCGAGCCAAGATTGGCGAACGCCTTGATCTGCTGATGGCGCTCGTCGATCAGCAGCATCGCTGCGCCGATGAACAGCGGCAGCAGGATCGGCAGAATGATCAGATGGTCGGTCCAGCTCGTCATTCGGGATCCCGGCCGTCGACGTGGTCGTTCCCGGTGAGGCCGCGCGAGGCCAGCAGCACCACCAGAAACAACGCAGTGGTGGCGAAGCTGATGACGATGGCGGTGAGCACCAGCGCCTGCGGCACCGGGTCGGCGAACGCCTGCGGAGCGCCGATCTGACCTTTCTCCAAGATCGCGGCGGCCCCGATCTTGAGCCGGCCCGTGCTGAAAATGAACAGGTTGACCGCATAGGACAGCAGCGCCAAGCCGATGATCACCTGGAAGGTGCGCGGCCGCAGCAACAGCCAGACTCCGGAGCCGGTCAGCACGGCGATGGCAAGTGAGACGATCAGTTCCATCAGTTGGTCTCGGGCGTTGAGGCGCGGCCGGGTGCGGGGCGGCGATGACCGCGGATCGATTGGTGCGCCAGCGCCAGCAGCATCAGCGCGGTCGCGCCGACCACCAGCGAGAACACGCCGAGGTCGAACAGCGCCGCGCTGGCGAGCGGCACCTTGCCGATCCACGGGATGTCGGCATAGGCGAAGGCCGAGGTCAGGAATGGGCGCGCCAGCGGCAGCGCTGCGGCACCGGTGAACAGCGCCAGGAGCAGGCCGATGCCGATCCAGCGCAGCGGGTGGATGCGCAGCCGCGCCTCGATCCATCGGGCGCCGCCCGCCATGTATTGCAGGATCAGCGCCGCGGCCATCGCGATGCCGGCGACGAAGCCGCCGCCCGGCTGATCGTGGCCGCGCAGCAGGAGGTACATCGCTGCGATGAAGATGAACGGAAACAACAGCTGCATGATCATCGCCGGCACTTCAAGATAATCGGCGATGGTGTCGCCCTTGCTCCGATCGGCGGCGGCATCGTCGTGTTCGTCCTGCAGCCGCTGCTGCTCTGGGATATCGATACTGTCGGCGGCGGGGCGGAAGCGGCGAAGCAGCGCGAAGACCGTCAGCGCCACCACGGCGAGCACCGTAATCTCGCCGAGCGTATCGAAGCCGCGGAAGTCCACCAGGATGACGTTGACCACGTTGGTGCCGCCGCCGTCGGAATAAGCGTGCTGGAGAAAGAACCGCGACAGGCTGTCGGGCGCAGCACGCGTCATCACCGCATAGGCCAGCAGGCCGACACCGGCGCCGGCGGCGGTCGCGACCGCAAGGTCGCGAAGCCGCTGCACGCGTTTGAGGACACTCATGTTGGCGGTGACGACGCCGGCTTCGAGCTGCTTCGGCAACCAGCGCAGCCCGAGCAACAGCAGGACCGTGGTGACGATCTCGACACCGATCTGGGTCAAGGCCAGATCCGGAGCCGAGAACCACACGAAGGTGAGACAGGTCGTCAGGCCCGATCCGCCGATCAGGATAAGCGCAGCGAGGCGATGGAATTTGGCCAGTGCAGTACCGCCGAGCGCGCAGGCAATGCCGACGGCCCAGACCAACGCCAGCGCCGGATCGATCCCATCGAGCGCGACGGGAGCAAGGCTCAGACCATGAAGCAGCGCCGGCAATGCCGCGGCCACCAGGGCGACGCTGACCAGCAGCAGGAGTTGCGGCTGCAGCCGACGGGTGCCGAATACCCGCTCGATGCTGCGTGCCCAGCGCCAAGATACCGTCACCAGCACGAGATCGAACAGCCGCTGGGTCTTGAACCGCCCGGCAAAGAGCGAACTTCGCAGCCCATGCTGCAGCGGTTTGCGCAATAAAAGGTATAGAACTACGCCGCCAACCAACGCGATCACGCTCATCAGCAGCGGCCAGTTGAAGCCGTGCCATATCGCGAGGCTGTAATACGGCGTCGCTGAGCCGAGCACCGAATGGACCGCGAGCTGGAGAAACGGTCCGATCGTCAGCGACGGCACGATGCCCACCACCAGACAGGTCAGGACTAGCAGCTCGACTGGAAACCGCATCCAGCGCGGCGGCTCGTGCGGCGTGCGTGGCAGGTCTGTGGGCGGCGGCCCGAAGAACACTTCGCGGATGAAGCGCAGCGAGTAGGCCACGGTAAGCATGCTGGCGAGCGTGACGATATAGGGCAGGGCGTCGTCGAGCAGTGAACCGTCATGGGTCTCGATCGTCTCGGCGAAGAACATCTCCTTGGAGAGGAAGCCGTTGAGCAGCGGCACGCCGGCCATTGATGCGGCGGCGACGATCGCCAGCGCGGCGGTCTTCGGCATGAACTTGCGCAAGCCGCTGAGGCGGCGGAGGTCGCGCGTGCCGGTTTCGTGGTCGATGATGCCGGCCGCCATGAACAGCGACGCCTTGAACGTCGCGTGGTTGAAGACATGGAAAATCGCCGCGACCAGCGCCAGCGGACGGTCGAGCCCGATCAGCAGCGTGATCAGACCGAGATGGCTGATGGTGGAGTAGGCGAGCAGACCCTTCAGGTCGTTTTGGAACACCGCGAGATAGGCACCGACGATGAAGGTCGCGAGCCCGGCGGTGCCGACGATCCAAAGCCATTCATTGGTTCCGCCGAGCACCGGCCATAGTCGCACCAACAGGAATACGCCGGCCTTCACCATGGTGGCGGAGTGCAGATAGGCGGACACCGGGGTTGGCGCGGTCATCGCCCGCGGCAGCCAGAAGTGGAACGGAAACTGCGCGCTCTTGGTCAGCGCGCCGAGCAGAATCAGGATCAGAGTCGGCACGTACAGCGCATGACCGCGGACCTCGGCGCCGGCCGCCAGCACGGCGTCGAGATCGTAGCTCCCAACGATATGGCCGAGCAGGATGACACCGGCAAACAGGCACAATCCGCCGGTCCCGGTGACCGTCAGCGCCACGCGGGCACCTTCGCGGGCCGCGGCGTTATGATGCCAGTAGCCGATCAGCAGGAACGAGAACAGGCTGGTCAGTTCCCAGAAGAACACCAGCTGGATCAGATTGCCTGACAGCACGATGCCGAGCATCGCACCCATAAATCCCTGCAGGAACGAGAAGAACCGCGGCACCGGATCGGACGGCGACATGTAGTAGCGTGCGTACAGCACGACCAGGGCACCGATCGCGGTAATCAGGCAGGCGAACGCCCAGGCGAAGCCGTCCACCCGTAACGTGAAGCTCAGGCCGGCTTGCGGCAGCCAGTCGAGCTGATAGCGGACCGGTGCGGCGCCAGCGCCGGGGTACAAGAAAACCAGCAGCCCCAGACAGCCGAGCGCGACCGCGGCGGCGAGCCAAGCCTCGGCGTTGCGTGCATTGGCCGGCAGCAGGGCTGCAATCAGGCTGCCGGCGAAAGGAAGAAGGATGACCGCGAGAAGATAGACATTCTGCGGCATTCTTGGTCCTTCCGATCCGGTTTGTCGTTCCGCAGCCCTTTCGGCAACGCTCTTGGCTATGGTTCATTTTATGGGGTTTGGAAGCGTCCGGAGCAAGACCAATGAGCCGCGTCGAACCCGCGCGGCATCGCGCAGGCCCTGTTGAGTGATGCGACGTTTTGGCTCACGCGTGCCGCGCCGGCAGCCGAAGCTCTACAGCTCGACGAGATCGACCTGATGATCGGGCAGGGATTGTGCGAGCTCGGCGACATGGCGGTGATGCGTGAACAGGATCATCTGGCGCTGCCGGCCGGCCTCGGCGAGCAGGCGCAGCGTCGCCAGGGTCCGCCTGTCGTCGAAGCTGGCGAGCAGATCGTCGCCGATGAACGGCAGCGGCTCGGAGGCGCGGCGTTCGAGCAGCGCCAGCCGCAGCGCCAGGAACAACTGATCGCGCGTGCCTTCGCTCAACCCGGCAAGCGGGACGCGCTCGCCCGAGGCGCGACGCGCCACCAGCGTCGGCTCGTCCTGGTCGCTGTAGTCGATGCCCAAGCCGGCGAAGGCATCCGCTGTCGCCAGCGCGAACAGTTCGCCGGCGCGTGCGACCATCGGATCCTGCACCTTGCCACGGTGCAGTTCGACGACGCGGCGGGCCAGCAGCGCTGCGGCCGAGCGCAGCAACCAGTCTTCTGAGATCGCCAGCAGCTCGGCGGCGGCCTCGCGGCGCCGGCCGGCGGCACCCGCAGCGTCGCGGCCCTTTGTGAGCGCCTCCAATTCGCGCTGCCGCTGATGCTGGGTCGCGGATGCGTCCGAGATGTCCTTGAGCAACTGCTCCTGCTGTTCGGTCGCGCTGGTGATGTCGGCCTGCAGTCGGTCGAAATCGATCCCCTCACGCTCCTGACGAAGCGCGGTCTCGTCATGCCCGTCGGCGATTTCAAGCAGGTGCTTGCGCAGCTCGGCCTGTTCAGTCTGCAATTGGAGCCGCGAAACCAGCCGCGACAGCCGTTCCGGGACCGCTGAGATATCGGCCCCCAAGGTCTCGCCGGCGCGCTGCAGCGTCTCGGTGCTCGCGCCGAGCTTGGCCGCCAGTGCGCCGCGAGTAATCGCGCGTTTGCCGGCATTGTCGTGCAGGCGGCGGCCGGCTTCGCTGGCGCGGCGCGCTTCGACCAGCCGCTCGGCGACGCGCAGCACGGCTTCCTGGGCCGCGAGGCTGCTCAGATCCGGCGCGACGCGACCAACGATGTCGGCGACGTCGCGCTCGAATTCCTGCAGGTCCGAGGCGATCGTGTCGACGCTGCGGCCTTCGCGCTCGAAACTGGCGCGCGGCACGCCGACCGCACTCCACACCGCCAGCGCCGCTTCGGCCTGAGCGGGCGACGCATCGTCGGCAAGCCCGATCGCGCGCATGACTTGCGGCCAATGCTGACGCAGCTCGGCAAGCCGCTGCTCGCAGGTTGCGCGCGCGGTCTCGGCCTCGGCCAGATCGCGCGCGATCCGGTCGCGGGTTGCGGCGCGCGCCTTGGCGTCGCTCCAGGCCGCGACCAACTGATCGTACCGGCCCTTGGCTTCGCGATACAGCACGCCCGCCGGCGCGGTGGCGTCGGGCTTGCGGCCAACGCTGTCGAGAAAACCGATGATCGCAATCTTGCCGTCGCTGAGCGCGATCTCCTGCGCGGCGATGTCCGCTCGTTGCAGGTCGCACTTCGCGAGTTTGGCAATGATCTCGTCGAGCCGGTCGCGCCAGCGCAGCATCTCGGCCGCGCCCGCCGGATGTACTCCGGATGCCGCCCAGGCTCTGGTCCAGCCCTCGGCGATGTCAGCAAGTCCCTGCCGCAAACCGGCGCGCTTGGCGGTCACGCGCTCGCGTTCGCCGCGCGTGTCCGCAAGCCGCCGCAGTGCGTCTTCGTGCAGGGCTGCGCGTTGGGTGTCGGTCAGCAGCGAGTCGGTGATGTCGTCGATGTTGCGCGACGCCTCGGCGACGTCGTCGAACCGCAGCCGGCGCTCGCCGCGATCGCCATCGAGCCCATCATAGAGCGCACCGAGGCGGTCGTCCCGAGTCTGCCGGGCCGCGATCAGATCGGCCTTGGTCGGCACCGCGCCGGCGCTCGACAGCTTCGCCAGCTCCGCCTCGGAAGCTGTAATCGCTTCGTCCAGCTTGGCGATCTCGGCATCGAGCCGCTTCAATTCGGTCTCGCTCAGGTCGAAAGCGCTGGCGAATTTGGTGATGATGGCACGCTCGGGCACGGGCAGCCCGCGCACACGGTCGAGCGGGCCCGGTGCCGGGTCGAGCGCGGCGAGGGCGTTGCCGAGCGCTTCGAATTCAACCGCGAGCGCGGCCCGTTCCCGGCGCAAACGATCCTCCTGCGCCGGAACATCGCCGAGCGCCTCGAAGCGCTGGCGCAGCGGCTCCAGATCGACGAGATGAGGGTCATCGCCGGTCGCGGCGGCACTGTCGAGCTCACGCTTCGCTCGCGCGTGTTTGCCTTCGAGTTCAGCCAGCTCCTGAGTGGCGCGTCGCATCTTCTCGATGCGATCGCGGGCATCTGCGAGCGCCGGTTCGGTCGGCAGCGAAGCCAATAGTTCGACATGCGAAGCGAGCCCGAGACGCCGCGCGCTGTCGTCGAGCGCTGCTTCGGCGACGGCGCGATCGTGGCGGCGCCGCGGCAGATCGGTCGCGGCCTTGCGTACCGCGCCGAGCCGCTCGCGCAGCGCCTCGATCGCGCCGGCTTCCGCCAGCAGCGCCTCGTCGACGTCGATCGTCGCAAGCTCGGCGGCATCCGCCGCCGCTGCCGTATCGAGCGCCGCGATTTCGGCCTCGAGCGCGGTCTTGCTGTCGAGCGCGGTGCGCCATTCGGCGAGGATCGGTTCGGCCACGGCCGGCAGATCGGCCAGCGCAGTCAGCTCGGTCTCGATGCGGTCGAGCCGGGCGAGTTGCGAGCGCACCCGCAACGTCCGTTGCCAGCGCGCCAGCCTGCCGCCGCAGGCGGCATGGTCGGTCTTCAGCCGTTCCAGCTCTGCTTCAGCGTCCTGCACCGCAGCTTCGAGCTGCCGCAGCGCCTCGCGGGTCACGATCGCGTCGCGCAGCTCTTTGTCGGCGGCGTCGCGGCGGTCGGCTGCGAGATAGAACGGCTTGCTCGCCGATTTGCGCGGCGTGAACAGATCATCGGCCTGCTGCTGCAGGCGATCTTTGATCCGCGACAGCTCGGCCATGCCGGCCGAGCTCGCCGCCAGCGTCTCGGCGAGATCGCCGCCAGCGCTGAGCAGCTTGGTGCCGCCTTCGCGCAGCGCCTGCGCGGTCATACCGAATTCGCGGTCGAAGGTGACGCGCGAGACGTCGCCGAGCAGGGCCGCCAAGTGATCATCGGGCAGGGCGCGATCGTCGGCATCGAGCAGCGTGTTCTTCCTGCCATAACGCCGACGACCTGAGATCACGCGACCATCAGAGTGCCGGAAGCTGCCGCCGATCCGCAGCAGCTTGCTGTCGTGCTTGAAATCGTAGTCGGTGCGCGCCCCGAAGCCGAACAACAGATCGCCGATCGCGGTCAACGCCGAGGTCTTGCCGGCCTCGTTCGCGCCGAGCACGACGTGCAGCGAGGCCTGCGGCGCAAACGACAGCACGCGGTCGGTGAAGATGCCGTAGCGCTCCAGCGTCAGTTGCTCGATCCTCACGACAGCTCTCCGCTCAGCAGCGCGCTCGCGTCGTCGCTCAGGCTGGCAAGTGCGTCCGAGGCCTCGAACTCCTCGTGCAGATCGCGCGGCAGCTTGGCCTTGATGGTCTCGGTCAGTTCGGCGAGCGCCGCAGCGAAGCCGGGGTCCTGCATGCCTTGGGTGAGCAGGGCGGCGACATCGATGTCGTCGCCGTTCGGTTCAGTGGTCGCGGCGCGCTCCGGCATCGAGGTCTTGATCTTGAGCTGCTCGATCCAGCAATCGGAGGCGAGCTGCAGCGCTCCGGCGCGCAGATCGTCCTGCAGCGTCTCACGGTGCACCAGCAACTTGTCGTGCAGCGGCGTCACGCCTGTCAGCGTCACCCGGACCGCCAGCGCGCGGCCTTCGCTTCGTCCATGCAGCTCGGTGAGCCGTTCGCCGACGAGCACGGGAATCTGCGTTTCCTCGGTGCAGCCGGACAGGTCAATCGTCAGATGCGCCCAGCGGGCGCCGTCGAGCGCCAGCGGCGTGACGTCGACGATGCGGCCATCCTCGACGGTGACGCGCATTGCGCCCTTGGGGCCGGTTTCGCGCACGCTGCGGCCTTGCAGATTGCCCGGAAACACCACCCACGGATCGCGGCTGACGATCTCGGCGGCGTGGACGTGGCCCAGCGCCCAATAGTCGTAGCCGAACCGCTTGAGGTCATCGAGGCTGCACGGCGCGTAGCCTTCATGGCCGCGGGTGCCGTCGAGCGAGGTGTGCAGCACGCCGATGTTGAGCCAGCCTGCGCGGGGCGCCGGATAGCCGTCGACGAAATCGGCATTGACCCGGTCGGCGAAACTGCGGCCGTGCAGTGCCACGCGATAGCGTTCGAGTTCGACCGTCGCAGCCTTGGTCGGAAACACCGTGACGCTGTCCGGGTAACGCAGTTCGCGCGACATTCGGCTTTCGGCGTCGTGATTGCCTTTGACGATGAACACCGGAATCCCGGCGCGATTCAGCGCGCCCAGCGCACCGACGAAGAACAGCCCGGTGGTGACGTCCTTCCAGTCTCCGTCGAAAATGTCGCCCGCGATGATCAGGAATGCGGCGTCACTGGCGATGGTCTCGTCGACCAGCGCCTGGACGGCTTTGCGCCCGGCCGCGGCGAACCGCTGGGCGACATCCTCGTCCTTGGTCCGGAGCCCGGCCAGCGGGCTGTCGATGTGGAGGTCGGCGGCGTGAATGAAGGTGAATCGCATGATGAAACGAACTTCAGCGTAATGGCGGCTTGGGTCAATGAACTGGATCTAATGGTGCGGCCTTGCTGAACTCGCATGGCCGAGCACGACCAGTTCGAACGCCACAATGGAGAGATCAAGCGACGCACAAAGCACTTTTGGCGAACCAGCCCCAGTCCAGCCAATCCAAAATTCGCATAAGGTATATTATGGAATATATGAATATTCCATATCTGCCAATACCTTGTCTGGCATACGCAAGGTTTTGCTTGTGCAGCGCTCAACGGTTCGGGCTTTCCGCTTTGTCGAAGCTGCGAGCCTCAGACCGTGGTCTCCGAATGCTGGCAGCGGTCGCGACAACTCTTCGACCACCCGATCTGCGACCATCCGAGAGCGCGCAATCATGCGCGAGGCTCGGCGATGCCGCCGCGTTGCGGCCGGCTCAGCCGAGCCTCTGGCGGCTTGCGCGATCTGGGGCCCAAGCCGTCCGGCCTCCGGCGCCCGGAGCCTGCGGCGTCCGCCAACTCCGGTCCGTCTCGGTCCGGCGCGCCAAGCCTGCCTGGCGTCACCCTGGCGGAGCCGATAGCCCGGCCGTCCACCGATGGCTCAAAATCGCTTGACCGGACCAGTCGAAATGATGACCAAGGGCGCGTCGACATTTCGGTTGCGTTCTCACAAAAAAGAACATGCGGGCAGGAGGAAGCGAGATGAGTTTTTCACGCAGGAGCTTGTTGAAGGCGTCGGCGGCGGCAGCCGCGATCGGCGGCATCGGTGCGCCTTGGGTGGCGCGCGCGGCCGAAGCCGAGTTCAAATACAAATACGCCAACAACCTGCCCGACACCCATCCGCTCAACGTTCGCGCCCGCGAGATGTCGGCGGCGATCAAGGCCGAGACCGACGGCAAGGTCCAGATCGACGTTTTCCCGAACAACCAGCTCGGCTCCGACACCGACATGCTGAGCCAGATTCGCGCCGGCGGCGTCGAGTTCTTCACGCTGTCGGGTCTGATCCTGTCGACCCTGGTGCCGGCGGCCTCGATCAACGGCATCGGCTTTGCGTTCCCGGACTATGAGACGGTCTGGAAGGCCATGGATGGCGAACTCGGTGCCCATGTCCGCGGCGAGATCCAGAAGGCCGGCTTGATGGTGATGGACAAGATCTGGGACAACGGATTCCGCCAGACCACCTCCTCGACCAAGCCGATCAACGGCCCGGACGATTTCAAGGGTTTCAAGATCCGCGTGCCGGTGTCGCCGCTGTGGACGTCGATGTTCAAGGCGTTCGATGCGGCCCCCGCCTCGATCAATTTCAGCGAAGTCTATTCGGCGCTGCAGACCAAGGTGGTCGAAGGCCAGGAAAACCCGCTGGTGCTGATCTCGACCGCCAAGCTGTACGAAGTTCAGAAATACTGCTCGCTGACCAACCACATGTGGGACGGCTTCTGGTTCCTGGCCAACCGCCGTGCCTGGGAAAAGCTGCCGCCCGACGTCCGCGCGATCGTCGCCAAGAACATCAACGCCGCTGCGGTGAAGGAGCGCGAAGACACAGCCAAGCTCAACGCCACCGTCAAGGAAGAGCTGACCGCCAAGGGCCTGATCTTCAATCAGCCGGCGGTGATGCCGTTCCGAGATAAGCTGCGCAGCGCCGGCTTCTATGCCGAGTGGAAAGGCAAATACGGCGATCAGGCGTGGTCGCTGCTCGAAAAGTCCGTCGGCAAGCTGGCGTAACGGCTGGCCGATGGCGAGCGCCGACGCTTCCGAGCTCACCGCCGGTGAACGGCTCCACGCGCCGCAGCGCAAGACGCTGATTGGCGCGCTGGAGGCTGCGCTCGGCCTGCTGGTCGAGATTCCGGCGGCGATCCTGGTCGTCGTCGAGGTCGTCGTGCTGTTTGCCGGCGTGGTATCGCGTTACGTCTTCCACAGCCCGCTGATCTGGTCCGACGAACTGGCGTCGATCCTGTTTCTGTGGCTGGCGATGCTCGGCGCTGCGGTGGCGTTCCGTCGCGGCGAGCACATGCGGATGACCGCGATGGTGGCGGGGGCCTCCCCGCGCCTGCGCGCCTGGCTCGATCTGGTCGGCATCTGCGCGGCGCTGGCGTTTCTGCTGCTGATCGCCGCGCCGGCCTACGAATACGCCTACGAAGAGAGCTACATCACCACGCCGGCGCTGTCGCTCGCCAATAGCTGGCGCGCCGCGGCGCTGCCGGTCGGCATTGCGCTGATGGCGCTATTTGCGCTGTTTCGGCTGATCCGGTTCGGTGATCTGAAGCTGGTGTTCGGCGCTGCGCTGACGGTGCTGTTGCTGATCGGCGCGTTCTATGTCGCGCAGCCGCTGTTCAAGCCGCTCGGCAACCTCAATCTGGTGATCTTCTTCGTCGGCGTTGTCGCGTGTTGCGTGTTCGCCGGCGTGCCGATCGCATTCGGTTTCGGCTTGGCGATCTACGGTTATCTGGCGCTGACCACCACGACGCCGCTGCTGATCCTGGTCGGGCGGATGGACGAGGGCATGAGCCACCTCATCCTGCTGTCGGTGCCGCTGTTCGTATTCCTCGGCCTGTTGATCGAGATGACCGGGATGGCGCGGGCGATGGTCGCGTTTCTCGCCAGCCTGCTCGGCCATGTTCGCGGCGGCCTGCATTATGTGCTGGTCGGCGCGATGTATCTGGTGTCCGGCATTTCCGGCTCCAAGGCCGCCGACATGGCCGCGGTGGCGCCGGTGCTGTTTCCAGAAATGAAGGAACGCGGCGCGAAACCGGGCGATCTGGTCGCCCTGCTCTCCGCCACCGGTGCCCAGACCGAAACCATTCCGCCGAGCCTGGTGCTGATCACCATCGGCTCGGTCACCGGCGTCTCGATCTCGGCACTGTTCACCGGCGGCCTGCTGCCCGGCGTGGTGCTGGCGATCATGCTGTGCGGCCTGGTGTGGTGGCGCTATCGCGGCGAAGACCTCAGCCACGTCAAACGCGCCCGCGGCAGCGAGATCGGCAAGGCTTTCATCGTTGCCCTGCCCGCGCTGGCGCTGCCGTTCGTGATCCGCGCCGCCGTGGTCGAAGGCGTCGCTACCGCCACCGAGGTCTCGACCATCGGCATCGTCTATGCCGTGGTGGTCGGCATCCTGGTGTACCGCAAGTTCGACTGGCGCCGGCTGCGGCCGATGCTGGTCGAGACTGCGGCGCTGTCCGGGGCGATCCTGCTGATCATCGGTACCGCTACCGGCATGGCCTGGGGCCTGACGCAGTCCGGATTCTCGCGCTCACTGGCAGCGGCGATGACCGGCCTGCCCGGCGGCTCGGCAACGTTCCTGGCGGTGTCGATCGTCGCCTTCGTGATCCTCGGCAGCGTGCTGGAAGGCATTCCGGCGATCGTGCTGTTCGGGCCGCTCTTGTTTCCGATCGCCCGCGCCGTCGGCGTCCACGAGGTGCACTACGCCATGGTGGTGATCCTGGCGATGGGCATCGGATTGTTCGCGCCGCCGTTCGGCGTCGGCTATTATGCAGCCTGCGCGATCGGCCGCGTCGATCCCGCCGAAGGCATGCGCCCGATTTGGGGCTATCTGTTGGCGCTGTTGATCGGCTTGATCGTGGTCGCGGCGATCCCGTGGATCTCGATTGGATTCTTGTAGAGGCGCTGCGGGGAGAACGCAGCGGCGCCGTCGTGAAGTGAGAGGCAGGTCGTCATGAGCACCCCGCAAGGTCACTACAGCATCGGTCTGGACAAGACCCCGGCCAATTTCGTGCCGTTGTCTCCGCTGAGCTTCCTGGAGCGCACCGCCAACGTCTACCCGGAGCTGACCTCCGTGGTGTACGAAGGCCGCCACTACACCTGGAAAGAGACCCGCGCGCGCTGCCGCCGCTTCGCGTCCTGGCTGATCCGGAGCGGCATCGGCCGCGGTGATACCGTCGCGGTGATGCTGCCCAACGTGCCGGCGATGGTCGAGGTTCACTTCGCGGTGCCGATGGCCGGCGCGGTGCTGAATGCGCTGAATATCCGGCTCGATTCCACGGCGATCGCGTTCCAGCTCGACCATGGCGGCGCCAAGATCATCCTGGTCGATCCGGAATTCGCCGGCGTCGTCGCCGAGGCGCTGACGTTGATGACCAAGCCGAAGCCGCTGGTGATCGACGTCGACGACAAGATGTATCCCGGCAGTCACCGCATCGGCGAACTGGAATACGAGTACGCCGTCGCGTCCGGCGATCCGACCTTTGCGGGCCATCGCCCCGAGGACGAATGGGACGCGATCTCGCTCGGTTATACCTCCGGCACCACCGGCAATCCGAAGGGCGTGGTGACGCATCACCGCGGCGCGTATCTCAACGCCGTCAGCAACATCCTGGCCGGCAATCTCGGCCAGCATCCGGTGTATCTGTGGACGCTGCCGATGTTCCACTGCAACGGCTGGTGCTTCCCGTGGACCCTCGCGGCCGCGGCCGGCATCAACGTCTGCCTGCGCAAGGTGGATCCGGCCAAGATCTTCGAGCTGATCCCGAAGCACGGCGTCACCCACATGTGCGGCGCGCCGATCGTTTACAACGCGCTGATCAATGCGCCGGAAGCGCCGAAGGGCGCTGCGGCCAAGCCCGTCGTCGGCCTGATCGCCGGCGCCGCACCGCCGATGGCGGTGCTGGCCGGCGCCGAGACCATCGGCATCAAGCTGACCCACGTCTATGGCCTGACCGAAGTCTACGGCCCCGCCTCGGTCTGTGCTGAGCAGCCGGGCTGGGACGATCTGCCGGTCGGCGAGCGCGCCAAGCTGAAGCGGCGCCAGGGCGTGCCCTACCCGATGCAGGAAGCCGTCACCGTGCTCGATCCGGAGACGATGCAGGAAGTGCCGCGCGACGGTGAGACCATCGGTGAAGTCATGTTCCGCGGCAACATCGTGATGAAGGGTTATCTGAAGAACGAGAAGGCCACCAAGGAAGCGCTCGCCGGCGGCTGGTTTCACACCGGCGATCTCGGGGTGCTCGATGCCGACGGCTATGTCATCATCAAGGACCGCTCCAAGGATATCATCATCTCGGGCGGCGAGAACGTCTCGTCGGTCGAGGTCGAGGATGTGCTGTACAAGCACCCGGCGATCCTGTTCGCCGCGGTGGTCGCCAAGCCTGATCCGAAATGGGGCGAAGTCCCCTGCGCGTTCGTCGAGCTGAAGGACGGCGCCAGCGCCACCGAAGCCGAGATCATCGCCTATTGCCGCGAACATCTCCCCGGTTTCAAGACCCCGAAGAGCATCGTGTTCTCGTCGATCCCCAAGACCTCGACCGGCAAGATCCAGAAGTTCATGCTGCGCGATCAGGTGAAGTCGGCGAAGGCGATCTTGGAGTGATTACTTCCATATCGCGCCGCTGCGACATATGGATTCCGGGTTCGCGAGCTGGCTCGCGCCCCGGAATGACGAGCTGAAGAGCACGGCGTAAAAGTCGTTCATCGCAGCGAGCAGGTAGCTCCGCGAGTTCATCGTTGTGCGCTCAGCCTGCGTCCCGTTTGCGGAGTGCCGGAGCTTGCTCGCGTGGCGCCATCTTCCGGCGCAGCATTCTGAGCTGGGCGACGCCGATGGTGTGCTCGATCTCGTCGGCCGGGACCGGGTGGGCGAAGAGATAGCCCTGGAAGACAGTGCAGCCGCGTGCATAGAGATGCCGCACCTCCTCCTCGCGCTCGACGCCTTCGGCCAGCACGTCGAGGCCGAGCCCGCGCGACAGTGCGATCAGCGCGTCGCAGATCGCCTGGCTTTCCGAAGAGGCGTCGACGTGGCTGACGAATTCGCGGTCGATCTTCAGCTTGTTGAACGGCAGCTTGCGCAAGTAGCTCATGCTGGCGTAGCCGGCGCCGAAATCGTCGATCGCGATGCCGACGCCGAGATCGCGCAGCGCGGCGAACATGCGTCGGGTGTGGGAGTGGTCGGCCATTGCCGCGGTCTCGGTCAGCTCGATCTCGAGCCGGTCCGGCGTGACCCCCGCGCCGTCGAGCGCACCACGCACATGCCGCAGCAAGTCTCGATCGAGGAACTGGCGCGCCGAAAGATTGACCGCAACTCTGATGTCGCCGAGCGAGCTGTCTGACCAGTTGCGGATCTGCTGACAAGCCTGGTCCAGCACCCACAGCCCGATCGGCTGGATCAGGCCGGTCGCTTCGGCAATCGGAATGAACTCCGTCGGCGACACCATGCCGCGCTCCGGATGGCGCCAGCGCAGCAGCGCCTCGGCGCCGATGATGCGTTCGGCTGCGAGATCGACGACCGGTTGGTAGTACAGCGTGAACTGATCGTCCGTCACCGCGCGGCGCAGATCCTGTTCGAGCTCGAAGCGCGACTGCGCCGCGCGGCGGTCGGCGTCCGAATGCAATACCAGCGGTGCTGCCGGGCTGCTCCGCAGCGCCGCGGCGGACGCGGCGTCGAGCAGAGCCTCGGCGCTCTCGCCGTCCGCTGGATAGAACGCAAGGCCGGTTTGTAGTTCCGGCTCCAAGACGACGGAACCGATCGCCAGTTCGCCTGCGGCCGATTCCAGCACGTCGCGGATGCGTCCGGCGAGCGCAGCGTGCGCGATCGCGTTTTCGTCGGTCGGTCCGAGGACTGCCAGCTCGGCGCGTCCGGGGCGCGCCAGAACCTTGCCTTCGGCGACTCGCGACGACAGCCGGCGGGCCAGCAGTGACATCGCCAGCTCGGCTTCGTCTTTGCCATAGGCGGTTTTCACCCGCTGATAGTCCGTGAACCGCACGATCGCCAGGGCGAACGGCGCGCGGTCGGCGATGAACGTGGCCATCATCGACAGCAGCTGTTTGCTGTTTGGCAGGCCGGTGCCGTCGTCGCGGTTCTCGATCTGATCGAGAGTCTGCTCGAGATGTACGATGGTGTCGGCCGCGCACGCCATCAACAAGCCGGCTTCATCGGTGTAGTGCCGCGGCAGCGCCCTCACCTCGCGGGCGTTCCGATAGATCTCCAGCGTCCGCGCAGTCAGCAAAACCGGACGCAGCAACTGATCGAGCACGAACAGCGTCAACGCGGTTCCCGCGACCGTCGCGACCAGCGTCGTCAGCACGGTCGAGACGAAGTCCGACCAGTCCGACGTATGGGCCGCCGCAATGTAGATCGCCACCGCAATCAGGGGCATATGCGTGCCGATGAAGGCGACGGTCATGATTTTCAGGCGATAGCTCAGTCGCACCCGCCGAGACATCCAGTCGTAGAACCACAGGTCGCGCACGCCCCGTCCTCCGTTGTCCGAAGGTCCACTTAGGCCGAAGACCGGTTGAAAAAGAGAGAACGACCAACGTCCGGCCCGGTCTGCGTCGGGCGCATCTGACATCCGCATCTGCGCGAAATCATCGGAATGTCTCGCGAATTCGGACGTCTAATTCACGATACTGGGCGGAACCAGACCGCGTATCAAAGGTGCCTCTCTGGGCGCGCTGTTCGGTTAGCGCAGAATGATGGGCCGAGCCTGATCGCACGAGCGAAGCGTCAGCCGGCGATGTCGAGACGCATCCCGTCGAACCCTGGCACCACGCCGTCCGGAAGTTCCTTGCGTAGCGTCTCATAGTCGATGTCTGCGTGCATGTTGGTGATCACGGCGCGCTTCGGTTGGAACCGGGCGATCCACTTCAGCGCAGTTTCGATGTTGAAGTGGCTGGCGTGATGCTTGTAGCGCAGGCCGTCGATGATCCAGAGGTCGAGGCCTTCGAGGGCGGCGAAGCTCGCGTCCGGAATGTCGTGGACGTCGGGTGTGTAGGCCGCGCCGGCGATGCGATAGCCGAGCGCCGGGATGTCGCCGTGCTGGAGCAGGAACGCGGTCAGCGTCATGTCGCCACCTGCGCCGGCGATGGTCTTGCTCTCGCCGGCCTCGATGCTGCGCGACTCAAGGATCGCCGGATACGAGCTGCCCGGCGCCTGTTCGAAACAGTAGGCGAAGCGGTACAGCACGTGTTCGCCGGTCGATTGGTTGAGATAGACCGGAATGCGTCGCTTCATCGCCATCACGACCGAGCGCAGGTCGTCGATGCCATGGGTCTGGTCGGCATGCTCGTGCGTGAGGAACACTGCGTCCACATGATCGACGTCGGCGCTGATCAGTTGCTCGCGCAAGTCGGGCGAGGTGTCGATCAGCACCCGGGTGATGCCGTCCGGCGTGACGCGCTCGGCCAGCAGCGAGCAGCGACGGCGCCGGTTCTTCGGATTGGACGGATCGGCGGCACCCCAGCCGAGTGCCGGGCGCGGCACGCCGGCGGAGGAACCCGAGCCGAGGATGGTGAGCGTCAGCGTCATGCGGCGACCCCGGATATCAAAGGCGTCATGTGGCGGCGGGCGCCGGCACCTTGCCGAACAGGCGGAAGAAGTTCTCGGTCGTCTGGCGCGCGATCTCGTCGAGCGGCACGCCCCGGACCTCGGCCAGCACCTTGGCGGTTTCGACAACGTAAGACGGCTCGTTGCGCTTGCCGCGATATTTGCCGGGCGCCAGATACGGCGAGTCGGTCTCGACCATGACGCGGTCAGCCGGCAGTTCGGCGGCGAGATCGCGCAGCGTCTGCGACTTCTTGAAGGTGAGAATGCCGGTGAAGGAAATCATCAGTCCGAGGTCGATGGCCTGCATCGCGAGATCGCGACCGCCGGTGTAACAATGCAGCACCGCGCGAAAAGCTCCCTTCCCCATCTCGTCTTCGAGGATTTTGCCGCAGTCCTCATCCGCCTCGCGGGTGTGGATCACCAGCGGCAGGCCGGTTTCGCGCGCGGCCGCGATATGGGCGCGAAAGCCGCGCTCCTGCGCGTCACGCGAGCCCATCTCGTAGAAGTAATCAAGCCCGGCCTCGCCGAACGCCACCACCTTCGGGTGCTGTGCCAGCTTCACCAGTTCTTCCGTGGTGATGCCGTCTTCCTCATCGGCCTGGTGCGGATGGGTGCCGACCGAGCAATACACGTTGGGAAACCGCTCGGCGATCGCCAGCAGGTCCGGCAGCTTCCGCACCCGCGTCGAGATCGTCACCATGCGCCCCACCCCGGCGCTTTCCGCGCGGGAGACGATGCCGGCGAGGTCGTCGGCAAAGTCGGGGAAGTCGAGATGGCAGTGACTGTCGACCAGCATCGGCATCATGCAGTCGCCGGCTCGACATAGCGCGGGAAGATCGGTGCAGGCGCGGGCAGCGGCGTACCCGGTACGATCCGCGTCGCCAGCGCCGCGAAGTCGCGCGACCCTTCCGCGATCCCGAGGATGTCGAGCAGCTTCGCCGCAGAGGTCGGGATCGCCGGCTGCGCCAGGATCGCGATCTGCCGCAGCACTTCCGCCGTGACGTACAGCACCGTCTTCTGCCGCGCCGGATCGGTCTTGGCGAGCGCCCACGGTGCTTCGCCGGCGAAGTAACGATTGGCTTCCGCTACCACCGCCCACACCGCGTTGAGCGCCTGATGAATCTGCTGCGTCGCCATCGCGGTCCGCGCCTGCCCGATCATGGCGTCGGCCATCGCCAGGATGGCGCTGTCGGACTCGCTGAACGCGCCGTGCTCAGGCACCTTGCCCTCACACTGCTTGGCCACCATGGTGAGCGAACGCTGCGCCAGATTGCCGAGGTCGTTGGCGAGATCGGCGTTGATGCGGTTGACGATCGCCTCGTGATTGTAGCTGCCGTCCGAGCCGAACGGCACCTCGCGCAGGAAGAAGTAGCGCACCTGATCGACGCCGTACTGGTCGGCGAGATTGAAGGGGTCGACGATGTTGCCGACCGACTTCGACATCTTCTCGCCCTTGTTGAACAGGAAGCCGTGGGCGTAGACGCGCTTCTGGATCGGAATGCCCGCCGACATCAGGAACGCCGGCCAGTACACCGCATGGAAGCGGATGATGTCCTTGCCGATGACGTGGACGTCGGCAGGCCAATAGTGCCACTTGGCGTCGGCCTCGTCGGGGAAGCCGACGCCGGTGATGTAATTGGTCAGCGCGTCGACCCAGACGTACATCACATGCTCCGGATCGCCCGGCACCTTGACGCCCCAGTCGAAGGTGGTGCGCGACACCGACAGATCCTTCAGCCCGCCTTTGACGAAGCTGACCACTTCGTTGCGGCGCGAATCCGGGCCGATGAAATCAGGTTGCTCCTCGTAGAGCTTGAGGAGCTTGTCCTGATACGCCGAGAGCTTGAAGAAGTAGCTCTTCTCCTCGACCCATTCGACCGGAGTGCCCTGCGGACCGCGGCGGACGCCGTCTTCGCCGACGACGGTTTCGTCCTCGGCGTAGTAGGCTTCGTCGCGAACCGAGTACCAGCCGGAATAGCTGTCGAGATAGATGTCGCCGTTCGCCTGCATCCGCTTCCAGATTTCTTGGACGGATGCGTGATGCTGCTCTTCGGAGGTGCGGATGAAGCGGTCGTAAGAGACGCCGAGGCGGTCGTCCATTTCGCGGAAGCGGCCGGCATTGCGGGTGGCGAGCGCGTGCGGCGTCAGGCCCTCCTTTTGCGCGGTCTGGATCATCTTCAGGCCGTGCTCATCGGTGCCGGTCAGGAAGAACACGTCCTTGCCGTCGAGCCGCTGGAAGCGCGCCAGCGCGTCGGTCGCGATCGCCTCGTAGGCGTGGCCGATATGCGGCGCGCCGTTCGGGTACGCGATCGCGGTGGTGATGTAGAAAGAATTTCGCTGCGCCATCTGCGCGGACGCCTTTCAAATCTGGATCGGTTGAGCGCGGCGGCGCTGACCATGCCGGGCGATCGATCGCCGGATCGGCGTCAGCGCACCGCCTCCGCGAGAAGCCCGAACACCGAAAATACCAGCGGTTTCCGCTCGAGATTGTAGGCTTCGGTGTCGCGTGCGGCGCGGCCGATCTTTTCCCATACCTCCGCCAAGCGTGCAAGGCGCGGCAGTTCCGCGTTGGGATCGGGCGTGCGCAGCCGCGCGGCGACCCAGCGGTCGATGCCGTCGATGAACGCAGCCAGGGTCGCCCGGTCGGTGCCGCCGATCGCATCGCCGAGCGCATGCAGCGCCCGCGGATCGACGTTTGGCAGGCTGTCGAGCAGCGCGGTCGTGGTCTGCTGCAGGCTGAGCGCGCCGCCGCCCATCAGCATCAGCGCCCGCGCGACGCTGCCTTCAGACGCGGCGGCTGCCTCGGCGAGTTGGGGATCGTCGGGGTCGAGACCGGTCGCATCGATCGCCGCGGCCATCACATCGGCAGTCGCGAGCGGGCGCAGCATCAGCTTGCGGCAGCGCGACTGGATCGTCGGCAACACCCGCGCCGGCGCATTCGACAGCAGCAGAAACAGCGAACGTTGCGGCGGCTCCTCGATCACCTTGAGCAACGCGTTGGCCGAGTTGGCGTTGAGGTCGTCGACTGTATCGACGATGCACACCCGCCAGCCTTCGACCGCGGCGGTGGCGCCGAAGAACGAAATCGTCTCGCGCGACTCATCGACGGTGATGACGTTGCGCAGCACGCCCTTCTCGTTCGCCGACCGCTCCAGCGTCAGCAGGCCGCCATGCGCCTCGGCGGCGATATGGCGCGTCACCGGATGGTCGGGATCGACCGCCAGTGAGGCCGCGCCCTGCACGGCCTCCGACTGCGGCTCGCGATGCGCCAGAACGAACCGAGCCATGCGGTAGGCCAGCGTCGCCTTGCCGATGCCCAGTGCGCCACCGATCAGCCAAGCATGCGCGATCCGGCCGCCGCGATAGGCATCGAGCAACGCCTGTTCGGCGGCATGATGGCCGAACAACGCCATGGTCTCGCGCGGATGGCGGACGGCGGACTCCTGCGGCTGAGCCTTAGCGGCGGTCTTGCGCGCGCTCATGCCGTTTTCGCCCCGGCGCGCGCTGGTTCGAGGAGGCGCAAGCGCACCGCCTGCCAGACCCGGTCGGCGACCTCCTCCGGCTCCGCATTGGCGTCGATCAGGACGCAGCGCTCGGGTTCGTCCACTGCGATCTGGCGAAACACCTCGCGCAGGCCGCGATGAAAATCGATCGCTTCGGACTCGAACCGGTCCGGTGTGTCGCTGCCTCGGCGAACCGCGGCGCGCGCCAGCCCGATCTCGACCGGAATATCGAGGATCACGGTGAGGTCAGGCTTCATGTCTCCGATCGTCACCTGTTGCAGGGCGTCGAGCAGTCCGAGGCTGACGGCGCCGAGCTTGCCCTGATAGGCGCGGGTCGAATCGTAAAACCTGTCGCAAAGTACCCATTCGCCACGCGTCAGCGCCGGCTCGATCAGGGTGCGGACGTGATCGTCGCGCGCAGCGGCGAACAACAGCGCCTCGGCGTCGGCGCCGCCGATCAGCTTGCCGATGCCGGCGAGAAGCGCGCTGCGGATCGCCTCGGCGCCGGGCGAGCCGCCCGGCTCGCGGGTCACCAGCGCGCGCAGCCGCGCCTTTTCCAGCCGCTTCGCCAGCAGCCGGATCTGGGTCGATTTGCCGGCGCCCTCGCCGCCCTCGAAGGTGATGAAGCGCCCGCGCATCGAAGACTTTATCGGCTTCTTTTCAACCATGTTCAGAGCTTCGCCATACCGGCGCGCAGCACACCGATCATCAGCTCGCTGGCGCCGTCGACCGCGCGCCGCATGGTCGAGCCGACCGGATCGGCCTCAGCCGACTTCAACGGCACCTCCACGGCGACATTGGGGCCGCGCCACACCCGCACCAGACCAATGCGCTGCCCAGCCTCGACCGGCGCCGGCACCGGCCCCTGATACACGATCCGTGCGATCAGCTTGTCACTGCCGTTCTTGCGCACCATCACCCGCACCGGGTTGGCCGGGGTCAGAGGCACGTAGCGGGTCTGGCCGCCGAACACCCGGGCATAGCCGAGTGTTGCTCCATCGGCGAACAACGCCCGTGACTCGAAATTGCGGAAGCCCCATTCCAGCAGCTTCTTGGCCTCGCTGGCGCGGTCGTCGGCATCCTCGAGTCCGTTCACCACCACGATCAGCCGCATCCCGTTCTGGACCGCGGAGCCGACCATGCCGTAACCGCCTTCTTTGGTGTAGCCGGTCTTGAAGCCATCGGCGCCGGCCAGCGAATTCAAAAGCGGGTTGCGGTTGGTCTGCCTGATCTTGTTCCAGGTGAACTCCTTCTCGCCGAACAGCGGATAGAATTCCGGATAGGTCAGGATGATGTGGCGGGCGAGTCTGGCCAGCTCGCGCACGCTCATCTTGTTCTCGGGATTGGGCAGCCCAGTGGAATTGCCGAAGGTCGACTGTGTCAGCCCGATCTGCCGTGCGCGCTTGGTCATCAGCTCGACGAACGACGCCTCGCTGCCGGCGATGCCTTCGGCGAGCACCATACAGGAATCGTTGCCGCTCTGGATCACGGCCCCGCGCAGCAGATTGTCGACCGAGATGCTGCTGTGAATCTCCGCGAACATCGTCGAGTTGCCGGCCGGAGCGCCGCCGTAACGCCAGGAGTTCTCGCTTACGCGGTATTCCTGTGTCGGCTGCAATTCGCCGGTCTGGAGCAGGTGGAATACCACCTCCACCGTCATCAGCTTCATCATGCTGGAGGGCGCACGCAATTCGTCGGCGTTCTTTTCGAACAGCACGCTGCCGCTTTCGGCGTCGATCAGGATCGCGGTCGGCGCCTCGGTCTCGTATCCGCCGTCGTCCTTCTTGGCGCCCTGGACGCTCTGATTGGCGGCCGTCACCGGGCCTGTCCCGAGCGCGACGGCGATCAGGCCCGCCAACAGGCCGCGCCAGAGCGACGAGCGCGGAGGAAACAGCGAAGACGGGAGGGCCATCGATCGGATTTCCAACTAGATTTGCGGCCGCGTCGGCAAGGCAACCGACACGGCCGTTTTCAATTGTAGGTACGGACGATCGATCCTACCGTGGGCGCAAGCTCGCTTCCAGATCAACTCAAAAAATCAAACAGGGCGGACACATCATGGCTTCCACTCGCACGATCACCGTCAATGGCATCGAGTTGTTCCTGCGTGAACAGGGACAGGGTCCGCTGGTGATCCTGTGCCACGGCTGGCCGGAATTGTCGTACTCCTGGAGGCATCAGATCGCAGCCCTGGCTGATGCCGGATATCGGGTGGTGGCGCCGGATATGCGCGGCTTCGGGCGGTCCTCGGCTCCTCAACCGGTCGAGGCCTACAGCATCTTCGATCTGGTCGGCGACATGGTCGGACTGGTGGGCGAGCTCGGTGAAACCCGCGCCGCAATCATTGGCCATGACTGGGGCGCACCGGTGGCCTGGCACGCCGCGCTGTTCAGGCCGGACCTGTTCGCCGCGGTGGCGGGCCTCAGCGTACCGCCGCCGTGGCGCGGCAAGGGCCGGCCGCTGGAGCTGCTGCGCGCCGCGGGCATCACCAATTTCTATTGGCAGTATTTCCAGAAGCCCGGCGTCGCCGAGGCCGAATTCGAGCGCGACGTCGCCGCGACGATGCGCGGCATGCTGTGCGGTGGGTTCGCCGATCCGGCGCGGTCGTTGTTCGTTCCGGAAGGTCGCGGCTTCATCGGCCGCTCGGCCGCAACGCTTCCGCTACCGGGATGGCTGAGCGAGGCCGAACTTGCCTTCTTCGTCGAGCGCTACAAAGAAAGCGGCTTCCGCGGAGGCCTCAACTGGTACCGCAACATTGACCGAAACTGGGAGCTGACCGCCCCCTGGCAGGGCGCGCAGATCCGGCAGCCGTCAGCGTTCATCGCCGGCAGCAACGATCCGGTGATCTCCGACAAAATGAGCGGCAAGCATCTCGCCGCGATCGAGCGGGTGCTGCCCAATCTGAAGCACAAGCTGATCATAGACGGCGCCGGCCACTGGATCCAGCAGGAGAAGCCCGCCGACGTGAATGCGGCGCTGACCGCGTTTCTGAAGGAGAACTATTGAGAGAGCCGCAGCCCGCCCGGGTTCGCGGGTTAGTAGAGCCCGCGGGCCGACAGCAGATTGCCGATCTCGTCATTGCCGCGGGACGGTGCGGTGCTGACCGGCCGGTACTCCGCCCTCGCCTCTCGGGCATCGGCGTCGTAGGAGACCGCGCGCGGATTGGGCGCAAGCGTTTGGCGGTTCGATCGTGTGCTGCGCGAGGCTGAGACTTCCGAAGTCGCGGCGACCGAGGCGACGTCCACCGAAGTGTTTCCGAGCGAATACGGCCGGCCTTCCGGCATCGGCACGTCGCCGCGAATCCGCCCACCGCCGCTGCCTGCTCCGAAGTCCGGAACGAAAGGTTTGGCGGAAGCGATCCGCACGCCGGTCGGCGCCGGTGCCGGCTCGCCCTGACGCAGCGTCGCCATCAACTGGCGGTCGTCGGAGCCTTCGAGCGGTGCCCGGCCGACATACTCGACCCGCACCCGCGCGGTGCCCCTGTGTTTGAATTCAAGGAGTTCGGCGGCTTTATTCGACACGTCGATGAGCCGGTTGCCGTGATACGGGCCACGGTCGTTGATGCGCACGATCAGCGAACGTCCGTTGGCCAGATTGGTGACCCGGGCATAGCTCGGGATCGGCAGCGTCGGGTGTGCCGCAGACAGCGACGCCATGTCGAACACTTCGCCATTGGCAGTGAGCCGGCCATGGAAATCAGTGCCGTACCAGGACGCCAGTCCTTCGGCGCGGTAATGCGGATTCTCTTCCGGAACATAAGTGCGGCCGGCCACCACATAGGGCTTGCCGACCCGATAGGTCCCGCCGCCTTTCGGCACAGGCTCGCCGAACGCGACCACGCGGGGGCTCGACGACACGCCGTACTTCGGGTCGACCCGGCTGAAGGCGCCGTTTTGCGCGCAGTTGGCGAGGGCGAGGCAGGCGCCAGCGGCGAAAGCCACCCGCGCGGCGCGGCCCAACGAATCTCGCTCGCGAATCCCCATAAGTCCCCAAATACCATTCTCGCGACATCGGCCCAAGATGGACCTTCCCCGGTCGCGACCTCGACGCACACCCACTTCCGCATCGAAGCATGACCATATCGCAGAGCGAACAAGGCGAAAATGGGACGAACAGGTTTTGGCGGAAGTATGGTTACCAAGGTCTGATAAGGGAATCAGGAGCTTGCTCTGACATGGCGATTCGCGAACACTGAGTGTCGACAGCCGAAAGGACCGCATGTGACCGCCCCTCTTTCCGATCGCGTTCCGTCCCGTACCGACCTTACCTGGGCGATCGCCCTCGGCGGCATCGCCACCGTGTCGTTCGCGGCACTGCTGTACGGCGCCTGGCAATTCGCCGGCACGCTGTTCCTGATCTTCGCCGGGGTGCTGTTCGGCGTTTTTCTCAACGCCCTCACCGAACTGACCGGCAAACTGGTCGGCGGTCCGCACGGGCTTCGGCTGGCGCTGGTCTGTGTGGTCCTGAGCGGCCTGTTCTTCGGCATCGCCGTGCTCGGCGGCAACACGATCAGCCAGCAGGCCAAGGCGCTGTCCGGCACGATCAAGACGCAGATCGTCAATGTGAAGGCTCTGCTCGAGCGGAACGGCGTCGACACCAGCTTCCTTGAGCTGGGTGGCGGCAACGGCGGCGGCGCCCATTCGGAGACGGCTCCGGCGCAGCCGCGTAACCTGCCGAGCGCAGGCGAAATCGCCTCCGGCGGCGGCGCCATCGTCAGCCAGACGCTGAAGCTGATCCTCGGCACCATCGGAGCCGTCGGCAACTTCTTCATCGTGCTGTTTCTCGGCCTCGCCTTCGCGGCGCAGCCGGAGGTGTACCGCAACGGATTGGTGCGGATGGTGCCTCGGCGCCACCGGAGCCAAGCGGAGGTCATCGTCAGCGACACCGGCGAGATGCTCAAGCGTTGGCTGCTGGCTCAGCTCATCACCATGATCGCGGTGTTCGCGGTCACGGCAATCGGCCTGTCGCTGATCGGGATTCCCGGCGCGTTCATCCTTGGCATCCAGGCCGGCCTGCTCGCGTTCATTCCGACCGTCGGCGCAATTCTCGGCGGGCTGGTCATCGTGCTCGCCGCGATCGGCTCCGGATGGATCGCAGTGGTCAGCGCCTTCGTGCTGTTCCTCGGCGTCCATGCGCTCGAGAGCTACATCCTGACACCGCTGATCCAGCGCCAGGCGATCGATATCCCGCCGGCGACGCTGTTTGCCACCCAGATCCTGCTCGGCATCGTGTTCGGTCTTTGGGGGCTTGCGCTGGCGCTGCCACTGATGGCGATCGGCCGGGTGGTGATCGACCATCTGCGCGGCGAAGAGCCGGACGAGTCCGCCGCACCGGCCGCCACCGCCCCGATGGCGCTCGCCGTTACACCTGAGACGTAAGCACCGTCTCGGTGTGCTCGACATCCGGCGGCGCTGCGAAGAACCCGCCGACGAGACCGCGCCATTCGGTGAAGTTCTCCGAGCCGCGGAAATCGACAGTGTGGTTTTCCAGCGTCTGCCACTTCACCATCAGCCGGTAACGCTGCGGCTTCTCGATCGACCGATGCAGCTCGAAGCCGCAAAACCCCTTGGAGCGGCCGAATGCCTCGCGCGCCTTGGCGACTGCGGCTTCGAACTCCGCCTCGCTGCCGGGTTTGACGTCGATCTGTGCGATTTCCGTAATCATGCGTCTGCGCCTCGTCGGTGATGGGACGGGCGTCTTTATCGCACAGCGCGTCGCAATTGAAGCGGATCGAACGAAGGTCAGATTCAGGCGACCGCCTGCCCGACCGAACCGCCGCGTGCCACTACTTGATGTTCGCGCGTTTGCGCCGCTTTGCGCCGGCTCTCTTCCAGCGACACCGGCTGCTCAGCCGTTGCGACGACGCGATTCCGGCCGCCACGTTTAGCCTGATACAGCGCGGTGTCGGCTGCGGCGAGCAGCACGTCGAGCTCGACGCCAGCCGGTCCGCCGGCGACGCCGATCGACACGGTGGTCGCCACCGGGGCGTCGTCAACCTCGATACCGCAATTTTGGAAAGCCTCGCGCACCCGATCGGCTGCAGTCACCGCCTCGTCGATCGAGCAGGGTAACAACGCTGCGAACTCCTCGCCGCCGATCCGCCCCGACAGGTCCGAGATCCGCAGCGAGCTGGCGACGATGGCGGCAAACAGCTTCAGCACTTCGTCGCCGGCCGGGTGACCAAACCGGTCGTTGATCGATTTGAAGTGGTCGATATCGAAGATCATCGCGGAAACCGGGCGCCCTGCATTGGCCTCGCGGTCGATCATCCGCGCGCAGGCTTCGGAGAAGCCGCGCCGGTTGAGCATTCCGGTGAGCGGGTCGATCGAAGCGGCGGTCTTGTGCATGGTGACGGTGCGTTCAGTGACCAGCATGAAGATCACGAACACGGTGCCGATCGCGTACAGCACCAGTTCGACCGCGAACAACGTCACCCAGGCATTGCCGACGAATCCGGAGTGCGACGACGGCCACAAATCGGCGAGCACGATCGGAAGCATCAGAACCGTGCCGTGCAGCAGCGGCACCACGATGGTCGGCCAGCGCCGCTGCATCGATTTGCGCCGCTCGGCAGAGAGCTGGTTCGCAGTCAATCCGGCGTAGACAGCAACGATCGCTGCCCCGATCGTCATCCGCAGTGCTTCCTGCTCGGCTGGCAGGCTGGCAACGGCGGCGAACCAGACCAGCGCGCCGAGCAGCAGCCCAGGCCAGCTCGGCTTCAAGCCATGAAAGACCCGCGCGGCGTTCCACACCATCCCGCAGGCGATAAAGCCACCGCCGGCCATCGCCAAAGTAACGGTCTCACCGAAGACCGGGCGGAGAACCGTCCAGAGCGCCACGGTGAGGGCACCGAGCAGATATGCATTGCCCCACCAATTCAATGCCGGGATTTTTTCCTGGCGGCCGAAGTAGTGCAGCATGACACCGAGCAACGCGCAAATCAGGGTTGCGACGAGGAACAGTGTCGAAATGTCGAGTGACATAGTGGGGTACTCGGTGGGTGACTTTTCCGGTGACGGCATTTCAACACCGCGGGTGCGGCACTGATCCCCTCATGCTGCCGATTTGACCCAGGCTGGATTGAAATCGCGTTTGTGCAAAAGCTCCGATTTATCCGATAACTCGCCGGAAATTTCCGACAATTTGCTTGCAAAGCGCGGCTCGCCGGTCGCTTCGGATCAATGATGTGTGCAGCCCCTCGCCGGCTCTTCGCCCGCAACAAAAAAGGGCGCCCCGCAGGACGCCCTTTTGATCGACCGGTGAGACCGGGAAAGATCAGCGCTTCGAGAACTGGAACGAGCGGCGGGCCTTGGCCTTGCCGTACTTCTTACGCTCGACGACGCGGCTGTCGCGGGTCAGGAAGCCGCCCTTCTTCAGCACGCTGCGCAGCTCCGGCTCGAAATTGGTGAGCGCCTTGGAGATGCCGTGGCGAACCGCACCGGCCTGGCCGGACAGACCGCCGCCGGCAACGGTGCAGATCACGTCGTACTGGCCGGCACGGGCCGCGGCGACCAGCGGCTGCTGGATCATCATGCGCAGCACCGGACGGGCGAAATAGACCTCGACCTCGCGGGCGTTGACCATAATCTTGCCGGCGCCCGGCTTGATCCAGACGCGGGCGACCGCATCCTTGCGCTTGCCGGTCGCGTAGGCGCGACCGAACTTGTCGACCTTCTTGGTGTAGGTCGGGGCGTCCGCGCCAGTGACGGTGGTCTTCAGCGCGGCGAGCTGATCGAGAGACTGCATGGTCTCGGACATCTTATGCGGCCCTCATGTTCTTGCGATTCATCGCGCCGATATCGAGCTTCTCGGGCTGCTGAGCTTCGTGCGGGTGTTCGGCGCCGGGATAGACGCGCAGGTTGCCCATCTGGACACGGCCGAGCGGACCGCGCGGGATCATGCGCTCGATCGCCTTCTCGACCACGCGCTCCGGGAAACGACCTTCGAGGATCGCCTTCGCAGAGCGCTCCTTGATGCCGCCGATGAAGCCGGTGTGATGATAATAGACCTTGTTGTCGCGCTTGCGACCGGTCAGCACCACCTTCGAGGCGTTGATGATGATGACATTGTCGCCGCAGTCGACGTGCGGGGTGTAGGTCGGGAGATGCTTGCCGCGCAGGCGCATCGCGACCAGCGTGGCGAGCCGGCCGACCACGAGACCGGTGGCGTCAATAATGACCCACTTCTTCGTGACTTCGGCGGGCTTGGCCGAAAACGTCTTCATGAGAATGATCCATGACAGGGGGAATTCGGTGCACGAAGCACCGGACTGCGGGCGCTTGTAGAGAAGCACCGCTTTCGCGTCAATCCCTCCGTGCTGGATTTTCCTTCGCAGTTACAGTGGCTTATAAATATGGTGCAATAATACCTTCGAAAACATCAAGCGGTTGGAATGGAATAGGTCGACGTCACATGGGCGATCGGGTCCGGCGAGGTGCCCGACAGCAGCGTCACCTCCCCCACCGCCAGCCGCCGGCCGAGCTTGAGGAGTTTGGCGACCGCGACGACATCCTGGCCCGGCTGGCCCTTCCGCAGGAAGTTGATGTTGAGGTTGGTGGTGACCGCGAGTGCGACCGGGCCGATCGCCGACAGCAGCACGACGTACATGGCGAAATCGGCCAGCGCCATCAGGGTCGGCCCCGACACGGTGCCGCCCGGGCGCAGCATCCGGTCGCTGTAGCGCTGCCGTAACAGAGATGTGCGACCATCGGCGGTCTCGATCGAGATGTCACCGTGGCTGAACGCCTGCGGGAACTCGCGTTGGAGAAATTCTTCGAGTTCGCCGACGCTCATCCTCGCATGTGTCATGTCGTTCCCGCCCCTGCTCTCGCTTCGCCCGGCTTGTTACAATAAGGTGACGCTCGTTCCCAGCGCTTCATTTTGTTCCCGGACGCCGCCATGACCGTGTTGCCTGCTTTCGCTGCGACCCAGCCCTCGCCGATTCTGCTGCGCGAAACCGTCGACGGCGGTGTTGCGGTGCTGACGCTGAATCGGCCCGCCGCGCGCAACAGCCTGTCGCTGGAAATGATCGACGATCTTCATGCGGCGCTGGATCTGATCGGGCGCGACGACGGCGTGCGGGTCGTGGTGATCGCCGCAAATGGACCCGCGTTCTGCGCCGGCCACGACCTCAAGGAGCTGACCGCGCATCGCAACGACGCCGACCGCGGCCGCGCCAGCTTCTCCAGGATCATGACCTCCTGCAGCGCGATGATGCAGGCGATCGTCAAACTGCCCAAGCCGGTGATCGCAGCGGTGCAAGGCGTCGCTACCGCGGCCGGCTGTCAGCTCGTCGCAAGCTGCGATCTCGCCATTGCGTCCGAGCAGGCAACCTTCGCGACTCCCGGCGTCGACATCGGACTGTTCTGCTCGACCCCGATGGTGGCGCTGTCGCGCAACGTGCCGCGCAAACACGCGATGCACATGCTGCTGACCGGCGAGCCGGTCGGCGCCGACGAAGCCCGCCAAATCGGCCTGATCAATCGCGTGGTACCGCACGGCACCGAGCGCGCCGCCGCGGTGGCGCTGGCCGAGCAGATCGCCGGCAAGTCGTCGCACACCATCAAGGTCGGCAAAGAAGCCTTCTACCGTCAGGCCGAGCTCAACCTCGCCGACGCCTATCACTACGCTTCGCAGGTGATGGCCGAGAACATGATGGCCGCCGATGCCGAAGAAGGCATTTGCGCCTTCCTGGAAAAGCGCCAGCCGGAATGGAAGGATAAGTAAGCCACCTCCACTTCCTCCTCATCCTGAGGAGCGGCCGCAGGCCGCGTCTCGAAGGATGAAACCCACACGTTCATGGTTCGAGACGGCGCCTGTCGGCCCCTCCTCACCATGAGGACCTCGGACATGTTGAGCCCATGAACCACGACAGCTACGCCGACGACTACATCCGCGCGATCCTGAATGGTGTGAAGACGATTGCGATGGTCGGGGCATCGCCGCTCAACGTGCGGCCGAGCTACTTCGTGTTCAAATATCTCACCGAGCGCGGCTACGACGTCATTCCGATCAATCCCGGCCAGGTCGGCAACAGCCTGCTCGGCAAACCGTTCGTCGCCTCGCTCAAGGACATCGACCGGCCGATCGACATGGTTGACGTATTCCGCGGGTCCGCGCATGTGATGCCGGTGGTCGACGAGGTGCTGTCGCTGTCGCCGCTGCCGAAAGTGATCTGGATGCAGATCGGGGTGCGCAACGACGAAGCCGCCGCGAAAGCCGAGGCCGCCGGCCTCAAGGTGGTGATGGATCGCTGCCCGAAGATTGAATACGGCCGGTTGTCGTCGGAGATTTCCTGGATGGGGGTGAATTCGCGTACCCTCAGCGCCAAACGGGCGCCGATACCGGTCAAGGGGATGCGACTGTCGCTCGACCGCCAGAGCGTCTCCGGCGGCAATACCGCTGCGTCCGACCGCGCCGTCAAGAACCGCAACGAGCCGGGCTGAACACTGCAGCGCGGCTGCCGCCCCGCGCTTGACCTGCTCCGGGGTTCCGATCAGATAGCTCAACCATCAGCCAGAGTACGGAGGGATCGACCATGACCGAACGCAACCCGGGATTCGCGACGCTCGCGGTCCATGCCGGCGCCCAGCCCGATCCCACCACCGGTGCGCGCGCAACGCCGATCTATCAGACCACATCGTTCGTCTTCAACGACGCCGACCATGCCGCGTCGCTGTTCGGCCTGCAGGCGTTCGGCAACATTTACACCCGCATCACCAACCCGACGACGGCGGTTCTCGAGGAGCGCGTCGCCGCGCTCGAAGGCGGCACCGCCGCGCTCGCCACGGCGTCAGGCCACGCCGCGCAGCTCGTCGCGCTGCAGCAGCTGATGCAGCCCGGCGACGAATTCATCGCCGCCCGCAAGCTGTATGGCGGCTCGATCAACCAGTTCACTCACGCCTTCAAGAGCTTCGGCTGGAACGTGGTGTGGGCCGACACTGACGACCTCTCCAGCTTCCAACGCGCGGTGTCGCCGAAGACCAAGGCGATCTTCATCGAGTCGATCGCCAATCCGGGCGGCAGCATCACCGACATCGAGGCGGTTGCAGAGGTTGCGCGCAACGCCGGCGTGCCGCTGATCGTCGACAATACGCTGGCGACGCCCTATTTGATCCGCCCGATCGAGCACGGCGCCGACATCGTGGTGCACTCGCTGACCAAGTTCCTCGGCGGCCACGGCAACTCGCTCGGCGGCATCATCGTCGATGCCGGCACCTTCGATTGGTCGAAGGGCGGCAAGTATCCGATGCTGAGCGAGCCGCGTCCCGAATATCACGGCCTGAAGATCCAGGAGACGTTCGGCAACTTCTCATTCGCGATCGCCTGCCGCGTGCTCGGCCTGCGCGATCTCGGTCCGGCGCTGTCGCCGTTCAACGCCTTCATGCTGCTGACCGGCATCGAGACGCTGCCGCTGCGCATGCAGAAGCACTGCGAGAACGCCAAGGCGATCGCCGAATTCCTCTCCACCCACAAGGCGGTGGATGAGGTCAATTACTCCGGCCTCGCCTCCAGCAAATACGCCGCCCTCGCCCGCAAATATGCGCCGAAGGGGGCCGGTGCGGTGTTCACCTTCAGCCTCAAGGGCGGCTATCAGGCCGGCGTCGATCTCGTCGCCAATCTGAAGCTGTTCTCGCATCTGGCCAATGTCGGCGACACCCGCTCCCTGATCATCCATCCGGCCTCGACCACCCACAGCCAGCTCGACGACGCCCAGAAGACCGCAGCCGGCGCCGCGCCCAACATGGTGCGGGTGTCGATCGGCATCGAGGACAAGGACGATCTGATCGCCGACCTCGATCAGGCGCTCGGCGGCTAACCGGGAAAGCACTCAGGCAGCGTCGTCGAGGAGGCGGCGATGAGCAGCGGTCATTTCGAACTGCGGCGGCTGGAAGCGCTCAGCAACACCGTGTTCGGCGTCGCGATGACGCTGCTCGCCTATCAGGCGCCGCGCGAGAAGTTCGCCGGCGGCGATCCGCAATGGCACGAGATTTGGCACGTCTATGGTGCCTTCGTCTCGACGCTGCTGCTCAGCTTCATCGTCGCCGGCATGTTCTGGTACAGCCACCAGCAGCGGTTGGCCTATTCCAGCCACGCCGGCCGCAGCGAGGTGATCGGCAATCTGTTCTTTCTGCTGTCGATCATCCTGCTGCCGATGACCTGCGGCCTGTACGGCAACAATTACGACTCGCCGAACGTCACCACGTTGTATGGCTTCAATCTCTGGCTAATCGCGCTGTTTAACACCGCGCTCTGGGCACTTGCGGTCGCGCCGCGGGGCGACTGGCTGAAACTGGCGACGCCGGCATTTTCGTTCGTCCTTTTCACCCTTGCGGCTCTGGTCTGTCTCGTCGAACCGCACTGGCCGAAATTCATCTGGCCGGTGGGATTCCTGTCGCCCGTGATCAGCGCCTGGGTCGAAAAGCGGCGATAACGACACTTCATGACGGCACTCGTTGCCGCGATCGAGGTCCTCGGGGCCACCACGACTTGGCGGCCCCGAGGATCGTGACGCGGATCCATTCGAAGAACGGACTGACCCAGGCTCCCCAGGGACTAAGCCCGGCCGGGATCGACCAGAAGCTTGATGCACGCGTCGGCCTTCGACAGCGTCGAGAAGGCGGCAGCCACGCCGCCGCGCCCGACCGTCCCGGAGATCAGCGGGGAGACGTCGCACTGTCCTTCGGCGATCGCGTGCAGCGTGGCGGCGAATTCGGCGGGGCTGTAGCCGAACACAAACCGCAACGAAAGCTGTTTGTTGATCGCCAGCGATGGCTCGATCGTATCGCTTTCCATGCAGACGCCGACCACAATGATGGTCGCCGTCGGCGGCGATTTCTCGATCAGTTGCTGCAGCATGCCCGGCACGCCGACGCACTCGAACACGACCGCATCGCGAATTGAGCGCCCCTGCAGGGTCGCGGCGCTGAAGCTCGCCAAAGTGGCGGGAACGTCGAGAGCCTCCCAGCGATCGTGCGGCGAATGCTCGCCGGGATCGATCACCACGTCGGCGCCGAGTGCCACCGCAGCGGCGCGGCGGTGCGGTGAGAAATCGCTGGCGATGACCGGACCGATCCCCCGCGCCTTTAGCGCCGCGATCACCGACAGACCGACCGGTCCGCAGCCGATCACCAAGGCCACGCTGCGCGGTGTCAGCGGCGCACTGGCAACAGCATGCGCCCCAACCGCCATTGGCTCGGTGAGCGCAGCGCGCGCGTCATCAAGCCCATTCGGCACCTCGAGCAGCAGCGCCTCCTGCAGCACCATTCGTTCGGCAAAGCCGCCGGGAAAGCGGTTCGAGTAGCCGACGAGTTCGTTACCGGCCGGGCCGAATGCGGCCGGCACGGAAACCACCTTGGTGCCCGGAGGCAGCGTCTTGTTGCAGCCAGGACCGTGGTCGATCACTTCGGCGCAGAACTCATGGCCGAACACGACGTCCTGGGACGGGTCGAGGCTGGGGCGTCCGCCGGCGCGGCGCGTGAGTGCAATCATGTGATCGAGATGATGAAGCGCGTGAAGGTCCGATCCGCAAATTCCGCAGACCAGCGTCTTCACCAGCACCTGGCCCTCGCCCGGTGTGACTTCGGCGATGTCCGTGTCGACCAGTTGGCCATCACGCCTGACTACGGCCTTCATTGAACGGCTCCCATCACCTTGGGCAGATTGGGTTGCCCGGTGTGCGCGGTCAGTCCGCCATCGACCGGCACGGAAACGCCGGTGACATAGGACGCGGCATCGGAAGCGAGGAACGCGATGACTTGCGCAATCTCCGCCGGACTGGCGAACCGGCCGATCGGCACCCGATCCTCCCAGTCGGCCCGCAGCCCCGGGATCCCCTGAATTCCGGCGAGGATCGGGGTGTCGACAGGACCGGGGCACACCGCATTGACCCGCACTCCATCGCGCGCATGATCGATTGCTGCAGTGCGGGTGAAGTTGATGACGCCGGCCTTTGCAGCGTTGTACGCCGCGAAGCCGAAATCACCGGCCAAGCCCGAGGCCGAGGCGGTGTTGACGATCGCCCCTGCCCGCTGCGCGACCATCACCGGCAGCGCGGCTTTACAGCCGAAGAACACGCCGTCGAGATTGATCGCGAGGACCTTCTTCCAGTCTTCGACCGGCAGTGCAGCAATCGATGACAGGCTGCCGATCCCGGCGTTGTTGATCAGCACATCGAGCCGCCCGAAGGCCGCTACCGCACCGTCGATCAGCGCTTGCACCGATCCGAAGTCGGACACGTCGGTGATGATGAACCTTGCGCGTTCGGCCCCGAGTTCAGCCACCAGGGCATTGCCCGCCGCACCGTCGAGATCGCCGATCACCAAGCTAGCGCCTTCCGCGTGAAGCAGCCGTCCGGTCGCAGCCCCAATGCCGGATGCTCCGCCTGTGATCACCGCGACTTTTCCACCAAAGCGCGTGCGCTCATCCATCCTCTTGTCCTCCCGGGTCGATGTTTATAATTATAGCGCACTATAATAACACCGCGGCAAACGCCGCAACAGGGAGGAATGAGATGGCAGAACACGATCGCCTGGTCGGCGGACAGTTGCTGGCGAAGACGCTGAAAGCCGCTGGTGTCAGCCAAGCGTTTGCGCTGCACGGCGGACATCTCGAAGCGCTGCTCAAGGGGTGCATCGAGGAAGACATCGCCCTGATCGATTTCCGTCACGAATCCTCGGCGGGCCACGCTGCCGACGCTTATGCGCGTGCCACCTGCAAGCTCGGAGTCTGCATCGTCACGGCCGGGCCCGGATTCACCAACGCACTCTCGGCGATGACCAACGCGCAGCTCGATGGTTCACCGGTGCTGTTCATCGTCGGAGCGCCGCCGCTGCGCGAGATCGAAACCAATCCGCTGCAAGGCGGCATCGATCAGGTCGCGATTGCGCGGCCGGCGGTGAAATGGGCGTTCTCGATCCCCAGCACGGAGCGGATCGCCGATCTCACCGCGATGGCGATCCGCAAGGCGATGACGTTGCCGCGGGGCGCCGTGCTGCTCGAAGTGCCGATCGACGTGCTGCATATGAGCGTCTCCGCTGTGCGCGCCACTCCGCCGGCCGGTGTCGGCGTCAATCCTCGCCCCGCGCCTGCCCCGGCTGAGGTTGCGCGATTAGTCGAGCTGCTGAAGGCGGCCAAGCGTCCCGTGCTGATCGCCGGCAATGGCGCAGCTAATCGCGAAACCGCGGAGGCGCTGCGGGCGCTGTGTACGAGAGTCCCGTTGCCGGTGTTCACCAAGTCGCTGGCGTCCGGCATCCTCCCGCCGGGCCACTCCTGCAATGGCGGTGCCGCCGGCAACCTCGCCCTGTTGCCGATGCTGGGGATCGATCGGCCGGATCTGGTCATCCTGCTGGGTGGCAAGCTCGGCCTGTTGCTCGGCGGACGTTCAGGCGTTCTGGTGCCGCACGGCGCAACCCTCGTGCAGATCCACGGCGATGCGGCCGAGATGGGCCGGATCCGCGACGTCGATCTGGCCATCATGGCGGACTGCACCGAGGCGACGCGCGCGCTCGACGCAGCTCTGAAAGATGTCCAGTTCAACGAGTTGGAAGGGTGGCGGGCGCAGGCCGTCTCGGCAACCGGGCTGTTTGCCACGATGTTCCCCGATCATGAGACCGCGCAAGGCATCCATCCGTACCACGCGGCTCGTGCAGTCGCCGAAGCCGCTGGGCCGGGGGCGACCTATGTGTTCGATGGCGGCGAATCCGCATCATGGGGCGCTGCAGCAGCGGTGGTCGATCGCCCGGGGGCGGTTATCAGTCACGGCTATCTCGGCTGCCTGGGGATCGGACCCGGGTTCGCGATCGGCGCCCAGCTCGCAGCTCCGGACCGCCGGGTGATCCACCTGACCGGCGATGGCGCGTTTGGCTTCCACCTGCAGGAACTCGACACCATGGTCCGGCACCGCTTGCCGATCGTCACCGTGGTTCTCAACAATGAAGTCTGGGGAATGTCGATCCACGGCCAGCAAATCATGTTCGGCAGCAACTATCATGTGATCTCGAAACTGGGTGGAACACACTTTGCCAACATCGCTCAGGCCTTCGGTTGTCATGCCGAGCGTGTGACCCGGTTTGCCGACCTCACGCCGGCGCTGGAGCGCGCCTTCGCCAGTGGCGGCCCGGCGTTTATCGAGGTGATGACGGATGCCGACGTGGTCCATCCCGTGACAGTGGCAATGCTCGGTCAGGTTCAGGAAGGTAGCAACGACGTGTTGATTCCCTATTACGAGAACATCCCAGCAGACTCGGCATGAGATGACGCTATCGACGACCACTCTGGAATCGCGGCGGCGCGGGCTGGTCACAGCCGCGCACGCCCTGATCCGCGAATCCGGCGGTGCCGGGTTTTCAATGATCCAGCTCGCCAAGCGCGCCGGCGTGAGCCCGGCGACGCCCTACAATCTGGTCGGGACAAAGGCCGACTTGTTGCGGCTGGTTGTTCGGGACGAGTTCGCCGCGTTCGAAACCCGCCTCGCCACCCGCCTTCCCGGATCGCCGCTCGCCGAGCTCGAGGCGGCGATTGATCTCGTGGTGAAGCACTATTGCGCAGAGCCGGCGTTCTATCGCGGTCTCTACGCCGCGATGCAGGGTGAGCACGCCGCCGAGCTCCGCGGGATGATGCTCGCCGAAGGGCAGCAATTGTGGTGCGCGATGGTGCGCACTGCGGTGGATGCCGGCGAGATCGAGCGCGTCATCGACGATGAAGCCTTCACCGAGGTGCTGCTGCGCGCGATGGCCTCGACCACGGAGGCCTGGCTCGCCGTGAACTGGAGCAGGAAACGCTTCGCCCAGGAGATGCATCTGGCAACGCGCCTGCTGCTGCTGGGCGTCGTCACCAAAACCGCGCGCAGCCGGATTACTGCTGAATTCGAATCGTCGCGCCGGACCAGCGCGCGAAAGCCTGCACGAACGAGCAGGACCGCCAAGTTGTAGTCGGCCGCCGCGCCTATGCCGATAGGACTGGCTTGGATGGAAGCCGCTCGGCAGCACCGCGATCCAGCGCGGTTTGAGGGTCGCTCGTTGCCGTCAAACGTTCAGCCTGCAGCACGGCCAACGTCAGCACCACCAGTGCCATTGCCTGATGCGCCAGGGCGAGGTCGATCGGCGCGGCGTGCAGCACAGTGAGTATGCCGAGCGCGGCCTGGGCCGTCAGTGCCAGGAACAGCAACACCGCGCCGCGTGCCGCGGCCCCTGCCCGCGTCCGTAGCGCGTCGATCATGTGCAGCGCCGCCAGCGCCCACAGCGCATAGGCAAGCATGCGGTGATCGAACTGCACGGTGAGATGATTGTCGAACAGATTCTTCCACCACGGGCTCTCGAACCACAGCCGCGCCGAATCCGGGATCAGGGCGCCGTCGATCGTCGGCCAGGTGTTGTAGACCCGCCCGGCACGCAGGCCGGCGACCAGCGCGCCCGCGTAGAGCTGCACGAAGGTCAGCCCGAGCAGCACCAGCGCGGTCGCTTTCAGCCTCACCGGCGCGGTCTGGCGCACCCGGTCCGACAGCCGGCGCAGCGTCCAGACGATCGCGGCGTAGATGATCAGCGCCAGCGACAGATGCGTGGCGAGCCGCACCTGCGACACCTCGGTCCGCTGCGCCAGGCCGGACGCCACCATCCACCAGCCGACCGCGCCCTGCAGCGCGCCGAGCGCGAAGATGATCCACAGCGCCAGCTTCCACTCAGCCCCAATCGCGCCCCGCCACAGGAACCAGAGGAACGGCAGCAGATAGGCGATGCCGATGACCCGGCCGAGCAGCCGGTGGCTCCATTCCCACCAGAAAATGGTCTTGAACTGATCCAGCGTCATCCCGGCGTTCAGTTCGCGATATTGCGGGATCTGTTTGTAGCCGTCGAAAGCGGCCTGCCATTGCGCCTCGCCGAGCGGCGGCAGCGTGCCGGTGACCGGTTTCCATTCGACGATCGACAGCCCGGATTCGGTCAGTCGCGTCGCGCCGCCGACCAGCACCATCGCGGCGATCAGGGCCGCCACCAGCGTCAGCCAGATCCGCACGGCGCGAACTCGGGACGATGGCGGCACCGCGGCGATGGTCATAAAGCATCCCTTGAACGGATTTTCCCGCACTCTATAGTCCGGCCGTTCTTACGCGCAAGGCGTTGCGAGAACGCATCAACGGCGTGTGAGCGAGGCATGAATATTCGAACCCGCAAATTGATTGGAACCGTCGGCCTGCTGCTGTTGGCGATCGTCTGGTCGCTGACCGCGATGGCCTTCGCGCAGGCGCCGGTGATCGCTGAATCGAAATGGCTGCAGGCGGTGTACTACGTGGTCGCCGGCCTCGGCTGGGTGCTGCCGGCGATGCCGCTGGTCACCTGGATGTCGCGTCCCGACCCTGCCGAGTAGGATCGTGACCTTTCCGAACGGGCAACGCCGCCACCGGGCTCCCGATGGCGGCGTTTTCTTTGTGACGCGCAGTACGTGCTGGCTCAGAACAGATAGTTGAACCGCAGCATCGCCTGGTGCCGCTCGAAATCGTCGAGATCGAGATGGCGCGGATCGTTGCAGGCCTTGCCGGCGATCTGCGTGCTCCAGGTGCCAGACAGGCCGATTTTCTCAGTGAGATGCGTCGAGAAGGTCGGGCCGACATAAACCGCGTCCCCCGAGAACCGGTCGAGGCCGAGCCCCTCATAGGCCCGCACGTAGCGCGCCTCGACGCCGACGATCAGTGTCGAATTGACCTTGTAGGACAGCGCGCCCTGCACGGCGAACTCGGAATCGTGCGACCAAGTGTTGGTAAGATCGCGTGTGGCGCCGCCCGAGTACCAGAGATTGAACGCAGCGAACAGCTTGCCGCGGATCAGCTCCTTGTCCATCAGCGCGGCGAATTCGGTGCCGTAGATTTGCGCATCGAAGCCGGTGAGCTCGTCGACCCGATTCCAGCCCGGCGCCGCATGCAGCGTCAGCCCGAACGGCATCACGTCGCGGTCGAGTACTTTGTAGCGGAACTCCATCGAGGCGCCGGCGATGGCGTTGCGGTGGTTATCGATCATGTCGGGCACGCCGCTGATCTGAGTCGATGCGAAGCTGACGCCAGGCGCGACGCGGAAATTGTCGGTCAGGGTGAACTTGACCTGCGACAGTACGCCGATGCCGGTGTAGGAGCCGAACCGCCGCCCGAACCGGCCGACATTCTCGATCTCAAGTTCGATCTCGCCCTTCTTGCCGATGTCCGAGCCCATGCTGAAGCCGAAGATGTGCTCGGTGTCGACGTCGTCGTGCGTTGCTTCGACTGGCGCAGAGAGCGCCCGTGCAGTTGCGGCCGGCGACGATTCCGCCACGTAGGACAGCCAGCCCGGCAAGTCCTCTGCCATTGCGGTGGACGCCCCCGCGCCCATCGCGGCCAGCAATCCGATCGCTGAGATGAGCGACGCTTTCAGTCTCGTGCCCCGGTCGCCGCAGCGCCGCGACGCAGTCAAATGCGCAAACATGTGTAGCCCCCGATGAATTCCATCGGTCGACTAACTGCAACTGAGAACGCCTCGCGGTCAAAGCATTTTGTTTACAGGCCCTGTAACGGCAAAACGCCTGAGAATTGATTGATGACAATGATTAGTAGTTGCGTACCGCGCCATAGTGAACGCCATCGCGACGAAGGTCTTTCCGCCGCCGGAAACGGTCGCGGGATCACCGTGATACTGCTCAACGGTATTTATCTACAGCCGCCGGCTAAGAGCCGGCGTGCATCCCAACAAGGACTGGACATGACCAAGCCTGCAAAGATCAACATCGGTATTCCCGAAGACAAGCGTGCCAAGATCGCCGACGGCCTGTCGCGCCTGCTCGCCGACTCCTACACGCTGTATCTGATGACCCACAATTTCCATTGGAACGTCACCGGGCCGATGTTCAACACGCTGCATGCGATGTTCATGACGCAGTACACCGAGCAGTGGACTGCACTCGATCAGATCGCGGAGCGGATCCGTGCGCTCGGCTTCCCGGCACCGGGGACCTACAAGGAATTCGTCAAGCTCGCCTCGATCGCCGAGGTCGAAGGTCAGCCCAAGGCGATGGAGATGGTACGGCATCTGGTCACCGCGCAGGAAGCCACCGCCCGCACCGCGCGCGAGCTGTTCCCGCTGGTCGAAGATGCCAATGATCAGCCGACAGCCGACCTTTTGACCCAACGCCTCGACGTCCACGAGAAGACCGCCTGGATGCTACGCAGCCTGCTGGAGGATTGATCGGACACCAACTCCATGCGCGGCCCGAGGGAACCGTCTTCGGGCCGCGGCACGGTCCCGCTATCCGTTGTCGTTCCGTCCGATCCGCCTCGCCGCACTCGGCATCAGGCCGGACAGGACGACCCTCAAGGCGTGCAGCGAACGCTGCCGGCCGTCCCAGGCGATCCGCGGCAGCGCGAATCGATCGACCGGGCCCGGTCCGATCACGCCGGGGATCGAGGTCATCGCCGCGGCGAGGCCCGTTTGTCGAGCCATGGCGACGTGCTCGGCGCCGAAGCTGCGACGATCGCCGAACGGGAACGCGAAATGACGCGCGTCCCGGCCAAGCGCCGCCTGCAGCACCCTGCGCCCCTTCGCGATCTCCGTCTCGGCGGCGGCATTCGGCAGATTGGCAAGCACGGGGTAACTGACCGTGGCACTGCCGATGGTGACGTTAGGATCGGCGGCGAGACGGCTGAGTTCATCCCAATCCATCACCGCTTCACGCGTCACCGCGGCAAGGTCCACCGCGTAGCGCTTGCATAGATCCTCGATTGCGGCGCTCAGCGCCGGCGGCGGCATCGTGCGCAGCCAGCCGGCAAGGAAGTGAAACACCTGCGTCTTGGCGGCGACCGTCTTGGTGTCGAACTGTCGTTCGTTGTCGCCGATCAGGAGCGCGATCCGATCGGCGCGCGCGATCACCTGCTCGAGCGCCAGCCACCACGCCTCGCCGACGCCGTCGGGAAACGCAGTCGGCAGATACACGGTGAACGGCACGCGGTGGCGCGCCAGGATCGGATAAGCGAAAGTGGCAATGTCGCGCGAGCCGCCGTCGAAGGTGAGGCAGACGAAGCGTCCCGGTGCGCCGCTCCGGCCAATCCGTGCGCAGACCTCGTCGGCCGAGATCACCGGGCAATTCCAGCGCGACAGCGCACGCAGCAGAGCATCGAGAAACTGCGGCGTGATCTCGCGCCCTCGCAGCGGCTGAAACCGCTGGCGCCGCGCGGGGCGGACCCGGTCGAACCGCAGCACCACGCCGCTGCCGCGTCCGCGCGCTTCGGAAGCCCGCGCGATGCCGCTGAAATGAGCGAATTGCAGCCGTGCCGCCGTCCACCAGCCGTTATTCGACAAGGCTATGTCCTCGCGGTGCGGTGTGCGGCTACGGTTTCGCTGTTGGTCATTACGCTTTGTTGAGATTTGTTTGTAAAGGTTCGCACGGCTCGAATTGCGCCCTTGCCTGTTTTCATTGGATCGCCGGATGACGATGATGGCCGTGCTGACCGAAGCCCGGACCGCCGATCGCGCGGCTGCGACGCAGAGCAGGATCGCCCGCGTCGACATGGTGCGCGATCTCGCGCTCGCCGAGCCGACTTGGCGCGCGCTCGAACACTCCGGCGGATACTTCTCGCCCTATCAGCGGTTCGATTTCCTGAATGCCTGGCAACGCCATGTCGGCAGCGCCGAGCGGATCGAGCCGTTCGTCGCGATCGCGCGCGACGCCGACGATCGACCTCTGCTTCTGCTACCGCTTGGTGTCGAACGCAAATTCGGCATCGGCGTGGCGAGCTTTCTCGGCGGCAAACACGCCACTTTCAACATGCCGTTATGGCGCCGTGATTTCGCCGCCTCAGCCGATACGCGCGACCTCGACGCGCTGCTGAGCGGACTTCGTACCGCCGGTGATGTCGACGTGCTCGCCCTGCTGCAGCAGCCGCTGCGCTGGAACGACCTCGCCAATCCGCTGGCGCTGCTGCCGAACCAGCCTTCGGTCAACGACTGCCCGGTGCTGCTGCTGCCGGCCGGGGCCGCGCCGAACGACCTCGTCAGCAATTCGATGCGCCGCCGGCTCAAGGGCAAGGAACGCAAGCTGCAGGACCTGCCCGGCTATCGTTACGGCCAGGCACGGACCCCGGCCGACATCGACCGTCTGCTCGACGCGTTCTTCCGGATCAAGCCGGTGCGGATGGCGGCGCAGCATTTGCCGAACGTGTTCGCCGATCCCGGCGTCGCCGATTTCATCCGCGAGGCCTGCGCCGCCGAGCTTCCCGGCGGTGGCCGCGCGATCGAGATCCACGCGCTCGAGTGCGACGACGAGATGATCGCGATCTATGCCGGCGTCGCCGACGGCAGCCGCTATTCGATGATGTTCAATACCTACACCCTGTCGGATGCCGCGCGGTACAGCCCTGGCCTGATCCTGATGCGTCACATCATCGATCACTACGCGGCGCGCGGCTATTGCTTCATCGATCTCGGCATCGGCTCGGACGACTACAAGAAGATATTTTGCAAGGATCTCGAGCCGATTTTCGACAGCCACATCGCGCTCAGCCCTCGCGGCCGCGTGGCCGCCGCAGCACTCGCCGCGGTCGGCCGCGGCAAGCACATGGTTAAGCACAGCCCGGCGATGATGCAGCTCGTGCGGCGGTTGCGCGGCGCGCTGCCGACCAAGGCCGTCCAGCCCTGAGGCCCCTCTCGGCGCCGTTTGCGGAGGCTACGCAGCGGCGGTGCGCGGACCGTTCACGCTCGGATCAATCGGGTCGGCGGCTCGGCGCAACATCGTCACTTCGGAAAATCCGACCGCAACCAGCTGTTCGGCCATCTTGGCGCGGTCTTCGCTCGTCATCGTCGGTGCCGGCACGACTGCGGCCTGTGCTTGGGATGTCAGCAACTCCGCCGGCAGATCGGACGCGGTTCCAGCATCGAGCAGCACATGGTCGTAGACCCGCATCAGCGCGTCGATGGCGAGTGCCAGCCGGGGCGAATGCAGCAGCATCCGGTCGAAGCCCGGCCTTCCGGCGCTGACCAGATGCAGCGTCGAGGCACGATCGCGGGTGATGATCTGGCCGAAAGCGGCCTCGCCCAGCATCAGTTCCGCTAGTCCCGGTGCTGCCGGATCGATTGAAGCGGCCTTGAGCATCTCCGATGACTCCGACAGATCGATCAGCACCACTTTGGCATCTTGCGCCAGATGACGGGCCAGGACCAAGGCAGTCGTCGTCACCGAATCGGTGTCACCGGTGCCGAGCACGGTGAGTTTGCGTCCCCCCTCGCCGGCTCCACGCAGGCGCTCAGCGAGCGCGTCGATCTCGCCGGTCGGCGCCACTCGAGCTGGTGGAGGCGCCGCGGCAACGGCCGGGGGAACCTCCGGGGCGGCGGCGAAGGCCGGGGCAGCCGGCATAGCGGGAGCAACCACGGGCGGCTCGACGGCAGCGGCAGTGCTCGTCGGTCGCAGCTCGGGCTCGACCATTGCGGATGCAGCAACCTCGCGGCCGCGCGGCTGGGTCATCCGAAGCAATTCCCCCGTCGCGATGCCGCCCGTGCTCAGCAGCAGCGTCGCCAGTGTCGCGATCAGCACGATCGGCAGCTTCTTCGGATAGGCCGGCGTATTCGAGACGATGGCGCGAGAGATGATGCGCCCGTCCGCCGGGCTCTGGTCAATGCTCTCACGGGTGGTCGCCTCGCGATACTTGGCCAGATAGGTCTCCAAAAGATCGCGCTGCGCCTTGGCCTCGCGCTCCAGCGCGCGGAGCTGGACGTCCTGGCCGTTGGTCGCCGAAGCCTGCTTCTTCAACTGATCGAGGCTCGCGGACAGATTCTCGACCCGGCTGCTGGCGATCCGAGCATCGTTTTCGAACGAGCGCGACAGCTTCACCGCCTCGTCGCGGAGCTGCTGGTCGAGATCGGAGAGCTGCGCTTTCAGCTCCTTGATCCGCGGATGGCCGCCGAGCAGCGTCGAGCTTTGTTCGGCGAGCTGCGCCCGCAGCGTCACCCGCTGTTCGGACAACCGGCGCATTAGTTCGGAGTTCAGCACTTCGGAGGCCTCGATCGGGCCGCCGGTCTTCAGCATTTCCTTGATCAGCCGCGCCTTGGCTTCGGCGTCGGACTTCAGCGCGCGGGCATTGGCAAGTTGGGCGTTGATGTCGCCGAGCTGCTGGTTCGACAACGTGGTGTTGTTGTTGCCGATGAACAGGCTCGACTGGGAGCGGAACGCCTCAACCTTGTCCTCGGCTTCGGAGACCTTCTTGCGCAGCGAGTCGATTTCGCCGGACAGCCATTGCACCGCCGCCTTTGCTTGCGCCTGGCGCACGTTCTGCTGCAGCACCAGATATCCGTCGGCAATCGAGTTGGCCACGCGCGCGGCGAGTTCGGGATCCTCCGACTGGAATTCGATCACCATCACCCGCGACTTGTCGACCGCATAGGCTGTCAGCCGCTCGTAGTAAGCGTTGAGCACCCGCTCTTCCGGCGACATCGCGAACGGGTCGCGGCCGATTCCGATCAGCGCCAGCAGCGATTTGATCGGATTGATTCCCTTCAGCACCGGGTCGAATTCGGGCCGTGCGGCGAGCTTGTTCTTCTTGATGATTTCGAGCGCGAGTTCGCGCGACAACAGAAGCTGAACCTGGCTTGTCACCGCTTCGGGATCGACCGCGTTGCGCTGCTCGTCGCGATCGCCGCTCGGACGCAGAAAACTGTTTTCGCGGCCGTCGATCAGAATCCGAGCTTCCGATTTGTAGCGTGGCGTGATCAGGTTGACGATCGCAAGCGACAGCACCAATGCCAGCAGGGTCGGCGCGATGATCAGATGCTTTTTGCGGGCGAGCGCCTGGCCAATCAGCCGGATGTCGATGTCGCCGTCAGCGAGCAACGGAGCTGGCTGGTCCGAGGACGGCGCCCGAGCCGGCGAGCGCTTGAAGATCGCCTGCTTCGGTGCAGAGCCCCGCGCTTCGGCGACCAAACCGGGAGACGCCTTGGTGTCGGCGGCTGGGGTGTCGGGTTTCGAGGCCGCTGCGCGCGCAACCGTGGTCTTCGCCGTGCCGTCCTTGTTCCGGCGCCAGAACGCGATCCGCATTGCATACTCCTAGATGACGCGACCGAGCCTTCTATTTCGCCTCCAACTACAAACCATTAAGGTTGCTGCGCGGTTAATCTCGACGAATGAGTGTAACTCATCCATGGTATCGACAAAGGCATTTACACGCTTTGTTAACCACGAAAGTCGCTAAGCTGAATCGCCTTTTTCGGATTGATCCATGCGCATCGCCCCCGCATTGAACGCGTCTCTTGCCGCCGCACCCCGTTGGGGCAGCTGCAGCGCGGCTGTGCGTGGGGCTGGGGTTCGATGACCTCTTCTGCGCAGGAGCGACCACTGCGAATCGTGCATGCGGTGCGCGCGCCGGTCGGCGGAATCATCCGCCACATTCTCGATCTCGCCAACGGCCAGGCCGACCGCGGCCATCAGGTCGCGCTGATCACCGACAGCCTCACCGGCGGAGATCGCGCCGCAGCAGCGCTCGACGAGATCGCCCCGAAGATGAAGCTCGGCGTCTATCGGCTGCCGATCCGGCGCGAGCCGAGCGTCACCGACCTGTTCGTGTGGGGCAGGTTTGTCCGCCTGATCGCCGGGCTGAAGCCCGACGTGCTGCACGGCCATGGAGCCAAGGCCGGCGTGTTCATGCGGATCGTGCCGCGGCCCGCCGGCTCGATCCGCGTCTACACGCCGCACGGCGGTTCGCTGCACTACCCGCGCTCGACTTGGCGGGGCCAGCTTTACAGCCGGCTCGAGCGGCTCTCGATGAATCGGACCGAACTATTTCTGTTCGAAAGCGAATTCGCCCGCGCCACCTACCAACGGATGATCGGCAAACCCGAGGGGTTGGTACGCTGCGTGTTCAACGGTGTCACCGCCGGCGAATTCGATCCCATCGCACTCGCGCCTGACGCCACCGACGTCTGCTACGTCGGCGAGTTCCGACATATCAAAGGCGCCGACCTCCTGGTCGATGCGATTGCACGTTTGCGTACAAAAGGCCGGCGTGTGACTCTGACGCTCGGCGGCGACGGCGAAGAGACCGAAGCGCTGAAAGCCCAGGTGGCGCGGCTCGATCTTGGGGCCGCCGTGCGCTTCATCGGCCATGTCAAGGCGCGCCACGGCTTCGCGCAGGGCCGTCTGCTGGTGGTGCCGTCGCGCGGCGATTCCATGCCGTATGTGGTGATCGAGGCCGCAGCCGCCGGCGTCCCCATGATCGCCGCCGATGTCGGTGGCATCCCGGAGATCTTCGGCCCCGAGCATCGTCCAGCACTGTTCGCACCCAACGATCCGGCCGCGATGGCGGCTGCAATCGCCGCCGCGCTCGACGATCCGACGACCGCTCGCGACCGCGCGAAACTTTTGCGCGAGCGGATCTTCCTGCACTTTTCGCAGAAGGCGATGGTCGAGGGCGTGCTCGCCGGCTACCGCGCGGCGCTGGCCAAACAGTGAATCTATACCGTGGCGCTAACCGTTTCTTGCAATTTTTACGTTAACTGCCGAACCGGGCGATTTTGCCGGACGACCTAAGCGTCATACCGGCCAAAGATACGGAATTGAGCATATGGAGCCGATCAGCGCACGCTCGATGATCAGCGCTGCTGCGAAGGGAGCCGCGGTCACAACCAACGAAGGTACACGGCGCGTCGAGCGGCGCAAGCGACTGTCGCCGGCCGCCCTCGCCGTCGCCAACGAGAAGGTGCAGCCCGCCTATTCGCCGATCGTGATCGCAGGCTCGGTGCGGTTGGCCGATTTTCTGACGATCGCTGCGGTCGGCATTGCGCTGTACTTCGCGATCGTCGTGCATCGCAATGGGTTCTCCTGGGAGTACATAGCCGCCATTTTCGGCATCACGCTGACCGCGATCGTCGCCTTCCACGCGGCCGACCTGTACGAGGTCCAGCTTTTCCGCGGCACGCTGAAGCAGACGACGCGGCTGATTTCGGCGTGGTCGTTCGTATTCCTGCTGTTTATCGGCGCGTCGTTCTTTGCAAAACTCGGCGGCGAGGTGTCGCGGCTGTGGCTCGGCTCGTTCTTCTCGTTAGGTCTGATCGCGCTGATTGGCGAACGAATGGCGGTGCGCGCACTGGTCCGACGCTGGGGGCGCGAAGGCCGGCTCGATCGACGCACCGTAATCGTCGGCGGCGACGACAATGGTGCCCGGTTGATCGAGGCGCTGAAGGCCGAACACGCCGACGCCTCCGACATCCACATCCTCGGTGTATTCGACGACCGCAACGACGCCCGCTCGCAATCCACCTGCGCCGGTGTCCCGAAGCTGGGCAAGATCGACGACATCCCCGAATTCGCGCGACGCACACGGGTCGATCTCGTGCTGTTTGCACTGCCGATCTCAGCCGAAACCCGAATTCTGGCAATGCTGAAAAAGCTGTGGGTGTTGCCGGTCGACATCCGACTATCGGCGCACACCAACAAGCTCAGATTCCGGCCGCGCGCTTATTCCTATGTCGGCAAAGTGCCGACGCTCGACGTGTTCGAGGCGCCGATCACCGATTGGGATCTGGTGATCAAGCAGGTGTTCGACCGCGTCGTCGGCGGATTGATCCTGCTCGCCGCCGCGCCGGTGATGGCGCTGGTGGCGCTGGCGATCAAGCTCGACAGTCCGGGCCCGGTGCTGTTCCGGCAGAAGCGGTTCGGCTTCAACAACGAGCGCATCGACGTGCTCAAGTTCCGTTCGATGTATCATCATGAGGCTGACCCCACCGCCTCCAAGGTCGTCACCCGCAACGATCCGCGCGTCACCCGCGTCGGCCGCTTCATCCGCCGCACCAGTCTGGACGAGCTGCCGCAATTGTTGAACGTGGTGTTCAAGGGCAATCTGTCGCTGGTCGGCCCGCGCCCGCATGCGGTGCTGGGCAAGCTGCAGAGCCGGCTGTTCGACGAAGCCGTGGACGGCTACTTCGCCCGCCACCGCGTCAAGCCCGGCATCACCGGCTGGGCGCAGATCAACGGCTGGCGCGGCGAGATCGACAACGAAGAGAAGATCAAGAAGCGCGTCGAGTTCGACCTGTACTACATCGAGAACTGGTCGGTGCTGTTCGACTTCTACATCCTGCTGAGAACGCCGTGGGCGCTCCTGAAGGGTGAGAACGCTTACTGAGGCGCTCGCTTCACGCGCTGTCCCCAGACCGTCATTCCGGGGCGCCGCGCAGCGGCGATCCCGGAATCCCGAGATTGTCGAAACGTCGTACCTTCCCCGCGTCGAGATTCCGGGTTCGCTCGCGTTCGCGAGCGCCCCGGAATGACGGGGCTAAGAGAATTACTTACTCGCATACGAAGCGCCCATCCCGGCTCGAACGTCGGCCTGGATGCCGTAGGGCGCGATCGGGTAGCGCAGGCCGTTCTTGGCGAGCTGCTTCATGCCCTCGATGGCTTTGGCCAGATGCGCCGGGCTCAGCGCCATCAGCATCTCTTCGTCCGGTACGCCGCCGTAGCGGCGTTCGGCGAAGCACGGCAGCGACAGGCTCGGCTCCCCGGTCTTCAGCGCCCTGCCCCAGGAGTCGGCGCAAGCAGTCTCGCCGACCACGCTCCATTCGAACTTCTTGTAACCCGCATATTGCAGACCGTTGATCAGGATGATCATCTGCCCGGGCGTCGCATAGACGAGGCAGATATCCGGCGGATCGAGCCGGCCACTGGTCAGCGGCGACACCGCCATCGCCTGATGCTGGCCAAATGGAACGACGTCGAGCGCATGCTGCCGCGCGCTGGCATCCTCCGGCGTGGCGTGCCAGACCCCGACATAAGAGCGGCCTGCGAGCCATTGCTCGTTTTGCGGGGCGAGGCCGATCACCGCGCGGCACTGCTCGCCGACCAGGTCGGCGGCGGTGATGCCGACGGTCCAACCGAGACGCGACGCCATCGATACGATCTGGTCGGTGGTGTGGATGGCGTTCGGCCGGCGGATCTTCGGCACCGCCTGCATCTCGGCGGCCGTGGCGAACATCTTCATGCCGATCACGGTGGTTTTCAGCCGCAGCAGCGCGTTGAGATCCGCGACCAGCGCGGCATAGTCGAAGGTTTCGCCCTGCTCTGCTGCTCCGCCGTCAGACATTGATCTGCATCCCCACTTCGACCGCGCGTCCGGTTGGAATCCGGAAGTACAAGCTCGCATCGTCGGACCATTTTGCCATGTTGGTGAACAGCAAGCTCTGCCAGCGCGGCATTTCGGACGGCACCGCCGGACGAATCACCCGGCGTGACAGGAAGAACGACGTGCTCATGATGTCGAATGCAAAATCGCGCGTGGTGCAGGCCGCCATCGCCTTCGGCACGTTGGGGCTCTCCATATAGCCGAACCTCAGCACCATCCGCGAGAACCGGTCGTTGACGATCTCGACGCTGCTGCGCTCGCTCTCGGGAACGCGCGGCACGTCCTCGGTAACGACGCGCAGGATCACGTTTTTCTCGTGCAACACCTTGTTGTGCTTGAGATTGTGCATCAGCGATGTCGGCGTCGAGTTCGGATTGCCGGTGAGAAACACCGCGACGCCGCGGACCTTGCTGATCGACGACGAATGCGAGATCGAGGCGATGAAATCGTCGAGGTTGACCTCGTCGCGCACGGTCTTCTTGGCAACGATCTTGAGGCCGCGCCGCCAGGTGATCATCACCCCCATCAGGCCGACGCCGATCAACAGCGGGATCCAGCCGCCCTCGAAAATCTTCAGCATATTGGCCATCAGGAAGATCAGATCGACTGCGAGAAACGGCGCGATGATCAGCGCCGAAGTCGCGACCGACCAGTGCCAGCACTTGCGCATCACGAAATACGCCATGATGCTGGTGATCATCATCGTGCCGGTCACCGCGATGCCGTAGGCCGAGGCCAGCGCGCTCGACGATTTGAACGCGAACACCAGATAGAGCACTGCGATCAACAACAGCCAGTTGGCACGCGGGATGTAGATCTGGCCCTTCTCGGTCTCGGAGGTGCGGCGGATATCCATCCGCGGCAGCAATCCGAGCTGGATCGCCTGCTGGGTCAGCGAATAGGCGCCGGAGATCACCGCCTGGCTGGCGATGATGGTCGCCGCGGTGGCGAGGCCGACCATCGGCAGCAGCGCCCATTCGGGAAACAGGAAGAAGAACGGGTTTTCGAGCTTTTCCGGATGATCGAGCAGCAGCGCGCCCTGCCCCAGATAGCACAGCGCCAGCGCCGGAAACACCACCACGAACCACGCCAGCCGGATCGGCTTGCGGCCGAAATGGCCCATGTCGGCGTACAGCGCCTCGGCGCCGGTGACAGTCAGGAACACCGCGCCCAGCGCGACCAGCCCGGCGCGGCCGTGATGCAGCAGAAAGTCGATGCCGTAGATCGGGTTGACCGCGCTGAGGACGGTCAGGTCGCTGGCGAGATTCATGATGCCGCCGAACGCGATCACGCCGAACCACAACAGCATGATCGGACCGAACCAGGCCGCAACCGCCGCGGTGCCGCGGCTCTGCACGACGAACAGGCCGATCAGGATCGCCATCGACAGCGGCAGGATATAGGGGTCGAAAGCCGGCTCGACCAGCTTGAGGCCTTCCACCGCCGACAGCACCGAAATCGCCGGGGTGATGATGGCGTCGCCGTAGAACAGCGCGGCGCCCGCCATGCCGAGCAGCGAAATCGTCGCAAAGCGGCGATGCATCACGTGCTGCAGCAGCGCCATCAGCGTCAGCGTGCCGCCCTCGCCGTGATTGTCGGCGCGCATGATCAGCAGCACGTATTTCAACGTGACGATGATCGTCAGCGTCCACAGCATCAGTGACATCACGCCGAGCACCATCGGCCGTGTCAGCGCCCCGCCGGCGGCAGCTGCGGTGAGGCTCTCCTTCAGCGCGTAAAGCGGGCTGGTGCCGATATCGCCGTAGACCACGCCGATCGAGCCCAGCGACAGGGACAGAAAAGAACTCGGGCGATGGGCCGGCAGCACGACGTGTGGCGTGGAAAGAGCCTCGCTCATGAAAGGAACCCCTAAAAAGGCCAGTACCGAATTCTGCGACAGCTATATTTCAAGTCTCCTCACGTGAGTATCTCCCATGCCACTTGCATCGCCGATAAGTACTTCAACGAGGTGGAAGATGAACGGTCCTTTATGGGTCCTTTATGTCGGCGCCCCGTTTTCGGGGCGGCGCCGGTCGCCTGCAACCGTTTAACCCAGCTTCCAGCCGACCTCCGTGGCGAAGGTTTGGTAGAATTCGATCTCATAGGCGCGCTCCGGCGTGGCACGCACGCGGGCGTCGAGCGCATGGGCATCGTCGCCGACCAGAATGCGCCAGTCGCCGCGGTGCACGCCGTCGAGGATGGTCCGGGCGGCCGCTGCTGCGCTGGTCGGGGCGTCTTCCAGGAAGCTGCGCGCCCGCTCCTTCGCCATCGCGCGAAGATCATCGTCGGAGGTCTGCGATAGATCGATTCCGGCCGCCGACAGCCGCTGCCTCATGCCGGCGACCTCTTCGGCACTGAGTTCGTCCGTCTGATCGCCGGTCTGAATCCGGCGCGAATTGCTGACGATCGAGGTGCCGATGTGGCCCGGCATCACCACCGAGCAACGCACATGCGGCGCATTCAGCCGTAGATCGCCGATCAGCGCCTCGGAAAATCCCTTCACGGCGAATTTGGCGGCACTGTAGGCGGTGTGCGGAGCCAATGGGCCGATCGAAGCCCAGAAACCATTGACGCTCGAGGTATTGACGATGTGGCCCTCGTCGGCCGCGATCAGCATCGGCAGGAAAGTGCGGGTGCCGAGATACACGCCGCCCCAGCAGATGTTGAAGGTGCGCTCCCATTGCTCGCGGGAATTGGCGATCATACTGCCGCCACCGCCGATCCCGGCATTGTTGAACAGCAGATGGATGCAGCCGGTAGCATGCTGGGCGGTGACCTCGTCGCGGAACCGCTGCATCTGGGCTTCGTGGGAAACGTCGACGACGTGGGTGGTGATCCGGACGCCCTGCGGCAGGCCGTCTGCCTCGCACAGCCGCCGTGTCTCATCCATCGCGGCTTGCGAAACGTCGCAGATCGCGACGTGGCAGCCTTCGGCGACGAGCTGGCGGGCGAGTTCGCGGCCCATGCCCGCGCCGCCGCCGGTGATCACGGCAATCCTGCCGGCGAAATCCTTCATGGTCGCGTCGTCCCTTCCCGTTTTTTGGTGCGCGCCGGTTCGAGCCGGAGCTGCATGGGCGAGCTTAGCTGCAGGCCACAGCTTGCGCGAGTCCATCGCGAGGCATTGCAGCGGGCCTGCATTCGTCGTCAGGCGCGTCCCGGACAGCGCCGTGCTTTTGCGATTCGGCGAATTGCCCTAGTCTTACGGGCAGATTCAGTCGATCCTTATGGAGTCCCGAGCATGCTGGCAGCCACCCTTCAGACCGCAGCGTTTCTGTTCCTGCTGCTGGTCGCGCTTCTGGTGTTTTCGGTGTTCGTCGCCTTCACGGCGCCGCCGCTGACCAGGTCACCGAAGCCCGGCTTCACCACGGTGCTGATGTATTTCGCCGCCGAGCTCGCCGCGCTGATCGTGGCGATCTGGCTGGTGGTGCAGGTGTCGTCGTTCGAACTGCTGCCGGTGTTGATCGCGCTGGCGATTGCCGCGGTGGTGTTCGCCCCGCAGCTCGTCGCCAAGATCCCCCTGCCGGAGCCGGTCGCCGGATTTCTCGGGCGCAAGTAATCCCGCTGCGGAGCCTGCCCGTGCCGCGCGGCGGGTCAGGCCAAGCAGAACTCGCCACGATGCTGGAAAACCGCCCTCCGGGGCGGTTTTCGTTTGTGGGGGGAAAAGCGAACTCAGTGGGCGTGCGCGCGGCGTATCCGGGCGATCGCGCCGGCGGTGATCTGCATCGTCACGCCGGCGAGCCAGCCGATCAGGATCAGCGAACTCCACGCCGTATGCAGATTGAGCCGTAGCACCACGGCACTGACCGACACGAACGCCGCCAGCGTTGCGAGAAAAGTGCCGAACGCGCTGAGAAACTCGGCGGCGTCGATCTTGCCTCGAGCACGGCTTTCTTCTTCCGCGTCGTGGAACGGCAGCGGCGGGATGTCGATGCCGAGATAGAACCCGATGGCTCCGAGGCCGATCATGCCCAGCAGGAAGCCGATCGTGGTCAGCGCCACAAAGCTGGTGCCGACATGGGCGCCGACGAACGTGCCGCATGCCGCCCCGGCCAGCGCCAGCCCGGTACGCTCGAGAAAATGGGCCGCCTTGCGGACACGAAATCGCATCATCGACTCCTCGCTTGCCGCGATGCAGCGAGGTTATGACATTTCGATGAAGCGCGGAAGGATGCCGGATGGTCGCGGCAAACCACAAATGCGAAGCATCCGCGGACACGCAAGACGACCATCCGGGCCGGCAGCAGTCTCGAACGCTCCGCCCTACCAGCGATAGCGAAGCGTGCCGATCACCGTGCGCCCCTGGCTGAGATAGCAATAGCCGGCATTGCACACTGCGATCTGATCATCGGCGATGTTGTTGGCGTTGACCGACGCCTGGAAGCCGGCAAACTGCCGCGAAAGCTTGCCGAGATCATAGCGCATCGCCAAGTCGACCAGCGTATAGGCGCTGTTGCGAGAGGTGTTCGCATTCGAGGTCCAGGTCGAATCGACATAGCGCACGCCCGCTCCGAGCCCGAGGCCGTCGAGCGGACCGTTCAGGAACGAATAGTTCAGCCAGCTCGAGGCGGTGTGCTTCGGGGTTACCGCCGGCACCTTGTTCAACTCGCTGGCGACCGTGGTCTTGGTGATTTCGGCGTCGGCAAACGTATAGGCCGTCACCGTCTCCAGTTCCGGCGTCAGCCGCGCCCTCGCTTCGAGCTCGAAGCCCTGGACGTGAATCTCACCGACCGAGGCGTAATAGGCGACGCCGTTGACATAGCCAGCGAGCTTCGCCGCGTTTTTCTCTCTGAGGTCGTACACCGAGGCGGTCAGCAGCACATCGGCGCGCGGCTGATATTTCACTCCGCCCTCGAACTGCTCGCCTTCCGACGGCGCCAGGACACTGCCGTCGATCGCCATCGACGTCGACGGCTGGAACGAGGTGGCGTAGCTGACATAGGGGGCGACGCCGTTGTCGAAGTGATACAGCAACCCCGCGCTGTATGAGAACGCAGAATCGTTGCGCTGGCCGGTGACCGCGTTGGTGTACGTGTTGATTCGCGTCTGATCGGCCCAATCGTGCCGTCCTGCAAGCGACAGGTGCCAACCGCCGAGTTGCATCTGATCCTGGAGATAGACCCCGATCTGCTGTTGGGTCGAGCGCGAGCCGGAGGTGTAGGCGGGCGTCACACCGGCGATTCCATAGATCGGGTTGGTGATGTCCAGCGCGTAAATCGACTGCACGCCACTGCCGCCGAATTTGAAATCCCAAACGTTGTGATCGTAGTTCAAGCCGGCAAGGACCCGATGCACCACAGGTCCAGTGGCGAAATCCGCTTGCAGATTGTTGTCGGTCTGCCAGCTGGTCTGCTCGTCACCGACCGCATAGGCCGCCCGATCGTAGATCGACGTGGTCGAGTTGGCGAAGCTCCCGCTGAGATAGCGCGAATCCGTCTTCAGATTGGAGAACCGCGTATGCTGACGGAAAGTGAAGACCTCGTCGAAGCGGTGCTCCAGCTTATACCCGGTCTGCACCTGCTGCAGCTTCAGATAGTCGTATTTGGGATCGCTGGCGCGCAGATACCGGCCGTTGACGGTCAGCAATTTGCCGTTGCGATTGAGCGCGGCGACGCTGGCATCGGTTTCGTCTTTCTGCAGCAAGGCGTAGGTCGTCAGCGTGGTGTCCAGCGTCGGACGCCAAGTCAGCGACGGCGCCAACATAAGACGTTGGTCGGCGACGTCGAAGTTGGTCTCGCCACTGCGGGCGACACCAACCAGTCGATACAGCAGCGACTTATCGGGATTGGCTGCGCCGCCGATGTCGAACGCGGTCTGAAACCGATCGAACGTGCCGGCCTGAATCGCAATCTCGTTGACTTGATTATCGACTGGAAATTTCGAGCGCCGATCGACCAGTCCGCCGGGCACCGATTGCCCGTACAGCACCGCTGCGGGCCCCTTGATGACTTCGACGCTGTCAAGTTGGTACGGTTCGGTACGAAAAGTCGAGAAACCTGCCGGGAACTGCTTCAGCCCGTCGCGGAAGTCGCCGAGTGTGGTTGTCGCGAAACCGCGGATGTAGATCTGATCGAACCTTGGATCGTAGCCGAACGCGCCGGTGGTGACGCCGGCGGAATAGCGCACCGCTTCCGGAATGCTGGTGACGCCGCGATCGTCGAGTTCCTTGCGATCAATGACGCTGACCGAACGCGGCGTATCGATCAGAGCCGTGTTCGTCTTGGACGCTGAACTCGCCTGCCCGGCGACATAACTATGATCGCCGGCATAGAGTCGCTCGTTGACCGAAGGGGCCGGCGCAGCCCGCGGCGGATTTTGCGCCGCGCTTGTCCGGCGCGCGGCCCGCGCAGTCGTCCGCAAACTCGTCGTCGATGCACTGCGCGCGCGCTGTTGTTGCTGAGGAGCATCGACAGTCACTGCAGGTAGGTTGGATTGCGCCCGCGCCTCTTGCGCTAAGTCCGTCGCCAGCGCGATCAGGCTGACCGAACATAGCAGAAGGCCCTGCGTCACGGATTGTCTTGTTTGCGGCTTCATATTCACGTCCCAATTGCTGCCGGCAATGCCAGCTTGCTTGGTCGTGTAACCTGGCGGCCAATTCGACGCACGATACGAGGCGGTAGAATTTATCTAGAAGACAAGCCGCCAACTAATAACTTCGGATTCGCGAAACAATTAGACATGTTTTGTCATCGATTGGCGTCTCGCGACGACGCTCGGTCTCGACATCTTCCAACGTTGAGCAACGCCTATCGACAGGCTACCTGTCGCCTGAAAGGCTGCCGCGCCGCCGCAACAGCGGCGCGGCTGTCAGGCCTTCTGGATCAGAAGTTGAACGTCGTCGACACCAGATAGGTCCGTGGCGCGCCGAGCCCGATCGCGCTGCCGCTGTAGGACGACGCGTAGTAAGCGACGTTCTCCACGTTCTCGATCGCAGCCCGCACCACGATCGGCTTGCCGTTCCAAGGCGACAGGAAGGTGTACCGGGCTCCGAGATCGAACCGCGTCCACGCCGGCAGCACCTGGGTATTGGCGGCGTTGGCATAGGTCCAGCCGGTGTGGATCACGCGGCCCGTCAACGTCAGGCCGTCGACGCCCGGCACGTCGACCTCGGCGCCGAGATTGACGTTGACCCGCGCAACGCCGGGCGCACGATTGCCGTCGTTGAGGCCTCTGTCGGTCTTTTCCAGCACGCCGTCCATGAACGTGGCGCCGCCGAGCAGCCGCAGGCCCGGCGCCAGTTCACCGAACATGTTGAGTTCGGCACCCCGGTTGCGCTGCTCGCCGTCAGCCGACAGCGTCAGGAATCCGTTCGCACTCGACACGATCGTGCTTGGCTGCTTGATCTCGAACAGGCTGCCGGTGACACTGATCTTGCCGAAATCCACCTTGACGCCGGTTTCAACCTGCTTGGTCTGGAACGGCGGAAACACTTGGTTGGTGTTGGTGTAGCCGACTCCCACGGTCGTGCCGGGCTGCAGCCCTTCGATGTAGTTGGCGTACAGCGTGACGTTCGACAGCGGCCGGATCAGCAGCGCATAGGCGGGGCTCCAGGCGGCACCGTCCTGCCCGGTGGTGATGCCGGTGAGCAGATCGGTCGAGCTGTTGCTGACGTGCTGACGGCGGACGCCGACCACGGCCTGAACGCCGCCGTTCAGGATCGACATCGTGTCCGCGGCCCCGACGCTCCACTGCTTCAGGCTGACAGAGTTGCTGCTCGGGATCGAGAACAACGGCTCGGGGATCGCTTTGTAATTGTAGATATTCGATCCGACGAGACCGTTAGCAGCCAGATAGGAGTTCTCGTTCGGGCGATCGAAAACCCCGTAGTTCACCACGAATTTGTGGTTGATCGGTCCGGTGTCGGCCTCGCCGCGTAGCCCGACTTCACCGGTCTTGGCCGTGAACGTCTGTTCGCCGGCGAACGGGCGCGAGCCATAGTCGCCCGACTGGTTGATGATGGTCGGCGACAGGAACTTGAAATCGATCTTGGCCTGATGATACCCGGCCGCGCCGTACACCGTGAGGCCGGGCGTGACGTCGACTTCGGCCTTGACCGTGGCGAAGGTGTCCTTCGGTTTCCAATACGCCCAATCCGGAATCGCGTTGGAGCTCGCCGCGGGCGCCGGCGGCAGCGGCACAACGCTCGACTGGAAACTGAAGAACCGGATCGGCGGATTCAGGTTGTTGGCCTGATAACCGACATCGGCCGAGACCCGGACGTTCTCGCCGCGATAATCCAGACCCAGCACGGCGTTACCGAATTCGCTGCTCTGCCGGTCGAACGGCGTCTTGCCGTCGCTGTAGCTGCCGTTGAAGCGGACGCCCCACTCCTTGTGCTCGCCATAGCGCCGCGCGACATCGGCCTGCAGGCCGAATTGCGAGCGCGACGCGTAGGTCGCGGTCAGCCGGGTGATGTCGTAATCCGGCGCCTTCTTGGTGACGAGATTGATGCTGCCGCCGACCGCGCCGAGCGGCGAGATGCCGGTGAGCAGTGCGGTCGGGCCTTTCAGGATCTCGACCCGTTCGATGAAATTGGCTCCGACGCTCCAGAACGGTGCCATTCCGTACATGCCGTTGAGCGCCAGATCGCCGACGTCGTAGTAGAAGCCGCGGATGAAATAGCCGTCCTGTCCGCCGCCGGCGGACGTCACCGCGCGCACCGAGGGATCGTTGGCGACGACGTCGCGGATCGTGCGCGCCTGCTGATCCTGCATCAGCTTGGCGGTGTAATTGGTCTGGCTGAATGGCGTGTCGAGCAGGCTGCGATTGCCGAGGAAACCGACCTGCCCGCCACTCGCGACCTGGCCGCCCGCGTAGCTCGCCGGCAGCGCGCCGAGCGTGCCGGTCGACGGCGTTACATAAGGCACCGGCGCGACCGGCGCAGGCGGTCGCGCATCCCGGCGCGCGGCGACGCGCCGCGTGGTGGCGGCGCGCGTGCTGGCGGCCGGACGCGCGGTGCGCGCCCGCTCGGCGCGCGGCGCATCGACGGTGACGGCCGGCAGATTGGATTGCGCGTGTACAGCTTGCGGAATTTGAATCGTCAGCGCGACCGCGCCGACCGTGCAGAGCAGAAGAGTTCGCCCTGTCGCTTTTGTTGTTGTTTGAAACATGCCCATGCCCCGATGTTGCTGGGAGGCCCAGCTCCATCGCTGCTGTAATCGAGCACATCCATCCGGACACGAGGTCGCAGTATGGAATACCTCCAGTTCACCACGCGCCTCGCACCAGCGAGCGCTTCGGCCTAGCGATTAGCTGACGTCAAATTCTCACATTTCCGCCAGCTGTTAGCGGACATCCCCGGTGCCCGCGATCATGCGGAGAAAGCGCCAGTGATGCGACAAACAGTCCTAATCGGCGACGTTTTGAATAGTTCTGAGAACTGTTACTTCAACGCGAATTATATCCGAACGATCGCCCGTCGATTGCAACCCGACGGATCGCCCCGGCTGTGAGTCAGCGACCTCGATGCCAAGAGACGATCGCGTCGAGCGGCCTCGCACATCATCATAAAGCGCACCCTCCAATCGGCGCGCCGGCATGGCTGGCAGTGCCACAAGCCCATCGCGCGACAGCCGCTCCAAGGCTTGAACGGCAACGCGCAGCGGACGGCTCGACACGGCAAGAAGGTGCCGGGATCGTGTCCCTTTGCGTGGTGTGGTTGGCGGCGGGTCATCGCGTTGGCAGAGTAGGTCCGGGCCGGTCAGTTGGCGAAGGCCCGTAGGCTGACGACGGGATCATCGCCGATCGGGGCGGACTATGGCGTCTTCGTTGGGGAAGATGCCGACCACCTCGGTGTACCGCTTGATCTCGCCGTTGAGCCGTTCGATTGGATTAGTCGAGTGCAGCTTGATGCGGTGCGCCGGCGAGAAGCTCATATAGGCCAGCACATCGAATTCGGCGTGATCTAGGGGGCCGCGAGCGAAGCTCGAATATCAGGCATTCACTCACTGCGGCGGCGAGGTGGTTGTGAGACTTTTAATGAGCAACCGAAGGCGCGAAAGGGAATTGAGAATCTAAGAGATACAGCACAGTGGTCACTACGCCGCTTTCACGAATGCGTCGTGTTTCTTTCCGTGATGACGCAGAAATTCGCGGATGCTGGCAAATGTATTTTTGTTTGCAAGAACGGGTTGCAGCAGTGCTCGCGCCTCTTGGCTTTTGTCGATGCGGTCGAACACGTCGAGCAGATAATGTTTCAACAATCGTCGAGACTCACCAAAGAAAATGTCGTCGAAGTAGATCGCGCAAGCGGCCTCTAGTTCGTTGACGAGGTTCGCGAAGTGATATTGCCGGTCCGCGTCCATTTGTGCCGCTCGAAAGAGCGTCCATTCCTGACGGAACGCCGCGTTCAGTGCGATCAGCGTTGCTGCAGAACCAGCGTTTCGACTCAGACGCAACTGGCGGCCAGCGTAGAGCAGCGCGATAATTCCGACTACCAATCCGACGATTGTCGCAAGGTTCGCCAGATTGCCCAGAGAGAAAGAATCGACCGTCTCGGCTGTTGGCACTACGGATTCTCTGACGAAGGCGGCGAAGGCGCTTTGTCACTAGACGGCGGCGGCGGCGGTGGAGGCGCTGGCATTGGTGCAAACGGAAGATGACTTACCGTCGCATTGTTTGTCGATATATCCCAAGAATCGTTGTTAATGAGCCGGCCCGTTAGTTCTCGTTCGTCATCCGGGATCATGGTCATCTCCATAATGGATCGTGCCCGTTCAGTCGATGGTAGAGTATAGCAGCCTACATCGCCCAAAAGAGGTAGCATCTTATCTCGGCGTTGCTTATGATCAGGGCGATCAATGACGTGCGGCAAGGTTGCGGCGTATGCACCGAAATGCTCCGGCGCCGGACATATCAGGGCTCGTCGCCTGAATAGGTCGGAGGATACGGGCTGATGTCCGGCTGCTCAGTGAGCCGCAAAGGCCGCCCGCATCGTGGCGTCGCGCACGACTGGCAAATGACAATTCAAGTTCCCGGATCGGCGTATCGCTCGGCGGGCGGAAAGCAATCAGCGCGAGGTTTGCGCGCATCCGGCACGAAGTAAGCTGCAGACTAAGAACCGGAAAAAGCCAGCGAAAAACCGATAGCTCTTTATGCCCACCCAGCGGAGTAGCGCCGCAGGCAGAGCCATTTAATGGTCGGAGCGAAAGGATTTGAACCTTCGACCCCTAGTCTCCCAGACTAGTGCGCTAACCGGGCTGCGCCACGCTCCGATGCCGTTTCGGCCCTGATGCTGTAGCGGCGATCGGTGCTTCGCGCAAGCTGCGGAGGATCAAATCCGAGACGTGTATGCTGAAGAATGTGACGTCGGACCAAGCTGGTTCGATTGGCGTGCAATCCACAGCACCGCCGTCTATTCCGGCAGTCCACGTTCGAACGGCATCATGCCCGGCTCTTCCCGGGCAGCCACGTCTTTGCCGAATCCACTTGTGCTCAAATGTTCTCGAACACGCACAATCGTGGTTGGCCGGGGCCAGCTAGATCGTCACAAAAGTTCCAGCCTAGCCTACGCTTAAAGGCGATTCTTGAGGTGATTGCTCAACCTTACCCGCCTGCCCTCAGCCGTCCTTGGCCGCGGCGTTGAGAAGTTCGCGGCAGGCGATCAGGTCGCTCAAGGCAGCGCGCAACGGGGCAAGATCGACCGGCGGTGCAGCCGCCGGCGCCTGGGCGGCCGGAAACTCGAGCGGCGGCAGATCGAACCGAGGCACACGGCCGGGCGCTGCCATCGCAGGAGCCGGGGGCGGCTCGACGGCGAAATCGTCGTCGTGGTCGTCCTCGTGATCGTCGAAATGTGGATCGTGGCGCGGTTCGGCGACAATCGTTCGGCGCGGCGCGGGTGCCGGCCGGTGGTCGGGCTCGGCCATCGCGGCGTGCAGATCGAGCCCCTCATCCTCGCCGTCGTAATCGTCGTCATCGGCATCGATCCCGCCGGGGATCGGCTCGAACTCTTCTTCCTCGGCGACCGAGCGCGTGATCGCCGCCTCGACCGCGCCGAAGCTGGCGTGGACCTCGGCATCAGCCAGTCGCTGCACCGATTTGATGCCGTGCTCTTTCAGGATCCGCTGCACGCCACGGATGGTGTAGCCCTCGCCGTACAGCAGCCGGCGGATGCCCTTGAGCAGATCGACATCGTCCGGCCGGTAGTAGCGCCGACCGCCGGACCGCTTCATCGGCTTGATCTGATTGAACCGCGTCTCCCAGAACCGCAGCACGTGCTGCGGAATGTCGAGCTCGGCTGCGACCTCGCTGATGGTGCGGAATGCGTCGGGTGCCTTGTCCAAAGGCCAGCTCCCCGTCAGCCGCCGGATGCGGTTTGTGCGGTGGTCTCTTCGGATTCTGTCGTCGAATCAGGCATCGCGCCATTGGCGTTGATGCGCTGCTTGAGGATCGCCGACGGCTTGAACACCATCACCCGCCGAGGCGAGATCGGCACCTCGGTGCCGGTCTTCGGGTTACGTCCGATGCGCTGCCCCTTCTGGCGGACCAGAAACGAGCCGAACGACGACAGCTTCACCGTCTCGCCACGCTCCAGACAGTCGGTGATCTCTTTCAGTACCAGTTCGACGAATGCCGACGACTCGGTGCGGGACAGTCCGACCTTCTGGTAGACCGCCTCGCATAGATCGACACGTGTGACTGTTCGTCCGGCCATCGCCTGCCCCACCTCACGGCGAAAGAAAATCTGCGCTGAAATTAAGAGGTTAACAACCGCCGGTCAACAGCGGCGGGTCTTAAAGCACCTCAAAGTTAGCACCGAACGCCATGGAAATACTGCTAAAATCTTACGCGCACAACTACCAGCGCAGCAGCGCGGCGCCCCAGGTGAAGCCGCCGCCCATCGCCTCGAGCAGAACGAGGTGGCCCTTCTGGATCCGGCCATCGGTTACCGCAGCGCACAATGCCAGCGGAATCGAGGCTGCCGAGGTGTTGCCGTGGCGGTCGACCGTCATCACCACCTTCTCGGGGGCGATGTGCAGCTTCTGGGCCGAAGCGTCGATGATGCGCTTGTTGGCCTGATGCGGCACGAACCAGTCGACATTGTCGGCGCTGGTGCCGGAAGCCTTGAAGGCATCGACGATCACACCGGTGATCATGCCCACCGCGTGCTTGAACACCTCTTTGCCTTCCATCCGCAGATGGCCGACGGTCTGGGTGCTCGACGGGCCGCCGTCGACGTACAGCTTGTGCTTGTGGCGGCCGTCCGAGCGCAGGTGCGTGGTCAGCACGCCGCGGTCGGCGGAGGTGCCCCAGCCTTCCTGCGCTTCGAGCACGATCGCGCCGGCGCCGTCACCGAACAGCACGCAGGTGCCGCGATCATTCCAGTCGAGGATGCGGGAGAAGGTCTCGGCGCCGATCACCAGCGCCCGCTTGGCCGACCCGGCGCGCAGATAATTGTCGGCGGTTGCAACCGCGAACACGAAGCCCGAGCACACCGCCTGCAGGTCGAAAGCGACACCGTGAGTCATGCCGAGCGCGGCCTGCACCTGCACCGCGGTCGCCGGGAAGGTGTGGTCGGGGGTCGAGGTCGCCAGCACGATCAGGTCGATCTGATCGGCGGTCAGGCCCGCATTGTCGAGCGCCGCCTGGGCCGCCTTGGTGGCCAGATGCGAGGTGAATTCGCCGTCAGCGGCGATGTGGCGTTCGCGAATTCCGGTGCGCTGGACGATCCATTCGTCCGAGGTATCGACCTTCTGAGCCAGCTCTTCGTTGGTGAGAACCCGCTCCGGCAGATAAGCGCCGCAGCCCAGTACGACCGAACGAATCACCGTCACGAGACAGCCTCCTGGGCGCTCGGCGTCGCGACCAACGCGCCGGCATCACGATTGAGCGTTTGATTGATCTTGGTCAGGAGATCGTAGCGGACCATGTCATAGCCAACATCGACTGCGGAGGCAAAGCCCTCGGCGTTGGTTCCACCGTGGCTTTTGACCACGATTCCGTTAAGGCCGAGGAAGACGCCGCCGTTGGACTTGTTGGGGTCCATCTTCTCCTTGAGCGCCTTGAACGCATCGCGCGCGAACAGATAGCCGATCTTCGACCGCCAGGTCCGGGACATCGCCGCGCGCAGATACTCCGCGAGCTGGCGCGCAGTGCCCTCCGCGGCCTTCAGCGCGATGTTGCCGGCGAAGCCTTCCGACACGATGACATCGGCGGCGCCCTTGCCGATGCCGTCGCCTTCGACGAAGCCGATGAAATCGAACCGCGGCGAGTTCATCGCGCGCAAAAGCTCGGCGGCCTCGCGCACCTCGTCGCCGCCTTTGATTTCCTCGACGCCGATGTTGAGCAGGCCGACGGTCGGCCGCTCCAGATCGAACAGCACGCTGGCCATTGCCGCGCCCATGATCGCGAGCGCCTTCAGGTGCTGCGCATCGCCGCCGATCGAGGCACCGAGGTCGAGCACCACCGAGTCGCCGCGCATCGTCGGCCAAGTCGCGGCAATCGCCGGACGATCGATGCCGGGCAGCGTGCGCAGGCAGAACCGTGCCATCGCCATCAGCGCGCCGGTATTGCCCGCCGACACCGTGACGTCGGCTTCGGCTTTCTTCACCGCGTCGATCGCCTGCCACATCGATGATTTGTAGCGGCCACGGCGGAGCGCCACGCTCGGCTTGTCGTGCATCGCCACCGCGACGTCGCTGTGGATCACCCGCGAGACTTTGCGCAGCGCCGGATACCCGGCGAGTTCTTTCTCGATCAGCTTGCTGTCGCCGTAGAGCAGGAATTCGATGTCCGGATGCCGGCCGAGGGCGATCGCCGCGCCGGCAATCACGACAGAGGGGCCGAAATCGCCACCCATTGCGTCGAGCGCGATTCGAACGTTTTGAGGCATGGGCGTTCCGGAAACCTGATCGCCTGCGACCTGGAAGCGCTTGGTCGCGGACTCAAAAAAAGCCCCGAAGGGGCGGTGAAAAGCGTGCAGCGCTGCACACCGATTGGGCCGGACAATAGCCTTTCTCGGCTCCGATACAACATCTTGATCGGGCAGATTTAAGTCGCAATTCGTAGCGTGCGTGCATGATTTCGTGCTGCGAACGCGCCGCGTCTGCGGCGGCTGGGCGGACGCTGCCCGCTCAGCCCTTTTTCGGCTTGCGCGGGCTTTCGGAGCCTACCGGCTGCTGGAGCGCTTTCAACGCAGCGAACGGGTTCATATCGGGATCGTCGCGGTCGACGATCGGCTCGAACACCGCGTCCGGTTTGCGCGGATAGGGATCGAGCCCGAGATACAGCGCGTCGGTGGCGACGCGGCCGACGTCAATGATGCCGCGCTCGATCGCCTCCGGCGGATCGCCGGGATCGGGCTCGCCGTCGTCGTCGACCGTGTCGGCGAGTTCGCGAATCTGCTCCGGCGGCAGGAACGTGAGTTCGACCGGCTCGTCGATGACATTGTCGACCGGGTCGAGCGTCACCACGCAGGTCTGCGTGACCTTGGCTCGCACCCGCCCCGTCAGATGGACGCGGCCATCGGCGAACGGCTTCAGATCAAATGACGCAACGGCCTCGGCGACGCCGCGCAGGTCGCCGAGCTTGCTGATCGCCTCGCGCTGTTCGGCGCTCGCAACGATGTCGAGGTGCAGCCCGGTCTCGGGAATCTGCAGCACCATCACCGGCACACTCCACGGATTGTCTTCGCTCGCCATCGTCAAACCTCTCCGTCTCGAACCGCCGGTTGCGGAAACGGCAATTCCCCGCTGCGGAGCTTGGCCGGCGGCACCGAGTCGAGCGCCGCAATCACCTGCCCGACATAAACCGCCAGCCGGCGTGCATTTTCAATGTCGGCGCCGTCGAGAACGTTCCGATTCAGCGCCAGCTCGAGATCTTCACGCCCCTCGGTGAGCGCCAGATCGTAGGCCGCCGAACGGCCATAGAACGCCTCGCCGAACGCCTGCATCCGCTTCGGCACAGACAGGTCGCCGACCCCGAGCTCGCGCAAGTTCGCGTCGAGATCACTGCAGAAATAGTCGAACAGCGCCTGGGCGAACGGCGAAGCGTCCTGAATGCTGCGAATCCGGCGCAGCACCAGCCACAAATGCACCACCAGCATCTCGAATCGGCCGTTGACGGTGTCGGCGACGCCGAATTCCTGATAAAAGGCCGGCAGGCGCGACTGCGCCACGATCGTGCCATAGATCGCTTCAATGGTGCCGTGCGACGGCGTTCGGGGCGGACGAAGCAGATTGAAAGGCCAGATCATCGCGGGTTCCAGTCGGCCCGTGCGGGCCTTTCGGGATTGCTTTCCGAGTTCTTGCCCGGTACGTCAACGCCCTGCGCGATGCAAGGGGATGGGGCCAGCTCCCGAATGAGTATTTCGATCGACCGACGCGAGCGCGCCAATGCGCTGCGAAGCCGTTTTTCGCTGCCGCGCAGCCTCGGCCTTGCCGTAGCGCTGACGCTGGTCGGCGCCGGCATGGGCGCCTGCACCTCGGAACAATTCCAAAAGGGCTATATCCTGCCCAACGGCGCGCTTGAGCAGATTCCGATCGGCGCGAGCCAGGATCAGGTGCTGCTGGTCATGGGCACGCCGTCGACGGTCGCGACGCTGGACGGTGAAGTATTCTACTACATCTCGCAGCGTACCGAGCGTCCGGTGGCTTTCATGCCGCAGAAGGTGGTCGACCAGCGGGTGATTGCGATCTATTTCGACAAGAACCGCCAGGTCCGCCGGATCGCCAACTACGGCCTGCAGGACGGCAAGATCTTCGACTTCATCAGCCGCACCACGCCGACCTCCGGCCAGGAGATGAGCTATCTGGCGCCGCTGTTCCGGCTGATCAGCTTCCGCTGAGGCGGAGGCGGATCAACGCAATGGGAATCAACGCAATGGTGTTGATGGGTTGAGCGTAAGCGAAACCCATCGACGAAGCGCCGCTTCTGCTACGCTAGCCCCTTCGCCCTCGCCCATTCCGCGATCGTCGCATTGACCTCGTCGGGCGCGTCCTGCTGTACCCAATGCGAGGAATTGGGCAGCTTGTGCAGACTGAAGTCCTCGACGAATTGCGCGTTGCCTTCGGTCAGGGCGATGTCGAGCGCGAGGTCGTCCTCGCCCCAGATCATCAGCGTCGGCACATTGATCACCGGATTGCTGCCGGCGCCGCCAGCGAGGCCGGTGAAGTTGGCCCGGTAGTAATTCAGCATCGCGGTCGCGGCACCCGGCTGCACGATGTTGCGGCGATAGATCTCGATCTGCTTGGCCGGGATCTGTTGGCTGTGGCTCTTGAACATCTTCTCCAGCGGTGCTCCGCCCTCGCGGGTCAGCAGCCATTCCGGCAGCCATGGAATCTGAAAGAACGCGACGTACCAAGACCGGCGTCGTTGCCGCCATCCGCGGGCAAGCTCCCGCGCGAAGGCATCCGGATGCGGCGCGTTGAGGATGATCAGCCCGTCGAGATGCACCTTGCCGCGCAGCGCGGTCTGCCAGGCGATCACCCCGCCCCAGTCGTGGCCGATCAGGATGCGGCGCTTGCCGCCGAGCGCGGCGAACAGCGCCGCGACGTCGTCGGTCAGATGTTCGATCGAGTACGCCGCCTTGCCCTCGGGCCGCGACGTGCCACCATAGCCGCGCAGATCCGGCGCCACCACCCGCCAGCCGAGCTCTGCCAGGAACGGGATCTGCCGATGCCAGGATTGCCGCGCCTCGGGAAATCCGTGCAGCAACAGCGCAACGATGTCACCCTGCCCCGCGGTGTCGGCCGCAAAGCGCAGGCCATTGGCTTCCAGCGTCGCCGTCTCGAGCGCCATCCTTAAAGTCCCTGCCCTTCAGAGGCGATCCTACACTAGGATTTGTCCTTGTTGATCTTCTTGAGCTTGGCGTCGGTCGTCTCGATCGAATTCGCCAGTTCGAGGATCGCCTTCGACAGCAGCTCGATCGCTTCCTTCTGATCCTGCGACTTGGCCGCACGCAGAGCGTAGTTCTTGGCGGATGACAGCGACATTGGGGTCATTCCTTGGAGTGAGTTGGAACATGCCTCGTCACCTATCATGCTGAAGGAACAGTCGCAGCCACAATGCATTGCCCCTCATCCTGAGGGAGCCCCGGCGCAGCCGGGGCGTCTCGAAGGATGGCCACAGGCGCGGGCAGCGTCGCAATCGTAGCATCATGGTTCGAGACGCATCGTTTCGCGATGCTCCTCACCATGAGGGCTTCGCTAGGCGCAAGAAAAGGTCCCGCGGCAATCGCCGCCAAGCCACAGTGCTTCAGCAAGTCGAATTCGACTAACTACTTCTCTTCCTCCATCGTCGCGGCAACAGCGGCGTTGGCGGACAGTCGCACCTTGTTGCCCTCGACCTCGGCCACCAGGCCGCCGTCGATGAAGTGATGATGGCCCTTGTGGCTGCCCTCGCCGTTATCCTTCTTGGTCAGCTTGATGCGGTTGCCCTCGACGTTGTCGACGGTGCCGACATGCACGCCGTCTGCGCCGATGAATTCCATATGTTCCTTGATGTTGCTCACGCCGCTCATGTCTTTGTCCTCTCGTCGGTCGGGGATCGGCTAACGCGCCGGGTTCCGAGAGGTTTCAAGGCTGCCGTCGGCCGTGGATGGATTTAGCGAAGCGATACCCATCATCCACGTCGATCCCGTGGCAGGCGCTTGGTGGGTTTCGCTGCGCTTGCTGTGACCCCTTTCATTCATCCAGCTGAAGCCAGAGTCACGGGTTGAGATTGGCGCAGGTGCGCCGGTTGAGCAACGGACGATCGGCGGAGCTGGTCGGGGTTGCGCAGCCGATCGTCCGTTGCGGTGATGGAGGCTGCGTAGGCAGCGGGTGTCATGTAGCCCAGCGCGGAATGCGGTCGTGTCCGGTTGTAGGCACCGATCCATCGGGCGACGGCGGCGCGGGCGTGATCGAGATCGTAGAACAGCGTCTCGTTGAGGAGTTCGTCCCGCATCCGGCCGTTGAAGCTCTCGACGAATCCGTTCTGCATCGGCTTGCCGGGCGCGATGAAGTGCCAGTCGACGCCGGCATCCTGGGTCCAGGCCAGCATCGCGTTCGAGGTGAACTCGGTGCCATGGTCGGAGACAATCAGGTCAGGCTTGCCCCGTCGCCGGATCACGTCGGCCAGTTCGCGCGCCACCCGCCGTCCGGAGATCGAGGTGTCCGCGATCGCCGCCAGGCATTCCTTGGTGACGTCGTCGACCACGTTGAAGATGCGGAAGCGCCGCCCGGACGCCAACTGGTCCGACACGAAGTCGACCGACCAGCGCGCGTTCGGCTTGGCCTCAACCAGGATCGGCGCCCGTGCGCCGGTCGGCCGTTTGCGCCCACGCCGCTGGCGTACCGACAGCCCTTCCTCCCGGTAGAGCCGCTGCGTCCTCTTGCGGTTCACCAGATGCCCCTCGTGCCGCAACAGCACGTGCAGCCGGCGGTAGCCGAACCGCCGCCGCTCGTTCGCCAAGTCGCGCAGCCGAGCACGCAGCTCGGTGTCCGGCGGCCGGTGGGACCGATAGCGGACCATCTTGCGGTCCGCTCCCACGATCTGGCAGGCCCGACGCTCCAACAGATCCATCACGGTCTGCAGGTGCGCGACGGCTTCGCGCTTGGCGGCGGGCCCTACCATTTTTTTGACAGAAGCTCGCGCAACGCCGCCGCATCCAGCATCTGCTCGGCCAGCAGCTTCTTCAGCTTCGCGTTCTCGTCCTCGAGCTGCCGTAGTCGCTTGGCCTCCGAGGCGTCCATCCCGCCGAATTTGGCCTTCCAATTGTACAGCGTTGCTTCACAGATGCCGTGCTTGCGCGCCAGATCGGCCGTCTTGGCGCCGGCCTCGTGCTCCTTCAGCACCGCGATGATCTGCTCTTCCGTGAACCTTGCTCGATTCATCAGTCCGTCCTCGTCTGGCCGGACTCTAACTCCAACTGGAGGAAAAACTCAGGGGCAGGTCACGCGAAGTAGACGAAGATCGGCGACAGCACCGGCAGCAGCGACGGGATGATCATTTCCTTGATCGCCGCCTTGGTCAGCAGGTCCACGGCCTTGCCGTAGTCCGGCTTGTCGGTGCCCTTCATGATGCCGGGCTTTTCGCGGAACTGACGACGCACTTCCTCGACGATCGCGCCGGCGGCGCGGCCGACCGCGGTCATGCGCATCGCGCCGAACAGGTACGGCAGCAGGCCGCCGAACAGGAAAACACCCCACCATATTGCCGGGCATGATCACCATCGCGTGCGCCGTCGTGGATCCCATCGCGATCGCCAGCCCCTGGATCACGTCGGTGGCGCGACCGGCGACCGAGGATTGCACGATTACTTCTTCTAATTAGCCCCCTTACCCCAATCGAGGCCTAGAGGATTGGTAGGCTTTGGGTCGCAATTGTGCGAATTGGATATGTCTCCCCAAGCGTATCTGCCATTAAGATTGCCATGCACGTTTGTGAAACAGACACCAAATAACATGCTATCAGTCAAACTGAGAAATGCATCGGACAAAGAACTTTCCTCGACACCTTGCGGGAAAAATCGAAGAATAGTGTGACGCTGACCGGGCATAAGCGCGCCTCGCGGAATCGAGAGTTCAAATCTACTATTCTCAAATTTGCCCTGGAAGCTTGTCTTGGGCACCGACACAGCCCAACGCAAAAAATCAGACCCGCGCTCCCTAATGTCCTTGAGGTTCGTTTCGCCGTTCTTCACCACATGATGCCTTTCGCCCAATATCATAAAGAACTCGTAGATGTCGCCAATGCCCGTTCCGTTATTGACGACCGTGATTTCCAACCGTGCGGGGTCGACCTCAATGCGCACAAACGGCATTAACTGAATCTCTTGAAAGCGCTGGTCTCTCACTGTGCTTTCTGACGTGAGTCGAAACGACTCTTGAGATATCCGGGTCGCGTCTCTGGACAATTCCAAAGCTGCATATGCCACCAGAGCTGCCGCTAAGCTACCAATTCCCGAAGCCACAGCCGCGATCGCACCACAATTCGTTGCTAACATCCGCCATGTTATACCAACGAAATTAATCAATGTTCGAGAGTTTGAGGCGGGCTTCTCTCGGTCAGGCTGGATGCGGTCGGTCATTTTTTTAACCGTAGAGCTTAAAGTTAGCCGAGGTGCGTAATTCCACTATGGCTTGAATGAAGCCTTCGGCTGCGGGTCACGCATTTCTAGGGTCTTGACGCGCTTGCTCAGGCTTAACTCGCTTTGAACCGTAAGCTCGGCAGCGCCTTGGTACGACGCTCGCTTTCTTCTGTTTCACCACTTGGCGGCGCGCAGGTCTTGGCGGATGACAGTGACATTGGTCATCCCTCTTTAGATGGCTCGCCTTACCGTTTACCTGCAACTGCTTTCATTTTGTCTGAACTTAGGACGGCAGCGATAAGACTTGCCCTCTTTGCCATGTACCTAGCAAAATTCTTTCGAGCGGACTTCAGCAAGTACACGCCAACTAGAGGAGTCATCAAAAGAATGAGTAGAGAAGTTGTAGGCGCCGGAGACTCCACCACGTAAAACAAAGTGACGATCATCACGCCGACCAACGACAACAGAAGATTTAGTTGGAATTCAAGGTGGTACCAATATCCCTCGCGAATGTGGTCGACAGTAGCGACACCGATTTTCTCTATGAGTAGCAATTCGGGATCGATTTTCGAATCGAACTCCTCCCTAAGGTCAGGACGCTGGAATGAGCCGGATGACCAACACCGATCCAATAAGCATCCCGACAAATGTGCGCACAACTCTCTTAGCTTCTCATCTTGCTCGAGGACAGGATCGCGAACCAACGAATCTAAGGGCCCCATAAACACTACAATATTTGACAACAACCCCAGCAAGGTCGCGACGGGCAATGCCAGCCCCAAGGCAAGTGTCGGCTGGGCGATGGCGAATTTCCAGATTGAGGATAGCGCAAGATTTGGCCCAATTTTGTCTTCGCCAACGATTAAGATCGCGAGCCAAACAAAACCCGGCAGAAACGTTTTAACCCCGAAAGTAAATGCGCCAAAGAAATTCATGACTTTTTCTTCAAAACGGCAAGAATCAAAAACTTCGTCAAAAGCTACCCTGCTTCCGAAATGAGGGAAAGCGACGGAAAATGAAAAGCCCCGCGGCTCGCGCCGCGGGGCTTCATGTTGGACCAACCTCTCCTGACGCTTAGTGCGCCAGGATCGCCAGCAGCAGCAGGGCGACGATGTTGGTGATCTTGATCATCGGGTTCACGGCCGGACCCGCGGTGTCCTTGTAGGGATCGCCGACGGTATCGCCGGTCACCGCGGCCTTATGGGCGTCGGAGCCCTTGCCGCCGTGGTGGCCGTCCTCGATATACTTCTTGGCGTTGTCCCAGGCGCCGCCGCCCGAGGTCATCGAGATCGCGACGAACAGGCCGGTGACGATGACGCCGAGCAGCATCGCGCCGACCGCCGAGAACGCCGCCGACTTGCCGGCCGCTCCGCCGCCCGCGATCGCATAGATCGCGAAGTAGACGAAGATCGGCGACAGCACCGGCAGCAGCGACGGGATGATCATTTCCTTGATCGCCGCCTTGGTCAGAAGGTCGACCGCCTTGCCGTAGTCCGGCTTGTCGGTGCCCTTCATGATGCCGGGCTTTTCGCGGAACTGGCGACGCACTTCCTCGACGATCGCGCCGGCGGCGCGGCCGACCGCGGTCATGCCCATCGCGCCGAACAGATACGGCAGCAGGCCGCCGAACAGCAGGCCGACCACGACATAGGGGTTGGTCAGCGCGAAGTTCGGCTCGACGCCGACGAAGTACGGCGTCTTCTTGGCGACGAAGTAGCTCAGGTCTTCGTTGTAGGCGGCGAACAGCACAAGCGCGCCGAGACCGGCGGAGCCGATCGCGTAGCCCTTGGTGACGGCCTTGGTGGTGTTGCCGACGGCGTCGAGCGCGTCTGTCGACTTGCGCACTTCCTTCGGCAGGCCGGCCATCTCGGCGATGCCGCCAGCGTTGTCGGTGACCGGACCGAAGGCGTCGAGCGCGACGATCATGCCGGCCAGCGCCAGCATGGTGGTGGTGGCGATCGCGATGCCGAACAGGCCGGCAAGGCTGTAGGTGATCAGGATGCCGGCGATGATCACGATCGCGGGCAGCGCGGTCGCTTCCATCGAGATGGCGAGGCCCTGGATCACGTTGGTGCCGTGGCCGGTGACCGAGGCCTGGGCGATCGACTTCACCGGGCGGAAGTCGGTGCCGGTGTAGTATTCGGTGATCCAGATGATCAGGCCGGTGACCGCGAGGCCGACGACGCCGCACAGGAACAGCGACATGCCGGTATAGCTGACGCCCGGCAGCGCGCCGAACCCGACCAGCCAGTAGATCGCGGCGCCGACGCCGATCAGCGACAGCACGCCGGTGGCGATCAGGCCCTTGTACAGCGCGCCCATGATCGACTGCGAGGCACCCAGCTTGACGAAGAAGGTGCCGGCGATCGAGGTCAGGATGCAGATGCCACCGATGGCGAGCGGCAGTGTCATCACGCTCTGCAACTGCTCCGGCGAGGCGGTGCCGAAGAAGATCGCGGCCAGCACCATGGTGGCCACCGCGGTCACCGCATAGGTCTCGAACAGGTCGGCCGCCATGCCGGCGCAATCGCCGACGTTGTCGCCGACGTTGTCGGCGATCGTCGCCGGGTTGCGCGGATCGTCTTCCGGAATGCCGGCTTCGACCTTACCGACAAGGTCGCCGCCGACGTCCGCACCCTTGGTGAAGATGCCGCCGCCGAGACGAGCGAAGATCGAGATCAGCGACGCGCCGAAGCCGAGCGCGACCAGGGCGTCGACCACGGTGCGGCTGTTGGCCGGCAAAGCCGCGAAGTGGATCAGGTAGATGAAATACAGGGTGACACCGAGCAGCGCGAGACCCGCGACCAAGAGGCCGGTGATCGCGCCGGCCTTGAACGCCAGTTCGAGGCCGCCGGCGAGCGAGGTGGTGGCCGCCTGCGCGGTGCGGACGTTGGCGCGCACCGAGACGTTCATGCCGATGAAGCCGGCCGCGCCGGACAGGATCGCGCCGATCGCGAAGCCGACCGCCACCAGGATGCCGAGGAAGTAAGCGAGCGCTGCGAAGATCACCACGCCGACGATGGCGATGGTCATGTATTGGCGCTTCAGATAGGCCTGCGCGCCTTCACGCACCGCCCCCGCGATTTCCTGCATCCGCGCGTTGCCCTGGTCGGCAGCGAGCACCGACGAGGTCGCCCAGATGGCGTATACGATCGATAGCGCTCCGCAGAGCACGATCACCCATAGAGCTGTCATACCTGATTGCCTCAGTCCCGAGTTTCACCCCCGTGCCTGCGCTGCGGGAGCGGCGCGGGCGCGCAACAAGATGGCGTGCCCTCTTTTGCGGGGCAGCCTCAAATCGCGGCGAACCTTGCCAAAATCACAGGTGCTCCGCAATCGCTGCGAAGGGACTAAGCTGGGCTTTTCCGCCGACCTTCGGGCTATTCCAGCGGGCTTCCTCGCGCTGGAATACCAGTGACTAAGCGTCAGAAATGACTGAAAGACAGCGTCTTCAGTGCGATTTCACGGGCGTTTTGATCGAGCCAGCGAGGCGGAGCAGTTCCCTGCTCGACGACACCAATGACAGTCACCTGCACGTCACTTCGTTGCGCCGCAGCAAGAAACTGATCGAGGTTGTTTTGTGCAACGCCGCAAAGCAATTCGTAATCATCACCGCCGCTGAGTAATCGCGCGAGCTTCGACTCATCAGTTCCCGCAATCGCACACGCAGCGTCCGACAACGGCACCGCAGCAGCGCGGACAATCGCGGTGACCCCGGAGGCGGCGCACATTTTGGCGAGATCGCCGGCGAGGCCATCGGAGATGTCCATCGCCGCGCCGGCATAGTCGCGCACGGCCGCCGCCAGAGCCGAGCGTGGCTGCGGCACCCGATAGCGATCGATCAGAAACGCATGGTCAGCCTGATTGGCGGCGGTCGCCCGGCCTTGCAGCAGATCGAGCCCGAGCGCGGCATCGCCGATCGTGCCGGTGACGACGATGGCGTCGCCAGGGCGCAGCGCGTCGCGCGCCACCATCCGGCCCGGCGGCACCCGGCCGAGCGCCGTCACCGAGATCATCATCGGGCCAGGAGTCGAAACCGTGTCGCCGCCGAGCAGCGGGCAGCGGAACGTCGCCGCATCCTCGCCGAGCGCGGCGGCGAAAGGCGCGAGGAAACGCTCGTCGGCCCGGCGCAGCGCCAGCGTCAGCAGGAAGCCGGCCGGCTCGGCGCCCTTGGCGGCGAGATCAGACAGGTTCACCCGCAGCGCCTTGCGGGCGATGGCCTCCGGAGGATCGTCGGGGAGATAATGCACGCCCTCGACGATCGCGTCGGTGGTCAGCACCAGATCGCTGCCCGTCGCCGCCAAGACGGCAGCGTCATCCACGAGCCCGCGCGCGCCCTGATCGGTCGCCAGTGGCTTGAAGTAGCGTGCGATCAGACCGTCTTCACCGGAGGGCATCGAAGCAAGAACCTCGCCGTCATTGCACCTACGTTACCCAAGGCACGGCGCGCTCCCTCTCCCGCTTGCGGGAGAGGGCTGGGGTGAGGGTGCCCCGAGCACTGACGCTCGGCTTCGCGGAAGCGCCCCCTCACTCGGATCGCATCTGACGGTGCGATCCGACCTCTCTCCGCGCGCGGGGAGAGGTTAGGCCGTGGCGCTTGGCTAGCTACGCGTAAACTCGTCCTCGCGGAACCGCCGCGCGATCTGGTCGAGCACGGCGTTGACCATGCCGGTCTCGTCCTTCTCGACGAAGGCGTGGGCGACGTCGACATATTCGGAGACGACGACCCGCGCCGGGATGTCCTTGCGGTGTTCGAGCTCGTAGGCCCCTGCCCGCATCACCGCGCGCAGGATCGCGTCGATCCGCGCCAGCGGCCAGCCCTTGGCGAGCAGATCGTCGATCAGGGGATCGATCTGCTTCTGATCGCGCACCACGCCGGCGACGATGTCGCGGAAGAAAGCGGCCTCTGCGGGGAGATACTGTTCGCCTTCGACTTCGTTGCCGATCCAGAAGCTCTCGAACTCGGCGAAGGTCTCGTTGATGCCGGCGCCGCCGATGTCCATCTGGTACAGCGCTTGCACCGCAGCGAGGCGCGCCGCGCCCCGGCGGTTGGCCTTGCGCTCGCCCTTCGGCGTCATCTTTTTAAGATCGGGCTTTTTGAACGCGGGTTTGTTGATCTCGGCCATCGGCATCACGCCTTCGCCAGCCGGCGCTTGATGCGCAGCATCGCCAGCGCGGCGCGCGCGGCGTCGCCGCCCTTGTTGAGGTCGCCGGGCTTGGCCCGCGCCCAGGCCTGCTCGTCGGTGTTAACGGTGATGATGCCGTTGCCGAGCGGGAATTTGCGCGCGACGCTGAGGTCCATCAGCGCGCGGGCCGACTCCATCGACACGATCTCGAAATGGATGGTCTCGCCGCGCACCACACAGCCGAGCGCAATCGCGGCGTCATAGGGCTTGCCGGCAGCTTCCGCGGCGTCGATAGCGATTGCAACCGCGGCCGGGATCTCCAGCGCGCCGGGCACCGTCAGGACGTCGTGGGTGGCGCCGGCGGCCTTCAGCTCGGCAACCGCGCCTTCCAGCAGCGCGTCCTGGATATCATCATAGAACCGCGCCTCGACGATCAGGACGCGCGCGCCCGAAACGTCGGTCTGGTCTTTCAGAGGTGCGCGCCGTGCGTCTGCCATGGGACTCTCAATCCTACTCGAACGTCATCGCCGGGCTCGACCCGGCGATCCATCTTGTTAAGAGGATGGATGCGCGGGTCAAGCCCGCGCATGACGGTGGTTTCTATTTCATCTCGCTCAGGCGCGCGGCATAGCGGGCCATCAGGTCGACCTCGATATTGACCTCGCTGCCGACCTGCCAGCCGCCTAAAATGGTCGCCGTCAGCGTGTGCGGGATGATCAGCACCGAGAATTTGGTGTCCTCGACGGTGTTCACCGTCAGCGAGGTGCCGTCGAGCGTCACCGAGCCCTTCGGCGCGATGAACCGCGCCAGCTCGCGGCTGGTTTCCAGCGTGAAGCGGGCCATGTCCGGCAGCTCCTCGCGCGCCACCACCTTGGCAATGCCGTCGACATGGCCGGTGACGATGTGGCCGCCGAGCTCATCGCCGATCTTCAGCGCGCGTTCGAGGTTGAGTCGGGTGCCGGCGGCCCAGGCGCTCGCGGTGGTCTTGGCCAGCGTCTCGGCGCCGGCGTCGACCTCGTACCAGGTCTTGCCGCCCTCGATGCCGGAGCCGACCACGGTCATGCAGATGCCGTTACTGGCGATCGAGGCGCCGTCGGCGATGGTCGACTGGTCGTAGGCGCAGCGGATCCGCAGCCGGTGCAACTGGCCCTGCGCGACCGGCTTGACGGTCTCGATCTCGCCGATGTCGGTGACAATGCCGGTGAACATGGAATGCCTTCTAGTTCGAATCGTAAATGGTGAGCCTATCCGCGCCGACGCGGTCTGTGCTGCGAACGCGCCAATGCGGGGAATCGGTGATCGCGGTCAGCGCCTGGCCGTCCAGTGCGTCGACACCGTCGGCGCCGATCGGCGTCTGGCTGTGCCACAGCCAGATCTCGTCGGCGAGCCGCCGATTGACGAACGCCGCGGCGACGCGGGCGCCGCCTTCGACCAAAAGGCGCGTCACGCCCTTGTCCGATAGCGCGCGCAGCACCGCCGGCAGATCGAGGCCCGGCGCGTCGGCGCAATCGGCGACGTGGACCACCTCGGCACCGGCCGCGCCGAGCCGCGCGGCGGTCGCGGCTTCGGCGATCTCGGAGGCCATCAGCCACAGCGGCGTGGTTCGCGCCGAATGCACGAGCTTGCTGGTGGTGGGAATCCGCAACGACCGGTCGAGCACCACCCGGATCGGCGATTGCGCCGCCATCCCCGGCAGCCGGCAGGTCAGCGCCGGATCGTCGGCCAGCACGGTGCCGATCCCGACCAGCACCGCATCGGAGCGGGCGCGCAGCAGATGCGTCCGCGCGTTGGCAGCCTCTCCGGTGATCGCGACCGGCTTGTGGCCGGCGGCGGCGATCTTGCCGTCGGCCGAGACCGCCAGCTTCAGCGTGACGTGCGGACGGTGGTCGCGGATGCGATGGAGGTGGCCGGCATGGTCGCGCGCTGCCTCCTCGGCACACAGCCCGGTCTCCACCGCGATGCCGGACGCGCGCAGCCGGGCATGTCCCTGGCCGCCGACCAGCGGATTGGGGTCTTCGATCGCCGACACAACGCGTGCGACTCCGGCCGCGATGATCGCATCGGCGCACGGCGGCGAACGGCCATGATGCGAGCACGGCTCCAGCGTCACGTAGAGCGTGGCGCCGCGCGCCGCATCGCCGGCGCGCCGCAACGCTTCGACCTCGGCATGGGGGCGGCCGCCGTCCTGAGTCCAGCCGCGGCCGACGATGATGCCGTCCTTGACCAGCACCGCGCCGACGGCCGGATTCGTGCCGGTCCGCCCCTGCCCGCGCCGGCCGAGCGCCAGCGCCAGTTGCATGAAGCGGCGATCGGAGGACTCACCGGCCTTGGCCGCCTTCTCGGCAGCGAGCTTCTGGCCGACCTGCTCCTCCAGGATGCGGAAGATCATTTGCGGACCAAGGTCGCTTTCGCCTCGTCCTCGTGAGACAGCTCGCCAAGTACTGCCTCGAAGTCCTTGGCCTCGCGAAAATTGCGATACACCGAGGCGAACCGGACATAGGCGACGTCGTCGAGCTTGCGCAGGTGATCCATCACGCTCTCGCCGATCGCCTCAGACGAAACCTCGGCCTCGCCGCCGCTTTCCAGCTCGCGCACGATGGTCGACACCATCTGCTCGACCCGCTCCGGATCGACCGGCCGCTTGCGCAAACTGATCTGCACCGAGCGGACCAGCTTGTCGCGGTCGAACGGCACCCGTCGACCGTTGCGCTTGATCACGATCAGCTCGCGAAGCTGCACCCGCTCGAAGGTGGTGAATCGGAAATTGCAGGCAATGCACACCCGCCGCCGCCGGATCACCGAGGAATCCTCAGTGGGCCGGCTATCCTTCACCTGGGTATCGAGGCTGTTGCAGTTCGGGCAGCGCATCGCTCGTTCCCTACGTCATTACCGGGCCTGACCCGCCTGCGGGATTGAAGCCCCTTCGGCGCGGCGAAGGCCCGGCAATCCATCATCTTGCGAAGAAGATCGATGCCCGGGTCAAGCCCGGGCATGACGGGCCGTTGGTCGTTACTGATAAATCGGGAAGCGGTCGGTCAATTCCTTGACCCGCTGCTTCACCGAGGCTTCCACCAGCGGGGCGCTGCCGCCTTCGGATTGCGCAATCGCGTTCAGTACTTCGGCGATGAAGTTACCAACCTGCTGGAACTCGGCGACGCCGAATCCGCGGGTGGTCGCCGCCGGGGTGCCGAGGCGCAGGCCCGAGGTCACGAACGGCTTCTCCGGGTCGAACGGGATCCCGTTCTTGTTGCAGGTGATGCCGGCGCGGACCAGCGCCTTCTCCGAGACGTTGCCCTTCAGCCCCTTCGGCCGCAGGTCGACAAGCATCAAATGGTTGTCGGTGCCGCCCGAGACCAGATCGAAGCCGGCGCCACGCAGCGTTTCCGCAAGTGCTTTGGCGTTTTCGACGACGTTCTTCGTGTAGACCTTGAAGTCGGGCTGCAGCGCTTCCTTGAACGCCACCGCCTTGGCGGCGATCACATGCATCAGCGGGCCGCCCTGCAGGCCGGGGAAGATCGCCGAGTTGAACTTCTTGGCCAGCGCCTCGTCATTGGTGAGAATCAGGCCGCCGCGCGGGCCGCGCAGCGACTTGTGGGTGGTGGTGGTGACGACATGGGCGTGCGGCACCGGCGAGGCATGGACGCCGCCCGCCACCAGGCCGGCGAAGTGCGCCATGTCGACCATGAAATACGCCCCGACGCTGTCGGCGATCTCGCGGAAGCGCTTGAAGTCCCAGGCGCGCGGATAGGCCGAGCCGCCGGCGATGATCAGCTTCGGCTTGGCCTCCTCGGCCAGCTTGGCGACCGCGTCCATGTCGATGATCTGGTCTTCGCGGCGCACGGTGTAATGTACCGGCTTGAACCACTTGCCGCTCATGTTGACCGGGGCGCCGTGGGTCAGATGGCCACCGGCGGCCAGATCGAGGCCCATGAAGGTGTCGCCCGGCTGCAGCAGAGCCAGGAACACAGCCTGGTTCATCTGGCTGCCGGAATTCGGCTGGACGTTGGCGAAGCCCGCGCCGAACAGCTTCTTGGCGCGCTCGATCGCCAGATTTTCGGCGACGTCGACGAATTCGCAGCCGCCGTAATAGCGGTTGCCCGGATAGCCTTCCGCGTACTTGTTGGTCATCACCGAGCCCTGCGCTTCCAGCACCGCGCGGCTGACGATGTTCTCTGAGGCGATCAGCTCGACCTCATGGCGCTGGCGGCCGAGTTCGCCGCGGATCGCAGCGGCGATCTCGGGATCGGCCTGCTCGAGCGAGGCGGAGAAGAAGCTGTCGGGCGCGGACGCGGGGTTTGCTGTGCTCATGGGAAAAGTCTCCACCGTCGCAGCCGGTTCATCGGGTGCGAGCGGTTACGGGATAGCGGTTCGGAAGCGGCGGCTGGGCCATAGCACATCCGCCCCCGCCGGCCAAGGACGCCGCCACATTTGCGGCCATGCGCCCCAGTCAGACCCAGATATGGTGGATGCGAGGAAGTTGCAGGAGGTCAATCCTCCTGGAACCCCTCCTTTTCTCCCGAACCGCCCACGCGGACACGTCCCCCCGGCAGGGAGGGAGCGGGTTGGGGCGGCGAATCCGTGAGCCGGCGTTCTCGTGAGCAGACCGAGCACCGCACTTTGCGTTTGACGGAATCTCAACAGGAGCGCACCCCGACGCAACCAACGCAGATGGCTCCCCGCCGAAACAAACACTTCCCGGCCCTCGCCTCCGCACAGCCTGCAGATTGCCCGAGCCGTCCAATGACGTTGATCGACAAATACGTGCCGTCATTCAGCTTCAACGAGCGCCACGCCGTCCTGGTCGATGCGCCGGCCGACAAGGTGCTGGCCGCGATTCTGACGTTCCGTCCGGAGGACGATCCGCTGTTCCGCGTGCTGATCACCTTGCGCGAACTGCCGATGCGCGCGAGGCGCTTGCTCGGTGGCAGCGAGACGTCGCCGAGGGTGTTCGGCATCGACGACTTCACCCTGCTCGAGCACGACGACCGCGAAGTGGTCTTCGGCCTGGTCGGGCAATTCTGGCGCCCCGATTTCGGTCTCGCCCGCATTCCTGACGGCGCTGCTTTCGCCGCGTTTCAGCGTGCCGGCTTCGTCAAGCTCGCGCTCAACTTCGCGCTCGCTCCGCAAAGCGACGGCCGCATTCGCCTGACGACCGAAACCCGCGCCTTCTGCCCCGATCGCCGCACCCGCCGGAAGCTGCTGCCCTACTGGTACGCGGTCCGTCCGTTCAGCGGCCTGCTCCGGCGCCGCATCCTGGCCGGTCTGAAACGTCGCAGTGAGGCTGCGAGAGTCAGCCACTAACGGGGCCATAACACCGCTGTTCGCATCAGCAAGGCTGATAGCCCGAATTGGTCAGCCGATGTCTATTGCTTTGCTCCAACGGGCTACCGTTGCAGACCAGTTGACCATTTCATGCCGCATGCGCGGAATACACCATCGGGCGAGCACAGAGCCTTTGTGAACTGACGACTGGTCCACGGCTGTGTGCACCGGCTGAACGGCACGGAGGGTTGCCATGGAAGACCGATGGCTCGCATGGGCGAAACAGCTTCAGGCAATTGCCTCGACAGGCCTGTCCTTCTGCAAGGACGAGTTTGATCAGGAGCGCTATGGCGAGATCGCACACATCGCCAACAGCATGATAGCTCAGCTGGGGACTGTGCCGATCGAGCGGATCGAAGGCCTCGTGTCGGACTTCGCCAAGGGCTACGCCACACCCAAAGTAGATGTCCGTGGGGCCGTGATCGAGAAAGACAAGATCCTTCTCGTTCGCGAGAGGAGCGACGGGTGCTGGACACTTCCGGGCGGCTTTGCCGATGTCGGTCGCTCCGCGGCAGAAAACGTCGTGAAGGAAATTTGGGAAGAGGCCGGAATCGCCGTTTCCGCACGAAGCCTCTACAGCGTCCGCCACAAGGCAAAGCAACCCTACGAGCCGGACGCGCGTGACTTCTATAAACTGTTCTTCATTTGCGAAAGAACAGATCTGACGGCTCCGTCAGCCCGCGGTGAAACAACCGACGTCGATTTTTTCCCGGCGGACCGCCTACCCAGACTCTCCCGCGGCCGCGTTGTCGAAAGCGATATCGAGGCTGCATTTGCGTTCCAGCGCGGCTCGTTGCGCACAACCATCTTTGATTGAGAATTGGCGATCATCGGAGCGCAGCAACGCGCAGGCTTACTCGTATCGATAGCGGTACGGCCACGCAAACGCTTAGCTCTAAGAAGAGACTTCGCCCTCCCCGCCGCAGCCACCGTCTGCGGGATCGATATCGCTCGCCGAGATGAATCTGCGACCTGAGCTCGGCGACTGGATCTCCGGCAAATTCCGGATGTCGTTGTGCTCATCCGGGCTACCGCTGGACTCACAACGTCTCCTGTTTCGCCCCGCATTCCTTGCAAGTGTAGGCAACCCGGCTGACGCCCTTTGGTGCCTTCACCTTGTTCGGCGCGCCGCATTTGCCGCAGGTGGCCATGATCACGGTATCGCCCTGCTTCACCGTGACGTTGCGGGTCGCCATCGCCTCGCGCATCAGCCGTTCGGCCTCTTCGCGCATCGCCTTCTTGTCCATGTCGTCCATCGTCCGTTGTGTCGTTGCCCCGCGTTGTAGCGCAGCACGATGACGGCGGCCGCATCAAATCCGCAGCGCCGGACGAAAATCAGTTGACAGCGGCGTTGCGCACCGCGCCTTCGCCTCGGCACTCGTCCGGCGACGCCTGCAGAGGTCACAGCCGCTTGCAGGGGCTCACCTCGCCGCCTCACAGCCTCTTGCATTGGGCGCCCGCCTCGCCAATCTCTGTGGTCCCACCCAACGATAATCCGAACCACAAGACGGAGCCCTTGCATGACCGACGCCCCCTACACGCCGCCATCCGTCTGGACCTGGGACAAGGAGAATGGCGGTAAATTCGCGTCGATCAACCGCCCGATCGCCGGTCCGACCCACGACAAGGAGCTGCCGGTCGGCAAGCATCCGCTGCAGCTGTATTCGCTGGCGACCCCGAACGGCCAGAAGGTGACGATTCTGCTCGAGGAATTGCTCGCCGCAGGCCACACCGGCGCCGAATACGACGCCTGGCTGATCAAGATCGGCGACGGCGACCAATTCTCGTCGGGCTTCGTCGCGGTCAATCCGAATTCGAAGATCCCGGCGCTGCTCGACCGCTCGGTGAACCCGCCGCAGCGCGTGTTCGAATCCGGCTCGATCCTGCTCTACCTCGCCGAGAAGTTCGGCGAATTCATCCCGAAGGATCCGGCCGGCCGCACCGAATGCCTGAACTGGCTGTTCTGGCAGATGGGCTCAGCCCCGTATCTCGGCGGCGGCTTCGGCCATTTCTATGCCTATGCCCCAGAGAAGTGGGAGTACCCGATCAACCGCTTCGCCATGGAGGTGAAGCGGCAGATGGACGTACTCGACCGCCGGCTCGCGGAGACTGAGTATCTCGCCGGCAGCGAATACTCGATCGCCGATATCGCGGTGTGGCCGTGGTACGGCGGGCTGGCCAACGGCGTGTTGTATGGCGACAGCGCCACATTCCTGGATGTGGCGAGCTACAAGAACGTGCAGCGCTGGACCAAGGCGATCGGCGCCCGCCCCGCGGTGAAGCGCGGCCGTATCGTCAACCGCGTCAGCGGCGATCCGTCGACCCAGCTTCACGAACGCCATGACGCCGGCGACTTCGAGACGAAGACGCAGGACAAACTCGAGGCTGCAAAGTCGTAAGGGACGTCACCAAACGGACCGCGTGAGCGCCCTCTCCCTCCCATCATTCCGGGGCGCGCGTAGCGCGAACCCGGAATCCCGAGATTGGCCGGGCGAGCGTTTCCACAAGCTCCAGATTCCGGGTTCGCTCACTAACGTGAGCGCCCGGGAATGACGGGCTGGAAGGCCGCGCCCGAACTACACGCTGTGCCGAGGACTCGCGACTTTGCCTTGCGTCGTGGCGATGCCCATTTCAAAACTGTCGGCGATACGGCGGGCGCGGATGATGAATTCGGCCGCCAGTTCCGGGGCGAACAGCTCGGTCGCGGTCGCCTCGAACAGCTTCAGCCAGCGGTCGAAGTGTTCCGGTGCGAGATTGAGCACCAGATGCGGCCGCATCGGCCGCCCGCCGTAGCGTCCGGTCTTCAGCAGCATCGACGACCAGAAATCAGTGATCTGGGCGATGTGGTGATCCCAATCGTGGACCGCAGAAGCGAAAATCGGACCGATTACCTCATCGCTCCGCGCGCGGCCATAAAAGGTGCGCACCAGATGCGCGATCTGCTCGTCGGTGACGGCGTCCGAATGGGCAATGCTCATGGCTTCGATTTACGCCACGACGCTGCTGCGCTCAAGCGCAGCCGGTCTCAGCTTGGCTTGCCGACTTCGAGCGCTTCCAGATCGCGTTCGAACAGCGGCAGTTGTTCGGCGGTGAACCGCCGGATCTGATCGTTGTTGGGGTGCAGCAGATAGCGTCGCATCACGTCGATGGTGCTGCGGAACATGCCGATCTGCTTACGCCGGAAATCGCTGACGAAGCGCTGGCCCACTGCGCCGCGCAGTCCGGCGAGTTCGTTGCTGATCACCGCGTTGGGGCGAGTGGGAAAATCTATCGCCAGCAGCGTGAAGGTGTTGAGCTTGAACACTTCCTGGTCGCGTTCGCGGGCGAGCTGTGCTTGTGCGAAGGCAAACTGCCGCAACGCATCGTCGCCCCGCGAATCCGCGAGGCCCGCAACCTGAACCTGAAACATATTGAACTGATGGAGATAGCGCAAAACGTCGGCGCCGTTCGGCGGCCAGCCGAACGCCTGCTTGATGCCGATCCACTCGATCAACGAGTGCTTCTGCGGCGTCTCCGCGGTGGCAACGACGCCCGTCATGATGACAATTGCCGGCAAGACCGCAACAAATCCCGCGATCAGCCGCATCATCATCGATTCTCTGCCGTGCTACATCCCTGTGTAGCCAGCTTTCACTGGATCATTGCTGCCGTCAAGTTCCCGCAGATACACCAGACCGCAAACCGTGAGCCGATTGTCGTCGGTCTCCCCGGCTTCGACCAGCTTCCGAATGTAACGTTCCACCTTCGGCTTTGAATTTTCGGCTGCTTCCTTGTTGGTCAGCAGTCCATAGGTTTGGATGACGCGGTCGATAGCGCGCTGCATATTGTCCCCTTTTCGTCAGGCCGCGATCTTCGCGGACTCAAAGCTCGAGATCGCCTTGTTGGCGAGTCGGATCGGATTGGTTTCGCCGCGCTGAAACATTCTGACGATCGATTCCAGCAGCGCGTCGTGCGTCGCATCGGTGTCGGGAATCGAGCCGGTGCAGCGCAGATAGTTTGCCGCGATGTCGTAAGCCTTTCCGATCCGGTCCACGTTCATCACCCGAAGCCCTCGCTCGATCAGCATCGTTCTTCTCCAACGGCTTGCCGGGAGTTAAGCGTTTGCGGCGGCAATGGTTCCCTCCGGTTCCGGAATATTTGGCGGTGCAAAAACAAATCGGCCTCCCTTGTGGGGAGGCCGAGGACGACAGGTCTGGAGACTGACAGCGCGCGGGCCTGCTTCTTGCGAGCAGCGGCTCGGCGGAAGCCGGCCGGCGTTGGCGCGTATGTCTTACGCGGCCTTACAGCCGATACAGGATCTGGTCGGTCCAGAACCGCTCGAGGCGGTGCAGCGACTTGTTCAGCGTGGCGAACTCCTCGCTGGAGATGCCACCGACCTGTTCCACCGTCTTGACGTGCTTCTGATACAGCGCCTCGACGATGTGGCGGACTTCCTGGCCCTGCGGGGTCAGGCGGATCCGCACCGAGCGGCGATCGACGCGCGAGCGCTGATGATCGAGGAAGCCGAGCTCGACCAGCTTCTTCAGATTATACGACACGTTCGAACCGAGGTAGTAACCGCGAGTACGCAGCTCTCCGGCGGTCAATTCCTTGTCGCCGATGTTGTAGAGCAGCAGCGCCTGCACCGAGTTGATATCGGCGCGGCCGCGACGGTCGAACTCGTCCTTGATCACGTCGAGCAGCCGGCGGTGCAGCCGCTCCACCAAAGTGAGAGCTTCGAGGTAGAGCGGCTGGACCGGTGCGTTGGCTGCTGCGGGTGCGGTGGTCTCCGCCACCGTGGCGACTGCTTTGATCATGACACTTCCCCTGTCGTCTTTTTTGATCGACTTATTCGACGAAACTTCTGTCTCGTCTGATAGGTCCACCTTAAGGGGCCGCTTTGAACATCAGCTTAAATAAGACGATAAAGAGATCATGAATTTAAGACAGTGAATCGCGGATTAAGCCTGCAAATCAAGGGCTTTTTGCAACGTTTGATTCACGGATCGGCGCCGATTCAGGGCTTTCCGGCAAGGCCGTGTCGCATTTGAAGACAGCTTCGTTCGAATTTGAAAGATCTGCGTAACGGATCAGCCGCGCGGTGCGCGATCCGGTTAAGGTCTTCACAACCCTATCCGGACCGCGTTTCGATAAAATGCCGCGAGATTGTTTACGCGACGCCGCGGTTGCGGCCTTCCCAATATGGGGCACGCAGCACCTTGCGATCGATCTTGCCGAGCCCCGTGACCGGGATCTCTTCGACGAAATCGATCGACTTCGGCGACCATGGCGCGCCGCGCTTGTCTTTGACGTGCGCCTGCAGCTCGGCGGCATCGTTGTTGGCGCCCGGCTTCAGCACGACGAAGGCCTTGACCGCTTCGCCCCATTTGTCGTCGGGCACGCCGATCACGGCGGCCGATGCGACCGCATGATGCGCCATCAGCGCGTCCTCGACCTCGCGCGGGTAGATGTTGAAGCCGCCGGAGATGATCATGTCCTTGGTGCGGTCGACGATATAGAGATAGCCGTCGGCATCCTTCACCGCCACGTCGCCGGTGTGCAGCCAGCCGCCGCGGAACGCTTCCGCCGTCGCTTCGGGCCGCTTCCAATAGCCGTCCATCACCAGCGTACCGCGCACGCAGATTTCCCCGGGCTCGCCGGGGGCGACTTCGCGCATCTCGGAATCGAACAGCTTGACGTCGAGCAGCGGGCTGGGCCGGCCGCATGAGCCGAGCCGGCCAGGCTTGGTATCGTCGTGGTCGACCTTGCGCATCGTGGTGATGCACTGCGGCGCTTCGGTCTGGCCGTAGAGCTGCACGAAGACATTGCCGAAGATCTTGATGCCTTCGCGCAGACGATCCGGCGACATCGGGGCGGCGCCGTAGACGATCATGTCGAGCGACGACAGATCGTGACGCGCCCTCACCTGCGGTGCATCGATCAGCGCATAGATCAGCGTCGGCACCAGAAATACCGCGGTGATCTTGTCCTCGGCGATCACCCGGCAATACGACTCGACTTCGAAGCCCTGCACCAGCCGCGTGAAGCCGCCCCGCATCATCACCGGATACACGGTGACGCCGGCGGCGTGGCTGATCGGTGTCGCGGCCAGATAACGAATGTCGGAAGGCCAGTCCCAATCCGAATACAGGATCACCGCCATCGTGGTCAGCGCGCGATGTGGGATCATCACGCCCTTGGAGCGGCCCGTGGTGCCGCCGGTGTAAGCCAGCCACGCGATATCGGAGGTCGCACTGTCGTCGACCAGCGGGGCCGGCTGAACCGCTGCGAAGCCATCGAGCAGATCGCGGGCGCCGTTCACCGGTCCGAACGACAACTGATGCTTCAGGCCGGGCACGCGGGCGCGGATCGCCTCGCCGCGCGCGGCAAACTTGCCGCTCTCGACGATCAACGCGTCGATCTCGGCGTCCTCGATGATGAAGGCGTGGTCGTCCTCGGCCGCCATCGGGTGCAACGGCGTGTAGCGCACTCCCATCACGGTCGCGGCGCAGATCGCCGCCCATGACTCGGCGCGGTTCGACGACAGGATCGCCAGCGCGCTGCCTTTGGCGAGGCCGCAATCGCGAAACAGCGTGATGAAGCGGCCGATTGCGTCGCCGAGCTCGCGATAGCTCCAGCGAATGCTGCCGTCGGCGATCGCGGGCCGGTCGCCGTAGCGCGCGATCGCATTGAGGATCAGGCTGCCGCCTGTGCCGGCGGAATGAAGCTGCTCCATGGTGTCTCCCTCTCTTTTCATTATTGATTGTTGATATGGCGCCGCCTTGCGTGATGCGGCAGCGCTCGTCGCCCGCGCTATGGCGGCCGTTCGCGCGCCGCCATCCAGGCGAGCGCCAGATAGGCCGCCAGCAGCAGCGCTTCGCCGAGCACCACCAGCAGGCTGCCGCCGTAGATCGACGGGAACATCAGTTCGATCACCGCCATCGACACCACGGTCGTCAGCCACACGACGGCGCCCCACGGCGTTGCGAGCCACAGTCCGACCGCGGCGACCAGCTCGATCACGGCGAAATAGACGGTCGCGGTCTGCCAGGCCATGGTCTGGACTTCGAACGCGTCGTCTTCACCGCCGACAAAGCCGGTGATCTGTGCCCAATGGTAGAGTCCCTTGACGACCGACAGCACGGCCATCACCCGCAGAAACAGCACCAGGCGCCGGGTCCAGTCGTTGTCGTGGTTGTCCGGCCGCTCCGGCGAAATCGCCGCGACCGAAATCGCCTGATCTCGTGGCGGCTGTTCGCGTGATGGAAGTTCGGACATGCGGCTCGGCTACCGGAAGGGTGGTGGTGCGGTGCGGTCTGGGTGCGAGTCTTGGCCCGCCGGGCCAGCAAAATCAATCGGCTGTGATCGCGGCGGAACCTTTTGATTGCGCCAAATCAACAGTGCGGTGACGCGGGGGTGCCAAAATGCTACTTTCCATGAACACAGCAGAGCCTGCAGGGAGAGTTGGCACCATGGCGATCAAGTTCGGCCGTCCCATCGAGATTCGTGACCCCTCGACTCGGCCCGCCGCTCCCCCGCTCGATCTAACCATCCGTCCGCGCCGCAATCGCAAGACCGAATGGGCCCGCCGCCTGGTGCGCGAGAACGTTCTGACCACCGACGACCTGATCTGGCCGATGTTCGTGATCGACGGCACCAACCAGCGAGTTCAGGTGGCTTCAATGCCGGGCGTCGAGCGCCTCAGCGTCGACCAGATCGTCCGCGACGCCGAGCGCGCCGCCAAGCTCGACATCCCCTGCATCGCCCTGTTCCCGTTCACCGAACCGTCGCTCCGCGACGAGATCGGCACCGAAGCCTCCAATCCGGAGAACTTGATCTGCAAGACCGTGCGCGCGATCAAGAAGGAGTTCCCGCAGATCGGCGTGCTGTGCGACGTCGCGCTCGACCCCTACACCAGCCACGGTCATGACGGCCTGATCGAGGATGGCCGCATCCTCAACGACGAGACCGTCGCGGTGCTCGTGCAGCAGTCGCTGGTGCAGGCCGAGGCCGGCTGCGACGTGATCGCGCCGTCGGACATGATGGACGGCCGCATCGGCGCGATCCGCGAAGCGCTGGATGCCGCTGGCCATCTCGACGTCCAGATCATGGCCTATGCGGCCAAGTACGCGTCCGCCTTCTACGGCCCGTTCCGCGACGCGATCGGCTCGGCCAAGGCGCTGACCGGCGACAAGCGCACCTACCAGATGGATCCCGCCAACACCGACGAGGCGATCCGCGAGGTCGAGCTCGACCTCGCCGAAGGCGCCGACATGGTGATGGTCAAGCCCGGCATGCCGTATCTCGACATCGTCCGCCGCGTGAAGGACACCTTCGGGGTGCCGACCTTCGCCTATCAGGTGTCGGGCGAGTACGCGATGATCGCTGCGGCCGCCAACAACGGCTGGCTCGACGGCGACCGGGCGATGATGGAGAGCCTGCTCGCCTTCAAGCGCGCCGGCGCCAATGGCGTGCTCACCTACTTCGCCCCGGCGGCAGCCGAGAAACTGCGCCAGCAAGGCTGAGCCTGCGGCACTCTCCCGCCTCGCTCCGCCAGGGTGATTCGTCAGCTCTCTGGCGAAGCGATGGACAGCTTGTAATGTCGCGGCAGCCTTGCAAGGCCGCCGAACCGTCGCCATGTCGAGCCGGACGATCGCTCCGGTTCGGGAGCGTGCAACGGGGAGCAGGCTGATGGCTGACTATGGCGGGAGTGGCTGGCGCGGCGGCGAGGTTCGTGCCGCGGCGTTCGATCCCTGGCTCAATCCGGAACTGTTTCAGGGCGTGCTGACCAAGCGCGTGTTCGCGTTCCTGATCGATCTCGTCGTGCTCACCGTACCGGTCGTGGTGGTGACGGTGTTCATCGCGATGTTCGGTCTGGTGACGCTCGGCCTCGGCTGGACGCTGTTCTGGCTGGTGTCGCCAATGTCGGTGATTTGGGCACTGGTGTACTACGGCGCCTCGCTCGGCGGTCCGCACTCGGCGACGATCGGCATGCGGACCATGGGCCTCGAGCTGACCACCTGGACCGGCGAGCCCGGCTACTTCGTGCTGGGCGCGGCGCACGCGTTCCTGTTCTGGCTGTCGCTGTCGATGCTGACGCCGCTGGTGCTGCTGGTCGGACTGTTCAATGCGCGCCGCCGGCTGCTCCACGACATCGTGCTCGGAACTGTGATTATCAACAGCACCGTGCCCGCCTCTCAGCCGGCGCGATCCTACTAAGGGCGAAAGCGATTGACCGGAGGCGGACGTAAGGCGATGCTGGTCACGTTGGAGGCCGACGACCCGACGTGACCCAGCACTCGCGCGACACACCGCAATTCTACCTGACGGCCCCCTCGCCGTGCCCGTATCTGCCGGGCCGGCACGAGCGCAAGGTGTTCACCCATCTGGTCGGCAACAAGGCCGGCGAGCTGAACGATCTGCTGACCCATGGCGGCTTCCGCCGCAGCCAGTCGATCGCCTACCGCCCGGCCTGCGACCAGTGCCGCGCCTGTGTCTCGGTGCGGGTGATCGCCAACGAGTTCAAGCCGTCGCGCAACCAGCGCAAGCTGCTGGCCCGCAACGCCGACATCGTCGGCGAGCAGCGCAATCCGGTGCCGACTTCCGAGCAGTATTCGGTGTTCCGCGCCTATCTGGACCAGCGCCATCGTCACGGCGGCATGGCGGACATGACGGTGCTCGACTACGCGATGATGGTCGAGGACAGCCACGTCCAGACCCGGCTGATCGAGTATCGCAAGCGCACCCCGGACACCGGCGTGACCGGCCGCGGCGGCGAGCTGATCGCTGCGGCGCTGACCGACGTGCTCGGAGACGGGCTGTCGATGGTGTACTCATTCTACGAGCCGAACGAACAGCACCGTTCGCTCGGCACCTTCATGATCCTCGATCACATCGCCCGCGCCCGGCGACTCGGCCTGCCCTACGTCTATCTCGGCTATTGGATCGAAGGCTCCAAGAAGATGGACTATAAGGGCCGCTACCTTCCGCAGCAGCGGCTGGCGCCGAGCGGCTGGCTGCGCATCGACGCTTCCGGCGAGATGCAGCCCGAACCGCAGGACTAGATGCGGTCTCTCGACACGCTGGCGCTCGGTCCATCACGCCCTCTCCGCTCCACCAGGCGAGCCAATGGGGCCGCAGAAACGCGCGCCCGCATCATGACCGCTGCCCCGCATTCGCTTCGACCTCAGCGGGAATGATCTCGACCGTGGCCGTCATTCCCGCCGCCAGCTCGACGCCTGAAGGCACGCGATCGAGATGGATGCGGACCGGTATGCGCTGGGCTAGTCGCACCCAGGAGAACGTTGCCGCCACATTCGGCAACCCGAAACGACCGGGTGTTTCGTTGCTGTTCTCGATGCCTCGACCGATGCTCTCGACATGGCCAGCCACCGGCTGATCGAAACCCATCAGCTTGACCCGCGCCGGTGCCCCCACACGAATTTGCTGCAGCTTCGTCTCTTCGAAATAGCCGGTGATCCAGAAACTCGCTCCATCGAGGATCGCGACATTGGTGGTGCCGGCCGTCGCATAGTCGCCGGGCCGCAGCTTCAGATTGGTGACATAGCCATCGACGGGGGAGCGAATGACCGAGCGTGCAAGATTGAGTTTGGCCAGCTCGCGTGTCGCTATCGCTGCCTGATAGGCCGCAGTCGCCATGGCGGCTGCGCCGCTCGATTGCTGGAGCGCTTCCTGTGAGACCACATCGTTGAGTTTGAGTTGCTGCTTACGCTGGGCAGTGGCTTGCCGCACCAGCATATCCTGATACTTCGCTTCGACGTCAGCCTCTGCCAGCGCTACGGCCAGCCGAAGCCGCTCCGGATCGATCTCATAAAGAACGTCGCCACGTTTCACATACTGATTATCGGCGATCGGGACGGTGCGGATCGTTCCGGAGACTTCCGGCGCGATCTGCACCACATCCACGCTCACCCTTCCGTCGCGCGTCCAGGGCGTTCGTTCGTAATGGCTCCAAGCCTGGAGTGCGACGAATCCGGAAACAACGAAGACGCAGAGTGTCAGAGAATAGTGCCCGAGCAACGATACAAGCGATTTCACAACGGCAGTCCGATCACTGGCAGGTGCTGCATGAGCAGACCGCAAACGATGACAAAGATGGCGATTTCCGCGAGCGGCCGATAGGCGAACAGGCGGGAGACGCCGATCTCGCTGCAAACGCGCATCGTCGCTATCGTGGCGATCAACGCAACGAACGCAATCGCAACCAGACCGGGGATGAAGACGCCTCCGATATTCAAGTCAGCGAGCATGAGCGAGGTCTCCTTTTCTTGCTGCTCCACTTGCGCCGAGCGCGAAACGCAGATCGACCAGCAGATCGACGATCCGAGGCCGGCCTTTCAATGAGCTGTGCTCGATCATGACCATCAGCCGCTCGATGCGCGGATCGAGATCGATGAGGTCGGCTGACGTTGCCGGGCTCCCGCCGCGAAACGTCCCGGCAATCCCGGTCAGAAGGCTTTCTATTTCAGCGCGGGCCTCGCCTTTGACCTGCGGGATCATCTTGCGAAGCTGACCAGCGACATGGCCAATACGAAGCAGGCGGAGCGTATCGTCGAGGACGTCTGGATGGGCTTTCCCGGCCGCGCGCAGCCTCGGCAGCAGCAGCGCCGTCCGGTCGATCATCAGACTTGTCCAACGCGCCTCGTTCGGTGCGCCGCCAAGCGCGCGGCGGCCGACATCGCGCCGGCTGAGGTGAAGCAATCGTTTGATTGCAACGTCGACCGGTACGGTCTGGAAGATCGACATGCTGACCGCTCCAAATCCAACCGCAACGAAAAGCGCGATCGTCATATTGAGGGAGGCGGCGAAATCACCGGTGTAGCTGGTGCCCAACCCGGAAAGGATCGGAATTGTCAGAGTAATGCCCATCGCCATGAAGGCCGTTGGCACGCGCGCTTGGAGCGAGCCAGCGAACAGGAACGCCGGAGCAAGGACCGCGACAAGCACTGCAAAGCTGGTCACATGGGGAAGGATGACGAAGCTGTAGCAGAGGCTGATCAGCACGCCGAAGATCGAGCCGACGATGTACTTCACGACAAACGGCACAGGCGTGTCGACGTTTCCGAACAAGGTGCAGCATACGCCGAGAATCGAGACCGCCGTTTCGCCGTCCGGCCACGCCGACCATATCCAGAACGCGCAGCCACTGAGGATGCCGACCATCGCGCCGAGCGCTGCGCGGGCCGCCATCCATGGATCACGGTGATAGACGTACCCCTTTGCCAGCTCGGGGCCGTAGAGCGTCGCTGCTTTTCGTGTCCGGCTGGTCATGTTCCGACCGAGCTTGTCGCAGTCGTTCAGCAGGCCAATCATTTCCGCCAGATGGCCGGCAAGGTTGGCACCTACCCTATCGGCAGGCATCGTCGCGTCGGTGCCTAAATGTTTCTGAATCGATCGTGCACGCCCGATCAGTCGGGCAGCCTCCGCATGGCGACCAGCCGGCTCATCGACTGCGATCCAGCCCTCCACATCAGCGGCCAGTGCGCTGAGTTCAGCAAGATTCGCTGCGCGCGCGATGTCGAGAGAACGTACTCGCTCCTCGATCTCGGCCGTGAGCGGGAGAAGCCGAGCCAGCCGATCATGGATAAGCTGCAGTGTCTCGCGACGCGGCCTTGCAGATGCGGAATCGTATGGAAGATGTGTCGCCAGCCCCTGAAGCATCAGAAGGTCGACAGCAAGCTGTTCGCGCCGTTGGCGGTTCTGTTCCGACGATCCGGTCAGCGCGGCCTCCGCAAGCCGGCGAGCGTCCTGCAGCATGGCCGAAAGCTTGCCGGTGAACTGCCCCGTCATCGGCTTCGGCCAGACGTATCGATGGATCAAAACCGCGCAGAGAATGCCGATGCAGATCTCCTGGACACGCAGGGATGCGGTGTCGAAGGCGGCGCCGGGTTCGAGCACGCTCGGAAAGCCGATCAGGCTCGTCGTGTAGCCTGCAAGGACAAAAGCGTAGGCTCGTGGCGTGCGATCAAGCAGCGAGAGAAACAGGCAACGGCCGATCCAGCCGGCAAGGATCAGGCAGCACACGGCCGGATCGTTCACGAAATTCGGAACGATCGCGACGGTGGCGATTGCCCCGACGAACGTCCCGGCGAACCGATACACGCCGCGGCTGAGTGAGGCTCCCGCAGATGTCTGGGAGACGATGTAGACCGTCACGATGGCCCAAAACGGCTTGGGCAACCCGATCCGCAGCGAAATGTAATAGGCCAGCATCGCCGCGGCGAAACTCTTCGCCGAAAACAGGATCGCATCGGCGTCTTCCTTCCTGGCAGGCTGGCGGAGGAAGTTCGTCAGCGCCTGCCGCACTGCGGGGCAGGTCTGGGGCAAACGGGTCCGTCTCAACTGGATGTCGCTCATGACGCCAGTTGTGACCGATTTGCAGAAACGAATAAATTCGCTATTACGACATGAAATCCCTGAAAACGGCCATTCGCATGCCCATCGAATCTGTCGTTTCGGTTTTCGACCCCGACCTGACGCGTCTGCCTGCAGTCGCCCACAGGCTGCATTTCTCGGACCATGAGTCGGAAGTGCCGTTGCATGTGCACCGGAAGGGGCAGCTCATCCTGGCGCTGCGCGGAGCCGTCACCTGCACGGCAGGCAACGAGATCTGGATCGTCCCGCCCAATTGCGGGGTATGGATTCCTGGCGGCGTGCCTCACAGCGCCCGCGCGACCGCCAATGCCCAGCTCAACTACCTGTTCGTCGAGCCGGAAGCCGCGAACCTGCCCCGCTCCAGTTGCACGCTTGCGATTTCTCCGCTGATCCGAGAAATGGTCGAGCGTCTGGCCGATGAGCGCGCGGACTATCACGCAGACAGCCATGCGGCCCGAATGGCGCGCGTGCTGCTGGACGAACTCGCGGAGATGCCGCGAGAGCGGTTCAACCTGCCAATTTCCAGCCATCCGAAGATCCGGGCCATCGCCGACGCTCTGACGGCCGAGCCGTCCGACCGCAGAACCTTGAGCGATTGGGCAAAGACTGTCGCGATGAGTGAAAGATCGTTGGCGCGGCTGCTGATCCGCGAGACGGGACTGACGTTCGGACGCTGGCGCCAGCAGCTCCACCTCGTCGTCGCCCTCCGGGAGCTTGCGAGCGGTGAAGCGGTGCAGAATGTTGCGGCTGAACTCGGCTACGAGTCAGTGAATGCCTTCATCACCATGTTCAAGAAGGCGCTGGGAAGCACTCCCGCTCAGTACTTCGCGCAACGTCACCCGCCCGCCAAGGCGGGATCAAACGAGCCGAGCCGCGTTTGACAAGTGCCGGTCCTAGTCGTCGACCAGCGGCCCCCGGCGCGGGGACTTCAGGTCTACGCACTACCCGCCGGTCGCGTAGTCGAACACCAGCTTGATGTTCAGCACGACGATGATCGCGGCGATCACCGACGCGCTCGCGGTGAGCCAGCGCGGCGCGACGAACTCGCCCATCTTGGCGCGGCTGGCGGTGAACATCACCAGTGGCACGACGGCAAAGGGTAGCTGCAGGCTGAGCACCACCTGACTGAGAATCAGAAGCTGCCCGGTGCCCTTCTCGCCGGCAATGATCGTGACGACGACCGCGGGTACGATTGCGATCAGCCGCGTCACCATTCGCCGCAGCCACGGCTTGATCCGGATCTGGATGAAGCCTTCCATCACGATCTGGCCGGCGAGTGTCGCGGTGATCGTCGAGTTCAGGCCGCAGGCGAGCAGCGCGATGCCGAACAGCGTCGGCGCCAGCGTCGAGCCGAGCAGCGGCGCCAGGAAGGCGTGCGCCTGGTCGAGTTCGGCGACGTCGGTCTGGCCGGCGTGGTGGAAGGTCGCCGCCGCCAGGATCAAGATCGAAGCGTTGATGGTCAACGCGAAGGTCAGCGCGATCGTCGAGTCGAAGGTGGCGAGTTTGATCGCCTCGTGCTTCTCGGCTGGGCTGCGGCCGAAGCCGCGCGTCTGCACCAAGCCCGAGTGCAGGTAGAGATTGTGCGGCATCACCGTGGCGCCGAGGATACCGAGCGCCAGATACAGCATGCCGGGCTCGGTCAGCACGCGCGTGGTCGGCGCGAAGCCACGGATCACCGCGCCCCAATCCGGGTCGGCCATCGCGATCTGGATTGCGAAGCATGCCGCGATCACGCCGAGCAGCGCCACCACGAAGGCTTCGATCCAACGGAAGCCGAACGCCTGCAGCGCCAGCACCAGGAACACGTCGGCTGCGGTGATCAGCACGCCGATCTCGAGTGGAATCCCGAACAGCAGATTGAGCCCGATCGCGGTGCCGATGACCTCTGCGAGGTCGGTCGCGGTGATGGCGATCTCGGCCGACAGCCACAGCGGCCACGACACCCATTTGGGATAGGCGTCGCGGCAGGCTTGGGCGAGATCTCTGCCAGCCCCGACCCCGAGCCGTGTGCACAGCGATTGCAGCACCACGGCCATGATGTTGGAGACCAGCGCGACCGTGAGCAGCGCGTAGCCGTATTTCGATCCGCCGGCGAGCGAAGTCGCCCAGTTGCCGGGATCCATGTAGCCGACAGCGACCAGATAGCCCGGCCCCAGAAACGCGAGCAGCTTGCGCCAGAACGGACCCTTGGCGCGGACCGGGACCGAGCCGAACATGCCGGCCAGCGACGGCTCGCCCGGCGACAGACGCCACCCCGTGGTTTGCTCCGGTGTCGGCGCTGGATCTGGGGTCATCTGCGGCGTTTTTGCATCCATCGCATCATATTGCAGGCCCGCAGCGCTTCTTGCAAGTCATTTGCAATAGCAAGAAGGTAGCCAAGCACTGATCGATAACGATTTTTGCGGTCAAGGAGCCTCCAGCCGGCCGAGTCGCGGGCACTTGCTGAGACTGCCACAAAAGACGCCATTGGTCATTGATCAGGCTTCGTTTGGTACGCTGTGTTGCAGTCCAGCCCCACCACGCCGCCATTTCCCACTTGCGTTCGCCGGCAAATGGCGCAAAACGCCGCCATGTCAAACCAAGCGCCAGAACGGATGTCTTTCAGCGGCTTGCTGCATTGGGCCACAAAGCCTCCGCAAGCCTATCTCGTGTACGCGATCTGCGTCGTGCTGGTCGGAGGCGTGTCGTTTTACGTCGGCACCTTCAAGCCGAAGCACATCCCGGGGATGCCCCCTGCCCCGGCGGCCACCGCACCGCAAAGCAAATAGCCTGTCCTGCCTCAGTGAAGCTGAAGGTTCGGCACGATCGGCAGGAACGTCAGCAATAGGAACAACGGGATCAGCACCAGGCCGGCTCGAAGCGCGTAGCCGAAGAACCCCGGCATCTTGATGCCGCGCTCGGTGGCGATCGCATAGACCATGAAGTTCGGCGCGTTGCCGACATACGTCAGCGCACCCATGTAGACCGAGCCCATCGAAATCGCCGCCAGCGTGCCGGCGAGCGGCCCCATCAGTTCGGCAGGCCGGCCGCCGGCCAGTTCGAAGAACACGAGGTACGTCGGCGCATTGTCGAGCACCGCAGACAACAGCCCGGTGAACCAGAAGTAAGGCACTTCGCGCGGGGTGCCGTTACTGGCCGTCACCGCTTCGAGCAGCGGCGCGAACAGGCCGCTCTTGCCCGCATGCAGCATCGCCAGCACCGGAATGATGGCGACGAAGATGCCGGCGAACAGCTTCGCAACCTCGCGGATCGGCTCCCAGGTGAAGCCGTTGGCGGCGCGATGCTCGTCCGCCGTCCACCACAGCGACAGCAGCGCCAGCACCACCAGCATCGCGTCCCGCACCAGATTCTGCAGCGCGACCTTGGTGCCGTAAACGTCGAACTCGATGCCGGGGCGCCACTGCGCGCAGGCCAGAATGGTGGCGATAATGCCGGCGATCAGCAGGAAATTGATGCCGCCGCGAAATCCGATCGGCGCCTCGGCGGTTTTGGCCGGCGCATCATGCCGCGCGTACCAGCGATCGAGCAGATAGAACACCACCAGCAGCAAGCCGGCGACTATCAGAGTCTGCTGCCACAAATGCTGCACCGGCCAGAAGAAATCGATGCCGCGCAAAAAGCCGACGAACAGCGGCGGATCGCCGAGCGGTGACAGCGCGCCGCCGATATTGGCCACCAGGATGATGAAGAACACCACGACGTGGACATTGTGCTGCCGGCCCGCATTGGCCCGGATCAGCGGCCGGATCAGGATCATCGCGGCGCCGGTTGTGCCGATCAGACTTGCGCAGGCGGTGCCGACCGCGAGCATGCCGGTGTTGATCAATGGTGTCGCACGGATCGTGCCGGTGACCAGGATGCCGCCCGACACTGTGAACAATGCGAACAGCAGCACGATGAAGCTGAGATACTCGGCGAGCAGCGCGTGGATCAGCGAGGCCAGCGCGGCCTCCCAGCCATAAACGATGGTGATCGGCGCCAACGCCAGCACGCCCCATAAAGCGGCGATCTTGCCGTAGTGAGCGTGCCAGACTTTTGGGAAAAGCAGGGGCCCGAGGGCGATCGAAAGCAGAATACCGGCGAACGGGACGCCCCAGGCCCAACCGAGCGCCGCACCATCAAGCTCCGCCGCCTGAGCTGGACCGGGCAGCATCGCGACGAGCAACAGCGGGAGCAGGACAAGAAATCGGCGGGAACAGCGTGCGATCATCCCATCCACTTCAAGGCGATTGCAGAGCGAGACGCAAAGCTAAATGGATGGCCTGCCTGCGACATAACGCGCAGGCAGGCGCGACCTCAGACTATGCCGCGTCCGAACTTGTTCGACTTCGGGAAGCCCTTCGGCGGCAGCCGGCCGGCGTCGGCGCGGTTGCCGCGCCATTCGGCCAGTTCCTTCATCGTCGCGCTGAACTCGCGGCCGGCGGAATCGCGCCAACCGAGACCCTGCTTCGACGAGAAGGTGGCGATATCGGACAGGCCGCCGTCCTTGTACTTCTGCAGCCGCACGCCGCGGCCGCGGGTCATCTCCGGCACCTGATCGAGCGGGAAGATCACCATCTTGCGGTTGTCGCCGATCACCGCGACGCTGTCGTCGCCCTCGCTGACAACGGTCAGCGCGCGTGCCTCGTTGGGGACGTCGACGTTGAGGATCTGCTTGCCCTTGCGGGTCGAGCCGACGCACTCGTCCTCATTCACCACGAAGCCCTGCCCGTCGTGACTGGCGATCAGGAACTTGCGGCCGCCGGCGTGCACGAACACCGTGACGATCGCGGCGTCCTGCTCCATGTCGATGAACATGCGGATCGGCTCGCCGTGACCGCGGCCGCCGGGCAGCTTGGCGACATCGAGCGCATAGAACCGGCCGTTGGTTGCAAGCAGCAGCAGCTTCGACGTCGTCTCGGCGAAGAACGACTGGCCGAGCTTGTCGTCCTGCTTGAAGTTCAGGCCCGACAGATCCTCGACGTGGCCCTTCAGGGTGCGCACCCAGCCCTTGTCGGAGATCACCACCGTCACCGGCTCGCGCTCGACGAAGGCCTCTTCGATCGCAGCGAGATCGTGCTCCGGCGCGTCGGCGAACTGGGTGCGGCGCTTGCCGAGCGGCGTCTTCGGACCGAACATTTCGCGGACCTTGCGGACCTGCTCGCCGACCTTGGCCCACTGCTCGGTCTCGGATTTCAGGATCGCATTGATGCCCTTCAGCTCCGCACGGAGGTTCTTGTCCTCGGTGCGGATCTCCATCTCCTCGAGCTTGCGCAAGCTGCGCAGCCGCATGTTGAGAATGGCCTCGGCCTGGATCTCGGTGAGATTGAACGTCTTCATCAGCACCGGCTTGGGCTCGTCCTCGGTGCGGATGATCCTGATCACCTCGTCGATGTTCAGGTAGGCGATCAGATAGCCGCCGAGCACTTCGAGCCGGTGCTCGATCTGCGTTTTGCGATGATTGGAGCGGCGCAGCAGCACGTCGCGCAGATGATCGAGCCATTCGCGCAAGGCTTCGGCGAGGCCGAGCACCTTCGGAATCCGGCCGCCGACCAGAACGTTGAGGTTGAGCGGAATCCGGCTCTCCAGCTCGGTCAGCCGGAACAGCGACTCCATCATCAGCGCCGGATCGACGCCGCGGGACTTCGGCTCGATGACGATGCGCACGTCCTCGGCGGATTCATCGCGGATGTCGCCGACCAGCGGCAGCTTCTTCTCGTTCAGCAGCTCGGCGATCTTCTCGATCAGCCGCGACTTCTGCACCAGCCACGGAATCTCGGTGACGACCACGCTCCAGGTGCCGCGGGCCCCCTCTTCCTGGGCCCACTTGGCGCGGGTGCGGAACGCGCCGCGGCCCGTGGTGTAGGCCTCGGCGATGCTCTCCTTGGAGTCGATGATGATGCCGCCGGTCGGAAAGTCCGGCCCCTTCACGAAGCGCAGCAGCGCTTTCGACTTGGCGTCGGGCTTCTCGATCAGATGCAGTGCGGCGTCGCACAGTTCGGCGGCGTTGTGCGGCGGGATCGCGGTCGCCATGCCCACGGCGATGCCCTGCGCGCCGTTGGCGAGCAGGTTCGGGAAGCCGCCGGGCAGTACCACGGGCTCCTTGGCCTGGCCGTCGTAGTTCGGCCGGAACGCGACGCCGTCCTCGTCGATGCCATCGAGCAGCAGCCGCGCGACGTCGGTCATGCGCGCTTCGGTGTAGCGATAAGCCGCTGGATTATCGCCGTCGATGTTGCCGAAATTGCCCTGGCCGTCGACCAGCGGATAGCGCGACGAGAAGTCCTGCGCGAGGCGGACCAGCGCGTCGTAGATCGACTGGTCGCCGTGCGGATGGAACGAACCCATCACGTCGCCGACAATCTTGGCGGACTTCTTGAACGGCGTGCCGGGGTCGAGCCGCAGCAGCCGCATACCGTACAGGATGCGGCGATGCACAGGCTTCAGGCCGTCGCGTGCGTCCGGCAGCGCGCGATGCATGATGGTCGACAGCGCGTAAGCGAGATAGCGCTCTTCCAGCGCCTCGCGAAGCTGGACCTCGTGAATCTCGGCCGGCTCTGGCGGAATCAATCGTTTTCCCATGGCGTGGGGTTATCCCCGGACCGGGAGCGGAGCAAGCGCCGGCGGGCGTTCTACCCTTGCGGTTTCGCCTGGAACCGGCGCCGAGCCGCCTTCTGCTGCCGTGTCGAACCGGAGCCGAGCCCGCACAATCTCGGGAAAGTGCTGCTCGGCCCAGCCGACCAGCGCCGTGAGCGGTCCGAGCACGGACTCGCCGGTGGCGGACAGGCGGTATTCGACGCTGGGCGGCTTGGTCGGAAATACCTGGCGCGCGACCAGCCCATCGCGCTCCAAGTCGCGCAGCGTCTGGGTCAGCATCCGCTTTGAAATGTCTGGAACATCGCGCAACAGCGCATTGAATCGCATTGGCTTTTCGGCCAGCGCAATCAGCAGCAGCGTGCTCCATTTGCTTCCCAGATGGTCGAGCACGTTGCGCACCGGGCAGCGCGAGGCATCGAACCCCTGTTCTCGCCAGGCAGCGTAGCGGTCGGTCAGGGTCGCGCGATGCGTTGCGACCGTCAGGTTCTCTCCAGGTGACCTTGTCACAAAAAACTGCCTCCTTACGGGCCGGCGATTAGGTCTCCATTATAGACCTACTCTCAAATCATAACCAGCCCAGGAACTCTCCGATGTCCTCTTCACGTTTTCTCGTCACCGGTGCCAGCGGCCAGCTCGGCCGCCTCGTGCTCGACGGTCTCCTCAAGTCGGTGTCAGCCGCCCAGATCGGGGTGCTGGTCCGCAGCGATAAGGCGGCGGCCGAGTTCGCCGCCCGCGGTCTCCATGTTCACATCGGCGACTACGGCCGGCCCGAGACCCTGGCTGCAGCGTTCGCCGGAGTCGACCGAGCGCTGCTGATCTCGTCGAGCGAAATCGGCCAGCGCGCCACACAGCACCGCAACGCGATCGAAGCGGCGCGTGCCTCCGGGGTGTCGCTGCTCGCTTATACCAGCCTGCTCCACGCCGACCGCTCGCCGCTCGGCCTCGCCAAGGAACACCTTCAGACCGAAAGCGCGCTGCGGGAGCTGGGCGTACCGCACGTCGTGCTGCGCAACGGCTGGTACAGCGAGAACTACACAGCCTCGATTCCGGCCGCACTGGCGCACGGCGCCCTGCTCGGCAGCGGCGGCGACGGGCGGATCGCCTCCGCTGCGCGGGCCGATTACGCCGACGCCGCGGTCCGTGTGCTCACGGCGGAACAGCCACAAGCCGGCCACATCTACGAACTCGCCGGCGATGATTCGTACTCACTCGCGGAGTTCGCTGCCGAGCTGTCTCGACAGTCCGGCAAGGCGGTCGCATATCGCGATCTGCCGCAGGCGGAGTACCAGGCTGCGTTGATCGCGGCCGGCCTGCCCGAACCGTTCGCCGCGCTGCTGGCGGATTCAGACGCCGGCGCCGCCAAAGGCGCGCTGTTCGACGAAAGCCGCGCCTTGAGCCGCCTGATCGGCCGCCCGACCACGCCGATCGCAACGACTATCGCGGCGGCACTGAAAGCCTGATTGGCGGTCGAGGAGCGCGCCCGCCGATGGCCGGCTACGTCTCGGCCGGCCGCAGCGCGCGCGTCACCGCATTGATGAACCCCGCGCGGGCATCGGAATGCCCCTGCCCGCGCGGCTCCAGCACGTTACGCAATAGAAATCGGCCGGTCAGCGCGAAGCCGTCGAACAGATCCTGCCCGGACCAGCCATTGCCGCTCTCGGCCTCGTCGTCGCGCAGGAACGACGGCAGTCGCAACAGCCGGTCGCGCCACGGCTCGCCGGCGCTGCGTGAGACCGCGCTGCCCGACTTTGGCGAGACGTAAATCAGTTCGGTGGTGGCGCCGGTCGCGGCGCAGGCGGACAGGTCGAGCCCAAATCCGAGCTCGGCCAAAATGGCGAGTTCGAACCGGATCAGATGCGCCGCCGCAATCCCGAGATCGTCGAAATCGTCCAGGGTGAGGATCAGCCGCTGGTAGATCTCTTCGTGCGGATCGCGCTCCGGCAGCAGCCGGGCCAGCGACGCCAGATGGGTGACGCCGTACACCGCAAACGACGACGCCAGCAGCGTCGCAGCGCGCATCTTGGTGGCTTCCAACTGATAGTAGCCGAGATGCTCGTCGAGCCGCGCCCGCCACGACGCCAATACGCTGTTGCCGGGCTGCAGCAGCGGCCGCATCCGCGCCGAGGCCGCGCCGCGGACCATACCAAGATGCCGGCCATGGCCGCGGGTCAGCAGTTCGACGATGGCGCCGGCCTCGCCGTGCCGTCGCACTCCGAGAATGATGCCCTCGTCGCTCCATTCCATCGAACGAGCCTATCGGATCTTGTGCGGTCGCGCCCGTCCGGTCTTCAGGCGTTGAACCAGCCGCGGGCGTCGCCGGTGTAAGACAAGTAGATCCCAACCGCGGTCAGGATGCAGGACGCGATATCGATCCACAGGCCGGCTTCGATGCCGCTGTCGCCGATGATCTGCGCCAGCGACACCACCGAAAACACCAACGAGGCGGTCAGCACCGCCCGCGCCCAGTTCTTCCGGCCATGGGCCGCAAGCCAGACCAGATAGGTCAGCAGCACGATCAAGCCGGCCGCCATGGTGTTGGCGGCGGCGACGACGCCGGCCGCCATACTCGGCTCGATCACGGTCCGGTCCTGAAACGCCACGGAGATGCAGTCGAGCATCAGCGAGGTCAGCAGCAGCACCTCGAACCAATAGACGTTCCGCGGCAGGCTGGTGGTCGGGCTGGTGGTCATTCCTTGGGAAACTCCAGGCCCATTTCGCGGTAACGATCGGGATCGTTGCCCCAGTCTTCGCGCACCTTGACGAACAGGAACAGGTGGACCGGCTGCTCCAGAATCTCGCCGATCTCCTTGCGCGCCTCGGCGCCGATCGCCTTGATGGTCGCGCCGCCTTTGCCGAGCACGATTTTGCGCTGGCTCTCGCGTTCGACGAAAATCGTCTGCTCGATCTTCACCGAGCCGTCCTTGCGCTCGGTCCAGGTGTCGGTCTCCACCGTGGACTGATACGGCAGTTCCTGATGCAGTTTCCGGAAGATCTTCTCGCGGGTGATCTCGGCCGCGAGGTGGCGCAGCGGCGCATCCGACATCTGGTCTTCGGGATAGTGAAACGGGCCCGGCGGCACCTGAGCGGCGAGCGCCTTGCGCAGATCGTCGACGCCGTCGCCGGTCAGCGCCGAGACCATGAAGGTCTGGTCGAACGCCAGCCGCTGATTGGCGGCCTGCGCGAGCGCCAGAAGCTTCTCGCGGACGATCAAATCGATCTTGTTGAGCACCAGCAGTTTCGGCCGATCGACATTGGTGAGATTGGCCAGGATGTCTTCGGCCTGCTCGTTGATGCCGGCTCTCGCGTCGAGCAGCACGCAGACGAGGTCGGCATCGTGCGCGCCGCTCCATGCGGTCTTGACCATCGCGCGGTCGAGCCGCCGCTTCGGCGCGAAGATGCCGGGCGTATCGACCAGGATGATCTGTGCGGAATCTTCGATGACGATGCCGCGGATCAGCGCGCGCGTGGTCTGCACCTTGCGCGACACGATCGTTACTTTCGAGCCGACCAGCGCATTGACCAGCGTGGATTTGCCGACGTTCGGCGCTCCGATCAGCGCAACGAAACCGCAGCGGGTCGCGGCTGACGCCGCTTCTTCATGTTCAGCCATCATTGCTGCCTGTGCCGACACCTTCGCGGGTCAGCATCGCCGATGCGGCAACCTTTTCGGCCGCACGCTTGCTGCCGCCGACGCCCTCTGCCGGCTCCAGGCCCGGAAGTACGACGGCGACGCGGAATTGCGGATCGTGATGAGGCCCGGTGCGTTCGACCTCACGATAAACCGGTGTCGGCAGACCGCGAGCCTGCGCCCACTCCTGCAACACGGTCTTGGGATCGCGGAGCGACCGCGCGGGCTTGCGCATGCGCTCGGTCCAGTTGCGCCGGACGAAATCGGAAGCCGCCTCGTAGCCGCCGTCGAGATAGATCGCGCCGATCACCGCCTCGCAGATGTCGCCCAGCACCGACCGGCGCAGTTTCGCGCCGACGCCCGCCCCCACGGTGCCGAGCTTGATGCCCTCGATCAGATCGAGGCCGCGCGCGACATCGGCGCAGGATTCCTTGCGCACCAGATCGGCCAGCCGCTTCGACAACTCGCCCTCGTCGGCGTCGGGAAACGCCCGGTACAGCATGTCCGAGACGATCAGGCCGAGCACGTGATCGCCGAGAAACTCAAGCCGCTGATAGCTGTCGGTGCGGCGCGCGGATTTCAGCGCCGACACATGGGTGAGCGCCGTGGTCAGCAACGCCGGGTCGGTGAAGCTGTAGCCGAGCCGCTGCTCGATCGCCGCCGCCGTCGCCTTGGACTTGGCTTTGCTGGCGCGGCGCTTCTTCGCAGCCGACGGCTCCGTCGCTGGAGCTTGCTGCGGCTGCGGATCGCTGCCCGTCGACGCGGCGTCGACGTTGGTCACGTCATCGGTCATCGCACAATGGTGAAGATGCGGCCCCAACGAACCGCGGTCGGCCAGCGCCAGATCTGCCAGGCGTGTTCGCCTTCGGCGATCGAGAAAAAGATCATCTGTGCGCGGCCGATCAGGTTCTCGTAAGGAACGTAGCCGACTGCAGACAGCACCCGGCTGTCGGTGGAGTTGTCGCGGTTGTCGCCCATCATGAAGAAGTGGCCGGGCGGCACGGTGTAGACGTTGGTGTTGTCGTAGAAGCCGTTGTCGACGCAATCCAGCGTCTCGTAGGACACGCCGTTCGGCAGCGTTTCCTTCCAGCGCTTGACGCGCGCCGTCGCCTCCGATCCGCACGGATCTTCACCGACGTAATCCGACAACCGCTCGCGCTCGACCGGCTTGTCGTTGATGTAGAGGAGCCCTTCCCGCATCTGGATGCGGTCGCCCGGCAGGCCGATGACGCGCTTGATGTAGTCGGTGGTGTCGTCCTTCGGCAACCGGAACACCACTACGTCGCCACGGTTCGGCTCGGAGCCGAAGATCCGGCCGGAGAACAGCGGCGGCGACAGCGGGATCGAATAATGGCTGTAGCCGTAGGAGTATTTCGAGACGAACAGATAATCGCCGACCAGCAGCGTCGCCTTCATCGATCCGGAGGGAATGTTGAAAGGCGGGAACAGGAAGGTGCGGATCACCAGGGCAATAATGAGGGCGTGAATGACGACGCGGATGGTTTCGCCGACGCCGCTCTCAGATTTGGTTCCGGATGTCACGCTCATCGCTTTCCCGATTCCCGTCGCGTGGAGTCGCGCGGTGGACGATTGGACTGGTGTGGAGCGTATCCTGGCGGAGGGCGAGACGTGGTCCGCGGCAGCGGAAACCGCCACGACCGGCGCTCGTCCGCCGAAGATCCGACCCCTCTGGGGATTCCGCGCGGTTGTAGACTGTTGTCGCGACCGGCGCAATCAAACGTCGCGGTTCCGCGGGCTAATGCTATGACGAATCAGCGGCTTTTCGGGCTCAGGAAGGCGTCCCCCCAAGCCCTTCGACGACCGCCGGAACGGCCGAGATCACCACGAAAGCCTGGGCAAGCGGCCATTCGTCGGTGATCGAGAGATCGATCCGCGCCACCATGCCTTCGGGCGTCAGCGCATCGAGCCGGGCCTTGGCGCCTCCGGTCAGCGCCATGGTCGGCCGGCCGCCGGGCAGATTGACCACCCCCATGTCGCGCCACCACACGCCCTGGCGGATGCCGGTGCCGAGCGCCTTGGAGCATGCTTCCTTGGCGGCGAAGCGCTTGGCGTAGGTGGCGGCGACCAATTCGGCCTTTTTGGCGCGACGCTCGGCCTTCGCCCGCTCGGCCTCGGTGAACACCCGATCAAGGAAACGGTCGCCGTGGCGCTCCATCACTTTGGCAATCCGCGTGATGTCGATCAGGTCCGACCCGATACCGATGATCATGCGGCGACCGCCTTGGCGCGGCCCCGCTCCATCGCGGCCCGCATCGCCCGCACGGTCTCGCCGAGGCCGACGAACAGCGCCTCGCCGATCATGTAGAAGCCGATATTGAGTTCGGCGATCTCCGGCAGCGCCGAAATCGTCTCCGCGGTAGCGTAATCGAGGCCGTGGCCGGCGTGCACTTCGAGCCCCGCCGAGCGCGCCAGCGCGGCGCCTTTGACGATGCGCTGCCATTCGGCGGTCGCCTTTGCGGTCTCGCCGTCATTGATCGCGTCGCACCAGGCGCCGGTGTGGATTTCGATCGCCGGGGCCTTCAACTTCGCGGCCATTTCGATCTGCGCCGGATCAGCGGCGATGAACAGCGAGGCGCGGATGCCGGCGTCGTTGAAACGCGCGATTGCGGGGCCGAGCGAGGCTTGCTGACCGACCGCGTCGAGGCCGCCTTCGGTGGTGAGTTCCTCGCGCCGCTCCGGCACCAGACACACCGCGTGCGGCTTCACTCCAAGCGCGATCCGGACCATTTCGTCGGTCGCCGCCATTTCGAAATTCAGCGGCTTGGAGATCTCCGCCTTCAGCCGCTGCATGTCGGCGTCGCGGATGTGGCGGCGATCCTCACGCAAATGCGCGGTGATGCCGTCGGCGCCGGCTTCGATCGCCGCGAACGCGGCGCGCAACGGATCAGGATGACGGCCGCCGCGCGCGTTTCGCAGCGTGGCGATGTGATCGATGTTGACGCCGAGACGCAGCGGAGGAGCTTTGGACATTATCGAGTACCGAAAGACTTGGAGTGGATATCACTCGCCCTTGCGAGGAGCGAAGCGACGAAGCAATCCAGTTCAGTGCGCTTTGTCCTGGATTGCTTCGCTGCGCACGCAATGACGAACATACTAACTGCCTCGTGCGACCTCTGGCCTCAGCCGTTGACCCGCTCGACGTGAGCGACGACGTCCTTAGCGCGCAACTGGGCGATGATGGCGCTGAGGTGCTTCAGGTCATAGACCTCGAGATCGATGGTGAGCTCGGTGAAATCCGGCGAGCGCCGGCTCATGTTGATGTTGTCGATGTTGCCGTCGTGCTCGGCGATGACGCCTGCGATCTGCGCGAGACTGCCGGGCTCGTTGACGTTCTGCACGAACAGCCGCGCCGGAAAGCGCTGCGGCGTGCTCTCGTCGATGTCCCACTTCACGTCCAGCCAACGCTCAGGCTCTTCCTCGAACTCCGTCAAGGCCGGCGACTGGATCGGATAGATCGTAATGCCCTCGCCCGGCGTGACGATGCCGACGATGCGGTCCCCCGGCACCGCACCGCCATTCGGCGCGAACTTCACCGGCAGACCGGAATGCAGACCGCCGATCGGAATCACAGGGCTGACCTTCCCCGTTTCGATCGGTTTGCCGACGGCCTTATCGGGCACATCTTTTTTGCCGCCGAACCGGGCGATCCGCTCTTCCTTGTAGTCCGGATACATCGCCCGGGCGACATCGGACGCTTTCATCTCGCCGCGGCCGACCGACGCCATGACGTCCTCGACCGAAGCGCGAGCCAGCCGCGGCAGCGCGCCTTTCAGCTTGTCGTCGGCGTAGTCGATCTTCGCGCGGGCGAACAGACGCTCGACGATGCGGCGGCCGAGGCCGGCGTACTGATCGCGCATCGCCACGCGGGTCGCACGGCGGATCGCGGCTCTCGCCTTGCCGGTGCGCGCCAGCGATTCCCACGCCGCCGGCGGCGCCGACTGCACCGGCGAGGTCAGCACTTCGACCTCGTCACCGTTCTGCAGTTCCGACGACAGCGGCGCGAACTTGCCGTTGATCTTGCAACCCACGGCGCTGTTGCCGACGTCGGTGTGGACCGCATAGGCGAAGTCGACGACATTGGCTTTGCGCGGCAGCGCGATCAGCTTGCCCTTCGGGGTGAAGCAGAACACCTGATCGTGGAACAGTTCGAGCTTGGTGTGCTCGAGGAATTCCTCGGGGTTCGAACTCTCCGACAGCATCTCGATGGTGTGGCGGAGCCAGGCGAACGCGTTGGACTCGCGGTTCAGCAACTCGGTCGGCGAACCGACGCCGTCCTTGTAGAACGCATGCGCGGCGATGCCGTATTCGGCGATCTGATTCATCTCGCGGGTGCGGAACTGGAGTTCGACGCGCTGCTGGCCGGGGCCGATCACCGTGGTGTGCAGCGAGCGATAATCGTTCTGCTTCGGGGTGGAGATGTAGTCCTTGAACCGACCCGGCACCATCGGCCAGGTCGTGTGCACGACGCCGAGCGCGCGATAGCAGGCTTCGACGTTATCGAGCACGACGCGAAAACCATAGATGTCGGAGAGCTGCTCGAAGCCGACCGACTTCCGCTCCATCTTGGTCCAGATCGAGAACGGCCGCTTGCGCCGTCCGGTGACTTCCGCAGTAATCCCGTGGCGGGCGAGATTGGCGGAGAGTTGGCTTTCGATCTCGCCGATCAGATTCCGGTTACGTTCTGCGAGCGCATCCAGCCGCTGCATGACGACCGTAAAGGCTTCCGGGTCGAGGCTGCGGAACGATAGATCCTCCAGCTCCTCGCGCATCTCCTGCATGCCCATGCGGCCTGCGAGCGGCGCGTAGATGTCGAGCGTCTCCTCGGCAATGCGCTGCCGCGACGCCGGCGGCACGAAATCGAGCGTGCGCATGTTGTGCAGCCGGTCGGCCAGCTTGATCAGCAGCACGCGAACGTCGTCGGCGATCGCGAGTAGCAGCTTGCGCAGGTTTTCCGCCTGCTTGGCTTCGCGCGACACCAGCTCGAGCCGCTTCAGCTTGGTCAGGCCCTCGACCAGCGCACCGATCTCCGGACCGAACATGCTGTCGATCTCGGTCCGTGTCGCCTCGGTGTCCTCGATGGTGTCGTGCAGCAACGCGGCGACGATGGTGGCGTCGTCGAGCTTGAGGTTGGTCAGAATCGCCGCGACTTCGAGCGGATGGGAAAAATACGGGTCGCCCGAGGCGCGAGTCTGCTCGCCGTGCGCCATCATGGCGTAGACGTAAGCCCGATTGAGCAGATCTTCGTCGGTGTTCGGGTTGTAGGATCGGACCCGTTCGACCAGGTCGTACTGGCGCATCATCCGGGCACGCGACCTGGGCTTGGCGGCGGCAGCCGGCTCGGCAACAGCGGCTGCGCCGCCGGCCTGCTCCATCTGCTTCGAACTCTGGCGTCCTGACGCCATTTCACAAACCTCTATTGCACCGCGGCAAGACTGAGCTTACCGCGGCCGTCGCTCTGCCGTTGTCTGACGGGTTTAGGACTTGTGCCACGAAAGGAACCCGAACAGCCAGAAAAAACCGCGATTTCGGCAGAGTTTAGGTCAATGCAGCAATGCGGCATGACAACGCTGCCAGCGGGCCCGAGCGATCGTCCCAAAACAAAACGGCCCGGAGATTATCCGGGCCGTTCGCGTCCGCATCACGGAAATTTGTCGGAGCAAAAGCTCCCTTATTCGTCTTCTTCGGGCTGCTCTTCCGGGGGCGCCAAGCCCTCCAGGCCCTTGAGCAGTTCTTCCTCGGTCATCCGTTCCATGGCGACCTCGGTATCGTCGGCATCGACGCTGGCACCGGCCGAACCGATCAGCGGAACGGTATCCTGCTCCGGCTCATCGACCTCAACGAACTTCTGCAGCGAATGCACCAGCTCTTCTTTGAGATCTTCCGGCGAGATCGTCTGATCGGCAATTTCGCGAAGCGAAACAACCGGATTCTTGTCGTTGTCGCGGTCGATGGTGAGCGGCGAGCCGGACGAGATCATGCGGGCACGGTGAGCGGCCAACAGAACCAGGTCGAACCGGTTGTCGACCTTGTCAATGCAATCTTCCACGGTGACGCGCGCCATGGCCAGTCGCTCCGTTAATAGGATCAAAATCGGGGTTAGACCGCTAAGTATAGGGCGTGGCCAGCTTGCGCAAGCAGCAATTTGTCATTTGGACGAACGCAGCCACTCTGATAATGCACCTGATGATCCGTGAGGGCCGACGATCGCCCGGCTCGGACGAACACGAGTCCGACAACAAATGGCTTCTTTTCAGAAAGAAAAGTATAGAATACCGGCCGATGCTTCGTGCGGTTGAAGTGGTGCCGGTTGCCCAGCGCGACGGCTATTCGTGCAAAAATTGACTTAAGCTGCGCAGCTCTTTGCGTTGCGCCAAGAAGCTGACAACAGACACATGAGAGATCTTGATGTCCACTTCCTCCAGTAACAAAATTGCGCTGTTCATCGATGGCGCCAATCTTTACGCAACCGCAAAGACCCTCGGCTTCGACATCGACTACAAGCGGCTGCTGAAGGAATTTCAAAGCCGCGGCAATTTGATCCGCGCCTTTTACTACACCGCGATCATCGAGGATCAGGAATACTCCTCGATCCGCCCGCTGATCGACTGGCTGGATTACAACGGCTACACCGTTGTCACCAAAGCGACCAAGGAGTTCATCGACGCCTCCGGTCGCCGCAAGGTCAAGGGCAACATGGACATCGAACTCGCAGTCGATGCCATGGAGTTGGCCGAACACATCGACCAGATGGTGCTGTTCTCGGGCGACGGCGATTTCCGATCGCTGGTCGAAGCGGTCCAGCGCCGCGGCGTCCGCGTCACCGTGATTTCGACGATCTCCAGCCAGCCGCCGATGATCGCCGACGAACTTCGTCGCCAGGCCGACATCTTTACCGACCTGGTCGAGCTGCAGTCGAAGATCGGTCGCGATCCGGCTGATCGTCCGCCGCCGCGGGAACCGCGCGAGCCGCGCCACCATGCGCCGCAATTCCTGCAGCGTTCTACTGCCTTGGCGTCGCGCGCCGGGGCTGACGACTTCGAAGACTAAGGTCCATGCCGACGCTGACGCGGGGCTCCGGGCCCCGCGTCCCGACCTCCCTCACCGCCCCCGATCGAAACTGCCCGTTCTGCCCGCGCCTCGCCGAATTCCGGAGCGAGATCCGCGCGCGTGAACCGGGCTGGTTCAACGCGCCCGTGCCGTCGTTCGGCGACGCCGGCGCGTCGCTGTTGATCGTCGGTCTCGCGCCAGGGGTGCAAGGCGCCAATCGCACCGGACGGCCATTCACCGGCGACTATGCCGGCGACCTGCTCTACGCCACCCTGATCGAATATGGCTTCGCCAGCGGTCAATATCAGGCGCGGCCCGACGACGGCCTGCAACTGATCGATTGCCGGATCAGCAATGCGGTGCGCTGCGTGCCGCCGCAGAACAAGCCTTTGCCGATCGAAATCAATACATGCCGCCGCTTTCTGATCGCCACGATCGAGGCGATGCCGAAGCTGCGTGCGATCGTCCTGCTCGGACGGATCGCCCATGATTCAACGCTGAAGGCGCTCGGCCTCCGCGCCGCTCAGGCCCCGTTCGGCCACGGCACCGTTCACGAGGCCGGCCGCCTACGCCTCTACGACAGCTATCACTGCTCGCGCTACAATACGAACACCGGCGTGCTGACGCCAAAGATGTTCCACGACGTGTTCGCCCGAGTCCGGGCTGATCTAGACGCGTAGTTGATCAGAAAGAATCGTCATTGCGAGGAGCGAAGCGACGAAGCAATCCAGAGGCCACACGTTCCGAGGCCTCTGGATTGCTTCGCTTCGCTCGCAATGACGGCGATGGGCATCCGCGACTGCTAACTAGCGCGGATTGGCCTTGAGCCACTCCAACACATCGCCCGCGTTCCGGTCCGGCGGGAAGACCGGATAGAAGACGTGGCTGATATGGCCGTCGTCGATAATCAGCGCCATGCGCTTCAGCAGCGTCATGCCGGCAACCTGCATGGTCGGCAGGTTCGCTGCACGGGTCAATTCGAGGCTCTCGTCGGACAGCACCGGAAACGGCAGGTGCAGCCGGCTCGCCATCTCTGCCTGATACGCGGTGGACTGCGTCGACAAACCGAACACCTGGTCGGCTCCGGCGGTCTTCAGTTCGGCAAACAGGTCTCGAAACGCACATGTCTGCGGCGTGCACCCCCGCGCGCCAGGGATCATGTCCCAGTCGTCGACCGGCGCGATCTTGCCGGGTTCTCCGGTCCGAGGATAGGCGAACACGACGGTGCGTCCCGTCAGCGCGGCCAGAGTGACGTCGCCGCCACCGGTCGCTGGCAGCGCCACAGGAGGAATCGCTGAGCCCGGCAGATGTGCGGCTCCGCCGTCGTCCGCCGGCGCCGGAATCGCGCTCCAATCGACATCCATGATGTTGGGCTGGTTCGCCATCCGATCCCTCCGGTCGACTACCGCTCAGCCGCGGGCGCGCAGCAGACGGCCCTTCTCGCGATTCCAGTCGCGCTTCTTTTCCGTCTCACGCTTGTCGTGCAGCTTCTTGCCCTTGGCGAGCGCGAGCTGCAGCTTGGCCCGACCACGCTCGTTGAAATACAGCTTGAGCGGAATCAGCGTCATGCCTTCGCGCTCGACGGCGCCGATCAGCTTGTTGATCTGCTTGCGGTGGAGCAGCAGTTTCCGCGGCCGCTTGGGCTCGTGGTTGAAGCGGTTGGCCTGCAGATATTCCGGAATATTGGCGTTGATCAGCCAGATCTCGCTGCCACGCGCGTCCGCATACGACTCCGCGATCGTGGTCTTGCCGTTGCGGATCGACTTGACCTCGGTGCCGGTCAACGCGATGCCGGCCTCGATCGTGTCGTCGATCGCGTAGTTGAAGCGCGCCTTGCGATTCTCCGCCACGACCTTGATCGGGCGTTCGTTCTTGTCGGCCATGTCGGCGGCTCCTGTGACGCGACGCCGTCGTCGTCTAGGCCGACGGGCCGGCGCCCTTCTTCAACAAATCCCTGATCTCGGTCAGAAGCTCTTCCTGCCGGGTCGGGGTCGGCAGCGGTGGTTTGGCTTCCTCCGCCTTCTGCTTCAGCCTGTTCAGCGAACGGATCACCGCGAACAGCACCGCCGCGATGATCAGGAAGTTCAGTGTCACCGTGAGGAAGTTGCCCCAGGCGAGCACCGCGCCCTGCTTCTTGGCTTCAGCCAGGGTGTTGGCGGTGACGGCTTTCGACAGCGGCGTGAAATAATTCGAGAAATCCAATCCGCCGGTCAACGCACCGATGATCGGCATGATCACATCGCCGACCAGCGATGTGACGATGCCGCCAAACGCTGCACCGATGATGACGCCGACCGCGAGGTCGACGACGTTGCCCTTCATCGCGAAATCGCGAAACTCCTTCAGGAGCCTCGAGCCCTTCTGCTCGAGGTTACGGACGGACTCGATGCTGCTCATGCGCCCCTGTCAGTTGATCACTCCCGCGTGCACCATCGCAGCACGGATCGCCTTCCCGGTCGGTTCAGTCACCGTCATCAGCGGCAACCGGACTTCTTCCTGAATGCGCCCAAGCAGCGTCAGTCCGTGCTTGGCGCCAGCCACTCCCGGCTCCTTGAACACCGCGTCGTGCAGCGGCACCAGACGGTCCTGGATCTTCAGGGCGCCCGGATAGTCGCCGGCGAACACCGCACCCATCAGATCCGAGCACAGCTTCGGCGCGACGTTCGAAACCACCGAGATGCAGCCATGACCGCCCGCCGCCATATAGGCCAGCGCGGTCATGTCCTCGCCGGAGAGCTGGATGAAGTCCGGCCCCATCGCGTGGCGTTGCTGCGATACCCGGCCGAGATTGGCGGTCGCGTCCTTCACGCCGACGATGTTGTCGAGCTCGTACAGCCGGCTCATGGTGTCGACCGACATGTCGACGACCGACCGCGGCGGAATGTTGTAGATGATGATCGGAATCCCGATCGCATCGTTCACCGCCTTGAAGTGCTGATACATGCCTTCCTGGGTCGGCTTGTTGTAGTACGGCGTCACCACCAGCACCGCATCGGCGCCGGCCTTCTCGGCATGTCGCGCGAGTTCGACGGCTTCGCGGGTCGAGTTGGAGCCAGCGCCGGCGATCACCGGCACGCGACCCTTGGCTTCTTCGATGCACCACTCCACCACCTTGTGGTGTTCCTCGTGGCTCAGGGTCGGGCTCTCGCCGGTGGTTCCGACCGGCACCAGACCATGGGTGCCCTGCTCGATCTGCCAGTTCACCAGGCTGCGAAACGCCTGCTCGTCGAGCGCGCCATTTTTGAACGGCGTGACCAAGGCGGTGTAAGACCCCCGAAATTTCGTCTTGGCTGCCATCTTCTTCTCCTCAACGCCCGCCACCTTGCAACGAAGCGCCCTTCATATCGAGTCCCTTCCTGACGGGAAAGGGTCCCATCGGCTGAGAAACAGGCGGTTTTGAGAATTCGGATTGCTCGGGGCCGCCAGCGTCAGGCTGTGGGCGCGACAGCGTATTCCGCGTCCGTGACCTGCTCCATCCAGGTGGCGAAACTGCCGTCGAGCGCCTCCTGCATCGCAATATGGGTCATGCCGTTGGCCGGCGACGCGCCGTGCCAGTGCTTCTCGCCGGGCGGAATCCACACCACGTCGCCGGCGCGGATCTCCCGCACCGGGCCGCCTTCGGTCTGAATCCGTCCCACGCCGGTCACGACATACAGAGTCTGCCCGAGCGGATGGGTGTGCCACGCGGTCCGTGCGCCGGGCTCGAACGCCACCCGGGTCGCTGCCAGCCGCGCCGGCGCCGGTGCGGCGACGATCGGGTCCTGCCACACCGTCCCGGTGAAATAGTCCTTCGGCGCCCGCTGGGTGGGGCGTGAGCCCGCCGCGAAGATATCCATCGACAGGCTCCTTACGCTTTATCGGCATTCTGCTTGAACGCAGCGTATCGCGCTTTGGTTTCGGCGTTCATCGGGTACAGGCCGGGCAGCACTGCGCCGTTGTTCACCTCCTCGACGATCCAGCCTTCCATCCGCTCCTGCTCCGGCCCTTCGGCCAGCACATGGTCGAGCAGCGCCTGCGGGATCAACACCGCGCCATCCTGATCGGCAACGATGATGTCCTTCGGGAACACGGCAACGCCGCCACAGCCGATCGGCTGGTCCCAGCCGACAAAGGTCAGACCGGCCACAGAGGGCGGCGCCGCCGCGCCGTCGCACCACACCGGCAGGCCGGTGCCGAGCACGCCCTCGAGGTCGCGCACCACGCCGTCGGTGATCAGCGCGGTGATGCCGCGCTTGACCATCCGCGCGCAAAGAATGTCGCCGAAGATGCCGGCGTCCTTGATGCCCATCGCATCGACCACGGCGATGCAGCCTTCCGGCATCGCCTCGATCGCCGCGCGGGTCGAGATCGGCGAGGCCCAGGATTCCGGCGTCGCCAGATCCTCGCGCGCAGGTACGAAGCGCAGCGTGAACGCCTCGCCGACCAGCCGTGTCGCACCGGGCCGCAGGGGCCGTGCGCCGCGCATCCAGACGTTACGGAGCCCCTTCTTCAGCAGCACCGTGGTGATGGTCGCGGTCGAAACGCGCGACAGGATGTCGATGGCTTCCGGGGTCAGTGACATGAAGAAAGAACTCCGATGATTGTCGGCGCATCTTGCGGGCCGCGCCTGCCGCGTCAAGACGCAACCCCGCGATCAGCAGCACGGCTTGGCGCATGACGATCATCGTATTTTATCACCTCCGGGTGCGCCAATTTATCGGCCATCGCATTCGTTTCGAGTTGATTTTCACCCACGCCGAAAACGCGCTATCGCTGCCCGGAGCTTTGTGAGATCGTCGTTACATGACCACCCTACCTCCCAGAATGCTGCCGAGTGGTGATAGCGCGATCACCGTCGAGTTTGGCCGCGATATCAGCGACGAGTCCAACCGGCGCGTGCTCGCGCTCGACCGCAGGCTGACCCAGACGCCGATCGCCGGCATTATCGAGACCGTCCCAACCTATCGTTCGCTGCTGGTGCACTACGATCCCGAAACCATCGGCTTTGCGGCGCTGTCCGAACACCTTGCGACGCTCGCACTGTCGACCGACGACAGCGAGAATGCCGCCAAGAGACATTGGCGGATTCCGGTGTGCTACGGCGGCGAATACGGCATCGATCTGGAAGATGCAGCGCGAGGTTTGAACATGACTCCCGATGCGCTGGTCGCCCGCCACGTCGCGGGCAACTACCGCGTCGCGATGATCGGCTTCACGCCCGGCTGGTCGTATCTCTCCGGGCTCGATCCCGCGCTGGCGATGCCACGGCGGCAAGCGCCGCGGTTGCACACGCCGGCCGGCACGATCTCGGTCGGCGGCATCCAGACCGGAATCCAGTGTTTGCCCGGACCAAGCGGTTGGCATCTGCTCGGCCGCACACCGGTGCGAACCTATCAGTTGCATCGTGAGCCGATCTTTCTGCTCGAACCGGGCGATACGATCAGCTTTGCGCGGATCGACGAGAAGGAATTTGCCGAGCGAGACGACGCCGCGTCCCGGGGAGATGTCGTCGCGGAATTGTTGAGCGCATGACGATACTGGTGATCGACAGCATAGGCCCGGCCACCTCCGTGCAGGATGCAGGGCGACATGGCGCACAGCGCTACGGTTTGACGCCGAGCGGCGCAATGGACCGTCTCTCGCTCGCTGCATCCAATGTGCTGGTCGGCAACGATCCGCTCGCGGCAGCGATCGAAGTGGGGCCACTGGGCGCGAAACTCAGCGTCCGCGACGGCGCGGTACGGCTGGCGCTGACGGGAGCCGAACGGCCTGCAGCGCTGGATGGGGCGCCGCTCGCATTCAACGAATCCTTCGTCCTCAGCGAAGGCCAGGTCCTCACGCTCGGCGTGGCGCGTGGCGGCGTGTTCAGCTATCTGGCCATCGAAGGCGGCGTCAGCGGCGAGCCGATGTTCGGCAGCCTCGCAGTCAACGCGCGCGCAGGACTCGGCAGCCCTTATCCACGAACGCTGCAGGCGGGCGACACCATCGCGGTCAAATCGGCGACGCCGGCGGTCGAACGCCGCCTCGATCTGCCCGAGCAGCTCGATGCGCCGATCCGCGTCGTCCTCGGTCCGCAGGACGATGAGTTCGGCGACGCGGTCGAGACGTTCCTGGCCGGCGAATGGACGATCTCGGCGACCAGCGACCGGATGGGTTATCGGCTCGAGGGGCCGCAGATCTCGCATCTCCACGGCCACAACATCGTCTCGGACGGCACCGTCGACGGCAGCATCCAAGTGCCCGGCTCTGGCCAGCCGATCGTGCTGATGCCGGATCGCGGCACCAGCGGCGGCTATCCGAAGATCGCCACCGTGATCTCAGCCGATCTCGGCCGGTTGGCGCAGCGGCAACCCGGGCGCCCCTTCCGCTTTCAGGCGGTGAGCGTCGAAGACGCACAAGCTGCTTATCGCGCGATGGCCAAGCTGATCCGCTCGCTGCCCGACCTGCCGCGCGAGGCGCAGCACGCCGCCATCGACCTCGACGCGCTGCTCTCCGCCAACGTCGCCGGCACAGCGATCGACGCGCTGACGGCGGAGTAATCGACTCAGACTACGGGACTAATCGAGATGAAGATCGATCTGAACTGCGACCTTGGCGAAGGTTTTGGCGTCTGGCAGATGGGTGACGATGCGGCGATGATGCAGATCGCCACCAGCGTCAACATCGCCTGCGGCTTCCATGCCGGCGATCCGGACATCATGCACGCGACCGTCAAACTGGCGAAGCAGAACGGAGTCGCGATCGGCGCGCATCCGGGCTTCCGCGACCTGCACGGCTTCGGCCGCCGGCCGGTGCCGGGGATCACCGCGGCCGAGATCGAAAACCTCGTCGCCTATCAGATCGGTGCGCTGCAGGCGGTCGCGGCCCTCGCCGGCCACAAGGTGACCCACGTCAAGGCACACGGCGCGCTGTCCAACGTCGCCTGCGAAGACGACATGACTGCGCGTGCCATCGCGTCGGCGATCAAGGCCGTCGATCGGTCACTGGTGTTCGTCGTGCTGGCGAACTCCAAACTCATGCTGGCGGGCGAAGCCACCGGTTTGCCGCTGGCGCACGAAGTGTTCGCCGATCGGGCCTACGAGGACGACGGCAATCTAGTGTCGCGCAAGAAGCCCGGCGCAGTGCTGCACGACCCCGATGAGATTGCCGAACGCGTGCTGCGAATGGCGCAGGACGGCGCCGTCGTCTCGGTCACCGGCAAGGTGATCAAGATGCGGACCGACACGGTGTGCATCCACGGCGATACCAAAGGCGCGGTCGAGATCGCGCGCGGCGTCCGCCGCAAGCTGGAAGCCAACGGCATCGCCGTCGCGCCCTTTGCGGGGACCTGACGCCTGCGGCCGGCGCTACGCCCCGGCCAGCGCCAACAACTCCGCCGTCAGTGCGCCATCGCCGCTCCATTCATCCAGAATGGAGAAGTGGTGATGCCGCGGCAGGATGCTCAGAGTGATGGGCAATCCTGCCCGCGCGGCGACGTTGGAATAATCCAGCGACTGCCGCTGCAATTCCGGCAATTCGTCGCCGCCGACCAGCAGCGATTGCGCCGCCGTGCCGAGACGTGTGCGGCGGATCGGGCTCAAGATCTCGATCTCCTGCCGGTCGAGGCCTAGCGCCTCGTCGAGATAGCAGAGCGCAATCGGCTCGAGATCGAAGATGCCGCTGATGCACACCGCGCCTCGGACTGCGGAATGCGCACTCGCCACCGACGCCAGATGCCCGCCCGCGGACCAGCCGCTGACCACCAGCCTGCGCCGGTCGAAGCCGAATCGCTCGGTGTCGGCAGCCAGTACGTCGAGGGCCAGATCGACCTCGGCGACGATGTCCGACAGCCGCGCCGCAGGCGCCAGCGTGTAGCCGACCACGGCGACATCGATGCCGTGCGCGTTGGGGCCATCGGCAACGAAGGAAAACATCTCCTTCGAATTGCGCTGCCAATAGCCGCCGTGCAGAAACACCAGCAGCGGTGCGCCCGTTTGGCCCGAGGCAAAATAATCGAGCGAAGTTCGCTCGCGATCCGCATAAGGGATATCGAGCCGCGCTCCGGGACCGGCGCGGCGGACGGCGCTGCGCTCGCGCCAGCGCTCCAACCATTGCGGGCTGTCGACCACTGCCGCGCTGTTGTTGTAGGCGGCATCGAGCGCCGCGCGATCCATCCCGCGATAGATCGTTCGCGAGGTTTCAGGGGCTGACAGGTCCACTTCAGGAATCCGCCGTCGCTGCAACCTTGCGGCCTCCGCCGACATGGCTGGTGAGTTGCTGCGTGATGCTGCGCCGAAGCCTGTTGAACTCGACCGACGCCACGTCGCGCGGCCGAGGCAACTCGATCTCGACGTCTTGGTCGATCCGGCCCGGCGACGAGCTCATCACCACGACCCGATCGGCGAGCAGAACCGCTTCCTCCACCGAATGGGTGACGAAGATCACCGTCAGCTTGGTGGTGCGCCAGATCTCGATCAGTTCCTCCTGCAGCGCTGCGCGTGTCAGCGCATCGAGCGCGCCGAACGGCTCGTCCATCAACAGGATGTCGGCGTCGTTGGCGAGAACCCGCGCGATCGCCACCCGCTGCTTCATGCCGCCGGAGAGCTGGTGCGGATAACGGTCGGCAAACGCGGTCAGGCCGACCATCGCCATGAACCGATCGGTGAGCTTGTCGACCTCCTGCGACGCGACGCGGCGATGGCTGGGGCCGAAGCCGATGTTCTGCCGCACCGTCAGCCAGGGAAACAGCGCGTAGTCTTGAAACACCATGCCGCGGTCCGGCCCTGGTCCCCTCACCTCGCAACCGTACACGCCCACAGAGCCCTGCGTCGCCTCCTCGAACCCGGCGATGATCCGCAGCAACGTCGACTTGCCGCAGCCGGACGCGCCGAGCAGGCAGATGAACTCGCCCTTGCGCACGGTGAGATCGACGCTGCGCAGCGCTTCGACCGGACCGTTCGAGGCCTGATAGACTTTGTTGAGACCGCTCACCTCGAGAATGACCGGCGGCGCATCGCGATTGGTCGTTGCATCAAGCATGGTGCTGCGGACTCCAACGCAGGAAGTAGTTGCTGAGCATCACCAGGATTCGATCGGAGAGGAATCCAGTGATGCCGATGATGATCATGCCCGTGATGACGAGATCGGTGCGCGACAGCGTGCGCCCATCCATGATCACCGCGCCGAGGCCTTCGGGCACGCCGGTCATCTCCCCGACCACGATCAGGATCCAGGCGAACGACGCGCCGAGCCGGAGGCCGTTGAAGATGCTCGGCAGTGCCGCCGGCAGCACGACGGATCTGAACAGCTGCGGCCCGCTGCAGCCGAGCATGCCGGCCGCCTCGAACAACCGCGCGTCGACCGACTTCACGCCGAACACAGTGTTGAGCAGGATCGGATAGAACGCGCCGAGGAACACCAGGAACACCGCCGATTTCGGTCCAAGCCCGAAGAAGATCATCGACAGCGGCAGCCAGGCAGTCACCGGGATCGGCCGCAGCAGCGACAGCATCGGATCGAGCATCGCCCGCAGCAGCGGAATCCGGCCGAGCATCAAGCCGAGCGGGATTCCGAGCAGCGCGGCAAGAATGAACCCGCCATAGACCCGCTGCACCGACTTCCAGAAGTGGATCGGAAGGCTGCCGCTGTAGGCGTCGTCGTAGATCCCGCCGAAGGCGAAATCCCACATCATCACCGCCACACCGAATGGCGACGGGATCAGACGTGTTCCGGTCCAGCGAACCATCAGGTCCCATAGAACCAGCAGGCTGACCGGCACCACCAGCGCGAGCGCGATCGTGCGCAGACGCGGCCAGAGTCCGTTCGCGCGATGGGCGCTGCCGCGCGCGAGCGCGGCAGGCTTTTTGGTGGGCGGTGCAGTCATGGCCGGGCCGGCAACGGTGCTCTCGAAGCTCATCGGCCCCTCACGATCCGGAGATGGCCTTGACTAAGCTCGGATCGATGAACGACTTGTAGTCGGGCAACTGCCGGATCTGCTTCTTTTCCAGCATCTGCGTGCCGTAGTAGTTCGCCTGTTTCAGAAACTTGTTGTCGATATTCCAGGTCAGCTCGACATTCGGAGCGGCCTTCTCGATCGACGGCTTCTGCTGCCCGAGTTTCTGCATCGCCATCTCGACGAAGGCATCGCGATTGCTCATCGCGTATTCGCTCGCCTTGCGATGCACCTTGAGCAACGTGCGGACCAGCTCCGGGTCCTTCTCGATCAGCTCGCGGCGGGTGGTGAGCACCATGTTCAGCGAGCCGGTCGGGGTGGAGTACGGATACTCGACGATCTTGCCGACGCCGCTGGCGAGGCTGATGCCGGCGGCCGGCTCGGCGCCGACATAGGCGTCGATGTCGCCGCGGGCGAGCGCCGGCGCCATGTCGCTGAACGACACGCGGACCGATTGGATGTCCTTGACGGTCATGCCCTCGGCGGCGAGGCGATCGAGGATCACCACTTCCTGGGTCGATCCCGGCCAGATCGCGACCCGTTTGCCCTTGAGGTCCTTGATGCTGTTGATGCCGGAGTCCTTGCCGGCCACCACCGCCATGCCACGGTTGCAGGCGGCGCCGATCACCACGACGGGCTCGCCGTTGGCGCCACCCAGCGTTGCGGCCGCAAGGCCGAAGATGCCGAAATCGACCGATCCGGTGACCACGGCGTTCTTGCCGTCGGTCGGGCTCTCGAACGGAACCACCACGAACTTGTATCCGGCCGGCGCGAACTTCTCGTAGAAATACGGGCTGATGCCGTGAATGAGCTTCAGCGTCCCGACCTTGATGACGCGCTCCTCCGCAGACGCGGTCAGCGCTGTCGAAACGAGCGCGGTCGCGGCGATCGCGAGGCGGATGAAGTGTCGTCTGGTGGTTCTGTGCATGGCTTCCTCGCTGATGATCCCGGCGAGAGCCACTGTAGTTGCGACGCAATAACCTGCGAAATTTATTGTTTATATCGATTTTATAAGCGCGCTAAATAGAACCATGCTCGCACCGCTCGACCTCCGCCTTCTGCAGACCTTCATTGTCCTGGTTCAGACCGGCAGTTTCTCCGAGACGTCGCGCCGGCTGGGCCGAACCCAACCTGCCGTCAGCCTGCAGCTCAACCGCCTCGAGGAGGCGACCGGCGCCCCGCTGTTCACCAAGGTCGGGCGCAAACTGGTGCTGACCAATCATGGTGAGCTGGTGCTCGGCTATGCCCGCACCATCATGGGGCTGCAGGACGAATTGCGCGCACGCCTCGCCGCGCCAAAGCTCGACGGCTCCGTGGTTCTGGGCATGCCGGACCTCTACGCGGCCTATCTGCTACCTGGAATTCTCTCCGATTTCCGGAGCGCCTATCCCAACGTCGACGTCGAATTGAAATGCGCGCTGTCGAGCAAGCTGATGGCCTCCGTCGAGCGCGCCGAGATCGACCTGGCGATCGTCACCGGCATGCCGGCGTTCAAGGTGGGAGAGTTGGTGGCCCAGGAGGATCTGGTCTGGGTGACGTCGGAGCGCGGCTCGATCCACCTTGAAAACCCTGTGCCGTTGGCGATGCTGCCGCCGGGAAACATCTTTCGCGACTATGGGCTGATGGCCCTCGAAAGCATCGGCCGAACTTGGCGGCTGAGCTGCATCAGCGAGAGCATCAGCGGGATTCAAGCCGCCGTGTTCGCCGGCATTGCGGTGAGTGTCGTTGGAAAAAGCTCCGTGCTGCCGGGGATGCGCGTTCTCGGCCGCGGCGACACGTTTCCAGGACTGCCGAAGGTCGATCTCGTGCTGTATCGTTCAGCGCGGAGCGCAAGTCCCGTGGCCGAAGCGCTCGCCAGCGTCATCGTCCGCCACTTCGCGAATTCGGCGCTGGCGCCGACCGCTAGGGTGGTCCGCACCCAAGCCGGCAGCGGCTCGCACGACTAGCGTAACGCCGTCAAGGCAACCGCAACTGCGGGGCAGCGACCACGATCGCGGCAATCAAGCCGAACGCCGCTCCAAGCATCAGCAGATGCACATTGGCCAGGAAGGACGGCCAGATTCGATCGCGCCGGATCAACGTCGCTGATGTGTTGTGCCGTCGCATTGGTCTATCTCCCGGTTCCTGACGACCCAAGAAAAGCCCGAACGCCTCGGGTGACAAGGCGGCCAGCGAAATAACAACACAATCGCTGTCCGGATCCCGGAACCTGGAAAAAACCCCTCTCCCGGAACCGGATCGAGGGCAGCTATTCTCGGAGCGAGGACCCCTGCCCGCCTTGCCAGCATCGCCGATCCGGTTTAGCTCCTGCACCATTCCAATCAGGCAGTTTCGATCCATGCAGCAGGCCGCCGCGCCCAAAATCAGTTTTGTCTCGCTGGGTTGCCCCAAGGCCCTGGTCGATTCCGAGCGCATCATCACCCGGTTGCGGGCCGAGGGTTACGAGCTCGCGCGCAAGCACGACGGCGCCGACCTCGTGATCGTCAACACCTGCGGCTTCCTGGACAGTGCCAAGCAGGAATCGCTGGCCGCGATCGGCGAAGCGATGGCGAGCAACGGCAAGGTGATCGTCACCGGCTGCATGGGCGCCGAGCCGGAACAGATCGAAGCCGCCTACCCCGGCGTGCTGTCGATCACCGGCCCACAGCAGTACGAGAGCGTGCTCGACGCCGTGCATCGCGCCCGGCCAGCGCTGCACAATCCGCATCTCGATCTGGTGCCGCCGCAGGGCATCCGGCTGACGCCCCGGCATTACGCTTACTTGAAGATCTCCGAAGGCTGCAACAACCGCTGTAGCTTCTGCATCATTCCTAAACTGCGCGGCGACCTCGCATCGCGAACCGCCGCAGACGTCCTCCGCGAAGCCGAGAAACTGGTGGCCGCCGGCGTCAAAGAGCTGCTGGTGATCTCGCAGGATACTTCTGCCTACGGCGTCGATTTGAAGTACGCGGAAAGCCAGTGGAAGGATCGCACCGTCCGCGCCAAATTCCTCGACCTGGCCAGCGAGCTCGGCGAACTGGGCGCCTGGGTGAGGCTGCACTACGTCTATCCGTACCCGCACGTCGACGAAGTGATCGGCTTGATGGCGGACGGCAAGGTGCTGCCCTATCTCGACATCCCGTTCCAGCACGCCAGCCCGGACGTGCTGAAACTGATGAAGCGCCCGGCCGCTCAGGACAAGACACTCGACCGGATCAAGCTCTGGCGCGAGCAGTGCCCGGATCTGGCGCTGCGCTCGACCTTCATTGTGGGCTTCCCCGGCGAGACCGAGCGCGATTTCGAGTTCCTGCTCGACTGGCTCGACGAAGCAGAAATCGATCGTCTCGGCGCGTTCAAATACGAGCCGGTCGCCGGCGCACCGTCCAATGCCCTGCCCGATCAGATCGCGGACGAGGTCAAGCAGGAGCGCTGGAACAGGCTGATGGCGCGGCAGCAGGCGATCTCGGCGCGCCGCCTGAAGCGCAAGGTCGGCACGCGGCAGCAGGTGATCATCGACGAGATCGGCCCGACCGTCGCCAAGGGCCGCTCGAAGGCCGATGCGCCGGAGATCGACGGTGCCGTCTATCTGTCGAGCCGCCGCCCCTTGCGCGTCGGCGAAATCGTCACCGCCAAGATCGACCGCGCCGACGCCTACGACCTGCACGGGACGGTGGCGGGGTTCTAAGCAGCAACAGCTACTACACACACCCAGGTCATCGCCTGGCTTGTCCGGGCGACTCAGTATTCCAGAGAGCTGATTGCTTTACACCAGCGCTCTGGAATACTGGGCCCTCCGCTTTCGCGGAGGGCGACGGCTCGTTGTGGCGCGATGTTGTGAGACCTTACGGCTTCAAAATCGACGCCCCGGTCGTGACGCGCCCTTCCAGATCGACATGCGCCTTGGCGGCGTCCTTGAGCGCATAGGCGTGGTTGATCGGAACGTGCAGATGGCCCTCGATCACCGCCGAAAACAGCGTGTCGGCGCCCTCGATCAGCTCCTTGCGCGTGCCGATATAGTCATTCAGCTTCGGCCGGGTCGCGAACAGCGAGCCGTGGTTGTTGAGCTCGGTGAGCGCGAACGGCGGCACCGGACCTGAGGCGTTGCCGAACGATACGAACAGCCCGCGCGGCTTGATGCACTTCAGCGAACCGGGGAACGTCGCCTTGCCGACGCCGTCGTAGACCACGTCGCAGAGCTCATTGCGGCTGATCTGCTTGACCCGCGCCACCCAGTCCTCTTCGTTGTAAAGGATGACGTGGTCGCACCCATTGGCGAGCGCGAGATCCGCCTTGGCCTTGGAGCCGACGGTGCCGATGACATGCGCGCCGAGCGCCCGCGCCCATTGGCATGCGAGCAGGCCGATGCCGCCGGCAGCAGCGTGGATCAGCACGCGATGGCCGGGCTCCACCTTGAACGTCTTGTGCAGCAGGTACCACACCGTCAGGCCCTTGAGCATCAGCACCGCGCCCTGCTCGTAGGTGATGTGGTCCGGCAGCTTCACCAGCTTGGCGGCTTCGATGTTGCGCTCGGTGGCATAGCCGCCGAGGTTGGAATAATACGCGACGCGGTCGCCGGGATGAAAATTGGTGACGTGCGGGCCAACCGAGACGACCTCGCCTGCGCCCTCGTTGCCGATCACGAAGGGCAGCGACGGCGCCTTGTACAGGCCGGTGCGGAAATACACGTCGATGAAGTTGAGACCAACCGCGTGCTGGCGGATCCGGACCTCGCCCTCGCCCGGCGGTGCAAGCTCGACGTCCTCATAGGTCAGGACCTCCGGTCCGCCCACCTGATGCACCCGCACCGCCTTCGTCATCATCGTCCCCTTGGGTCTCGTGTGTGCGTCACCGAAAGCCATCGCCCCGGTGTTGTCAACCGGGGCCGATGGGTGCCGCACAGCGTCACCGCGGCTTGGCGCGATTGCGCTTGGCGAGCACGTTGAAGAACTCCACCGCCGCCGAGAACAGGATGGCGAAGTAGATGTAGCCGCGCGGGATGTGGAAAGCGAAGCCGTCCGCCACCAGCGCCACGCCGATCAGCACCAGGAAGGCCAGAGCCAACATCTTGGTGGTCGGATGTTCGGTGACGAATCGCGACACCGGTCCGGACGAGACGTACATCACCGCCATCGCGATCAGGACCGCAGCAACCATGATCTCGATGTCCTGCGCCATGCCGATCGCGGTGATGATCGAGTCGATCGAGAACACCAGGTCGACGACCACGATCTGCAAGATCACCCAGAAGAAGGCCCGATCGGCGGCCGAAGACGACTCGGTGCCATCGTGCTTGGCTTCGACCTCGGCATGAATTTCGTGGGTCGCCTTGGCGATCAGAAACAGCCCGCCCAGGATCAGGATGATGTCGCGCCAGGAGAATGCCTTGTCGGCGACGCTGAATACCGGCGTGGTCAGGCCGATCAGCCAGACCAGGACGCTCAGTAGCATCAGGCGGAACAGCAGCGCCAGTGCGAGACCGATCTGCCGCGCCCGCGTCGCCCGCGGCTCGGGTATCCGCGACACCAGCACGGACAGGAAGATGACGTTATCGATGCCGAGCACGATTTCCAGCGCCGTCAGGGTAAGCAGCGCAGCCCAGGCTTCGGGACTGGACAACAATTCAATCATCGGGGGGCTCGTTGGAATAAGCGGATGACACTATCGGCGAGACAGACGTACAGCGCGATCGCGCACAGAACGATCGTCACCGGGAGCGCGACCTCGAAATCGCGGACGATCGCATATGCAGAAAGCACCGCCCACAGCACGATCAGCGTCAGGGTCAGCGCGCGCAGCCGCGCTACGCGCACCGGATGCACGACGCGAAACGGCACGAAGGTGAGCACGATCAAGGCGGCGATCCCAAGACTGCCTGCGAGCGCTGGCGGGTGCAGCAGAAACAAATAGAACGCCGCGGCGTTCCACAGCGCCGGAAAGCCGCGGAAGTGATTGTCCTCGGTCTTCATCCGGCGATCGGCGAAGTACATCGCCGAACTGATCACGATGCCGACGCCGAGCAGCGGCGCCGCAATCGGCAACAGCAGGCCACTGGCCGTGATCGCATAGGCCGGCACGAACACGTAGGTGAGAAAGTCGACCACCAGATCGAGCACGTCGCCCGACCATTGCGGCTGCAGCCGCGCGACGTCCAGGCGCCGGGCCAGCGGACCGTCGATCGCGTCGACCAGCAGCGCCAGCCCGAGCCATGCGAACATTCCGGCCCAATGCTGGCGGACCGCCTCGAGCAGAGCGAGCAGCGCAATCGCAGCCCCGGCAGCCGTGAACAGGTGAACGCCGAGCGCGGCAGCGCGGCGTGAGCCAGATCCGGGCGGCGGTTGCGAAGGGCCCTGCGGTGTCATCGAACGTCGTGCATATCAGGTCGGACGCCGATCTGCACAATCAGTTGCGGCGTTCGGTCGCGCAAGGGCCCAAGAACGTTAATGTTTCGCGGCGGACTTGAAATCGCCGCGGCCCGGCGCAATTGTCCCGACATGACCCAGAGCCTGCTCGAGCCCAACAGCTATGACGCCATCGTGGTCGGCGGCGGCCCCGCCGGCCTCACCGCCGCCATCGCGCTTGCCGATAGCGGCGCGATCACCGCCCTGGTCGCTCGGCGAGTGCCCTACGGCGACAACCGCACGACCGCCCTGCTCGGCGATTCGATCGATATCCTCGACCGGCTCGACGTCTGGCGGCGTTGCTCGGGGAAGGCCGCAGCGCTCCGGGCGATGCGGCTGGTCGACGATACCGGACGGCTGATCCGCGCGCCCGAGGTCAAGTTCGCGTCCGACGAAATCGGCATGGACGCATTCGGTTACAATATCGAGAACCGCGCGCTGCTGATCGCACTGGAGGAACGCGCGGCCGAACTGTCGAACCTCGAACGCTTCGACGACGAAGCCGACAGCGTCATCCCAGGCGACGAAGAAGCGGTGGTGCGGCTGCGCGGCGGCGCAACGCTATCGGCGACGCTGGTTGTCGGAGCCGATGGGCGGCAGTCGCAGTGTCGCGAGGCTGCCGGCATCAAGGTGAGCAGCCGAGCGCTGCACCAGTCCGCACTCACCTTCAACGTCAAGACCACCCGCTCCCACGACAACGTCTCGACGGAATTTCACACCAAAGAAGGGCCGTGCGTGTTCGTGCCGCTGCCCGGCAAGCGAATGAGCATCGTCTGGGTGGCGTCGCCGAAGGAAGCGCAACGCCTGATGACCCTGTCCGACGACGAACTGTCGGCGGCGGCGGAGAGGCAGTCGCAGTCGGTCTACGGCAAGATGACGGTCGAGCCCGGCCGTAACCTGTTTCCGCTGGCGATCGAGAAGCCTGCGGCTTACGCGCAGCATCGGATTGCGCTCGTCGGCGAGGCCGCCCATGTCGTGCCGCCGATCGGAGCGCAGGGTCTGAACATGGGACTGCGGGATGCCGGCGATCTCGCCGAGATCGTCCGTGAATCGATCGAGACCGGCGCCGACATCGGCTCGGATGCGGTCCTGTCGCGCTACGGCCGCAGCCGCGGCCCCGATATCGCCACTCGGACCGCAGCGATCGACATCGCCAACCGCACCCTGCTCAGCGGCCTGCTGCCGGCGCAGATGCTGCGCGCGGCCGGAATGCACCTGCTCGTTTCGGTCGGCCCGCTGCGACGGTTCGCGATGCGCGAAGGGCTGTCGCCGTTCTGGCGCTCGATCTGACGCCTACCCGGGAAACGGGATCTGTCCGGTCCTGATCAGCCACATCACGGTGGTGAGCGTCACCACCGACACGAACGTGCCGATCAGCACTGCGACCGACGCCGGCTCGACCCAGGTGTTGTACTGGCGAGCAATCACGAACACGTTCAGTGCCGGCGGTAATGAGGCCATCAGCACCGCGGTCGCCGCCCATACCGGCGAGAACGGCCCGAACGCCAGCACCAGACAGAATACGATCACCGGGTGCAGCAACAGCTTGACCGCCACCAGGCTCGGGATCTCCCACGGCACCCGGCCGAACGGCCGCAGCGCCACGGTGACGCCGAGCGTAAACAGCGCGACGGGCGCCGCGGCGTTCTGCAGGAACAGCAACATCTTGTCGATTGCCACCGGCAGCTCGACATGGAACGCGGCCGCCGCCGCCCCGCAATAGGCGGCGACGATCAGCGGATGCAGCAGGATCTCCCGCAGCACCGCCAGGATGGTCGGGATCAACGGCCGCTTTTCGGCGGCAGTCAGCGCCATCCCGAGCGGCACGATCGAGAACAGGAAGATGGTGTCGAAGCAGAAGATCAGCGCGGTCGGCGCCGCCGCCTGCGTCCCGAGCACCGCCAGCGCCAAGCCCGGCCCCATGTAGCCGATATTGCCGTAGCCGCCCGACAGCGCCGCCATCGTCGCCTCGCGCATCGACAGCTTGCCGATCGCCCGCCCGATCAGCCCGGACAGGAAGAACGCGATTGCGGTCGCCAGCGTGGTCGCCAGCACGAACGGCAGGTTGTTGAGCTCCTCGAACGGCGTCTTCGACATGATCCGGAAGAACAGGGCCGGCAACGACACGAAGACCAGGAAGAAATTCATCCATACCAGCCCGGCCTCGGGCAGCTTCTTCCAGCGTCCGCAGGCAAAGCCGACGAAGATCAGACCAAAATATGGCAGGGCGAGATTGAGAATGTCGATCATGCGTGCTGCGGCAGACGAAGCGTGGAACCGTGCGGTATCAGGGAAACCCCGGGTCGGCCACCGCGGAGCAGAGTCTCCGGTTTACCACTAGCGTCCGCCGCCAAGCTGGTCTATCCGACTCCGATGATCAAAACGCGAACCGCAAAATTTCAGATCGGCCAGATCGTCCGCCACCGGATCTTCTCGTTCCGCGGGGTGGTGTTCGACATCGATCCGGAATTCGCCAACACCGAAGAGTGGTGGCTGGCGATTCCCGAAGAGGTGCGGCCGAGCAAGGACCAACCGTTCTATCACCTGCTGGCGGAGAACGCGGAGTCGGAATACGTCGCCTACGTGTCGGAGCAGAATCTGCTGCCAGACGATTCCGGCGAACCGATCCGGCATTCCCAGGTGGCCGAGATCTTCATCAAGGACAAGTCCGGCGGCTACCGTCCGCGTAATCCGTCGCTGAACTAAGCGCCTCGACGATCGCCGCCTTGAAAGACCGGGCGGCGCGGACTTCCCGCACGGCGCCTCACGCGAAAGCATAGACGCGTCGAATGCCGCCTCCCTGCTAAGCTGTCATGGGAGGGACTTCTCATGATGCTGACAGCGGAGCTTCTGCGCCGGACACTTGCAACAGTGCTCGGTTTGGCCAAAGCGCAGGGCGGCTTCGACTACCGCCTGATTGGCACGGCCGCGGACCTGCTGCGCGGAATACCGATCGAGCCGGGCGACGTCGATTTTCTGATGCGCGCACGCGCCGACGTCGACACCTTCGCGCGGGCACTCGCCCCCTATCGATGCCTGAGTCCGCCGACCTGGATGCCCTGTTGCGTGCAATATTACGCTGCGTTCGAAGTGGACGGCGTTCAGGTCGACGCCAGTACCGTCGAGTCTTCGTCCCAGTCCCCTTTCATCGAAGCCTTCGGCAGCGGTCCATGGACGCATTTTTCCGAGATCGCCGTTGCCGATACGCGCATTCCGGTGGTGGCGCCCGAATTGCGGCTGGCAACAGAACTTTGTCGCGACCGCAAAGACCAGACCGCGATCATCACCCGCTGGATGCGCGACCATGGCTGCGACGCGCCGCTGCTGAGGAACGCCATGGAAGCGCGCGGCATCGACAAGGCAACCCAGTCGTCCGTGCTGGCGGCCATCGCCGGCCGATAGCGCAACGGCGGGCTGAGCGACGCGCAAACAAAAAGGGCGCCCACCAGGGCGCCCTTTGCGTTTCGCGATAGCAGTCGCGTGTTACTTGGCGGCCGGGTTGGCACCCGCCGGAGCCTGAGCTTCCAGCTTCTTGCGCTGCTCTTCGGCGCGCTTCTGCAGCTCTTCCTGCAGCTTCTTCTGGGTCTCTTCGAACTGCTTCGGGTCGGTCGGCGGGCCATCATAGGCCTTGGCGAATTCGGCCAGCGGCAGCGGCAGCGTCAGCGGCGCGCCGTTGGAGTTGATCGCCTGCACGATCAAGTTCTGGCCCTTCTTGAGCTGATTGATCAGTTCGGGCGTGGCTTCGTAGTCCGACATGCAGCCGTTGGCGAAGCAGATCACGTAAGGGCTCTGCAGCGGCGCGTTGCTGTCGACGATGATGCGCGTGCCATGCACGAGCTGCATGCCGAGCGGCAACGTCACACGCAGGATCTTCTTCGGCTCGCCTTCCGGTTCGATGATCACCGCGGCGATCACCGGCTGACCGGATTCGATGCGGCCGTCCTTGCCGGTAAAGCAAACCTGCTTGGCATTGGCGTCCTGCCCCTTGAGACAGAACTTGGTCCACGGCGCGTAGATGAGCTGAACCTGCTGC
>NZ_QUMK01000020.1 GCF_010907035.1 Rhodopseudomonas sp. BR0M22
GCCGCACACCAAGTTCAAGGCCGAAGCCTACATCCTGACCAAGGAAGAGGGCGGTCGCCACACTCCGTTCTTCACCAACTACCGTCCGCAGTTCTACTTCCGCACCACCGACGTGACCGGTGTCGTGCACCTGCCGGAAGGCACCGAGATGGTGATGCCGGGCGACAACATCGCGATGGAAGTGCACCTGATCGTGCCGATCGCGATGGAAGAGAAGCTGCGCTTCGCCATCCGCGAAGGGGGCCGCACGGTGGGCGCCGGCGTCGTCGCCGCGATCATCGAGTAACCATCATCGCTCACGCCGAACGACAGCCGCGAGCACGTTTGATCGTGCTCGCGGCCTTTCTTTTTGCTCTGCTCGCGCCGGCGGCAGGTGAGGCGGCCTGCCCGGACCGGCCGCCATGCAAGGGCTGCGGCTGCAAAGGCGGCACCGGCTATCGCGCGCCGGACGGGCATTGCGTCGGCTTCCGCGAGCTCGACCGGGTCTGCGGCGCGCCGCCGACCCGCTGCGTGTTCGAGAATGCGCCGGGGACGGGCGCCAACCGGGATTGCGCGCTGGCGCCCCGATCACATCGCAAGTCCGGAACCGGTCCGGATGCCGTGCCTGTGGAACCTGTCGAATAGACCAAAGCCTAAGCGCGTATCCCACTTGCCAGCAGGGCACCGCCTGTGCTTCAAACGGCCCGTTCGGCGGCGACGCCGACGTAGGAGTGTAGCTCAATTGGTAGAGCACCGGTCTCCAAAACCGGGGGTCGCAGGTTCGAGCCCTGCCACTCCTGCCAGCGATCCGCTAAGCATCTGAATTCTCTAAAATAGTCGGTTAACGCCGGGGCTTGCGGGGTCGATTTTGGTCGCGCTGGCGGCGGCCGATTGCGGGCGATGCGCTGACGGAAGCGATAGCCTGGCCGTCGCGCGAGCCGGGTGTGCCTGATGCCTTTGCCGGGGCCGGGCTAAGCAGCCAACGTCTTTGCCTTGGCGCGGGGCTTTTCGTCGCGCGCCAGCCGCGCCTTGCGCTTCTTCCACCAGACATAGAGACCGGTATAGGCGCTGATCGCCAGCGCCAGCCCGACGAACGCGACGAAAACGCGATAGGGCAGGCCGAACACCTTGGCCATATGCAGCGATTGCAGCCAGCGGCTGACTGTGTCGCCGGAATAGGCGCCGGTCGGCATCCGGGAGCCGAGCAGGGCGCCAGTGCGGGCATCGACGAACACGCCGGTCTGGCCTCGGTCGCTCTGCACGTCTCGCGACGTGTTGGCGAAGTAGATGAACGCGTCGAAGCGGCGATTGTAGAACAGATGGCTGCGGAAATTGACGACGAAGCCTTGCTGCGCCGCCAGTTCGTCCATCGCGCGGGAGGCGATGTCGTAGGCTTGCGGCCAGCCGAGCAGCGGCTTGCTGGTGTCCGCTTTGCGCGGCTCCGGCGTCTTGCTGAACTCGAGGAAGGTCGACATCACCGGCGTATAGACCTCCTGCCGCAGATTGAGCATCACGCTCGACCACGCGAACAGGAACAGCACCGCCCACAGCCACAGGCCGGAGGCGCGGTGGACGTCATAATGCAGTCGATACGCGCTGGACTTGTGCTTGATCAGCCACGCCGGCAACCAGCGCTTCCAGAATGGTGAGATCCGCGGGAAGGTCGATACGATGCCGACCAGGCAGTTCACCGTCCACACCAGCGCGACGAGGCCGAAGAACCATTGGCCGTAGGGGGCCGGCAGCGCCAGCGCATAGTGCAGCTTGTAGATGAAGCCGATCAGCGTGGTGCGATCGAACGGCGTGGCGCCGTACTTGCGCACGCCGAGCAGACGCCCGTCATACGGATCGAGGAACGCCTGATCCGCATCGGGCTGTTGCGGATCGCTGCGCGTCAGATTGAACGGGACCGAACGATCCGGCGTCCGCAGAAACGGAAATCCGGTGACCTGATAACCCGGCAGTGCCGCAACCGCCCGGGCATGCAGCTCGAACGGATCGAGCAGCGCGGCGGGCCGTCCCTGTGCGTCGAGGCGCGGCTGCACCACATACTGCTCAGGATTGACGAGCGCCTCGAGCTCCTTCTCGAACGCCAAGAGGCTCCCGGTCACGCCGGCGACGATCAGAAACGCCGCTGCGAACAGGCCGGTCCATTTGTGGATGAAGACCGAAAACGAGATCATGCGGGCCATGCCGCAGCCTGCGCGCAGGCTGAGCGTGGGCTCCGTCCGGCTCTGCGCGCATCATCCGTCATCGTTGTCGTCTTCTTCCGGCTCAGAACCGGAACGTTGTCGAAGCCAAATAGGTGCGCGGTGCGCCGAGATAGATCTGCCTGTCCGACGCACTGGTCATCCAGTAGCTGCTGTTGCCGACATTCTCGATGGCGAAGCGCAGCGTGATCGGCTTGCCGTTCCAGGGCGAGGCGAAGGTGTAGCGCGCACCGAGATCGAACCGCGTCCAGGACGGCACCAGGAAGCGGTTGGCAGCGTCGGCATAGGCCTCGCCGAAGTGGATCGCGCGGCCGGTCAGGGTCAGGCCATCGGCGAACGGCGTGTCCCACTCGGTGCCGAGGCTGACCTGCACCTGCGGAATGCCGAGTGAGCGCTTGCCGTCGTTGATGCCGTTCTGCGTCTTGACCTGACGGGCATCCATGAACGACGCGCCGCCGAGCACGCGCCAGCCGGTCACGAGTTCGCCGAAGGTGTTGATTTCAACACCGCGGTTGCGGTTCTCGCCGTCCAGCGAGAAGATCGGCAATGGTGAGTTCGGAAGCGTGATCTGTGCCGGCTGCGAGATGTCGTAAGCGGCGACGGTGGTGGTGAAGCGGCCCCAATCGACCTTCACGCCCATCTCGTGCTGGACCGATTTGTACGGCGGGAACACCTGACCCTGGTTCTGGAAGCCGGCGTCCACGATCGTGCCCATCATCAGGCCTTCGATGTAGTTGGCGTACACCGAGACGTTCTCCAGCGGCTTGATCACGAGCATATAGGCCGGCGACCATGTGCCGGCGCTGTAGCTCGATGTCGGGGCCCCCGTGATCGTATTGAACGCGTCCGACGCGGCTTCCTGCCGGCGGATGCCCATCGTGAACTGGATGCGCTTGTTCAGCACCGACATCGTGTCGGCGATGCCGTAGCTGTTGAGTGAACTCACATTGGCCTTGACGACGTCGACTTGCGGAATCGTCTGGAAGGGGACAGGAGCCGGATTGTAGATATTGGAGGTCACCCGCGTGCCGACGCTCTGCGAGGCGTCGAGCTGGCCACTCCACAGCGTGGTGTTGAAGTTGACTTCATGCAGCACCGGACCAGTCTCGACCGTGGCCCGGAAGCCTGCCTGTTCGGTGTGGTTGTGGCGGTTCTGCCGATTGACGAACGGCGTCGACGTGGTGTCGCCGAGGGCATTGACGATGGTCGGGTTGGAGATCGTCGAGGTGATGGAATTTTCGAAGAAGCCGCCGCCGCCATAGATCGTCAGCCAGTCGGTGACGTCGACTTCGGCCTGGAACAGCGCCGCGGTGTTGGTGCCCTTGATGCCGGTCCAGGTCGGAATCCAGAAATTGGTCGGGGAAGGCGGCGTCGGCACCGCAGTCAGGCTCGGGCTCAAGGTGTTGCGGCCGCTGAGGCCGTTGCCGCGGAAATCGTTGTAGAGCACGTCGGCGGAGACCCGCACGCGCTCGCCGCGATAATCCAGCGCCAGCGCGTGGCTCTGATCGCGCAGGCTCTGATTGTCCACCTCGGTGTTGCCGTCGCGATAGCTGCCGTTGTAGCGGATGCCGAATTCCTTGTGTTCGCCGTAGCGCTGGCCGACGTCGAGATGTACGCCGCCTTGCCCGCGCGACGCGAACGACGTCGTCACTTCGGCGATCGGCTCGTTGCGGGCGCGCTTCATCACGTAATTGATCGCGCCGCCGATCGAATCGTCCGGCGACTGACCATTGAGCAGGCCGCTGAGCCCCTTGATCACCTCGACGCGCTCGACCGCATCGATCAGGTTGAAGGTGTTGTTGCCCATCAGGCCGAAATAGCCGTTGATGCCGACCGCGGTGTTGCCGAGCAGGAAGCCGCGGATCACCGGTTGCTCGCGGCCGATATTGCGCGGCAGCGCCGAAGCGACGGCGGGGTCGTTGACCAGAACGTCCGCCAGCGTGCGCGCCTGCGTGTTCTCGACGAGCTCGCGGGTGTAGGTGGTCTGGTTGAACGGCGTATCGAGTACGCCGCGATTGCCGAGCAGACCGACCTGACCGCCGTTCGCGACCTGGCCGCCCGCATAAGACGGCGTCAGCGCACCGACTGTGCCGCGGCTGGGCACGACGTAGGGAACCGGAGCGACCGGCTGCAGCGGCGCCGCCGCAGCACGGCGGGGCGCGGCGCGAGGGGCCGATGCTTGGCGGGTGGGTTTGGCGCTCGGCTTGCTTTGCCGTGTCGGGGCTTCGACGCTGATCGCGGGGAGTGTCGACTGCGCCTGCGCCGGGCCGACGAAATCGATCGCAAGTGATACAGTCACGAATGACAAAGTGAGACGGCTCACAGCACCAAGGCACGCAACGCGAGCCACATTGTCGAGTATCACTTCCTTCGCCCCTCCCAGAAGACGCCAAGCGCATGTGTGTCTGATAGGATGCGGTCTACGAAAACGATCGCGGTCGCAAGATGGCCACGATTAGAACGCTTCGAAGTCGCGATGGCGCCGGCGTGACTTGGATGAAGAAAGTTCGGCCGCGAACGCGCCGCCGCGCTCGCGAAGGGGATGGTGTTGCTGGAATCATTCCGATCGCGACGCGCGGCAGCTCGCACGATCAGGCATCAGATCGCTGCGACCATCCGTCGCGTGTTGATGCGATCCGTCCGGTCGCACGCAGGCGCGGATGCGCCGATGTGCGCGCTGACATCGGCGGCGAGGTGGAGTGAGGCGCGCTACTGCGATTGTCGCACGGTGGAATTCGCAGCGCTGCCGCTAGAGCCAATCTAATTCGCTGGGTTTGCGACGAAATCGGGCGGCTGGTAACCGGATTGGTGGAGATGGCGTTCGCTCGGGGGGCGAAAGGTTGAGTGGCGTTCGTTCGATGACCGATTTGACCGAGAGTCTGGCGCATCTCTATGCCGACGAGCATCGGCGGCTCCAGCGGTTTCTGATTGCCCGCGGACTGTCTGCGAGCGCTGCCGCCGATATCGTGCAGGAGGCTTTCCTACGCCTGCTGCGTGCGCCGCGCGAAGAGGTCCGTGACCTCCGCAGCTATCTGTTCCGAACCACCGACAATCTGGCGATCGACGAGGCCCGCCGGCGTCGCCGCAATATATTGGCAACGGCTGTCGAACTCGACGAAGCGATCGCCGACCCGTCGCCGCTGCCCGATGCGGTGCTGATTTCCCATCAGGAATTCCGAGCGTTGCACGCTGCACTGGCCGCATTGCCGCCGCGCCCCCGCGAAGTGTTGATTCTCCACAAGTTCGAAGGAATGAGCTACGCCGACATCGCCGACCGGCTCGGAATCTCGAAAAATACCGTGATGGCGCACATGCTGAGAGCGATGCTTTGCCTCAAGGCCAGCTTCTCGGCAGAGGGGGGCGGTGCGGACGGCTCGTCGGTCCGGTGATGCCATCCCCCTGACGGATGCGGTTTCGCTGTTTTTCCTTCACTTGAACGTCTTCCGTGCCTAGCTACGCCCCGCATCGGCGATGTCTCCCACCGCATGACGGCGCAATTCCTCAATGTACGATCGTGTCACACGAGGCCGCATGAACAGATTGGACGGACCTGCGTCCATAGACGAGCAAGCGGTTCAGTGGTTCGTTATCCTTCGCGATGACGAGGCCACCGAGGAGGACCGCGCCGCCTTTGCGACGTGGCTGGCGGCTGATCCGGCCCACGAGGCTGCTTGGCGCTCGGTCGAGCGGATGTGGAGCGGCCTCGATGCCGTCGGACGGCGTCCGGCGCCGCGCAGCCCTCGGCGGCAGCGATCGAACCTGCCGAACCGCATCGCGGCGACTGTCGTGCTGTTGCTGGTGATGGCCGGTTTCGGCTGGCAGTTGCTGCCGGTTGGCCTGTTCGCGGACCATCGAACCGGCGTGGGCGAGCGCAAGACGGTCATGCTGCAGGATGGTTCGCAGGTCGAGCTGGCGACCTCGACGGCGATCGATGTCTCGTTCGGCGACACCGAGCGGCGCATCAAGCTGCTGACCGGAGAGGCATTCTTCGAGGTGGCGAAGGATCCCGGAAGGCCATTCATTGTTACGGCCGAAGGCGGCGAGGTGCGCGTGCTGGGCACCGCGTTCGACGTCAAGATTGCGAAAGACGTTATGGTCGCCGTCGCGCACAACACGGTTCAGGTCGGAACGCCAACGGCGACGCCGGTGAAAGTCGAAGCCGGTCACGAGGTTCGCTACGGCACCGGCGGCGTATCTGGTGTCACTGCGGCGGATCTCGATGCCGTACAGGCGTGGCGGCACAATCAACTGATCTTCCGCGACGTGCCCTTGGATGATGTGCTGGCCGACCTCGGCCGGTATCGGCGCGGTCCGATCGTGCTGTTCGGCGGTGCGCTCGGCAAGCGGCACGTCACGGCGGTGTTCGACACCGACGACGTGGATGCGGCGCTCGACACCATCGCTCAATCGCTGTCGCTGCGGGTTTATCGTGCCGCCGGCCTTCTGACTGTAATGATTCCAGGTCCAGAATCGCAAAAAGACGCGGTAGTCGAGTAACTACTTTGTCCAACTCCCCCGTCTTCATCGGAGCAGGCCGCTACACGCGGCCGAACGACGATGGGGGCCTTCGGGATGAGTTTGGATACAAAGTGCGTATGCTCTAATGGGCGACTGGCCGTTCTGTTGATGGCGGCGACGTTCTTGTCGACGGCCACGACGGTTGAACAATCCTACGCACAAGCTCCGCAACCATCACGCGCAGGCGCCGGCTCTCGCGAGCTCGACATCCAGGCTCAGCCGCTCGGGAGCGCGCTGATCGCATTCTCCCGTCAGTCGCGGCTGCAGATCTTCGTCGATCAAGCTCTGGTGGCGGGAAAGTCAGCGCCGGCGGTCCGCGGCGCGCTGACACCGTCTGCCGCGCTCGACCGGCTTCTGGTCGGGTCCGGGCTCTCCTATCGGTTCAAGCGTGGAGGCACCGTCACGATTGTCGGTCCGGTCAGCGCCAGCATGAACCAGATGCCGGCATCCGATGGATCGCTAATGCTCGATACGATCGACATCTCGGGTGGTCGCGGAACTCCGGCCGAGGTGCCATACCGCACGCCCGCGCCCGTGACCCAGATTACGCAGGAGAGCATCGAGCGCTTTCGGGGCAGCAGCCCGGCCGACATCTTCCGCGGTACGCCGGGTGTGATGTCGGGCGAAGCCAGGAACGGCGGCGGTTCGATCGACGTCAATATCCGGGGCATGCAGGGCATGGGCCGTGTCGCCGTCACGGTTGATGGCGCTGAAAACGGGCTGACGGTCTATCAGGGCTATCAGGGCATCTCGAACCGGACCTACGTCGATCCTGATCTTCTGGCCGGCGTCGACATCACCAAGGGCGCGGAGGTCTCGTCGCGGGGCATCGCCGGCACGGTGGCGATGCGCACGGTCGGCGCCGACGATGTCGTGAAGGCCGGTGAAAAATGGGGCGTGCTGGTCAAGAGCAGCTTCGGCACCAACACCGCCAACCCGCGACCGGGCGATCTCGGCGGTTATACCTGGCCGCGGCCCTATGTCAGCGATCCGCAGCCCTATCCGGTGCCGACGGCGCAGGCTTCCGGCCTCGACCGCCCCGGACTGTTCACTCCGACCAGTGGCTCGTTCAGCACCGTCGCGGCGATCAAGGAAGCAAACTACGATTTGCTGTGGGGCTACGCATACCGAAAGCAGGGCAACTATTTCGCCGGAAAGAACGGGCCGGGCGCGGGCGTCCTTGACACCGGGCCGCAGCCGCTCTGCTATTCGAGTGGCTTCTGCTATTACCCGCCGAGCCCGATCTCGTATGCACATGTCTACCAAAACACCGGTCTGACCAGCTATCGCGCTGGCGAGCAGGTCCTGAACACGCAACTCGAAACCGAATCGTATCTGGCCAAGGGCACTGTGCGATCCGACGACGGCCAGAGTCTGCAGATCGGCTACAACGGCTATCGTAGCAGGGCCGGTGACGTCATTGCCTCGTTGTTCTCCAGCGCTCAGAGCCAAGCGGTACAGCAGGCCCAGGAAGATGTGACCAAAGTCGATACCGGCACCGTCCGCTATCGTTGGAAGCCGGAGGACAACGGACTCGTCGACCTCAAAGCCAACATGTGGATGACCAACCTGACGTTGCTGACGCCGCCTCGGGTCAGCTTGGGAACCAACGTCAAGCCTGAGGATTTCGGTCTTCCGTACAACTACCTGCCGGGCAATCAAACCACGATGGGCGGCGGCGACCTCAGCAACAGGTCCCATCTGTCGTTGGAGCGCTTCGGTTCGCTCGATTTCGATTACGGTGCGTCATATGTCCAGGAAGCGACCAGGCCGACGCCGTTTACAAATCAGCTCAATGCCGGCATCCCGTCCCGAGAAGGCGCCAGGCAGGAGATCGCCGGTTTCGGTAAGGTCGCGTACAAGCCGGTCGATTGGCTCACGCTGAACGGCGGTCTCCGGTATTCGCATTACTGGTCTCAGGATCGGAGCACGATCACCAACGCCTCACAGATGAATCCGCAGCCGTCGCGTGACACCGGCGGATACAGTCCGTCCGCCGGAATCGTGGTCGAACCGATCAAGGACGCACAGTTCTACGTCAACTACTCCAGCGCCCTGCGCATGCCGACCCTGTTCGAATCGGTTGCCGGCTACAGTCTGATCCCCAACGCTGGTCTGCTTCCCGAGCGCTCCAACAATTGGGAGGCCGGCGTGAACCTCTTCAGAGAAGGGGGGTTCGCGCCCGCCGACAAGGCGATGATGAAGTTCGGCTACTTCAACTGGAATGTGTCGAACTACGTCGCCCGGATGAGCAAGTCGTTTGTGGATCCGACCTATGGCTACACCTATTCGGCCCTACAGGTTGTCAATATCGATCGTGCGCGCTTCGAAGGACTCGAATGGTCTGGCCGCTATCAGAGCGGCGGATTCACCGCAGAAGTCGCAGCGAATTACTATCTCAACGTCGAATATTGTCCGACTGCGGCCAATTGCGCCACCTCGACTCTGTCCGGCGACTATTCGGCTAATCAGGTGCCTCCAAAATATTCGGCGAACATCACGCTGTCGCAGAAATTGCTCGACGATGATCTGACGGTCGGTGGTCGTGCGAGTTATATCGGGCCGCGCTCGATCGGATACGGGGCGGTGCAGTATGGCGCGGCTGCCATCATCGCGCCGATTATCTGGCAGCCGTATTGGCTGGTCGATGTGTTCGCCGAGTATAAGCTCACAACGGATATCACCCTGCGTGCGACCGTCGAGAACTTGACGGATCAGTATTATGTCGACCCGCTCAGTCTGGTTCAGCAGCCGGGGCCGGGGCGCACGTTCCGCCTCGGTATGAGCGGGAAGTTCGGTGGCAGCGAGACGGTCACACCCGGATCTCTGACGCGCCTGTTCGCGCCGAGCGCAGCGGTTGCGAACTGGAGCGGCTTCCATGCCGGCATCAACACAGCCTACAACTCCGCGAAATTCGGTGGGACCATGACCGCGTTGGACGGGGCGGCCGACGGTCATGCCGCGAACGAAGCGCCCAATCAGCAGGTCGGCGCGCTGTCGTTCGGCTTGCACGCAGGCTACGACTATCAGTTCGCCAACCGGTTCATCGTCGGCATCGAGGCCGATGTCGCCAAGACTGAGATCGGTGCGTCGCAGGTGACTTTCGCGTCCGAAGGCGCCGCCTGCAACTGCGCGAACAACCTGGGCAGGATGCGGCAGTTCGAAGCCGTGCAGCAGAGCGAGATCAAATGGCTCTCCACCGTGCGCGGACGGCTCGGCTTCGCCGTCAACGATAGGCTGATGCTGTTTGCCAGCGGCGGTGTTGCTTTCATGAGGCAGGACGAGTCCCGGACGCAGTACCGTGCCGTCAATTCCGGAAACTTCGCGTGGCCGACGACGACCGTGGCGGCTTTCACCGAAGACAGTTCTCGTACCCGAGTGGGATATGTGATCGGCGGCGGCGGCGAATTCGCTGTGGGCGGTGCGTGGTCGATCAAGGCTGAGTATCTGCTAGCCCGGTTCACCGGCGAGGACTTCACCTTCGCCGACGCCAGAGCAGGCGTACTGCCGGGCAATTTCGTGACGCCGGCGACCTACGCGACGAACAACGGACGCAAGCTCAGCAGTAACGTGGATATCCCCATGGTCCGCGTCGGAGTCAACTATCGGTTTTGAGATCGACGAGAGCCGCAGCGACGCGGCAGCGCTGAGCGTTGCAGTGGTGCGGCTCACGAGATGCAAGGCGGGGTGGCCGCATCCTGCAGGTAGGAGAATTCTGAATGACAGCAACTGATAGCGCACTTGTCCTCAGTCGCTCGAAGCGGCTGAAGGCCGCGACGCAGGCGACGCACGAACGGCTGGACAGTGGGATCATGGCGCGGAGGCCGTTTTCGAGCCGCGAGCGATATGCGCTGTTTCTCCTTGTCCAGCATCGCTTTCACCAGGACGTCGACGCATTCTATCGCAGCGCCGCGCTGGGCGAATTGCTGCCGGCTCTGCTGGAACGACGGCGGCTCGAACTGATCGAGTTGGACCTTCGTGATCTCGGCGTTGCACCCGAGAATTCGCGCGCGACGTTCATGTCGATCGGCGAGCAGCCGATCGACATCCCGACTGCGCTGGGTTGGCTCTATGTGGCCGAGGGCTCCAACCTCGGTGCTGCGTTTCTGCTGAAGCAGGCCGGCAGCCTCGGTTTGTCGGAGACGTTCGGTGCGAGGCATCTCACTGCCGCTCCAGAGGGACGCGGCCTCCATTGGAGGACGTTCACCGCGGCCCTCGATGCAGCGCCGCTGTCGGCGATGGAGGAGGAGCGCGCGATCGCGGGCGCGCGTGCCGCGTATCAGCGCGTGCACAAGCTGGTGAACGAGGTGTTGGTCGTCGCCGCGGAATCCTCCCGAAGCCTTGAAACGGATGATGGCGATCCAACGAGGTCTCATCCTGACGTGAAGGAAGGTGAGGGATGACGGCAGTCCGTCGAATATCGATATGGGCATCACTTGCGCTGATCGGCGCATTGCTCGTCTGTGCGCCGGACGCAGCGGCACAGCAGCCCGGACCGGTACCTGCACCGTCTGCGCCGACGAGCGTGACCTCCCCGGAGAGTCCGAGCGTTGCGCCCGCCGCAGTTCCGGCCGGGGAGGGCGGTGGATCGGTGGCGCGGATCCCGCCGAAATCGGATCGCCACTCTGGTCTGCCGCACGATCTGTCCCCGGTTGGCATGTTCTTGGCAGCCGATTGGGTGGTGAAGGCCGTGATGATCGCGCTGCTGCTCGCCTCGTTTCTGAGCTGGACGATATGTGTGGCCAAAGCCGTCGAGGTGGCGTGCGCTAACGCCAGGGCGAAGCGCGCATTCAGGATCGTCGATCAATCGCTCGATCTGGACGAGGCGGTGCATCGCCTCAGCAAGCGAGGCGGCCCTGCCGTCTTCATGGTGCGCTCGGCGAGCGACGAGCTGCACCGCTCGTTGCCGGTGCTTGCCTATGCCGGCGAAACTGGCCTGAAGGATCGCGTGGTGTCTCGTCTGGCGCGCATCGAGGCGCAGGCCGGGCGCAGGCTGATGCGCGGCACTGGATTGCTTGCGACCGTCGGCGCGGTATCGCCCTTCGTCGGCCTGTTCGGCACGGTGTGGGGCATCATGAACGCCTTCATCGGGATTTCGCAGAGTCACACCACCAACCTCGCAGTGGTGGCGCCGGGCATCGCCGAAGCGCTGCTGGCGACGGCGTTTGGCCTAGTCGCCGCGATGCCGGCTGTCGTCATCTACAACGTCTTCGCACGCGCCATCTCCGGTTATCGCCAGATCTTGGCCGATGCTGCGGCCGGCGTGGAGCGGCTGATCAGCCTCGATTTGGATTTTCGCAAAATCCCGGACGAGCGCCGGACATCTTCGTCGATGTTGGCAGCAGAGTAAGAGTGGAGAAGTCCATGGCAGACAGCGTGAGAGAGTATGGCGGCGGCCAGTTCGATGACGATTGCGGGACCACGGTGCACCCTATCATTGACGTAATTCTGGTGCTCCTCATCATCTTCATGGTCGCGGCGCCACTCGTGACGGCTCATGTCGATCTTGGTTTGCTGACGTGGACATCGGAATCGACGCCGCGAGTCGGCAAGCCGCTCTATCTCACTCTGAACAGTGATCACACGCTGCGTATCGACGACAGCCCGGTCGCCCGTAAGGATCTACGGGCGACCATCGATCGCGCGGCCGGCGGCGACAAGAAAACCCGTGTCTTCGTTCGCGCCGACAGCAGGGTCGATTATGGAAGTCTGATGGAGGTGATGAATTTGCTGCGCGGCGCCGGCTATCTCAAACTTACGCTGGTCGGTCTCGAGCAAGTGGCCTTGCTACCTGCGCCCGCGTCCGTGCCGTGACCGACTTCAACAGCTCGATCAGCCGCCGGACCAAAGCTCTCGAAATGTTCGGTTGGTCGATGGCGGCGCTGCTGATGGTGGGGGCACATGCCGGCGCTGTGGTCTGGATGCTGCTGCCCGATCCGGTGGTCCCCGCGGAGAACTCGGCGCCGGCCGCCATCATGGTGGATATGGCGGCGGTGCCCGAAGCGATCGTCACGGCGAGAACCGATATCTCACCGGACCAGAAATCGGCCGATGACAGCCGGCCTCAAGCAGAGCAACGGCAGGAGCCGCCTCCGCTCGCCAAGCCGCCGGTCGAGCCGAATGAAACAGCACCAGCCAAGCAGACCAAGACGGAGGACAAGCCGCCGGTCGTCGAGACTGCGGAGGTGCCACTTCCGCGTCCCGAACCTCCGCGGGCGGTGACGCCCCCGGAGCCAAAGCCGACGCCGAAGAAGAAGCAGCGCCCACGCCCGCAGCGGGCTGCGGCCAATTCCCAGGCAATGCGGCAGGCGCAGCTCGAGGCGAGGCAGTCGGATCGGATAGCGGCTGCTCAGACCGCGTTCGGTGGGGCTTCGCAGTCCCCGGCGGATTGGCGGTCACGGCTGATGGCGCATCTGCAGCGCAGCAAGCGCTCGGTGTCGGCGGCCGCTGACCAAGGGAGGCGCCGGATCGCCTATGTGCACTTTGCGATCGATCAGTCCGGCAATGTCCGGTCGGTGAGATTGGTGCGGTCGTCGGGCTTTGCCGAGATCGACCGGGAGGCGCTCGCGCTGGTGCAGCGCGCATCTCCGGTTCCGCCGCCGCCGCCCGGTGCGAGCCGGAGCCTGACGGTGCCGGTCGGATTTGTCTCGGACTAGGCTCTCGGGGACGCTGTCGCAATGCCGACGACGGCAGCGCGGCCCGTGTAGGAGATTGGAATATTACGGCTTTTGGGATACCTGAAGGGAAGGTGGGAGCCCGTCGGCGGGGGGAGCGACAGCCGTTCGCAGCTTGACGTTCCAGCGATCTGGCCGTAAAAGGCCTCACTCGCTGCCGGCCCGTTTTGACGGATTTCCGGCGCGGCTTTGATTTCCCGAAAAACAGGGCCCGGTTGGCGGCTCATCCTGAAGCTGAGGGGTTCCTTGGCGAGGGTTGGGCGCAACAGGGCTGTCTGGCTTTCACAAACCCGATATCGAGACTGAACCGGATCACGCCATGGCCTTCAGCCCGTTCAAATTCCTGCAGGAAGTGCGGAGCGAAACCGCCAAGGTGACCTGGCCGACCCGCCGCGAGACCTCGATCACCACGATCATGGTGTTCGTGATGGTGGCGCTGGCTTCGATTTTCTTTTTTGCCGCCGATCAGGTGATCAGCATGCTGATCCGCCTGCTGCTCGGCGTCTAACGGCAGGCCCCGCCCTATGAGCATGCGCTGGTACATCGTCCACGCCTATTCGAACTTCGAGAAGAAGGTCGCCGAGTCGATCAAAGAGCAGGCCAAGCAGCGCGGCGTCGAGGACCTGTTCGAACAGGTGCTGGTGCCGACCGAGAAGGTCACCGAGGTGCGCCGCGGCCGCAAGGTCGATGCCGAGCGCAAGTTCTTCCCTGGCTACGTGCTGGTGAAGATGAACCTCACCGACGAAGCCTTCCACCTGATCAAGAACACCCCGAAGGTCACCGGCTTCCTCGGCGCCGAGAACAAGCCGATGCCGATTTCGGAGTCCGAGGCGATGCGCATTCTGCACCAGGTGCAGGAAGGCGTGGAGCGCCCGAAGGCGTCGGTGTCGTTCGAGATCGGCGAAAACGTCCGCGTCGCCGACGGCCCGTTCGCGTCGTTCTCCGGCGTGGTCGAGGAAATCGACGAGGCTCGCTCGCGCGTGAAGGTTGCGGTGTCGATCTTCGGCCGCGCGACCCCGGTCGAACTGGAATTCGGTCAGGTCGAGAAGGTCTGATCGTTCGAGGTCGTGGCAGGGCCTTGGCTCTCGCCATGACGTCATTGCCGGGCTTGACCCGGCAATCCATCTCCTTCGCGAGAGTTTTGCGAAGAGGATGGATGCCCGGATCAAGTCCGGGCATGACGGGAGAGAGCGGGGCGAGCGCCTTGCTCTGAGAAACGTGGGAGGCGTGCCGGTGATCGCCAGTCATCGGAAATCGCCCGACCACGAAACCTGAAACCGCCGGCTCGCCGGCAACAGGAGAGTTCAATGGCAAAGAAAGTGACCGGATACCTGAAGTTGCAGGTGCCGGCCGGAGCGGCGAACCCGTCGCCTCCGATCGGTCCCGCGCTTGGTCAGCGCGGCCTCAACATCATGGAGTTCTGCAAGGCGTTCAACGCGCAGACCCAGAAGGAAGAGAAGAACACGCCGATTCCGGTGGTGATCACGATCTACGCCGATCGGTCGTTCACCTTCGAGATGAAGACCCCGCCGATGTCCTACTTCCTCAAGCAGGCGGCCAAGATCCAGTCCGGCTCAAAAGCGCCGGGCCGCGACGTCGCCGGCAAGGTGACCTCCGCCCAGGTGCGCGAGATCGCCGAGAAGAAGATGAAGGATCTCAATTGCGACACCGTCGAGTCGGCCATGCGCATGGTCGAGGGTTCTGCCCGCTCGATGGGCCTGCAGGTCGAGGGGTAACGGATCATGGCAATCGGTAAGCGTCTGAAGAAGATCCGCGAAGGCATCGATCGCACCAAGCTGTATCCGCTCGACGAGGCGGTGAAGCTGATCAAGGAGCGCGCGATCTCGAAGTTCGACGAGACCATCGAGGTCGCGATCAACCTCGGCGTAGATCCCCGCCACGCCGACCAGATGGTCCGCGGCGTGGTCATGCTGCCGAACGGTACCGGCCGCACCGTGCGCGTCGGCGTGTTCGCCCGCGGCGCCAAGGCGGACGAAGCCAAGGCTGCGGGTGCCGACGTGGTCGGCGCGGAGGATCTGGTGGAGCAGGTTCAGGCCGGCAACATCAACTTCGACCGCTGCATCGCCACCCCGGACATGATGCCCCTGGTCGGCCGCCTCGGTAAGGTGCTCGGCCCGCGCGGCATGATGCCGAACCCGAAGATCGGCACGGTGACCATGGACGTCGCCGGCGCGGTCAAGGGCGCCAAGGGCGGTTCGGTCGAGTTCCGCGTCGAGAAGGCCGGTATCATCCAGGCCGGCGTCGGCAAGGCCTCGTTCGAAGCCGACAAGCTGGTGGAGAACATCAAGGCGCTCGCGGACGCGGTCAACAAGGCCAAGCCGAGCGGCGCCAAGGGCACCTACATTCAGCGCGTCGCGGTGTCCTCGACGATGGGCCCGGGCGTGAAGGTCGAGCCGGGCACCGTCCACTAAGTCCGTGCCCGGACGATCGACGATTTGAAAGAGGGCGGACGGGGCAACCCGTTCGCCCTTTTTGTTTGCTCGCAAACCAACAACAACAAACATGAGGGCAGGAATGGCCGACAAGGTTCTGGTGACGTCGCGGTTCGGCAGGTCGATGCTGGGGCGGTTCACCGAGCGCTTCGAACTGCTCGAGACCGCCGGCAAGCCGGCCGATCAGGTGTTCGGCGCCGCCGAGCTAGCCAATGTCCGCGCGCTGCTGACGATGGGCGGCCAGCCGCTCGGCCGCGCGACCTTCGACATGTTGCCGGCGCTCGGGGCGGTGGTCTGCTACGGCACCGGCTATGACGGCGTCGATCTGAAAGCCGCCGCCGAGCGCGGCATCGTGGTCGGCAACAGCCCGGCGGCGAATGCATCCGCCGTTGCTGATCTGGCGCTGGCCTTGCTGCTCGCCTTGATGCGCCGCGTGCTGCCGGCAGACGCTTATGTGCGCGCCGGCGGCTGGTCGGGCGCCAAGCCGTCACCGATGCTCAAGCCGCCGCGTGGGCTCACCGGCGCCAAGGTCGGCGTCTATGGCATCGGCGAGATCGGTTGCAAGATCGCTGCGCGCGTCGCCGGCTTCGAGACCGAGGTCGCTTATCACAGCCGCAGCCGGCACGACGTGCCGTATCGCTACATCGGCGACCTCGGTGAATTGGTCGACTGGTGCGACGTCCTGCTGGTCGCGGTCCGCGCCGGCCCCGACACCGAGAACATCATCGACGCGAAGATGCTGAAGCGGCTCGGGCCAAGTGGCGTGCTGGTGAACATCTCGCGCGGCTCGGTGATCGATCAGCCGGCCCTGATCGAAGCCCTTCGTGAGGGGGCCATCGCCGGCGCGGGCCTCGACGTCTACGCGCAGGAGCCTTACGCGCCGGATGCGCTGGCGGAGTTTCCGAACGTGGTGCTGACGCCGCATATCGGCGGCCATACCCTGGAGGCGCACGTCGCCATGCAGGATTGCGTAATCGCCAATCTGGCAGCGTATTTCGAGGGAAGGCCGCTGCCCTATCCGGTCGAAGGATAGTACCTAACGGCAGGTCCTCTTAACGCAACAGACCCGCTTTCGTTCCGTCGCGACGCGAGCATTTCGTCGCAACTTGATGTGAGTTGTAGTTGCTAATTCGTCGCAGTTAGGTTCGCTCCCTGATTTCAGGGAGGCGCGCCGATGGCGGCGTTTACACTTTCCATCAACGGACAGGCGCACGCGGTCGACGTCGATCCCGACACGCCGCTGCTGTGGGCGATCCGCGACGGCGCCGGACTGACCGGCACCAAATACGGTTGCGGCGTCGCGCAATGCGGCGCCTGCACCGTGCACATCGATGGTCAGAGCACACGCTCGTGCTCGTTGCCGGTGTCGGCGGTGGGGGATCGCAAGATCACCACGATCGAGGGGCTGAGCAGCAAGGAAGGCCGCGCGGTGCAGGCCGCCTGGGCGGCGATCGACGTGCCGCAATGCGGCTACTGCCAGTCCGGCCAGGTGATGAGCGCCACCGCTCTGCTGGAGCAGAACAAGGCTCCCACCGACCGCGACGTCGACCTGGCGATGAACGGCAACATCTGCCGCTGCGCCACCTATGTCCGCATTCGCGCCGCGATCCATCAAGCCGCGAAATCGCTGGAGGGCTGAGCATGACCATGCACGATCGCAGCCTTTCCCGTCGCAGCGTTCTCAAAGCCGGCGCGGGCCTCGTGATCGGCGCCTACGTCGCCGCGCGCACGCCGGCCTTCGCCCAGAACCAACCGGCGCCGCAGCAGGTCAACATCGCGCCCAACACTTTCCTGATCATCAAGCCGGACTCCACCGTGACCGTGCTGTGCAAGCACATCGAGATGGGGCAGGGGCCGCTCACCGGGATGGCGACGCTGGTCGCCGAAGAGCTCGACGCCGATTGGGCGCAGATGCGCGCCGAACATGCACCATCGAATCCGGTGCTGTACAAGAACCTGCTGTTCGGCTTGCAGGGCACCGGCGGCTCCAGCGCGATCGCCAATTCCTACGATCAGATGCGGAAAGTCGGTGCTGCGGCCCGCGAAATGCTGGTCGCCGCCGCCGCCGAAAGCTGGGACGTGCCGGCCGGCGAGATCACGGTCGAAAGCGGGATCATGCGCCATCGCTCCGGCAAACAGGGGCGGTTCGGCGAGTTCGCCGACAAGGCGATGCAGATGGCGGTGCCGTCGGATCCGAAGCTGAAGGATCCATCCGAGTTCAAGCTGATCGGCAAGGAAGGGGCGGTCAAGCGTCTCGACAGCGTCGAGAAATCAAACGGCTCGGCAGTGTTCACGCTCGATATCAACGAGCCGGAGATGTTGACCGTGCTGGTCGCGCGGTCGCCGCGGTTCGGCGGCAAGGTCGCATCGTTCGATGCGAGTGCGGCCAGGAAGGTGCCGGGCGTCGTCGACGTCAAGCAGGTGCCGACCGGCGTCGCGGTTTATGCCACCGGCTTCTGGCCGGCCAAGCAGGGCCGCGACAAGCTGAAGATCAGCTGGGACGACTCCGCCGCTGAGACCCGCAGCACCGCCGACATCCTCGGCGAGTTCCGGGAGCTGTCGACCAAGGCCGGCCGTGTCGTCAAGGCGAAGGGCGATTTCGACGCCGCGGCCGCCGATGGCGGCCAGCTCGTCGAGGCCGAGTTCGTGTTTCCGTATCTGGCGCATGCACCAATGGAGCCGCTCAACAGTTTCATTCACTGGCAGGGCGAGACCGCTTCGGCGCGCTACGGCTGCCAGTTTCCGACCCCCGATCACGGGGTGATCGCCGAGGTGCTCGGCATCGGCGTCGACAAGATCAAACTGCAGACCATTCTGGCCGGCGGCAGCTTCGGCCGCCGCGCTCAGCAATCGGCGCAGGTCGCTCGCGAGCTTGCCGAGGTCGCCAAGGCGTTCGGGCCGGGCCGGCCGATCAAGCTGGTGTGGACCCGCGAGGACGACATGCGCGGCGGGTTCTATCGGCCGTTCGGCCTGCACCGCATGCGGGGCGTGGTGAAGGACGGCAAGATCGCTGCCTGGAGCGACACCATCGTCGGCCAGTCGATCATGAAGGGATCGGCGTTCGAGGCGATGATGAAAGACGGTCTCGACCCCACGCTGGTCGAGGGCTCGAACGAGTTGCCCTACGAGATCGCCAATTTCAAATGCGAGGCGCATCAGGTCGAGATCGGCGTTCCGGTGTTGTGGTGGCGCTCGGTCGGCCACACCCACACCGGCTATGCGGTCGAGGCGTTCGTCGATCAGTTGCTCGAAGCCGCCGGCCAGGACCCGGTCGAGGGACGGCTGGCGATGATGGACAAGCATCCGCGTCACGCCGGCGTGCTGCGGGCGGTGGCCGAGAAGGCCGACTGGAAGGGCGCCAAGCTGGAGACCGGCCGCGCCCGTGGCGTTGCGGTGGTCGAGAGCTTCAACACGTTCGTGGCGCAGATCGTCGAGATGTCGGTCGGCGACAGCGGTCCCAAGGTGCACAAGGTGTGGGTCGCGGTGGACTGCGGGGTGGCTGTCAATCCGGACATCATCCGCGCCCAGATGGAGGGCGGTGTCGGCTTCGCGCTCGGCCACATCCTCTATGCCGAGCAGCCGATCGACGCCGGTCGCCCGGTCGCCGGTAATTTCGACACCTACCGGTCGCTGCGGATCGACGAAATGCCGGAAATCGACGTCACCATCGTTCAGTCCACCGAGAAACCCACCGGAGTCGGCGAGCCCGGCGTGCCGCCGCTCGGGCCGGCGGTGGCCAACGCGATGGCCCGGCTCGGCCTCGGCCGGCCGCGGCAATTGCCGATCGTGCCGGGAGCGGCCGCATGAGCCGGGTTCGTCAGGCGGTCCTGGCTGGCTTTGCTGGGGTGTTGGTCGCGAGCCTGGTCGCGGTCGCCGGACCATTGCTGCCGGGGGAAGCCGATGCCGCCAGCCGCGCGGCCGATTCCACCCAGCTTCGGCCGGTCTCGGACTTCGCCAAGATCCGCGACAAGCAGAAGCGGGCGATCGCGCTGTTCGAGGAGGCCGGCAAGGTCATCACCTCGCCGCGTTGCATGAACTGCCATCCGGCCGGCGACCGGCCGACCCAGACCGACGCGATGCGGCCGCATCAGCCGCTGGTGGTGCGCGGCGAGCACGGCCTCGGCCCGCCTAGCGGACTGGCTTGCACCACCTGCCACCACCAGGCGAATTTCGATCCGGCCGGCGTGCCGGGCAATCCGAAATGGGCGTTGGCGCCGCTCGAGATGGCGTGGCAGGGCAAGACGCTGGGCCAGATCTGCGTTCAGATCAAAGACCGAACCCGCAACGGCGACAAGGACATGGCCGCACTGGTGCATCATATGGCTGAGGATGAGCTGGTCGGTTGGGGCTGGCATCCGGGCGAGGGCCGTACCCCGGCGCCGGGAACTCAGAAGCAGTTCGGTGCGCTGATCAAGGCGTGGGCGGAAGCCGGCGCTGCCTGCCCGAAGGGGTGACGGAGTCGCGCCGGCATTTGACCTCGAAGGCTTGCGCAGGCCGAGCCGATCCGGCAGGATTCCCGAAGTCGCTGTCGCTGAGCGCGCCCCGTGCTGGGCGCGCTATGCCAAAATCGTGCCGATTGGCCAAGTTTGCTCTTGGCAAGCGCATTAAGACTCGCTAAACACCCCGCTCCGGACGTGCCGGCTGTGGCTGGCGCGCCCGTGCGCGCATTCCAATGACCTGATCGATAGGAGACTGTTCCTTCAACTCATCCATCCGGATCGCTGAAGGACGCAGAACACTGTCGCTCGATCGGAATGCGAGCAGGGATCGAAAGGTCGATGGGCCGGCTTGCCGGACTGTCTTCCAGACGATCTCGGTCCTGTCCGAGACTGCAGGCGCCGAAGCGGAAGCGATCGTTTCCTCAGAGGCTTAATCATACAGCCTGCATAGACGGGTGAAGACCGGATTTTGTGTCCCGACGCTGCGTGCGGCGGGATGCGGATAGGGTTCGAACCTCGACACCCCGTTCGGGCGACGGCGTCAGCCGGAGTCGGTTCGGGAGGGCAGGCAATTCACGATCGTCTCGCCCTACGTGTCCTTGGAGGCTTGTGCCTCGGGGTCGGGTTGGAGCGGGACGGTGGGTGCAACCCGGTGGTCCTGCTCGTAGGGACCGCCAACCGGAGAGAGCTTGCTGTGGAAAGAGCGGCAAAAAAAGAGGCGGTCGAATCGCTGAATGGTCTGTTCCAGACCACCAGCGTCGCGATCGTCGCTCACTATTCCGGCCTCACCGTTGCCCAGATGCAGAAGCTGCGTCAGCAGATGAAGCAGGCGGGCGCCTCGGTGAAGGTTTCGAAGAACCGTCTCGCCAAAATTGCTCTTGAAGGCACCGACGTCGCAGCCATCGGCTCCCTGCTGAAGGGGCCGACTGTGATCGCTACATCCAGCGATCCGGTCGCGGCGCCGAAAGTTGCCGTCGAATTCGCCAAGGCGAACGAGAAGTTCGTCATTCTCGGCGGTTCGATGGGCACAACCGTCCTGAACGTCGATGGTGTGAAGGCTCTGGCCTCGCTGCCGTCGCTCGATGAACTGCGCGCCAAGCTGGTCGGCCTCGTCCAGGCCCCGGCGACCAAGATCGCGCAGGTCACCACTGCTCCGGCTGCCAAGCTGGCCCGCGTGGTTCAGGCCTATGCCTCCAAAAGCGAAGCGGCCTGACGCTTCACTCCCAATCAACCCTGGTTCGAACTGATACCCGTAAGGAACTGATTCAATGGCTGATCTGCAGAAGATTGTTGACGACCTGTCGAGCCTCACCGTGCTCGAAGCCGCTGAGCTCGCCAAGATGCTCGAAGAGAAGTGGGGCGTCTCGGCCGCTGCGGCCGTCGCGGTTGCCGCTGCTCCGGGCGCCGGTGGCGCCGCCGCTCCGGCGGAAGAGAAGACCGACTTCACCGTTGTCCTGGCCTCGGCCGGCGACAAGAAGATCGAGGTGATCAAGGAAGTCCGCGCCATCACCGGCCTGGGCCTCAAGGAAGCCAAGGATCTGGTCGAAGGCGCTCCGAAGCCGCTCAAGGAAGGCGTCAACAAGGAAGAAGCCGACAAGATCAAGGCCCAGCTCGAGAAGGCTGGCGCGAAGGTCGAACTCAAGTAAGTCGATCGGTTTGGCCGGGCCCGGGTTTCCCGGGTCCGGCATGGTCGCGGTTCGGACCATTGGTCCGGGCGGCAACGGTGAGGCGGGCTGCGGTGTGCCCGGGCGAGCCGTCACAGGAATGTGTGGAAAGGCGGGGGTGCAACCCCTCGAATCTCCACATTGCCGTCCCATATTGGTGCGGCAGCACGAAAGCGCAGGCGCGATGGGCGTGGTAACGTGTCCGCGCAGCCTTTAGGAGAATCGGCAATTTCGGGCTTTTTCGGTCTGTGACGACGAGGTTTTCGACGGGCGGGTGCGGCAGCGCCCCGCGCGTCATTTTGCGTTCGGAATTAGTGCCGAGCCGACTTAGGATTTAGTTCCTGAAATCTGGCTCCTGAATTTCGGATGTTCGGTATTCAACCCGGGGGCGAGGCGGCTCGCGCTCCGGAAGGTTCGCCCAACCGGGCGACGAAACGAGAGGCCACGATGGCGCAGCAGACGTTCACCGGTCGCAAACGCGTTCGCAAGTTCTTCGGTCACATCCGGGAAGTCGCGGAGATGCCGAACCTCATCGAGGTTCAGAAGGCGTCCTACGACCAGTTCCTGATGGTCGCCGAACCTCCCGGAGGACGCCCAGACGAGGGTCTGCAGGCGGTGTTCCGGTCGGTCTTCCCGATCTCGGACTTCTCCAACGCCTCGATGCTCGAATTCGTTCGCTACGAATTCGAGCCGCCGAAGTACGACGTTGACGAGTGCCGCCAGCGCGGCATGACCTATGCTGCGCCGCTGAAGGTGACGCTGCGCCTGATCGTGTTCGATATCGACGAGGAAACCGGCGCCCGCTCCGTGAAGGACATCAAGGAGCAGGATGTCTACATGGGCGACATCCCGCTGATGACGATGAACGGCACGTTCATCGTCAACGGCACCGAGCGCGTCATCGTCTCGCAGATGCACCGGTCGCCGGGCGTGTTCTTCGACCACGACAAGGGCAAGACCCACTCGTCGGGCAAGCTGCTGTTCGCCGCCCGCATCATCCCGTATCGCGGCTCCTGGCTCGACATCGAGTTCGACGCCAAGGACATCGTCTATGCGCGTATCGACCGTCGCCGCAAGCTGCCGGTGACGTCGCTGATGTTCGCCCTCGGCCTCGACGGCGAAGAGATCCTGTCGACCTTCTACAACAAGATCCTCTACAAGCGGACCAAGGAAGGCTGGCGCGTTCCGTTCGACGTCAACCGGTTCCGCGGCTACTCGACCGTCAACGACCTGATCGACGCCGACACCGGCAAGGTCGTGCTCGAAGCCGGCAAGAAGCTGACCGTGCGCGCCGCCCGCCAGCTCCAGGAGAAGGGGCTCAAGGCGCTGCGGATGTCCGACGAGGAACTCGTCGGCAACTATCTGGCCGAGGACCTGGTCAACCCGAAGACGGGCGAGATCTATGCGGAAGCCGGTGAGGAGATCACCGACAAGACGCTGAAGATGCTCAACGAAGAGGGCTACAAGGAGCTCCCGCTGCTCGACATCGACCACGTCAATGTCGGCCCCTACATCCGCAACACGCTGAACGCCGACAAGAACATGACGCGTGAAGACGCGCTGTTCGACATCTACCGGGTGATGCGTCCGGGCGAGCCGCCGACGCTGGAATCCGCCCAGAACATGTTCCAGTCGCTGTTCTTCGACGCCGAGCGCTACGACCTGTCTGCGGTCGGCCGCGTCAAGATGAACATGCGCCTCGACCTCGATGCGCCGGACACCCATCGCACGCTGCGCAAGGAAGACATTCTGTCGGTGATCAAGACCCTGGTCGGCCTGCGGGACGGCAAGGGCGAGATCGACGACATCGACCACCTCGGCAACCGCCGGGTGCGTTCGGTCGGCGAATTGATGGAGAACCAGTACCGCATCGGCCTGCTCCGCATGGAGCGCGCCATCAAGGAGCGGATGAGCTCGGTCGACATCGACACCGTGATGCCGCAGGACCTGATCAACGCCAAGCCGGCGGCGGCGGCGGTGCGCGAGTTCTTCGGTTCGTCGCAGCTCTCGCAGTTCATGGACCAGACCAACCCGCTGTCGGAGATCACCCACAAGCGGCGCCTGTCGGCGCTCGGCCCGGGCGGTCTGACCCGCGAGCGCGCCGGCTTCGAAGTCCGCGACGTGCATCCGACCCACTACGGCCGGATCTGCCCGATCGAGACGCCGGAAGGTCCGAACATCGGTCTGATCAACTCGCTGGCGACGTTCGCCCGCGTCAACAAATACGGCTTCGTCGAGACTCCGTACCGTAAGGTCAAGGAAGGCTGCGTCACCGACGAGGTGGTGTATCTGTCGGCGATGGAAGAGGGCCGCTACGCGGTGGCGCAGGCCAATGTGGCGCTCGACGCCAAGGGCCGCTTCACCGACGATCTGGTGGTTTGCCGCGCCGGCGGCACCCGCGACGTCGTGCCGATGCCGGCCGATCAGGTCGACTACATGGACGTGTCGCCGAAGCAGCTGGTTTCGGTCGCCGCGGCGCTGATCCCGTTCCTCGAGAACGACGACGCCAACCGCGCGCTGATGGGCTCGAACATGCAGCGCCAGGCGGTGCCGCTGGTTCGCGCCGAGGCGCCGTTCGTCGGCACCGGCATGGAAGGCGTGGTCGCCCGTGACTCGGGCGCGGCGATCGCCGCGCGCCGCACCGGCATCATCGACCAGATCGACGCCACCCGCGTCGTGATCCGCGCCACCGAAGATCTCGATCCGACCAAGTCGGGCGTCGATATCTACCGGCTGATGAAGTACCAGCGCTCGAACCAGTCGACCTGCATCAACCAGCGTCCGCTGGTGAAGGTCGGCGACCACGTCAAGAAGGGCGACATCATCGCCGACGGTCCGTCGACCGATCTCGGTGAGCTCGCGCTCGGCCGCAACGTGCTCGTCGCGTTCATGCCGTGGAACGGCTACAACTTCGAAGACTCGATCCTGCTCTCCGAGCGGATCGTGAAGGAAGACGTCTTCACTTCGATCCACATCGAAGAGTTCGAAGTGATGGCCCGCGACACCAAGCTGGGTCCTGAGGAAATCACGCGTGACATTCCGAACGTGTCGGAAGAAGCGCTGAAGAACCTCGACGAAGCCGGCATCGTCTACATCGGCGCCGAAGTCCGCGCCGGCGACATCCTGGTCGGCAAGATCACGCCGAAGGGCGAAAGCCCGATGACGCCGGAAGAAAAGCTGCTGCGCGCGATCTTCGGTGAAAAGGCCTCGGACGTTCGCGACACCAGCTTGCGGGTGCCGCCGGGCGTGCAGGGCACCATCGTCGAAGTCCGCGTGTTCAACCGTCACGGCGTCGACAAGGACGAGCGTGCGCTGGCGATCGAGCGGGAAGAGATCGAACGCCTCGCCAAGGACCGCGACGACGAGCAGGCGATTCTCGACCGTAACGTCTACGGCCGTCTCGCCGACCTGCTCGACGGCCGTCAGGGCATCGCCGGTCCGAAGGGCTTCAAGAAGGACACCAAGATCACCCGCGCGGTGCTCGAGGAGTACCCGAAGTCGCAGTGGTGGCTGTTCGCCGCGCCTAACGACAAGCTGATGGCCGAAATCGAGGCCATGCGAAAGCAGTACGACGAGTCGAAGAAGGGCCTCGAACAGCGCTTCCTCGACAAGGTCGAGAAGCTGCAGCGCGGCGACGAACTGCCGCCCGGCGTGATGAAGATGGTCAAGGTCTTCGTCGCGGTGAAGCGCAAGATCCAGCCGGGCGACAAGATGGCCGGCCGCCACGGCAACAAGGGCGTGGTCTCGAAGATCGTGCCGATCGAGGACATGCCGTTCCTGGAGGACGGCACTCACGCCGACATCGTGCTTAACCCGCTCGGCGTGCCGAGCCGCATGAACGTCGGTCAGATCCTCGAGACGCATCTCGGCTGGGCGTGCGCCGGTCTCGGCAAGCGCATCGGCGAGACGATCGACACCTATTACCAGAGCCAGGATCTCGCGCCGCTGCGCGAGACCCTGCGCAAGATCTACGGCGAGGACGAGACCATCAAGTCGCTCGACGATGGTGAGCTGCTCGAACTCGGCCGCAATCTCAGCCACGGCGTGCCGATTGCGACCCCGGTGTTCGACGGCGCCAAAGAGACCGACATCGAAGAGATGCTGAAGCTCGCGGGCTTCGACGCTTCGGGTCAGTCGACCGTGTACGACGGCCGCACCGGCGATCAGTTCGATCGTCGCGTCACCGTCGGCTACATCTACATGCTGAAGCTGCATCACCTCGTGGACGACAAGATCCACGCCCGGTCGATCGGTCCGTACTCGCTCGTCACCCAGCAGCCGCTGGGCGGTAAGGCGCAGTTCGGCGGCCAGCGCTTCGGCGAAATGGAGGTGTGGGCGCTCGAGGCTTACGGCGCGGCCTACACGCTGCAGGAAATGCTCACGGTGAAGTCGGACGACGTCGCCGGCCGCACCAAGGTGTACGAGGCGATCGTGCGCGGCGACGACACGTTCGAAGCCGGTATTCCGGAGTCGTTCAACGTGCTCGTCAAGGAAATGCGCTCGCTCGGCCTCAACGTCGACCTGCACAACTCCAAGCTGGCGGCGCCGCCTCCGGCCGAGGCTGCCGAGTAACTCAATGCGTGAAGCCCGGCGGCGTGCGCTTTGCGCCGGCCGCCGGGTGTCCCCGCCGCGCCGGCGTCACGCGCGCGACGGGGAGGGCCTCTGGAATTCCGATTTTGCGGCCGGTGACGACCGGCACGCGAGGAGATGGCGATGAACCAGGAAATTATGAATCTTTTCAATCCGACGACGCCGGCTCAGGTCTTCGACCAGATCCGGATCTCGATCGCGTCGCCGGAGAAGATTCTGTCGTGGTCTTACGGCGAGATCAAGAAGCCGGAGACGATCAACTACCGTACCTTCAAGCCCGAGCGCGACGGCTTGTTCTGCGCCCGCATCTTCGGGCCGATCAAGGACTACGAGTGCTTGTGCGGCAAGTACAAGCGGATGAAGTACAAGGGCATCATCTGCGAGAAGTGCTCGGTCGAAGTGACTCTGTCGCGCGTCCGTCGCGAGCGCATGGGCCACATCGAGCTGGCCGCGCCGGTCGCGCACATCTGGTTCCTCAAGTCCTTGCCGTCGCGCATCGGACAGTTGCTCGACATGACGCTGAAGGACCTCGAGCGCATCCTGTACTTCGAATACTACGTGGTGCTGGAGCCGGGCCTCACCGACCTCAAGGAGCGTCAGCTCCTGTCGGAGGAGGAGTACCTGCGCGCCCAGGATCAGTACGGCCAGGATTCGTTCACCGCGATGATCGGCGCCGAGGCGATCCGTGAGCTGCTGAAGGGCCTCGAACTCGAAAAGATCGACGCGCAGCTCCGCGCCGAGATGGCCGAGACCGATAGCGACATCAAGCACAAGAAGCTTGCCAAGCGGCTGAAGATCGTCGAAGCGTTCCGCTATTCCGGCAACAAGCCGGAGTGGATGATCCTGACGGTCGTGCCGGTGATCCCGCCGGATCTGCGCCCGCTGGTGCCGCTCGACGGCGGCCGGTTCGCGACCTCGGATCTCAACGACCTGTACCGCCGCGTCATCAACCGTAACAACCGCTTGAAGCGGCTGATGGAGCTGCGCGCGCCGGACATCATCATCCGCAACGAAAAGCGCATGCTGCAGGAAGCTGTGGACGCGCTGTTCGACAACGGCCGCCGCGGCCGCGTCATCACCGGCGCCAACAAGCGTCCGCTGAAGTCGCTCGCCGACATGCTGAAGGGCAAGCAGGGCCGGTTCCGTCAGAACCTGCTCGGCAAGCGCGTCGACTATTCGGGCCGTTCGGTGATCGTGGTCGGTCCCGAACTCAAGCTGCATCAGTGCGGCCTGCCGAAGAAGATGGCGCTCGAACTGTTCAAGCCGTTCATCTATTCGCGGCTCGACGCCAAGGGGCTGTCGACCACCGTCAAGCAGGCCAAGAAGCTGGTCGAGAAGGAGCGGCCGGAGGTTTGGGACATCCTCGACGAGGTGATCCGCGAACATCCGGTGCTGTTGAACCGCGCCCCGACGCTGCATCGCCTCGGCATTCAGGCGTTCGAGCCGGTGCTGATCGAAGGCAAGGCGATCCAGCTTCACCCGCTGGTGTGCTCGGCGTTCAACGCCGACTTCGACGGCGACCAGATGGCCGTGCACGTTCCGCTGTCGCTCGAAGCGCAGCTGGAAGCGCGCGTGCTGATGATGTCGACCAACAACATCCTGCATCCGGCGAACGGCCAGCCGATCATCGTGCCGTCGCAGGACATCGTGCTCGGCCTGTACTACCTGTCGATCCTGCGGGAAGGCTTGCCGGGCGAGGGCAAGGTGTTCGCCGACCTCGCCGAGCTCGAGCACGCGCTGTACTCGAAGGTCATCCACCTCCACACCAAGATCAAGTATCGCTGGCACTGGGTGGGTGAGGACGGCAAGGAAACCGTTCGCCTGATCGAGACCACGCCGGGCCGCATCCTGCTCGGCCAGGTCCTGCCGAAGTCGCCGAAGCTGCCGTTCGACGTCATCAACAAGCTGATGACCAAGCGCGAGATCTCCGGCGTCATCGACCAGGTCTATCGCCACTGCGGTCAGAAGGAGACGGTGATCTTCTGCGACCGGATCATGGCGCTCGGCTTCTTCAACGCGTTCAAGGCCGGCATCTCGTTCGGCAAGGACGACATGGTCGTGCCGGGTTCGAAGTGGAAGATCGTCGATACGACCCGGACGCTGGCGAAGGACTTCGAGCAGCAATACAACGACGGTCTGATCACTCACGGCGAGAAGTACAACAAGGTGGTCGACGCCTGGTCGAAGGCCACCGAAGAGATCGCCAAGGAGATGATGAAGGAGATCTCCGCGGTTCGGAAGGCGAAGGACGGCTCCGAACAGCAGGTCAACTCGATCTACATGATGGCCCACTCCGGTGCGCGTGGTTCGCCCGCGCAGATGCGTCAGCTCGCCGGTATGCGCGGCCTGATGGCCAAGCCGTCGGGTGAGATCATCGAGACGCCGATCATCTCCAACTTCAAGGAAGGTCTGTCGGTTCTCGAGTACTTCAACTCGACCCACGGCGCCCGTAAGGGTCTGGCCGACACCGCGCTGAAGACCGCGAACTCGGGTTATCTGACCCGGCGTCTGGTCGACGTGGCGCAGGACTGCATCATCACGCAGGCCGACTGCGGCACCTCGCTCGGCATCAAGATGCGGGCGATCGTCGACGCCGGCACCGTGGTCGCTTCGCTGGGCAGCCGTATCCTCGGCCGCACCGCGGGCGAGGACGTGCGCGACCCGGCCACCAACGAGATCATCGTCAAGCGCGGTGATCTGATGGAGGAGCGGGACGTCGAGGCGATCCATCAGGCCGGCGTGCAGGAAGTGAAGATCCGCTCGGCGCTGACCTGCGAGCTGGTCAACGGCATCTGCGGCAAGTGCTACGGGCGCGATCTCGCTCGCGGCACCCCGGTCAACCACGGCGAAGCGGTCGGCGTGATCGCGGCGCAGTCGATCGGCGAGCCGGGCACCCAGCTCACGATGCGCACCTTCCACATCGGCGGTGCGGCGCAGATCAACGAGCAGTCGGTGATCGAGTCGAACTTCGACGGCAAGATCGTGATCAAGAACCGCGCCATCGCCCGCAACGGCGAAGGCCACAATGTTGCAATGGTCCGCAACATGGTGATCGCGATCGTCGATCCGGACGGCACCGAGCGTGCGACCCATCGTATCCAGTACGGCGCGCGCGTGCACGTCGACGAGGGCGATATGGTCAAGCGCGGTCAGCGCATCGCCGAGTGGGACCCGTACACCCGGCCGATCTTGACCGAGGTCGAGGGCGAGATCGGGTTCGAGGATCTGATCGAGGATCAGTCGATCTCCGAAACGCTCGACGAGTCGACCGGTATCGCCAAGCGTATCGTCATCGACTGGCGCTCGACCCGCGGCGGCGCGGACCTGCGTCCGGCGATCGTGATCAAGGGCAAGGACGGCAAGGTGCTGAAGCTGGCGCGCGGCGGTGACGCCCGTTACATGCTGTCGGTCGACGCCATTCTGTCGGTCGACGTCGGCGCCCAGGTCAAGCCCGGCGACATCCTCGCGCGTATCTCGACCGAGAGCGCCAAGACCCGCGACATCACCGGCGGTCTGCCGCGGGTGGCGGAGCTGTTCGAGGCACGGCGGCCGAAGGATGCGGCGATCATCGCCGAGATCGCCGGCACCATCCGGTTCGGTCGCGACTACAAGAACAAACGCCGGCTCTCGATCGAGCCGCTCGACAAGAACGAAGAGGCGCGCGAGTACCTGATCCCGAAGGGCAAGCACATCCACTTGCAGGACGGCGACGTCGTCGAAAAGGGCGACTTCATCGTCGAGGGCAATCCGGCACCGCACGACATCCTGGCGATCAAGGGCATCGAGGAACTCGCGGCCTATCTCGTCAACGAAATCCAGGAGGTCTATCGACTCCAGGGCGTGTTGATCAACGACAAGCACATCGAGGTGATCGTTCGCCAGATGCTGCAGAAGATCGAGATCACCGACCAGGGCGAGACCGACATGATCTCGGGCGAGCAGGTCGACAAGATCGAGTTCAACGCGCTCAACGCCAAGGCGGTCGAGGAGGGCAAGAAGCCGGCAACCGGCAATCCTGTGCTGCTCGGCATCACCAAGGCGTCGCTGCAGACCCGCTCGTTCTTCTCGGCGGCGTCGTTCCAGGAGACCACCCGGGTGCTCACCGAAGCCGCGGTCAACGGCAAGGTGGATCCGCTGGAAGGCCTGAAGGAGAACGTCATCGTCGGCCGGCTGATCCCGGCAGGCACCGGCGCCTCGATGGCCAAGATCCGCGAAGTGGCGATGAAGCGCGACCGGCTGATCCTCGACGAGCGCGAGAAGCAGGCGGCGATCGTTCCGGCTGCCGCGCCGGAAGCCGAACCGCTGTCGCTGCCGCCGGCGGAATAACCGCTGCGGAGTACTCGTAAAATCGAAAGGCCGGGAGCGATCCCGGCCTTTCTTGCGTTTGGAGGCTCCTCGGCCGGCGCGCGACGGCGCGAGGGCGTCGAGGGCTTCAAGTTCCGATTCCATCCGCCGGGAAACTACTCTAGGTTTCAGAATACAGTTTATTCGCGATACTCTCGGTGATTGCCCGGAGCCCAGGCGTTGGACCTTCTGCAGTACATCGACGGGATTTACGAAGCCGCTGTCGTTCCGGAGAAGTGGCCGGACGTACTTGGATCGTTGTCGCAGGAGGTTTCGGGTGACGGCGGTGTGTTGTTCACCTTCGCGCGGAAAGACATGTCATGGACGACCTCGTCCGGCATCCGCGACCTCTTCCTTGAGTTTCTCAACGATGGCTGGGCCGCGATCAATCCGCGGCCGGTCCGGCTGTCGGCAGGCAATCATCCCGGATTTGTCCGCGACAGTGATGTCTTCACGGCTGAGGAGTTAGCCAACGATCCGGTTTACGCGTTCTATCGGCGCAAAGGCATTGGTTGGGCCGTCGGCACGATGCTCGATACGCCGTCCGGTGACTCGATCGTCTTTTCGTTCGAGCGCGCCTACAGCAAAGGGCCGGTGCCGACCGAAGTCGTGCAGGCGTTCGACCGGATCCGTCCGCATCTTGCGCGCGGCGCGCTGCTGGCAGCGCGGCTCGGGTTGGAGCAGGCCAGATCGATGGCCAATACCCTTCTTGCGCTGGGCCTCCCCGGGGGCGTGCTCGATCGCCGTGGCCGGCTGGTTGCCAGCAATGCCCTGTTGGATGCGCTGGTCCCGAGCACAATGCAGGATCGACGAGATCGGTTGATGCTGTCCGATCCGCTCGCGGACCGGCTGCTCGAAGGGGCCTTGAGCTATCGCGGCCTGCCAGGAGCTGGCAGCCGTTCGATCCCCATTGCCGCGGCGATCGGCCGGCCGGCGATGATCGTGCATTTGTTGCCCATCCATGGCGTCGCCAATGATGTGTTTTCGGTGGGCCGATCGTTGGTGGTCGTGACTCCCGTGGATCGCTCCGCGGTCCCCAATGCGGAAGTCATTCAGGGGCTGTTCGACCTCACGCCGGCCGAGGCCCGGGTCGCCCGGAGCATCGGAGAGGCGCGTTCGGTCGAGGACATCGCGGCTGCCCAAGGCATCTCCCGCGAAACCGTCCGCGCCCAGTTGAAGGCGGTGCTGGCGAAAACCGGGCTATCGCGCCAGCAGGAGCTCGTGAGCTTGCTGGCCGGCCGGCATCTGCCGTGGGCGTGACGACGACGAAGTCCGCCAGGGCGGGCGGACGGGCGATGTAACCCAAACGGGTGATGCAGATGTACCGCTACCGTCGCAAGCTGCGTTTCGACGCAGAAGCGCGAAAATCCGCATGAGAACCTCAGACGTTGTCGCCGATTTGTGGGTCCGGGCGCATGCCCCCAACCCGAGGCTCCAGTTCCTGAGCGATCGCTGGCCGCAACCGGCGATGGTCACGACGGACAGTTCGATCCGTGTCGTTAGGTCGGAGCTCGAATTGCAGGACGTCGGCCGTCTCCGCAATGACGTACGGGCAGCCCGCGCCGGACAGCCGCATGCCGGCGGCGAGGTCGGCGACCGGACGGTGGTCGATGAAATCGATCGTTGCAGTCTGGTTTTCGTTGCCGAACATCAGGGCCGAGAACTCGCAACCGTCAGGCTGTCGCGCGCCATCGACGCGCTCGGCGATTCCCACCTCGCGCCCCTGATCGAAGCCGTGCAGCCGGCGGACCTTGCCGTCACCGTCGTCGTGTCCCGGTTCGCCGTGATTCCCGAGCGCCAGGCCCGTGCCCTGGCGCTCCCGATGTTCTTTCAGGCCTATCGCAGTATGCATTTGGTCGGCGCGCGCTGCGCCTTGATGACGATTCATGCCACGATGGTCGAGGTGTTCGCGCAGTTCGGCTGGAAACAGACCGGCGAGGTGGTCCATGACCCGTTCGCCGGCGAGATGCAGATCCTGCGTCACGATCTGCTGGATATGACCCTGTTGCGCGCAGCCGACTCGCCGCTGGCCAGCATCGCCAGCGATTTCTTCCGGCACGAGGGCCGCGCCGCGACGCCGCGCTGATGCGACTGAGCCTCGCAAGCAGCCGTCTCGACGTCAGGCTTTTTCGTTTCGGAACAGCGTTTTACCTCCGGATCGAGGCGCTGTTCATCTTTCCTTCAGGTGCAAAGGCCCTTCCTATAGGTTGAATCCACGGTTCGGAACCGGGACGCGCGTTTCGACGTCAAAATCAGCCTCAAGCCATTGAAGCCACGCTGGTTTTCTCAGAGAATCACGGCCCGGACGGGAGCCGCGGGGCGAACCGGCACGCGTGGCGGATGCCGCGGCGATGTTTCTGAAAGAACACGATGTTTGATCTTGCAATCGTTGGTGGCGGCCCGGGCGGGCTGATGAGCGCCTGGTATCTCAAACGCAAGCTCGGGGGCCTGTGCAAGGTCACCATCTTCGAAGCCTCCGACCGGCTCGGCGGCAAGATCGTCACCCAGAAATTCGAAACCGCGCCGGCGATGTACGAGGCCGGCGTCGCCGAGCTGTACGACTACTCGATGACGGGGCCGGATCCTTTGCGGGAGCTGGTGCAGCATTTCGGCCTGCAGACCATCCCGATGGACGCCGAGCAGGTGCAGCTCGACGGCGAGCTGCTCAACGACGTGCCCGGCATGCGCAAGAAGTACGGCGATAAGACCGCCGAGGCGATCCTGGCGTTCCGCAAAAAGTGCACCGAGCAGATCACGCCGACCGAGTATTACGAGGGCGTCGGCGCGCACGACAACGAGCACCCCTGGGCCTGGACCAATTGTGAGCAGTTGCTCGACAAGGAGATCGAGGACCCGACCGCCAAGCGCTTCTTCAAGGTAATGGCGCGGTCCGACATCGCCACCGAGAGCCACAACACCAACGGCCTCAACGCGCTCAAGAATTTCGTGATGGATATCGACGGCTATATCGGCCTGTATTCGATCCAGAACGGCAACGAGCAACTGATCGAGTGCCTGCGCTCGGAGATCGACGCCGAGATCCAGTTCAATCACCGTGTCCTCAAGGTCGGCAAGACCGAAAGCGGGCGCTATGAGCTGAACATGATGAACGGCAAGGGGCCGGAGACGCGCGACTTCGACCTCGTGCTGATGTGTCTGCCGCACAACTGGCTCGCCACGCTGAGCTGGGGCAACGAGCAGCTCCGCAAGGCGATGGTCAAGCACGTCGCCTATTTCGACCGCCCGGCGCACTATTTGCGGATCTCGCTGCTGTTCGATTCCCCGTTCTGGGGCGACAAGATCCCGGGCTCCTGGTTCATGTCGGAAGCGTTCGGCGGCTGCTGTGTCTACAATGAAGGTTCGCGCCACGACGTCGGCAAATACGGCGTGCTCAATTTCCTGGTCGCCGGCTCGGACGCGCTGGCGTTCTCCAATCTGACCGACAAGGAGCTGATCGAGCTGGCGCTGAAGTCGCTGCCGGCCTCGCTCGGCGACGTCCGCGGCCATTTCCTCGAAGGCAAGACCCATCGCTGGCTGTCGTCGGTGAACTGCATCCCGGGTGGCCTGCCGGTGCGCGACGTGATGACCAATCATCGCCCCGAGCCGAAGAACCATCCGGGCTTCGTCATCGTCGGCGACTATCTGTTCGACTCGACGCTGAATGGTCTGCTGGATTCCTCGGACGCCGCCACCGACATCATCGTCACCGAGACGATGAAGCTGCGCCGGGCTCGCGCCGCCGACGGCAAGCCGGTTTCCGACAAGATCGACCGCGACTATTTCGAGAACTATCGCAACCAGGGCCCGTATCGCGAGGTCTGGAGCAAGTTCACCGATCCGGACTATCTGATCCAGACCATCAAGACGGTGTGGGACACGCCGCACGGCTACAAGCTGCTGGTCGCCGGCTCCGCCAGCGGCGAGCTGGTCGGAGCACTGCGGCAGCGCGGCGTCGATGCTTACGGCGTCGAAAACAACCGCTTCATCCACGGCAAGACGCCGGAAGCACTGAAGCCCTACAACAAGCTGGGTTCGATCGCCGAGCTGCCGTTCGCGGACGAGGAATTCGACTTCGTGTTCGAGACCAGCCTGTGCCATGTCTCGGAGAACCGCGTGGTCAAGGCGATCCGCGAGCTGCACCGCGTCGCCCGCACCGGTCTGGTGTTCGGTTCGGTGACCAGCGACATGGATGCCGGCGTCATCGACCGCTACGACCTGCTGCGCGGCATCAAGAAACTCGGCACCTGGTGGGAGTGGTCGGAACTGTTCTTCTCCAACGGCTTCGACCTGTCGGTGAACCGCAACGATTGCGGCGACGTGCTGTGGGAGCTCGCGGTGAAGGCCGGGAAGGGCCCCGGCCACTGGTACAGCGACGCCGACAGCCTTCGCTATTCGTTTTTCGACAAGGTCGATGACGAGGATGACGACGACTGAGCATGAAGTCGTCGTGGACGGCTCCCGTTCGCTTGAGTAAATCCGGCGCCGTGGCTTGAACCAAGTCACGGCGCCGCTCATTGTAGTCGTGCGGTCCGGCCCCCCAACGGTTTTCGAGTCATGGCGCGTAAGCCCAATCCTCCTGCCAATCCGGCCCCAGCGCCGGCCGATAAGGCTGCCGCAACGCCGCCGGTCGACTCCGGTGCCGGCAGTCCGGCCGCCGCGAGTTCGGCTCCCGGTCCCGAAGGCGCCACCCCGGTCTCTCCGCTGGACGAGAAATTCGCGCTGCCGGTCGGCACTGCGGCTCCGGTGGTGCCGACCACCAAGCCGCCGGTGAAGCAGCTCATCGCCGACAAGACTCCTGCGGCTCCTGTGCCGGGCGGCAAAGATGCCGCAGACGCGGACGATGACGACGAGGATGAGGACGACGACGACGAGGAGGACGATGACGACGACGAGGAACTCGTCGTCTTCACCGCCCGCGAGGCCGCCGGCGCGTTCGCGACGATCGCCGGCTTCATCCGGCCGGTCGTCGTCAACTACAAGAAGATGCTGGCGTTCGTGGTGTTCGGCGTGGTCGTCGAGACGCTGTTCAACGTCATCATGCCGCTCAGCCTGAAGTTCCTGATCGACGATGCGCTCGGCGAGGAGGATTTCCGCGAGCTTTACAAGATCCTGTCGATCCTCGGCGTTGCCGGCGTCATCACCTCGATCGTGGCGGTGTGGTACGAGCGCTGGGACGCGCGGCTCGCCGCCGCGGTGGTGGCCGACGTTCGCACCAAGCTGTTCGAGCACGTCCAGCGCCTGCCGGCCGGCTATTTCGCCCGCACCAAGCGCGGCGAAATCCTGTCGCGGTTCTCGATCGACATGGCGGCGTTCGAAAGCGTGGTCGAGATCCTCGCCAACACCGCACTGCTGCCGTTCCTCGAGCTGATCGCCGGCATCATCCTGATGCTGTTCCTGAACTGGCAGCTCGCCGTGGTGGCGCTGCTGATCTTCCCGATCACCCTGATCGGGCCGCGCATCCTGACGCCGAAGGCGGTGCAGGCGAACTACGAGCAGAAGGTGCAGGAAGCCGGGCTGCTCGGCCTGGTGCAGGAAAATGTCGGCGCCCAGGCGGTCGTCAAGGCGTTCAGCCTGCAGCGCAAGATGTTCGGCTTCTTCTCGCTGCGCAATCACGCGACCCGGCAGAAGATGGCGCAGGCCACCTTCCTGACCTCGATGGTCGAGCGCAGCGTCACCGTCGCGGTGCTGATGCTGCATCTGTTGGTGCTGGCTCTCGGCGCCTATCTGGCAACCACCGGCCAGATCACGGTCGGCACCTTCGTCACCTTCGAAAGCGCATTCTGGGAGGTGTCGTACAACATCGCCCATCTGATGCAGTTCATCCCGGTGTCGATCCAGGCCGCCGCCGCGGTGCGCCACATGCAGGAGCTGCTCGACGAGAAGACCCCGATCGCCGACAAGCAGGGCGCAGCCGAGATGCCGCGCATCGTCGACAACATCGCGTTCGAGCGGGTGTCGTTCGCCTATGAGGGCGCCGAACGGCCGGTGATCGACAATCTCAGCCTGAAGCTGAAGGCCGGCAAGACCATCGCGATCGTCGGCCCGAGCGGTTCGGGCAAGAGCACGCTGCTCAACATGGTGCTGCGGCTGTACGACCCGAACGAAGGCCGGGTCTCGGTCGACGGCGTCGACATCCGCAACGTGACGCTGGATTCGCTGCGCCGGAGCATGGCCGTGGTGTTCCAGGAGAACATGCTGTTCAACATGTCGATCCGCGACAACATCCGGCTCGGTAAGGAAGGCGCCACCGATGCCGAGGTGGTGCAGGCGGCCAAGAAGGCGGAGATCCACCGCTTCATCATGAGCCTGCCGGAGAAATACGACACTGTGGTCGGCGAGCGCGGCGACACACTGTCCGGCGGCCAGCGCCAGCGCATCGCCATCGCCCGCGCCATCGTCCGCGATCCGTCGGTGCTGCTGCTCGACGAGGCGACCTCGGCGCTCGACCAGACCACAGAGGCGGCGATCAACAAGACGCTGATGAAGCTGGCGCGCGGCCGCACCATGATCTTCTCGACCCACCGTCTGACCTCGGTGGTCGATATGGACGAAATCGTCGTCGTCTCCGGCGGTCAGGCGATCGAGCGCGGCTCGCACCAGGAACTGCTCGCCAAGAACGGCGTGTATCGCAAGCTGTGGGACGACCAGAAGCGTCACGGCGCCGGCGACGATGATGACGACGACGATGAGGACGACGACGAGTGAGGCGCGGGGCGCCCGGCATCCCGCGGGACGCCGGCTTGTGCCTGGCTTGATTGCTCGGACTTGGTCCGCCGCTGATATCAGCGTGATCCGGAAGGCCCAGACCACCTCAATCGGCTAGGCGGCCGAGCACGTTCAACTCAGCGCGAAGTCCTTCGGCATCGGCGAGGTTGGCTTCGATCTCCGCGTGCAGCTTGCGCCAGATCGGCACCGCTGCGGCCAGCGTCTTGCGCCCTGCAGGCGTCAGCCGCAGCAGCCGCGCGCGCCGGTCCGAAGGATCGGTCAGAACTTCGAGCAGATTGCGCCGCTCCAGCGGCTTGAGGTTCGCCGTCAGCGTGGTGCGGTCCATCGCCAGCAGCGCGGCGACGCTGCCGAGCGAGGCGGGCTGCGGCCGGTTCAGCGACATCAGCAAAGAGAACTGACCGCTGGTGAGGCCGGCCGGCTTCAGCGCGAGATCGAACCGCCGCGCCAGCGCCCGCGCGGCGCGTTGGGCGTGCAGGCACAGGCAACTGTCGCGCACCAGCAGCGTGGTTTGGAAACTCGGTTCGGCCGACGGGCGCATCTGAGAACGGCTCTTGACAAGCGGGAAGCAATATAGGTTGATATCAACCTAACTGCTCGGGATCAAGCGTCGCCGCGCAGGCGGGGCGCGACATCGGTCGCGCCGAGTGAAACGGGGAGGAGTATCGGATGAAGATCGTGACCAGCCTGAGCTTCCAGGGGCAGTGCCGCGAGGCGTTCGAATTCTACGCCAAGATGCTGGGCGGGAAGATCACCGCGGCGCTTCCCTATAGCGACGCGCCGCCGGAGATGCCGATCACCGATCCGAAGTACAAGAGCTGGCTGATGCACTGCTGGCTCGAGGTCGGCGACCAGGCGCTGATGGGCGCCGACATGGACACCGCCTGGGCTCCGAACGTCGACAAGCCGAAGAACGGCTTCGATGTCACCTTGCACACGCCCGACAAGGCCCAGGCGCAGCGCTGGTACGAGCAACTGTCCGAAGGCGGCAAGCCGATGATGCCGTTCGCCGAGACGTTCTGGTCGCCGGGCTTCGGCACGCTGATCGACCGCTTCGGCATTCCCTGGATGATCAACACGGTGCCTGCTGCGGCCTGAGAGCGGCGCGAGCCTTTCAACGTGATTGCGAGCGAAGCGAAGCCATCCAGCTTCGCGCCTGAGCTGGATGGCTTCGTCGCTTCATACGGCAGGCTCACGCAGCCATCGCTTGCGCAACACGGAAGCAACCATGAACCAGTCCTATCGGTGGGTGATCGTGGCGGCCGGCGGCGTGCTCGGCTGCGTCGCTGTCGGCGCGATGTTCTCGCTGCCGGTGCTGCTGCGGCCGATGTCGCAGGACACCGGCTGGTCGGTCACCGGCATCTCCACCGCGATGACGATCGGTTTTCTGGCGATGGCCGCCGCCAGTATGCTGTGGGGCAATCTGTCGGACAGGTTCGGCCCGCGCCCCGTCGTGCTCACCGGATCGGTGGTGCTGGCCATCAGTCTTGCGCTCGCCAGCCGCGCGACGTCGTTGATCGAATTCCAACTGCTGTTCGGCGCGCTGGTCGGCGCTGCGACAGCCGCGGTGTTCGCTCCGATGATGGCCTGCGTCACCAGCTGGTTCGATACCGGGCGCGGCCTCGCCGTGTCGCTGGTCTCCGCCGGGATGGGGATGGCGCCGTTGACGATGGCGCCGCTGGCGGCGTGGCTGGTGACGATCCACGACTGGCGCGGCGCGATGCTGATCATCGCTGCGATCACCGCCGCGACGATGATCCCGGCCGCACTTCTGGTGCGGCGGCCGCCGGCGCTGGAGGCCGGCGGCGCGGAGGCGGCGCCCATCGGAGCCGACGACGAGATGACAGTCGGGCAGGCGGTGCGCTCGCCGCAATTCGTCACGCTGATGCTGGCCAATTTCTTCTGCTGCGCGACCCATTCCGGCCCGATCTTCCACACCGTCAGCTACGCGGTGACCTGCGGCATCCCGATGATCGCGGCGACCTCGATCTACAGCGTCGAGGGGCTGTCCGGAATGTTCGGCCGGATCGGCTTCGGGCTGGCCGGCGACCGCTTCGGCGCCCAGCGCGTGCTGGTCATCGGCCTTTTGGCGCAGGCGCTCGGCGTGCTCGCTTACGCCTTTGTCGGCGGGCTCGGCGGCTTCTACGCCGTCGCGGTCGCCGTCGGCTTCATCTACGCCGGCACCATGCCACTCTATGCGGTGATCATCCGCGAGAACTTTCCGCTGCGGATGATGGGCACGATCGTCGGCGGCACCGCGATGGCGGGCAGCCTCGGCATGTCCACCGGCCCGGTGCTGGGCGGGCTGATCTACGATGCCTATGGCAGCTACGCGCCGATGTACGTCGCCTCCTGCGGCATGGGGCTCGCCGCGATGCTGATCCTGGCGACGTTCCGACCGTTCCCGCCGCGGCGGGTGGCATTGGCGGTGGCGTAGGAGGGGCGAGGCCTCCCCGCGGGTGGTGCAAATGGGGATGTTACGACGGGTAAGCCGCGCCAGACGCCTGTTCTTCCCTCAGGGTAGTTCGATTGCCATAACTGTGCGCATGCGTCCGAGGTATTCGACTTCCTCGATTGGTTTCCACCCTAGCGCAGCGTAGTATGTTGGCAACGTGCCAGACGTGAAGAGATGGACGCGGCGAAATCCTAATTCAACAGCACGCGTCGTCAGTGCACGGATCAGCCTGATCCCGATCCCGTGCCCTCGCGCCGATTCGACCACGAAAAGCTGAGCCATCCACGGTGAAAGCTCGGGGCGTATCGTCATTTCACTCGCTAGCAAATTGACTGAGCCCATGTAAATTGGGCCGCGCCTGGCGACCAAAACTGATGGCAGTCGAGTTGATCGGGCTGCTTTCTTCAGGAAGTTCTCGTAATCGAGCTCAGTGTCGTGGCCGGTTAGCGCGCCCCAGTGCGCAAATTGAAGCGCGGCAATTGTAGTTACCAAATCGGGCCTATCGACCAAGTTCTCGATAAATGGATCGCTCATGACAAACTGAAGCCTGCTATTTGGCAGGCCAGCCTAGTGTTCAGTGACCCGGATTTCCATTCACGCATTCTTACATTCGTTGAGTTCTGTTTTTTCAGGGGCGGTCCTCTGCGTGGCGGCGGGATCCGGCGCGATCGTGCCGCGGGCGTCTTCGATCAAGCCGCTTTGGGCTCGGCGGTGGATCGCCATGCGCTATCGGCCAAGCTGCGCAAGAACCGGAGGCATCTGGTGTGGTCCGGCGACCCAGGTTCGCCGCTGCAAGCCTTGATGGCGCTGCTTCCGAGTGCGGGCGCGAGGCGGCGGGCTGTTGGATAGCAGAAGGTCGTCCGACCGGGGCGCAATCTGCGTAACGCTAGTTGTTCGACCGCTTTGAGATTGAAGCAGGCTAGCGGCCTTGCTTGCGTGAGAATGGGGCGGCTGCTTGTGACTCTAAGCGGACGTTCTCATCATGCGCTCCCATATGCTCGATTTGGCGGCCTGCCGGTCCAATATCTTGAGACCAAATAATTCTCTCTTTGTTCAAAATCGACGACGAGATGGTGTCGGTGCTACTTCTTGCTAATTGCGATCGTTAAAAGCCTATTTAATGGCGTGTGGCTCCCCCAATTGGTCTTTGCATTTTGCTTCTCAACCTTCGGCCATTTGCGCGAAGAGAAATAGATGGCGCTCTGAATGTAGGGGGAGGACGTAGTGTAAATGCCTTGTAAAGTGATCCTTCGGGAATGATCTCCATAACGTCCGACGAATATCGCCGCGACTGCCCGGAGCGTCTCGTGACGATTGGCGTCCTGAAGGATGTCAAGCGCGATCTTAACGGACGTATCGTTGTGCTCGTCCGCTTGAGAGAGCGCAGCAAGAATCCACATTTTCTGCCAGTCGGTCAGCTCCGAGTCCACTAGCAGGGCCAAGAGCGAATTCAGAACGCTCTCACATTTCAGGAATTTGGCAACGTAAGATGCATATATCTGGGCCATTGATGGGCGCTTCTTGAATGACTCCAGCACATGTTGAAGTGCGTGGTCTGATTCAGCTTTCGCAAGCAATGGTAGGCAGAACCGCTCAATGTTCTCCTCTTGCCCGAGATAAATTCCGATGGAATCGAAGAGCTGCTTCGTTGCCTCCAGACTAAGTTCGTCCTCTTCTTGGTCGTCTTCCTCTTCGTCGTCATCGTCCCATTCGGACTGAAATCCGTAGTCGGCGTCGAAGTCCTCATCGTTGAGTTGTTCCCGGATCTCTTCGACCGCTTCGTCGAACAGCTCCTGCAGATCCGGCTCCTCTGAATGAAGCTGATTTTTTGGAATGATCTTGCACTTCGCTTCATTCAGAACAAGATCGTAGCTGCGCAGACGGGGGATGAGCTGTCGCAGCAAGGTCTCAGCAGCTTCGACGCTCTCGATAAAAACGTACAGATCGTCGACGTAACGAGCTGCCAACACATCATTATCTTTTAAGAAACGATCGATTGGCTCCATGTAGAAATTTCCGAAGAGGTCTGATGGAAACATTCCCTGAAGTATTCCACGCGAAGAACGGTTGCTTGTGTAGCTGGTTAAGAGCGTTTCGAGTCGAGTCAGCAGCTCGCTCGGATATCCAGAGTCGTTTAGCACGTTGATCAACGTGTGAAGATTCATGGAGCCGAAGTAGTTGGCAACATCGATCTTGAGTATATATTTGATGCCCTGCTCCTGCGAATGCTTCACTAGGGCGCTCTGCAGCGCACTCCAGCAGGTCCTGGTAGGTGTGAACATCGCCGGGCTGTCCAGCGCCGCAAGTTGGTGACTAAACGAGCGTGAGTGGTCAGTCTTCTTCTCAACGATAGGGGCCGCTTGGTCTGCCAGAATCTGATAAAGTAATCGATCGTGGGGGAGAAGAATGCTTCCTGGTCGTGAAAAGCTAGGCCCCAGTCGTACAGGATGCGCAGCGACCTGTATGCGAAAGGACTTTGGGACTTCGATCGTGACAGGCAGGCCCGGGCTGTATGCGCCCTTGGATAACGCCGCCTTCACCTCCAAAATGAGTTCATCGCCTGCCTTTGCATAGATGAAGCCGATGTGGGGAGCGTAGATGAAGTCGGATCGAAGGTCGTGAATAATCCGCGTGAGCGCGAGTTGCCAATCGATCTTGGCCATAACCGCCCCGTCTAGGCCGAAAGGTATCTTATCTGACATGCTGACCGCTCCGTATCCGGGCAGGATGCGGCTCTGCTGGTTGCAATTCAACCCCTAGTTGGCGATGGGAGAGCTTGTATTCATGAACTGGCTGATGCGTCCTTATGGGAGAATGTCCGCTTGTGGCCCCTTGCAGCATCCGTCGCGCTCCCGCTTCGGTGCCGGTTCGAAGCGCAAGCGGACGTGCCCAATCAGCTCTTGGTCAGATGCAGCGGTGTCTGAACCAAAGGCTGATTGACCGGCTTCAGAATTGGCAGTGGCGTAAGAGAGGGCGACGGCTGCTGTGCCGGCAGCACAGCGGTCGCCGCTACGGCGACAGCGCCTCGATAATGCGGCAGTCGGCGACAGTGCCGCAGTCACACTGCGTGATCATGTGATTCAGCTCCCGGCGCAGCGCCTGCAGGTCTGAAATCTTGCGGTCGACTTCGGCCAGATGCTGCTTGGCGATCGTGTCGATGGCATCGCAGGAGCGTTCCCGCTCGTCAGACAGATCCAAAAGCGCGCGGATCTGGTCGAGCGAGAAGCCGAGGTCGCGGGCGCGGCGGATGAAGCTCAGCCGGTTGAGATGCTCCGCCGTGTAGGCGCGGTAGTTGCCCGGCGTGCGCGCCGGGGCCGACAGCAATCCGATCCGCTCGTAATACCGGATGGTTTCGACCTTGGTGTCGGTTTGACGCCCGAGATCCCCAATCGCGAGATGGCCGGCCTGCATGCCTTGACCCTGTAGTTGCTACAGGGTGCATATGGGGGCGTGACGAAGCTTTGTCGAGGTGATGCTGTGGCGACCGAGGCCTATAAAATTCGTGTGGAAGGCATGGACTGCGCCTCCTGCGCGCTCAAGATCGAGACCGCGATGCAGCGGCTGCCCGGCGTCGCGGACGTCCGTGTCAACTATTCGGCCGGTACTCTGGCGCTCCAGCTCGATCAGGATCGAACCCCGCCACAGATCATCGAGGAGCAGCTCCGATCGCTCGGTTATCAACCGCTGGCGGCTGCGTCGTCTCCGAACAGCGTCCCGGCCGTGCGGGAGCGCTCGCCTTGGTGGAAGGACGCGAAGCTGCGGTCCATCCTGATCACTGCCGCGATGTTTGTCTTGGCGTTCGCGCTGTCGCAGATCGTCCCGCCCCACGAACGGTGGTTCTATTCGGCGGCGGCCGTGGTCAGCCTGATCCCCATTGCCCGCCGGGCGTTGATGGGCGCCGTTGCGGGAGCCCCGTTCAGCATTGAAACGCTGATGACCGTTGCGGCGATCGGCGCAGTCATGATCGGTGAGGCCGAGGAAGCCGCCGTGGTCATCGTTCTGTTCAACGTTGGTGAGTGGCTGGAGACGTTTGCGGCGGGGCGCGCGCGCGCCGGGATCGAAGCGCTGATCGAGGTCGTGCCGCGCACCGCGTGGCGGCTTCGCGGTGGTTCGGGGGAGGTAGAGGAGGTTCCGGCTGCCGACCTGAAGATCGGCGACGTCGTGGTGGTGCGTGCCGGCGACCGCATCCCGTCGGACGGCAAGGTGATCGAAGGCCGTTCCGATGTGAACGAAGCACCGATCACCGGTGAATCCGTTCCGGTCGCCAAGGCGATCGGCGATCAGGTTTATGCCGGCAGCATCAACGCGAACGGCGAGCTGCGCATCGAGACGACAAGTGCTGCGGCCGACAACACGATCGCGCGCATCATCCATCTGGTCGAACAAGCGCAGGAGAGCAAAGCGCCGACGGAACGGATGATCGATCGTCTCAGCCGGTGGTACACGCCCGCCGCCATGCTGGTGGCGCTCCTGGTCATCATCGTGCCGCCGCTCGGCTTCGGCGAGGATTGGTCGACCTGGATTTATCGCGGACTCGCAACGCTGCTGATCGCGTGTCCGTGCGCTCTGGTGATTTCGACGCCGGCCGCGATTGCGTCCGGGCTTGCGGTGGGGGCTCGCAAAGGGCTGCTCATCAAGGGCGGCGCGGTGCTGGAGACGCTGGGCAAGGTGAAGACCGTCGCCTTCGACAAGACCGGCACGCTGACGCTGGGACAGCCTCAGGTGACCGACGTGGTTGCCGTCGTCGGCCAGGACGACGCTGTGCTGGCGCGCGCCGCGGCCGTCGAAGGCAACACCAGTCACCCGATCGGACAGGCGATCGTCCGCGCCGCGAAGGCGCGCGGATTGCAGCTGCCCGTCGTGTTCGGCGGGAGTCAGGCGGTGCCGGGCAAGGCGATCTCCGCGCGTTTCAAGGACGGCTTTGCTTGCGTCGGATCTCCGCGCTTTGCCGCCGAGCGGACCACGATCCCGCCGGAGCTTGCGACGACGATTTCCAGCCTCGAGCACGAGGGCAAGACGGTTGTCGTGCTCATTTCCGGAAAGACCTGCGAGGGCGTCATTGCGCTGCGCGACGAGCCGCGTCCGGATGCGGCAGGCGCCATGCAGCAACTGACCTCCAAAGGCATCGCGGTGGTGATGCTGACCGGCGACAACGCACGAACCGCTCGGGCGATCGCCGGCCAACTCGGCATGGAGTCCCGCGCGGAGCTTTTGCCCGACGCCAAGCTCGCCGAGATCAGCCGCCTGAAGGACGTATCCCCGGTGGCAATGGTCGGCGACGGCATCAATGATGCGCCGGCGCTCGCGGCTGCGTCCGTCGGCATCGCCATGGGGGGAGGAACGGACGTTGCGCTGGAGACCGCCGATGCGGTGCTGCTGAACGACCGCACCCGCGGCGTCGTGGAATTGATTGCGCTGTCGCAGGCGACGCTCGGCAACATCTGGCAGAACATCTCGATCGCGCTCGGGCTGAAAGCGGTGTTCCTCGCCACCAGCCTGCTCGGCGTGACGACGTTGTGGATGGCGATCCTCGCCGACACCGGCGCCACCGTCCTGGTCACCGCGAACGCCCTTAGACTGCTGCGGTGGCGGGCGTCGGAGTCATGATGCCGGATGAGGGGCGGTTGGCTCGGCGTCGCGGCAGAGCCAGGCTGTGCTGATCGCCAGCAGCAGGGTGGAAGCGGCGCTGGCCCAGGCCATGCTGTCCCAGCCGGCCCAGGTGCCGGTGCCGAGAAGGCGAATGGCGACCGGCCCGATGATCTGCCCCACGGCGAACGCCACCGTCATCCGCGCCAGCAGCGGCGTCGGATTGGCGGGACGCAGCTCGCGGGCAAGCTGAAGTCCGGCCATCGTCGCGACCATGAAAGTGCCGCCGACCAGCACGGCGGAGGCGGCGAGGGACCACAGCGCGTGGCTGATCAGCGGCAGCGCCGTGCCGACCGCCATCGTCCCTTGGGCCAGCGCCCACACCCGCCGCCGCGGCCAGCCGTGGAGGCGATGAGCCGCCAGCGCCACCGACACCGCGGCGGCCAGCCCGAACAGCGGCCAGGTGATGCCGAACACCAACGGGTTCGCGGTCAACTCCCGCGCCATCGCCGGCAGGAAGGTGGCCGGAATGATGTAGCCGAAGCCGAAGACGCCGTAACACGCCACGATGCCCCACTGACGATCCGCACGCTTCGTCGTGAGTTGCGCGTGCGCAGGCGTGACTGCCGCCGGCGGCGCGCTGGTGCGGCGTCCGAGGCCGGCGGCGACGATGATCGTGCCGAGCGTCGTGATCGTTCCGAGTTCGAGCCACAGCGCGGACGCCGTCTGCTGCCCGCCGAGCCAGGCGATCGTCCCGGCCAGCGCGATGCCGAGGCCGACGCCGCAATAGATCCAGGCGCCGAGCTGCGCGCTGTGGCGCCGCGCGAGTTCAGTGAGGCACCAGCTGCTGGCGCACACCAGCGCCCATGCGCTGCAAACCCCGGACACCGCGCGCAGCACGGCGCCGACAAGCTCCATCGAGCCGCGATCGATCCACGCCGGCGCCATCGTCGACAGCACGATGCCGATCAGGGACAAGCGCAGGCCGCGCTGCGGATGGCCGGCAAAGATCGAGGCGGTCAGCGCGCCCACAAGATAGCCGGCGTAGTTCGCCGCCGCCCATTCGGCGCCGGCGGCGGCACTCAAGGTGCCGTCGCGCATCATCAGCGGCAACAGCGGCGTGAACGCGAACCGGCCGATCCCCATCGCGGCGGCGAGCGCCACGGTGCCGCTTGTGACGATCAGCCAGGTCGGCGGATGAGGGGCGGCAGCTTCGACGGAAGTGCGGTGCATCAGGTTGCCCGATCAAGCCAAGTGGGGCGTCGACACCACCAGATCGGGCCAGCATTGAAAACTGAATTATTCTGAACTACCGTTCTCGATATGAGAATGATGGACCTCGACGACCTCGAGATCTTCCGCGCCGTCGTCAGGGAGGGCGGGGTCACCCGCGCGGCGGACCGGCTGCACCGGGTGCCGTCCAACGTCACCACCCGCATCAAGCAGCTCGAGGAGCGGATCGGGCACAGCCTGTTTCGCCGGCAGGGGCGCGGTCTGGTTCTCACCGATGTCGGCCGCACCCTACTGAGCCACGCCGAACGTCTGCTGCAATTGGCCGATGCCGCCGAGCAGGAGTTGCGCAGCGGCAAGGCGAGGGGCGTGCTGCGGCTGGGGTCTCTGGAAAGCGCAGCCGGGGTGCGGCTGCCGCCGCTGCTGTCGCGCTTTCATGCGCGTTACCCCGATATCGCGATCCAGATGACGACCGACACCACCGCCGCGCTGCTTCGGCAGTTGGAGCGGTTCGAGATCGACGCCGCCTTCGTCTCAGAGCCGTTCGAGCCGGGACGTTTCACCTCGGTCGCGGCGTTCGACGAAGAACTGGTGCTGATCACCGCCAAGGGCGACCGCCCGCTGCGCCGCTCCGCCGACCTCGGCGGCAAGACCGTGGTGGCGTTTCCGCACGGCTGCTCCTACCGCCGGCGCCTGATGGAATGGTTGGCATCGGAAGGCGTATCACCCGACCGTATTCTCGACCTCGGCTCGTATCACGCCATCGTCGCCTGCGTCGCGGCCGGCTCCGGCATCGCCATCGTGCCCGCAGGCGTACTCGATCACGCCGCTTTGGGCATGGCGGTGGATCGCCATGCACTACCGGCCAAACTGCGAAACAACCGGACGCATCTGGTCTGGTCCGGCGAGCCCGGCTCGCCGCTGCAAGCCTTGATGGCTCTGCTTCCGAATGCGGGCGTGAGGCGGCGGCGCGGTGGATAGCAGGGGGGCGTTTGAGCGGGCACTATCTGCGTGACGCTGGTCTTTCGACCGCTTTGAGATTGAAGCCGGCGTGCAGCCTTGCCTGCGTAAGAGTGGGGGTGCTTGTGAGCCTGAGAGGACATGACGTGTTTAGCCATATCGACGCGTTGAGTAGAAGTTAGCCTGCTTTCCTCAACCGGAGATGCACTTGTATCATCGGTCGGCGAAACTGCGGCTTGCTATATCCCGGATTGCGGGGGGTGGGGCATTGTTTTGCGTCCGATGTGGTATCGCGTCGGCGATATGAAGTAGAATCGACTTGAACGGTGCTGTCGTAGGCTTAGTCGCAAGCGGCATTTGTGCCGTGGCGGCCGGCCTTCCACCTCAGCATGATCTCCAAAGCGCAGCGCTGGTCTTGAACCTTTCAGACCGTAGAGATCTGGTCAAGATTCCACTATTCGAGCTGCCTCCTCAGAGCAACTAATGGATGCGGCGGGCTTGCAATGCAAGTATTTCCGCTTAAACTAGCCTGCCGTGCTTATCAGCATGGCAACGATCGGGCGTGAAAGTCTCGTTTTCATGTGAGGAACGGCGCATGGCTTTTTAGCGCGGACGCATATTCAGATTCACTCCGCTCGCGGTGATCCTGATCAAGCAAGGGGATGCAGCATTGCTGAGTTGGTTGGGAGGCTCGCCGAGGTCGACGAAGTTGTTCCGGCGAAGTGTCTGCCGTTCCATGCGTCTAGACTTTTCTGACTTGAGGGTGAGTATCTACGTGGGGTCGGCGCGGTGGCGCTTCTTCGCAAAGCTATCCGGGCATGGTCAACCTGTCACCGACCCGCAATCGGGGAGCGCTACGCTTTTAGTGACGTGAGAGACGGGATGCACGGACGCATTGGTCTTTATTGCTCCGCGACCCGGCTATGGAGTTGGAGAGAACTGGGTGGAGAATCCGAACAAATTACGGCGCAGCATATCGCAAGAGCTCTTGGAACTGCGTGTATTCGGATTTATCCCGGCGAGGATGGAAGTTTAGAGTTCCAAGCGTATGAATAGCAAAATAAAGCGACCCACGCGTTAACGCTTGTTCATCAACAAGCAAGGGGATCTGGGAATATGGAAACGTTCAGAAGCGTGCTCTGCAGCTGGCCCAGCCGCAAGTCGGTATACTTCAAGTATGCCTTCGCCCTCTTTGTAGCGCAAATCGGAAGTGGTTTTGCTCATGCTGAGATTGTCGGGGATCCCGGTGACGACTGGCGCCTTAACTTGAACGCTCAATTCAGCGCGCCTGGTCCTCACCAGTCGAGGCAGGACCACCACCTCTACCGCATCGATTTCAAATGCAAAGCGACGGCTGCGCTTCCGATGAAGAAGGTCGTCGATTTATTAGTCATGCGGTCTGTAACGACAAGCCACTCGGTTATCATTAGTAAAGACTATGTTGCTCCGGATGCCTCCGGAAAATTGAAGATTCCTGAAAAACCTCTCAGCTTGCTTACGCCGTATGCAGTCAATGCTCAGAATATTTCAGATAACCGGGCCATCTGTCCGAAGGTGCCGATTATCGTTTCCGGTACACAGCCGATCTATATTGTCGCGATGGTCAACTATTCGACCACTAACGCGCCCGGCGCAATCATCAAGATTGGCTACTCCATCGCCAAGCTGATCCCTGCCTTGTGGTCTGTTTTCGAACCAGCTGCAATGCCGGCGAGTATTGGCAATAAGCTGTCCGGCGTCGGCGACACGAAGGGGCCGATGGAAGATATTCTTTCGACGTTCAACGACGATAAGAGCTTTGGGAAAGGTTTCGATCTCGACGTCGGACGGTATCTTGTGAAGACTGATTACAATGAGATCGAAGTCACGGTAGCCAAGCTCGACTCGGTTGTGTTGGCAAAGCCAAGTTCTTTGCAGGAGACCTTTCGGACACAGATTCGAGCTGCGCCGGATCAGATCAAGCCCGACAGTGTTGGATCGACTTGCGCCAATGTTGCTGGCGCCTTGAAAGACGCGGGATTTTCGGAGGGCGAGGATATACCTTACGCGCTCGTCAATTTGGCGAGCCGCCTCGGTAGCAAGCCGAAACTAATAGAATGCTTGGAGGCTACCGGTACGACCGATACTGCACTCAAGCTTGGGCCCGTACTTTGGAAGTGGATTATCAAAAAGCTTGTGATTACGGATGATGACCTAGCCAACATTCAGCCATCATCATTCGCCGATGCCAAGCGTCGAATTTACAACTTCATTGTCGCATTATCGCGGATAACCAAGGGAGATACGGCCCGCGCCGCAGAGGGAGTGGCACAACTTAAGATGATTACGACCGAAAAGGTGAATCTTGTAGATACGATTGATGACCTTTTAGGCGGTTCTGGGAGCCTTCAGCCCAATGAATTGGCGCAGCGCCTTGTCAGCAAAGGTTATCTCCGCTTCGGCTGCATGGCGCCGGTGGGAGATAAGAACGGGGCTGGCATGTCGAACGGCGTGGGCTCATTCCTGATGATCAGGGCGTCAGCCGACGTAAACTCTGCGAAACTCGCAGATGCGCTACCTGTGCACGTCGTGTTCAAGCGCGGGCTGATCTCAAGCATACTCGCATTTCAAGAGCCTGGTTGGGTGAAGACGAACCTGGACGCCAATGAAGGTAACTGCAATGGCTTTAGGGTGATCGATGGTGCAGTGGCCGAAAGCAGTGGAGGTCGTCTGCTCGCTACTCAATAGGGTTGCCGGTTTGTAGACGGATTCGGTTGTCCGTCGCACCCGAGCCGCTCCGCGGAAGCGCTTCGGCGGCTTCACATCTTCGAATGGAGATCATGGTTCTATCACCGGCAAATCGTTCTGCAATCAAGCCCATGTTCGACAAAGGGGCTCATCTCGTTCTTATGGGCGACTCTTCGGTTCGATCTGCGCGTCACGCCGGAGTTAGGTTTAAGTTGCTGAGAGGGCGACAAATTCGCTATGAGGGATAAGGTGTCGCGATGTCCGCTACTGACCCATCGCAGCATCCGTCGCCCGCTTTGGTGCCGGCGCTAAGCGCAAGCTGAGGTGACCTGTCCGGCTCTTCATTATATGCGGCGGCGTCTGAACCAAAGGCGGATCGGCCGGCGTCGCTGTCCACGATACCTGCGCGGTGATGCAGAATAGGTGGTTGTCGGTGTCGTCGATCTTGCAATGATCGAGCGTAGCCAGTCTCGGCGTGGCGACCGGCTCGGTGCTCGCCGCGCTGATCAGCGATTGCGCTGGCAGCTAAGTGGCGGTCATTCTTGCTTCCGGCGCCGCGGCCCAACGCCGCGATGCCGAGCCGCGCGGCGTTCGGGTCTGTCGCTCCGCCCGCTGGCGTCACTCGATCCGCACGGTGAATTCGTTGCCGCGGCCTTGGTCGATGTCGAGGGAGCGGGAGAAATAGCCATTGGCGGGGGCGCGGACGTAATCGAGATAGTCCTGCGCAAAGGCGTTCTCGCCGAGGATGACGGCGCCGGGTGCCAGCCGCGGCTCGATCAGTTTGAGCACGGGCAGGTACAGCGAGAACGCGCCGTCGATCGAGAGAACATCGACGTCGCCGCCGACGTCTTTCAGCGTGTCGAGCGCATCGCCCTCGCGGATCTCCACCAGGTCGGCCAGCCCCGCCGCTTCGAGGTGAGCCCGCGCTCGCGCGACCTTGGTGGGCTCGATCTCGGAGCCGATCAGCCGGCCGCCGCCATTGTCGCGCAGCGCAGCCGCGAGGTAGATCGTCGAGATCCCCATCGAGGTGCCGAACTCGACGATCCGGGTCGCCCTGCGGGCGCGCGCGATCGCGTACAGGAAGCGGCCATAGGTTGGAGAAATCGCCAGAAAATGGTCGGCGTGCTCTCGATACGTGGTTCGATAGTTGAGACGTTCCTCATCGACAAATCTGGCGGCCAAGTCCTTCAGCGTTTCACCGGACCTTTCGGCCTGCGCCATCATCTCGGCCACCAGGGTGCGATCCGCGGCCTCGGCCTCGGCGTGGAGTTTGTCGAGCGTCGCTGCGACGCGCTTGCTGCTCAGCGATGTCATGCAAGTCCCTTTCGGTCATGCCGAGACCGGTTCGGCCTCGGCTGTCCGGGTGAGTAAAGGGAGGCGGCATTGGCGTCATTACGCAGCTTAGACAGATTGTTATCCGTTCACGCCAAGCGGCGCGGTAGGCTGGCCCATGCCCATTCTCACCGACAGCTCCACTGCGGCCGACTGGACCGAACCCGACGAGGTCGCGCGGCCGGTCGTGGCCTATGGCATGGCATCGGAGATGATCGGCTCGTTCGAGATCGATCTGCACTGCCATGCCAAGGCGCAGATCCTGCTGGTGCAGCGCGGTGCACTGAGTTGCCGGGTGGACGGCGGATTGTGGATCGTGCCGCCGCGCAGCGCGGTCTGGATCCCAGGCGGCACGCTGCATGCGATCACCGCGACCGGCAGGCTCGAAGGCTATGCGGCGTTCGTCGCCGCTGGCATCGATGTGGGACTGCCGCAGCGCTGCTGCACCGTCTCGGTGACGCCGCTGCTGCGTGAACTGCTGTTCCGCGCCGCGAGGCTGCCGCTGCTGTACCACGAGGGCGGGGCGAGTTCGCGTCTGATCGCGGTGCTGCTCGACGAGATCGCGGTTGCCAGGATCGAGGATCTGCATCTGCCGATGCCGTCCGATCCGCGGCTGCGCGCGTTGGCCGACCTGATGATGGCGGCGCCCGCCGATCGCGGCTCGCTGCAGGGCTGGGCAGCGCGCGCCGGCCTCAGCGAGCGGACGCTGGGGCGGCTGATCAGCCGCGAAACCGGGATGAGCTTCGGCCGCTGGCGCCAGCAGCTCGGCGTCATGCTCGCGGTGCAGTGGCTGGCCGGCGGCGCCTCGATCCAGCAGGTCGCCGCCGATCTGGGTTACGAAAGCGTGCCGAGCTTCGTCACCATGTTCCGCAAGACACTCGGCACGTCGCCGGGCAGATACATGGCGGAACGCCATGCCGGCGCCCGAGTCACTTGCTGCTCAGATACAGCGGCGTCCGCACCGTGAGCTGATAGGCCGGCTTCGGCGTCCACGACACCTGTGCGGTGATGCCGAACAGGCGGTTGTCGTTGTCGTCCATCTGGTCGAGGTCGATCCGCAGGATCGGTTGGGTGAAGGGCGCGATCGGGGTGAAGCGCAGCAGCTCGGCGCCGCCGAACGACTGCAGGCCGGCGCGCCCCGTCAGCTTCCAGTTGCTCTCCCACTGGTAATAGCCGCCGAGCCAGCCGACCGTATTCGGATGGATTTCGGCGCGGTCGGCGTCGATCGCCGTGGTGGTGAACTGCACGCCGGCGAGCACGCCGCGGGTCTCGTCGGCGTCGAACGCGTAGGACGCCTCCAGCACGGTGTTGAGCGAGGTGGTGGCGAGCGGTCCGCTCGGCACCGAGCGGGTGAGGGTGGTCTGGAGTGTCAGGCTCGGCAGCGATCCGCCGTCCTGGCGATAGAGGTCGGCCTGGACGCCGACGTTCCAACTGGTGATGTCGACCGAGCTCCAGCCTGATCCGCCGTTGCTGGTGGTGGCGCTGAAGCCGCCATACAGCGAGACGCGGTCGTTGACGTCGATGGTCAGCGGCACGTCGAGTTCCGCGCTCTGGCTCGCCGGCAGCGTCGGCACCTGCAGCGGCGGCAGCGCCGCCAGCTCGCGCAGGCGCGACAGCACCGCGAGGGTCGGGCTGGAAAAGCCGATCGACAGCACGCCGGCCGGGGTGCGGCCGTAGCTGGTGCGGAGGTCGAGGTAGATATTGGGGTAGGTCTGGGCCGGCGCGTCGTCGTCATCCGCGTCGGCCGCGCGTGCGGGCAGGGCGAGGAGCTGCAGCGAGACCACGGCTGCGGCGATCGCCGCCATCCGGCGTCGCGGCACCGCCCGATCTCGCCCCGAACCCGCCATCTCGTTCCCACGCCTCTGCGGCTGGCCGACCACGTCGCCCGCTCGGCACTTAGCCACAGCGGTTCCGCCGCCGGCAATCAGGATCGACCGGCTTCTGTGGATCGCGCCGCCACCGGACGCGATCGTCCTTGAATCGGGCGGCGGTCGTTGGTCGAATAGGTCCAGTCTCAAAGAGGTGTTTTAATACCGTATTGTGCGGCGACGCGCAGGGAGTTCCGGTCTGTGCCGAATCGAGACGGCGGGCAGCGGTCGATTCTCCCCCGACTCGGGGCCGGAATCGGTTGGGCGACACCTGACGATTCTATGAATCCTGCCCGGCGGACCCCGGATCGGGCCGCTGCGGACTACGCCCGGAGTCGGAAATCGGGGTCCCGGCGCGATCCTGCCGCAAGGCGATAACGCCCCATTCCATCGGCATTTCATGCCGGTCGGACAGAGTGCGAAAAGTCGTCGCCGAACCGTCATCTGGTAGCGGTTTTGCCTTGACTTGGGGGGTGTGCGCCGATACAACCCGCCCACTTCAAGACAGGCGGTGAGCGTCGCCAACGTCGGAACGGACAACCCGGGCCGTCCTTTCAAGGACTTACGGGCACCACCCTCGACCCAAGACGCTCAAACGCTGTCGACATAAGCCAGGCAATGCCAGGACATTGAGCGTTCTTTCGAGGCTCTTTCTCGTCGGGACGGTTTTGGAAGCATGACCTCGGTAAGAACCGGTCAGTGGAAACTGCCCGGTCTTTGCTGCGGTCCTCTGTTGCGTGGAAGCGCTTTCCGCTCAGCGATGGGCGGCTGGCGCGATTTCGCTTTGCGTGATCGGGCATTGGTTCGGTCGGGCAGGGCGGCCGCTGGGGCGGGTAGCTCCGAACGAATTTGCGAAGCCGACTGACCGGTTTCGCGCGAAGCTTGAGGGTGAAGGCGAAGATGCCGACGATCAACCAGCTGATCGCAAATCCGCGCGTGGTGCAGAAGTCGCGCAAGAAGGTTCCGGCGCTGCAGCAATCGCCGCAGAAGCGCGGCGTGTGCACTCGCGTCTACACCACGACGCCGAAGAAGCCGAACTCGGCGCTGCGTAAGGTCGCCAAGGTGCGCCTGACCAACGGCTTCGAGGTCATCGGTTACATTCCTGGTGAAGGTCACAACCTGCAGGAGCACTCGGTGGTCATGATCCGCGGCGGCCGCGTCAAGGACTTGCCGGGCGTGCGCTACCACATCCTCCGCGGCGTCCTCGATACCCAGGGCGTCAAGAACCGTAAGCAGCGCCGTTCGAAGTACGGCGCGAAGCGTCCGAAGTAAGCGGGGAGAGCATCCATGTCCCGTCGTCACGCAGCCGAAAAGCGCGAAGTTCTGCCCGATCCGAAGTTCGGGAACATCATCGTCACCAAGTTCATGAACTCGGTGATGTACGCCGGCAAGAAGTCGGTCGCCGAAGGCATCGTCTACGGTGCGTTCGACCTGATCGAGGCCAAGACCAAGCAGCCGCCGCTCGGCGTGTTCGAGCAGGCGCTCGAGAACGTGATGCCGGCGATCGAAGTTCGGTCCCGCCGCGTCGGTGGCGCCACCTATCAGGTGCCGGTCGAAGTGCGCTCCACCCGCCGTCAGGCGCTGGGCATTCGCTGGCTGATCGCCGCCGCCCGTGGTCGCAATGAAAAGACCATGACCGAGCGCCTGTCGGCCGAGCTGCTCGACGCCTCCAACAACCGCGGCAACGCGGTGAAGAAGCGTGAAGACGTGCACAAGATGGCGGAAGCCAACCGCGCGTTCTCGCACTACCGCTGGTAACGGCAAAGCAACGGAATCAAGGAAGACGCTATGCCCCGCGTTCACGCCATCGAGGACTACCGCAACTTCGGCATCATGGCTCACATCGATGCCGGCAAGACCACGACGACCGAGCGCATCCTGTTCTACACCGGCAAGAGCCACAAGATCGGCGAAGTGCACGAAGGTGCCGCGACGATGGACTGGATGACGCAGGAGCAGGAGCGGGGCATCACCATTACGTCGGCCGCCACGACCGCGTTCTGGAACGGCAAGCGTCTCAACATCATCGACACTCCCGGCCACGTCGACTTCACCATCGAAGTCGAGCGCAGCCTGCGCGTGCTCGACGGTGCCGTGTGCGTTCTCGACTCCAACCAGGGCGTCGAGCCGCAGACCGAGACCGTTTGGCGCCAGGGCGATAAGTACAAGGTTCCGCGCATCGTCTTCGCCAACAAGATGGACAAGACCGGCGCCGACTTCTTCAAGTGCCTGCAGGACATCGTCGACCGCCTCGGCGCCAAGCCGGTGGCGATCCAGCTGCCGATCGGCTCTGAGAACAACTTCAAGGGCGTGATCGATCTGGTCCGCATGAAGGCTGTCGTCTGGAACGACGAGTCGCTGGGCGCGAAGTTCGAAGACGCCGAGATTCCGGCCGAGTTGCTCGACCAGGCCAAGGAATATCGCGAGAAGATGATCGAAGCCGCCGTCGAGCTCGACGACGACGCGATGGGCGCTTATCTCGAAGGGACCATGCCGGACGAGGCGACCCTGAAGCGTCTGATCCGCAAGGCGGTGCTGACCGGTGCGTTCTATCCGGTGCTGTGCGGTTCGGCGTTCAAGAACAAGGGCGTTCAGCCGCTGCTCGACGCCGTGGTCGACTACCTGCCGTCGCCGCTCGACGTGCCGGCGATCAAGGGCACCGACGATCAGGGCAACGAAGTCGTGCGCAAGGCGGACGACAAGGAGCCGCTGTCGCTGCTGGCGTTCAAGATCATGGACGACCCCTTCGTCGGCACCATCACCTTCTGCCGCATCTACTCGGGCGTTCTGCAGAGCGGCACCGGCGTTGTGAACTCGACCCGCGAGAAGAAGGAGCGCATCGGCCGCATGCTGCTGATGCACGCCAACAACCGCGAAGACATCAAGGAAGCCTATGCCGGCGACATCGTTGCGCTGGCCGGCCTGAAGGAAGCCCGCACCGGCGACACGCTGTGCGATCCCGCCAACCCGGTGATCCTCGAAAAGATGGAATTCCCGGAGCCGGTGATCGAAATCGCGATCGAGCCGAAGTCGAAGGCCGACCAGGAAAAGCTCGGCATCGCGCTGGCGAAGCTGGCTGCCGAAGATCCGTCGTTCCGGGTGTCGACCGACCTCGAGTCCGGTCAGACCATCCTGAAGGGCATGGGCGAACTTCACCTCGACATCAAGGTCGACATCCTGAAGCGCACCTACAAGGTCGACGCGAACATCGGTGCGCCGCAGGTGGCGTTCCGTGAGCGCATCACCAAGAAGGCCGAAGTCGACTACACCCACAAGAAGCAGACCGGTGGTACCGGTCAGTTCGCTGCGGTGAGCTTCGTGGTCGAGCCGACGGAGCCGGGCGCCGGTTACATCTTCGAGTCGAAGATCGTCGGCGGTGCGGTGCCGAAGGAGTACATCCCGGGTGTCGAAAAGGGCATCGAGAGCGTGCTGTCGTCGGGCGTGGTCGCCGGCTTCCCGGTGGTCGACGTCAAGGTGACGCTGGTCGACGGTAAGTACCACGACGTCGACTCGTCGGCTCTGGCGTTCGAAATCGCCTCTCGCGCCGCGTTCCGCGAAGCGCTGCAGAAGGGCAAGTCGGTTCTCCTCGAGCCGATCATGAAGGTCGAAGTGGTGACTCCGGAAGACTACACCGGTTCGGTCATCGGCGACCTGAACTCGCGGCGTGGCCAGATCCAGGGTCAGGACATGCGCGGCAATGCCAACGTGATCAACGCGATGGTGCCGCTGATGAACATGTTCGGCTACGTCAACAACCTGCGCTCGATGAGCCAGGGCCGGGCGAACTTCACCATGCAGTTCGACCACTACGCGGAAGCGCCGGCCAACGTGTCGGCTGAAGTCCAGAAGAAGTTTGCCTGATTGTCGCCGGTTTAAGCCGCGACTGAACGGAGAGAGCGATGGCCAAAGCAAAGTTTGAACGTAACAAGCCGCATTGCAACATCGGTACGATCGGTCACGTCGACCATGGCAAGACGTCGCTGACGGCGGCGATCACCAAGGTTCTGGCGGAGACGGGCGGTGCGACGTTCACGGCCTACGACCAGATCGACAAGGCGCCGGAAGAGAAGGCGCGCGGCATCACGATCTCGACCGCGCACGTCGAGTACGAGACGCAGAACCGTCACTACGCGCACGTCGACTGCCCCGGCCACGCCGACTACGTCAAGAACATGATCACCGGCGCGGCGCAGATGGACGGCGCGATCCTGGTGGTGTCGGCGGCCGACGGCCCGATGCCGCAGACCCGCGAGCACATCCTGCTGGCCCGTCAGGTCGGCGTGCCGGCGCTGGTGGTGTTCCTGAACAAGTGCGACATGGTCGACGATCCGGAACTGCTCGAGCTGGTCGAGATGGAAGTGCGCGAGCTGCTGTCGAAGTACGACTTCCCGGGCGACGACATTCCGATCGTCAAGGGCTCGGCGCTGGCAGCGCTCGAGAACTCCGATCCGAAGCTCGGCCACGACGCCATTCTCGAGCTGATGAAGAACGTCGACGCCTACATCCCGCAGCCGGAGCGTCCGATCGACCAGCCGTTCCTGATGCCGGTTGAAGACGTGTTCTCGATCTCGGGCCGCGGCACCGTGGTGACCGGTCGTGTCGAGCGCGGCGTGATCAAGGTCGGTGAGGAAATCGAAATCGTCGGCATCCGCCCGACGCAGAAGACCACCTGCACCGGCGTCGAAATGTTCCGCAAGCTGCTCGATCAGGGCCAGGCGGGCGACAACATCGGCGCGCTGCTGCGCGGCACCAAGCGTGAAGACGTCGAGCGCGGCCAGGTGCTGTGCAAGCCGGGTTCGGTGAAGCCGCACACCAAGTTCAAGGCCGAAGCCTACATCCTGACCAAGGAAGAGGGCGGCCGCCACACCCCGTTCTTCACCAACTACCGTCCGCAGTTCTACTTCCGCACCACCGACGTGACCGGTGTGGTGCACCTGCCGGAAGGCACCGAGATGGTGATGCCGGGCGACAACATCGCGATGGAAGTGCACCTGATCGTGCCGATCGCGATGGAAGAGAAGCTGCGCTTCGCCATCCGCGAAGGCGGCCGCACGGTGGGCGCCGGCGTCGTCGCCGCGATCATCGAGTAAGCGGGGAATAGCGAATAGAGGGCGGCGGACGGAATGTCCGTCCGCTGCTCACTACTCACCATTCGCGACACGAAAGAAAGAATACGGCAATGAACGGCCAGAATATTCGCATTCGCCTCAAGGCGTTCGACCATCGGATTCTCGATACGTCGACCCGTGAGATCGTCAACACCGCGAAGCGAACCGGTGCGCAGGTGCGCGGGCCGATCCCGCTGCCGACCCGGATCGAGAAGTTCACCGTCAACCGTTCGCCGCACGTCGACAAGAAGAGCCGCGAGCAGTTCGAGATGCGCACTCACAAGCGCCTGCTCGACATCGTCGACCCGACCCCGCAGACCGTCGATGCTTTGATGAAGCTCGACCTGGCCGCCGGCGTCGACGTCGAAATCAAGCTCTGAGATTGTAACGTCCGGTTATCGAACGGACAGAAAGAACAGGAAGCACGCCGATGCGCTCCGGAGTGATCGCACAGAAGGTCGGGATGACGCGGGTCTTTACAGAGGCCGGCGAGCACATCCCTGTGACCGTGCTGAAGCTTGGCAACTGCCAGGTGTTGGGCCACCGCACCAACGAGAAGAACGGCTACGTGGCGCTGCAGGTCGGTTCCGGCTCGCGCAAGACCGTGTACATGCCGAAGGCCGAGCGCGGCCAGTTCGCCGCCGCCAAGGTCGAGCCGAAGCGTAAGGTCGAAGAGTTCCGCGTGTCCGAGGACGCGCTGCTCCCGGTCGGCGCCGAGATCCAGGCCGACCACTTCGTCGTCGGCCAGTTCGTCGACGTCACCGGCACTTCGACCGGTAAGGGCTTCGCCGGCGGTATGAAGCGCTGGAACTTTGGCGGCCTGCGCGCCACGCACGGCGTGTCGGTGTCGCACCGTTCGATCGGTTCGACCGGTGGTCGTCAGGATCCCGGCAAGACCTTCAAGAACAAGAAGATGCCGGGCCACATGGGCGTCGATCGCGTCACCACGCTGAACCTGCGGGTGGTGCAGACCGACGTCGAGCGCGGGCTGATCCTGGTCGAGGGCGCTGTGCCCGGCACCAAGGGCGGCTGGATCCGCGTGCGTGACGCGGTGAAGAAGGCGCTGCCGGCGGATGCGCCGAAGCCGGGCAAGTTCCGGCTCGCCAATGGCGATGCGGCTGCGGAAGCGCCGGCCGCCGAGCAGGAAGGTGCGTGAGATGGAACTGAAAGTCACCACCCTCGAGGGTAAGGAAGCCGGTTCGGTCCAGCTCTCCGACGAGATCTTCGGTCTGGAGCCGCGCACCGACATCATTCAGCGTTGTGTGATCTGGCAGCTCGCGAAGCGGCAGGCCGGCACGCACAAGGCCAAGGGGCGCGCCGAGGTCTGGCGCACCGGCAAGAAGATGTACAAGCAGAAGGGCACCGGCGGTGCTCGTCACGGTTCGCAGCGGGTGCCGCAGTTCCGTGGCGGCGGTCGCGCCTTCGGCCCGGTGGTGCGTTCGCACGCCATCGACCTGCCGAAGAAGGTGCGTGTCCTGGCGCTGCGTCATGCGCTCTCGGCCAAGGCCAAGGGCGGCGGTCTGATCGTGCTCGACAAGGCCGAGCTCGAAGCCGCCAAGACCAAGACGCTGATCGGTCACTTCTCGGGCCTCGGCCTCGAGAGCGCGCTGATCATCGACGGTGCCGAGGTGAACAACGGCTTCGCCGCGGCGGCCCGCAACATCCCGAACATCGACGTGCTGCCGGTTCAGGGCATCAACGTCTATGACATTCTGCGCCGCAAGAAGCTGGTGCTGACCAAGGCGGCGGTCGATGCGTTGGAGGCGCGCTTCAAATGAAATCCATCGATCCGCGCCATTACGACGTGATCGTTGCGCCGGTCGTGACTGAAAAGTCCACGATGGCGTCCGAACACAACAAGGTCGTGTTCAAGGTGCAGGGCGGCGCGACCAAGCCGCAAATCAAAGAAGCCGTCGAAAAGCTGTTCGACGTCAAGGTGAAGAGCGTGAACACGCTGGTGCGCAAGGGCAAGACCAAGGCCTTCCGCGGCACCTTCGGCACGCAGTCGGACGTCAAGCGTGCGGTCGTGACCTTGGAAGAGGGCCACCGCATCGACGTCACCACCGGACTGTGAGGCGGGACCGACTATGGCATTGAAAACCTTTAATCCCACGACGCCGGGCCAGCGCCAGCTGGTGATGGTCGATCGTTCGGCGCTGTACAAGGGCAAGCCGGTCAAGCGGCTGACCGAGGGCAAGAACTCGAACGGCGGTCGTAACAACACCGGCCGCATCACCGTTCGGTTCCGCGGCGGCGGTCACAAGCAGACCTACCGCATCGTCGATTTCAAGCGCACCAAGGTCGACGTTCCGGCCAAGGTGGAGCGCCTGGAATACGATCCGAACCGCACCGCCTTCATCGCGCTGATCAAGTACGAGGACGGCGAGCAGGCCTACATCCTGGCGCCGCAGCGTTTGGCGGTCGGCGACACCGTGATCGCGGGCGCCTATGTCGACGTGAAGCCGGGCAACGTGATGCCGCTGGGCAACATGCCGATCGGCACCATCGTGCACAACGTCGAGCTGAAGATCGGCAAGGGTGGTCAGCTCGCGCGTTCGGCCGGCACCTACGCTCAGATCGTCGGTCGCGACCACGACTACGTGATCCTGCGCATGAACTCGGGCGAGCAGCGTCTGATTCACGGCCGCTGCATCGCGGCGATCGGTGCGGTGTCGAACCCGGACCACATGAACATCTCGATCGGCAAGGCCGGTCGCAAGCGCTGGCTCGGCCGTCGCCCGCACAACCGCGGCGTCGTCATGAACCCGATCGACCACCCGCACGGCGGCGGTGAAGGCCGCACCTCGGGCGGCCGTCACCCGGTCACCCCGTGGGGCAAGCCGACCAAGGGTAAGAAGACCCGTTCGAACAAGTCGACCGACAAGTTCATCCTCATCAGCCGCCACAAGCGGAAGAAGAAGTAAGGAAGCCGGACATGGTTCGCTCAGTCTGGAAGGGCCCGTTCGTCGAGGCCTCGCTGCTGAAGAAGGCCGATGCCGCGCGCGCGTCGGGCCGTCACGACGTGATCAAGATCTGGAGCCGTCGCTCGACTATCCTGCCGCAGTTTGTCGGCCTGACCTTCGGCGTCTACAACGGCCAGAAGCACGTCCCGGTGTCGGTGAACGAGGAAATGGTGGGTCACAAGTTCGGCGAGTTCTCGCCGACCCGCACCTTCCACGGCCACGCCGGCGACAAGAAGTCGAAGAAGGGTTGAGGACGAGACGATGAGCAAACCCAAGCGCGAACGAAGCCTGCCTGATAACGAGGCGAAGGCTGTCGCCAGGATGCTTCGCGTCTCTCCGCAGAAGCTCAACCTGGTCGCCCAACTGATCCGCGGCCGCAAGGCGTCGGCGGCTCTCGCCGACCTCGCATTTTCGCGCAAGCGGATCGCGGTCGACGTGAAGAAGTGCCTGGAATCGGCTATCGCCAACGCCGAGAACAATCACGATCTCGACGTCGATGCGCTGGTCGTCTCCGAGGCCCACGTCGGTAAGGGCATCGTGATGAAGCGTTTCACCCCGCGCGGCCGTGGTCGTTCGGGCCGTATTTTCAAACCCTTCGCGCAGCTGACGATCGTCGTTCGTCAGGTCGAAGAAGCAAGCGCTTAAGCGAAGGCGCGGGAGACTTTCGATGGGTCAAAAGATCAATCCGATCGGGCTGCGGCTGGGCATCAACCGGACGTGGGATTCCCGTTGGTACGCCGGCAAGAACGAATACGGCAGGCTGCTGCACGAGGACGTCAAGATCCGCGAGATCCTGCACAAGGAACTGAAGCAGGCGGCGGTCGCGCGAATCGTGATCGAACGTCCGCACAAGAAGTGCCGGGTGACGATCCATTCGGCGCGCCCCGGCGTGGTGATCGGCAAGAAGGGCGCCGACATCGACAAGCTTCGTAAGAAGGTCGCGGACATCACGTCGTCGGACGTGGTGATCAACATCATCGAAATCCGCAAGCCCGAGCTCGACGCGACCCTGGTCGCGGAGTCGATCGCTCAGCAGCTCGAGCGCCGCGTGGCGTTCCGGCGTGCGATGAAGCGGGCGGTGCAGTCGGCGATGCGTCTCGGCGCCGAAGGCATCCGTATCAACTGCTCGGGCCGTCTCGGCGGTGCTGAAATCGCCCGCATGGAGTGGTATCGCGAGGGCCGCGTGCCGCTGCACACCCTGCGCGCCGACATCGACTACGGCGTCGCGACCGCGTTCACGACTTTCGGCACCTGCGGCGTGAAGGTCTGGATCTTCAAGGGCGAGATCCTCGAGCACGATCCGATGGCCCAGGACAAGCGCATGGCTGAAGGCGATGGTGGCGGTTCGTCCCGTCCGCGCCGCGACGCCGCCTGATCGCGCAGAATTCGAATTGAGGGCGTAAAGCCATGATGCAACCAAAGAGAACCAAGTTCCGCAAGGCGCACAAGGGCCGCATCCACGGCGTTGCGTCCTCGGGCGCGACCCTGGCTTTCGGTCAGTTCGGCCTGAAGGCGATGGAGCCGGAGCGGATCACCGCACGTCAGATCGAAGCCGCCCGTCGCGCGCTGACCCGTCACATGAAGCGTGCCGGCCGCGTCTGGATCCGGATTTTCCCCGACCTTCCGGTGTCGAAGAAGCCGGCCGAAGTCCGCATGGGCTCCGGCAAGGGTTCGCCGGAGTTGTGGGTGGCGCGGGTCAAGCCGGGCCGGGTGATGTTCGAGATCGACGGCGTCAACCAGCAGATCGCCCGCGAAGCGCTGACGCTCGCCGCCGCCAAGCTGCCGATCAAGACGCGCTTCGTCGCGCGTATCGCGGAGTAATCGTGATGGCTGAGATGAAGACCGCCGATATCCGGGCGATGAGCGAAGACCAGATGGACGACGCGATCCTGAACCTCAAGAAGGAGCGCTTCAACCTGCGGTTCCAGCGCGCCACCGGTCAGCTCGAGAACACCTCTCGGCTGCGCGAGGCTCGTCGCGACATCGCCCGCATCAAGACCATCGCCGCGCAGAAGCGCGCCGGCAAGACGAAGTAAGGACCTTTAGACATGCCGAAGAGGACCCTGCAGGGCGTGGTCGTCAGCGACAAGCAAGAAAAGACGATCGTGGTGCGCGTCGACCGCCGCTTCACTCACCCGATCTACAAGAAGACCATCCGGCGCTCGAAGAACTACCACGCGCACGACGAGAACAGCCAGTTCAAGCCGGGCGACATGGTGTGGATCGAAGAGAGCAAGCCGATCTCCAAGTTGAAGCGCTGGACCGTCGTCCGGGGCGAACCGAAGAAGACCGCCTAAGCGCGCTTTTGCGCATCAGTTTAGCGCGCAAGCAGCGCAGCAGAGAGAGGACGAGGTGCATCAATGATTCAGATGCAGACCAACCTCGACGTGGCCGACAATTCAGGCGCACGCCGTGTCATGTGCATCAAGGTGATTGGGGGATCCAAGCGCCGGTATGCGACCGTGGGTGACGTCATTGTGGTCTCGATCAAGGAAGCGATTCCGCGAGGCAAGGTGAAGAAGGGCGACGTGATGAAGGCCGTGGTGGTCCGTGTCCGCAAGGACATCCGCCGCCCGGACGGTTCCGTCATCCGTTTCGACCGCAACGCCGCCGTTCTGATCAACAATCAGTCCGAGCCGATCGGCACCCGTATCTTCGGGCCGGTGCCGCGCGAGTTGCGCGCGAAGAACCACATGAAAATCATTTCGCTGGCGCCGGAGGTGCTGTGATGGCCGCCAAGATCCGTAAGGGTGACAAGGTGATCGTGTTGAGCGGTCGCGACAAGGGCCGCACCGGTGAGGTGTTCGAGGTCCGTCCGGACGCCGGCAAGGCTCTGGTGCGCGGCATCAACGTGGTCAAGCGCCACCAGAAGCAGACCCAGACCCAGGAAGGCGGCATCATCTCGAAAGAGGCGCCGATCGACCTGTCGAACATCGCGATCGTCGGCAAGGACGGCAAGCCGACCCGCGTCGGATTCAAGATTCTCGCGGACGGCAAGAAGGTCCGCATCGCCAAGCGCTCGGGAGCAGAGATCGATGGCTGAGACCGCATACGTTCCGCGGCTGCGCACGGAATACGACCGCAGCATTCGCGCGCAGCTCACCGAGAAGTTCGGCTACGCCAACGTGATGCAGGTGCCGAAGCTCGACAAGGTCGTGCTCAACATGGGCGTCGGCGAGGCGGTGAACGATCGCAAGAAGGCCGAGCAGGCGGCGGGCGATCTGTCGCTGATCGCCGGCCAGAAGGCGGTCATCACCTATTCTCGCGTCGCGATTTCGACCTTCAAGCTGCGCGAGAACCAGCCGATCGGCTGCAAGGTGACGCTGCGCCAGGCGCGGATGTACGAGTTCATCGACCGCCTGATCACGGTCGCGCTGCCGCGCGTCCGCGACTTCCGCGGGCTGAACCCGAAGAGCTTCGACGGCCGGGGCAATTACTCGCTCGGCATCAAGGAGCACATCATTTTCCCCGAAATCGACTTCGACAAGACCGGCGAGTCGTGGGGCATGGACATCACGGTGTGCACCACCGCTAAGACCGACGACGAGGCGCGTGCGCTGCTCACCGCTTTCAATTTCCCGTTCCGGCAGTGAGACGCTGAAAAGCATCTCAAACGCGGAAACCCAGGAGCCTGATATGGCAAAGAAGAGTGCGATCGAGAAGAACAACCGCCGGAAGAAGATGGCCAAGAACGCGGCGCCCAAGCGCGCGCGTCTGAAGGCGGTCATCGCCGACAAGACCAAGCCGATGGAGGAGCGCTTCGCGGCGACGCTGAAGCTCGCCGAGATGCCGCGTAACTCGTCGGCGACCCGGATCCGCAACCGCTGCGACCTCACCGGCCGTCCGCGTTCGGTCTATCGTCTCAACAAGCTGAGCCGTATCGCGATCCGTGACCTCGGCTCGAAGGGCCTGGTTCCGGGCCTCGTGAAGTCGAGCTGGTAAGGGGAGGGTCGTCAGATGTCCACGCACGATCCGATCAGCGATCTCATCACCCGCATCCGCAACGCGCAGATGCGCTCCAAGTCCAAGGTTTCGACCCCGGGCTCGAAGATGCGCGCCAACGTTCTCGATGTGCTGAAGTCCGAGGGTTACATCCGCGGCTACGCCACCGTCGAGCATCCGTCGGGGCGCAGCGAGCTCGAGATCGAGCTGAAGTATTTCGACGGCGAACCGGTGATCCGCGAGATCGAGCGCGTGTCGCGCCCGGGCCGTCGGGTCTACGCTTCGGTGAAGAACTTGCCGCGCGTCAACAACGGCCTCGGCATCTCGGTGCTGTCGACCCCGAAGGGGATCATGGCCGATCACGACGCCCGCGACGCCAATGTCGGCGGCGAGGTTCTGTTCACGGTGTTCTAATCGCCGGCGCCGGCGGCCGCAGGGTGCGGCCGGGAGGCGCCGGAGAACGGAAATTGGCGCATCGTCCCGAGCGGGTTTCGCCGGAGGATGCAGGGTTTAAGAAGGATCGACCATGTCACGCGTTGGCAAGAAGCCCGTCACGGTCCCGTCTGGGGTGACGGCGACCGTCGAGGGACAGACCGTCAAGATGAAGGGGCCGAAGGGTCAGCTTCAGTTCGTCGTGCACGACGACGTCGACGTGAAGTTCGAGAACGGTTCGGTTTCGGTATCGCCGCGGTTCGAGACCAATCGGGCGCGGGCGCTTTACGGCACGGCTCGCGCACAGATCGCGAATCTGGTGGAAGGCGTCACCAAGGGCTTCGAGAAGAAGCTCGAAATCACCGGTGTCGGCTATCGCGCGGCGATGCAGGGCAAGAAGCTGCAGCTCGCGCTCGGCTACAGCCACGACGTGCTGTACGACATCCCGGAAGGCATCACCATCACGGTGCCGAAGCCGACCGAGATCACCGTGACCGGCATCGATTCGCAGAAGGTCGGCCAGGTCGCCGCCGAGATCCGCGAATATCGCCCGCCGGAGCCGTACAAGGGCAAGGGCGTCCGCTACTCGGACGAATTCATCTTCCGCAAGGAAGGCAAGAAGAAGTAACGGAGCCGGTCATGTCGAAGATGAAGGTTACGAATGCCCGGCGCACCAACCGGGTCCGGACTGCGCTGCGGCGCACCGCCAACGGCCGTCCGCGGTTGTCGGTGTTCCGCTCGTCGAAGCACATCTATGCGCAGGTGATCGACGACGCCAAGGGCGAGACGCTCGCCTCGGCTTCGTCGCTGGAGAAGACCCTGCGCGAGGCCGGCAACACCGGCGCCGACATCGATGCGGCGAAGGCGGTCGGCAAGCTGGTTGCCGAGCGGGCTGTACAGAAGGGCGTCAAGGAGGTCGTGTTCGACCGCGGCGGCTATCTGTATCACGGTCGCGTCAAGGCGCTGGCGGATGCGGCTCGCGAGAGCGGCCTGAGCTTCTAAATTTCGGATTGAACGGATACCAGGATCGGGGCGCGAGCCTCGCAAGGATTGGAACACACCATGGCAGCTGAACGCGAACGCGGCGGACGCGAACGGAGCAGGGAGCGCGAGGAGCGCGACAGCGAGTTCGTCGACAAGCTCGTCCACATCAACCGTGTGGCGAAGGTGGTGAAGGGCGGCAAGCGCTTCGGCTTCGCTGCGCTGGTCGTGGTCGGCGATCAGAAGGGCCGCGTCGGCTTCGGTCACGGCAAGGCGCGCGAAGTGCCGGAAGCGATCCGCAAGGCGACCGAGTCTGCGAAGCGCAACCTGACCCGCGTCGCGCTGCGCGAGGGCCGGACCCTGCATCACGACATCGCCGGCCGTCACGGCGCCGGCCGCGTCTATCTCCGCGCCGCCCCGGCCGGTACCGGCATCATCGCCGGCGGCCCGATGCGTGCGGTGTTCGAGACCCTCGGCATCGCCGACGTGGTCGCGAAGTCGGTCGGTTCGTCGAACCCCTACAACATGGTTCGCGCCACCTTCGACGCGCTGAAGCACCTCGACTCGCCGCGTTCGGTCGCCGCGCGCCGCAACATCAAGGTTTCCACTCTGCAGGCCCGCCGCGTCGGCGGCGATGCCGAAGTGGTGGCCGAATAACAGCGTGATCGAGGGCGATCACGCGGTCTTCTGACAAGACGCGATCGGAGTGAACGAGATGGCCAAGGCCGCAAACATGATCAAGGTCGAGCAGATCGGCAGCCCGATTCGGCGCCATCACTCGCAGCGCGAGACGCTGATCGGCCTGAAGCTGAACAAGATCGGCCGCGTCGCCGAACTGCAGGACACCCCTGAAGTTCGCGGCATGATCGGCAAGGTGCAACACCTCGTCCGCGTCGTCGACGAGAAGTAAGGAGACAGGGCGATGAAGCTCAGCGAGATCGCCGACAACGTCGGCTCGCGCAAAAAGCGCATGCGGATCGGCCGCGGCATCGGTTCGGGCAAGGGCAAGACCGGCGGTCGTGGCGGCAAGGGCCAGACCGCGCGTTCGGGCGTGCGCATCAAGGGCTTCGAGGGCGGTCAGATGCCGCTGCATCGTCGCCTTCCGAAGCGCGGCTTCAACAACATCTTTGCGCTCGACTTCGCCGAAGTGAACCTCGACCGCCTCCAGGAGGCCGTCGATGCCAAGGCGATCGACGCCGGCAAGGTGGTCGATGCCGCGGCGCTGGTCGAGGCGGGCGTTCTGCGCCGCGCCAAGGACGGCGTTCGTCTGCTCGGCCGCGGTGAGCTCACCGCGAAGCTGAACATCGAAGTGTACGGTGCGACCAAGTCGGCGATCGCCGCGGTCGAAAAGGCCGGCGGTTCGGTCAAGATCCTCGCCCCCAAGGCGGACGAAGGCGAAGCAGCGTAATATCCCCGTCAGCGCCCGCTGTTAAAGCGGGCGCCCGGCCTCGCCGGTACGGTGGATTTTTCGACGCGCGCGCACCAAATAGATGCCCGGCGCCGACCCGACCGCCGCATCCGGCAGCGGATCGGGACAGCAGCGCGGGAGAAAGCCGGACATGGTCTCAGCAGCGGAACAACTAGCGGCAAACCTCAATTTCTCGGCGCTCGGTAAAGCCGAAGAGTTGAAGAAGCGGATCTGGTTCACGCTCGGCGCGCTGCTGGTGTACCGCTTCGGCACCTACATCCCGCTGCCGGGCATCGACCCGAACATCTGGGACCAGGTATTCCGCCAGCAGGCCGGCGGCATCCTCGGCATGTTCAACATGTTCGCCGGCGGCGGCATCCACCGCATGGCGATCTTCGCTCTCAACATCATGCCGTACATCTCGGCATCGATCATCGTGCAGCTGCTGACCACCGTGTCGCCGCAGCTTGAGGCGCTGAAGAAGGAAGGCGAGAGCGGCCGCAAGACGCTCAACCAATACACCCGCTACCTCACCGTGGTGTTGGCGCTGTTCCAATCCTACGGCATCGCCGTGGGCCTCGAAGGCGCGGGCAACGTGGTGTCCGACCCGGGCATGTTCTTCCGGCTGTCGACCACGATCACGCTGACCGGCGGCACTATGTTCCTAATGTGGCTGGGTGAGCAGATCACCTCGCGCGGTATCGGCAACGGCATTTCGTTGATCATCCTCGCCGGCATCGTCGCCGAGCTGCCGTCGGCTCTGGCGAATATGCTCGAACTCGGCCGCCAGGGCGCGCTGTCGACCGGCCTGATCCTGATCGTGCTGGTGATGGCCGTGGTCGTGATCGCCTTCATCGTGTTCATGGAGCGCGCCCAGCGTCGGCTGCTGATCCAGTATCCGAAGCGCCAGGTCGGCAATAAGATGTTCGAGGGCCAGTCCTCGCATCTGCCGCTGAAGCTGAACACCGCGGGCGTGATTCCGCCGATCTTCGCCTCGTCGCTGCTGCTGCTGCCGACCACGATCGCGAACTTCAACGCCGGCAGCGGTCCGGAATGGCTGCAGTGGATCGTGACCCAGTTCGGGCACGGCCGGCCGCTGTTCCTGGTGTTCTACATCAGCATGATCGTGTTCTTTGCGTTCTTCTACACCGCGATCGTGTTCAACCCGACCGAGACCGCGGACAATCTGAAGAAGCACGGCGGCTTCATTCCGGGCATCCGCCCGGGCGAGCGCACCGCCGAGTACATCGATTACGTACTTTCGCGCATCACCGTGGTCGGTGCGATCTATCTGGCCGTCGTCTGCTTGATCCCGGAGATCATGATCTCCTACGCGGCGGTGCCATTCTATTTCGGCGGAACTTCGCTTCTGATCGTTGTCAGCGTGACGATGGATACGGTTGCGCAGGTGCAGGGCTATCTGCTGGCTCACCAGTATGAAGGCCTGATCAAGAAGTCGAAGTTGCGGGGGCGCAAGAAATGAGACTGATCCTCCTCGGACCGCCTGGTGCGGGCAAGGGCACACAGGCGGCCCGTCTGGTCGAGCGGCACGGCATCGTGCAGCTCTCCACCGGCGACATGCTGCGCGCCGCGGTGGCGGCCGGCACGCCGGTCGGCCTCAAGGCCAAGGACATCATGGCGGCCGGCGGTCTGGTGCCGGACGAGGTGGTGATCGGAATCATTTCCGACCGGATCGATCAGGACGACGCCGCCCAGGGCTTCATCCTCGACGGTTTCCCGCGCACCGTGCCGCAGGCCGAGGCGCTCGATTCGCTGCTCAAGGACAAGGGCTTCGATCTCGACGCCGTGGTCGAGCTCAAGGTCAATGAAGGCGCGCTGCTCGACCGGGTCGAGACCCGTGTCGCCGAGATGCGCGCCCGCGGCGAGGAGCCGCGCGCCGACGACAACGCCGAAGCGCTCGCCAAGCGTCTGTCCGCCTATCGTGCGCAGACCGAGCCGCTGGTCGACTACTACTCCGAGAAGCGCAAGCTCCTCACCGTCGACGGCATGATGACGATCGACGAAGTCACCCGCGAGATCGGCCGGGTGCTCGAGGCGGTTCGCGCCGCCGACGCCAAGAAGGGCGCCAAGGCCTCGCGCGCCAAGCGCGCGGTCAAGACCAGTGCCAAGAAGGCCAAGGTGGCGACCAAGACGAAGGCCGCCAAGGCGACCGCGGGGAAGCCTGCCGGCAAGTCGGCGAAGGCCGCACCGGCCAAGAAATCTTCGGCCAAACAGGCGGTTGGCAAGAAGGCTTCAGGCAAGAAGGCAGTCGCCAAGAAGGCGGCCGCGAAGCCGGCCGCTTCCAAGGCGGCCAAAGCTGCAGCCGGCAAGTCTGCGGCCGGTAAGGCTGCGAAGGCTGGTCTGAAGAAGGCGGCCAAAGCCGTTGCAAAGGCTGGCAAAAAGGCCGTCAAGACGGTCGTGAAGGCCGCCAAGGGTGCGGTCAAGCCGGCGGCCGGCAAGAAGGCCGCTGGTAAGAAGGCGACCAAAAAGGCCGCCGCGGCGTCGAAGACCAAGGCAGTTGCCAAGGCTCCGGCGCGTGGCAAAAAGCCCAAAAAGGTCACGAAGAAGCGAGCTTGAATTGGGATTCGGTTGACGAAGCAAAACGGAATCCTTTAATAAGGCCCGATATCCCGTCGGATAGGTTTCAGACGATGCCGGGCCCCAAAACTGAGCGAGGGGTCGGCGTCGTGTTCGCGTTTGTGAACGCCGCCCGAGAGAGCAAGGAATTGACCGGCTTAGGCCGGTGACAGGAGAGAAGTCTGTGGCCCGTATAGCCGGCGTGAATATCCCGACCAACAAGCGCGTGCTGATCGCGCTTCAGTACATCCATGGCATCGGCCAGAAGCATGCCGCCGACATCATCGAGAAGGTGAAGATCCCGCTCGATCGTCGCGTCAATCAGCTCAGCGACGCCGAGGTGTTGCAGATCCGCGAAGTGATCGACCGCGACTATCTGGTCGAGGGTGACCTTCGCCGTGAGACCGGCATGAACATCAAGCGTCTGATGGACCTCGGCTGCTATCGCGGCCTGCGTCATCGTCGCGGTCTGCCGGTGCGCGGTCAGCGCACCCACACCAACGCCCGCACCCGCAAGGGTCCGGCGAAGGCGATCGCGGGCAAGAAGAAGTAAGTTTGCGAGTTGCGAACGGCCGGTGGCGAGTAGGGGGCTTCCCCTAGTCGCCACTGGTTGTTCGCCATTCGCCGTTTCGGTGGAGCCGCTGGCGTTACGGCGGCGTTGAGATCACGTAGAAAGGTAGACTATGGCCAAGGACGCCACCCGCATTCGCCGTCGCGAGCGCAAGAACATCGCCTCCGGCATCGCGCATGTGAATTCGTCGTTCAACAACACCACCATCACCATCACCGACGCGCAGGGCAATGCGATTGCCTGGTCGTCGGCCGGCACGATGGGTTTCAAGGGCTCGCGCAAGTCGACCCCCTACGCCGCGCAGGTCGCGGCCGAGGACGTCGCCAAGAAGGCGCAGGAGCACGGTATGCGCACCCTCGAGGTCGAGGTGGCGGGCCCCGGTTCGGGTCGTGAGTCGGCGCTGCGCGCGCTGCAGGCGGCGGGCTTCACGGTGACCTCGATCCGCGACGTCACCACCATCCCGCACAACGGTTGCCGTCCGCGTAAGCGTCGTCGCGTCTGAGTTTTCGTCGCCGGCGGCCCGGTGCCGCCGGCGGCTCTATTCGTTGTTTCCCGCGGATTGATCCGCAGTTTCCAATGCTAGCGACGATGCGCCGGGGCCCCGGCGTCGATCGCCTGGCCAGGAAGGTGACACAGTGACGATCCAGAAAAATTGGCAGGAATTGATTCGGCCGAACAAGCTCCAGGTCACCGCCGGGAGCGATGCCACCCGGTTTGCGACGCTGGTCGCCGAACCGCTCGAGCGCGGCTTCGGCCAGACGCTCGGCAACGCGCTGCGTCGCGTGCTGCTGTCGTCGCTGCAGGGCGCGGCGGTGCAGTCGGTGCACATCGACGGCGTGCTGCACGAGTTCTCCTCGATCGCCGGCGTGCGCGAGGACGTGACCGACATCGTGCTGAACATCAAGGACATCTCGCTGAAGATGCAGGGCGAAGGCCCGAAGCGGATGGTCATCAAGAAGTCGGGTCCGGGTGCGGTCACCGCCGGTGACATCCAGACCGTCGGCGACATCGTCGTGCTGAACCCGGATCTGCAGCTCTGCACGCTGGACGACGGCGCCGAGATCCGCATGGAGTTCACCGTCAACACCGGCAAGGGCTACGTCGCGGCCGAGCGCAATCGTCCCGAGGACGCGCCGATCGGCCTGATCCCGGTCGACAGCCTGTACTCGCCGGTCCGCAAGGTGTCGTACAAGGTCGAGAACACCCGCGAGGGTCAGATCCTCGACTACGACAAGCTGACCATGACGGTCGAGACCAACGGCGCAATCTCGCCGGAGGACGCGGTGGCGTTCGCCGCCCGCATCCTGCAGGATCAGCTCAACGTCTTCGTCAACTTCGAAGAGCCGCGCAAGGAAGTCACCCAGGAGATCATCCCGGACCTCGCCTTCAACCCGGCCTTCCTCAAGAAGGTGGACGAGCTCGAGCTGTCGGTGCGTTCGGCGAACTGCCTGAAGAACGACAACATCGTCTACATCGGCGATCTGGTGCAGAAGTCGGAAGCCGAAATGCTCCGCACCCCGAACTTCGGCCGCAAGTCGCTGAACGAGATCAAGGAAGTGCTGGCGCAGATGGGCCTGCATCTCGGCATGGAAGTGCCGGGCTGGCCGCCGGAGAATATCGACGAGCTCGCCAAGCGCTTCGAAGATCACTACTGAGCCGATCGGCCTCATGGTTCGCCATGAGGCCTGTTCCTCATCCTGAGAAACGGCCTGGCCGCTTCTCGAAGGGTGGGGCTCCACCAGGGCGAACGCAGGTAGCCCGCCTGCAACTCCGACGAACCGTCGGGTATCATCGAGTGAAGGACTGACAACATGAAACACGGCAAGGTTCATCGGAAGCTCAACCGCACCGCCGAACACCGCAAGGCGATGTTCGCGAACATGTGCGCCGCGCTGATCAAGCACGAGCAGATCGTCACCACGCTGCCGAAGGCCAAGGAACTGCGGCCGATCGTCGAGAAGCTGGTCACCCTCGGCAAGAAGGGCGGCCTCGACAAGCGTCGCCAGGCGATCGCCGAAATGCGCGACAAGGACCAGGTGAAGAAGCTGTTCGACGTGCTGGCGCCGCGCTACGCGGACCGCAACGGCGGCTACACCCGCATCATCAAGGCCGGCTTCCGCTACGGCGACAACGCCGCGATGGCGGTGATCGAATTCGTCGACCGCGACGAAGATGCCAAGGGCAAGGATTCGGGCCCGACCCAGGACAGCAGCGAAGCCGAAGCGGCGTAAGCAGCTTCCTTCCAGCCTGAGATTTCAAAAGGCGGTGCCGCACGGCGCCGCCTTTTTTGTTGCGGCACAAGGTTCTGTTCCGACGTCATCCCCGCGCATGCGGGGATCCAGTATTCCAGGGCACCGGTGATGAGCATGAAGGCTCTGCGATACTGGGTCGCCCGCCGTCGCGGGCTATGACGGCTGGTGGGTGAGGGCGCACGTCCTCGTGTCTGGCGCTGGCGATCAGCGGTCCGGATCGTTACTTCCGTCATCGCGTTGATGATTGAAAACGGGAGCACTCCATGCACATTGATCTGTCCGGCAAGACCGCACTCGTCACCGGCTCGACTGCCGGCATCGGCCATGCCATCGCCAAGGGGCTCGCCGCGACCGGCGCCGATGTCGTCATCAACGGCCGGGGACAGGCCAAGGTCGACGCTGCGATCGCAGCAGTGGCGAAGGTCGCCACCGGCGGCAAGATCACCGGCGTCGCCGCCGACGTCTCCACCGCCGAGGGCTGCGCCAAGCTGGTCGCGGCGCTGCCCGACGTCGACATTCTGATCAACAACACCGGCATCTTCGAGCCGAAGCCGTTCTTCGACATCCCGGATGAAGACTGGCAGCGCTTCTTCGACGTCAACGTGATGAGCGGCGTGCGGCTGTCCCGCGCCTATATGCCGGCGATGCTGAAGCGTAACTGGGGCCGCATCGTCTTCATCGCCTCGGAATCGGCGCTGATGATCCCGAAGGAGATGATCCATTACGGTATGACCAAGACCGCGCAGCTCTCGGTGTCGCGCGGTCTGGCCGAAATGACCCGCGGCACCGCGGTGACGGTCAATGCGGTGCTGCCGGGCCCGACGATGAGCGAGGGCGTGCAGACCTTCGTGGCCGACCTCGCCAGGCAGAACGGACAGTCGGAGAGCGAAGCCGCCGCCAACTTCGTCAAGCAGCATCGCCCCGGCTCGCTGATCCAGCGCTTCGCCACCGTCGAGGAGATCGCCAACATGGTGGTCTATGTCAGCTCCAAGCAAGCCTCCGCCACCAACGGTGCCGCGCTCCGCGCCGAAGGCGGCCTGCTGCAGACGATCGCGTAGTTAGACGGCGAGGTTCTGGAATCACTGCCCGCAGCAGCCCTCACCCCAACCCTCTCCCGCAAGCGGGAGAGGGAGTTCGCCGCATTCGGAGCGGATGAAATGATCCCGTCACAATTTCCGAACTAACAGCAATCCTACGCCGCGTTCATCCACAGCCCCGCCACGTCGGCAGCGTGCTCCCTCTCCCGCTTGCGGGAGAGGGGTGGGGTGAGGGCGACGCGGGCACGGCGCTCGTTGAAGAGCGCCTAACCCCACCCCTCCAGCACGACCTTGCCGACCGACTTGCCGCTTTCGATCAGCGTGTGGGCGCGTCTCAGGTTGGCGGCGTTGATGGTGCCGTAGGTCTGATCGAGCGTGGTGCGCAGCACGCCGGAATCGATCAGGCCGGCGACTTCGTCGAGCAGATCGTGTTGGGCGATCATGTCGGCGGTCTCGAAGGTCGAGCGCGCGAACATCGCTTCCCAATGCAGCGAGGCCGATTTGGGCTTCAGCAGCATCGGATTGATCGGCTGCACCGGATCGTCGATCAGGCCGATCTTGCCCTGCGGGGCGAGGAGGTCGATCAGCTGGGCGAAGTGCGTATCGGTGTTGGTGAGGCTCGCGATCAGCGAGACCGGCGGCAGCTTCAGCGCGTCCACTTGCGGCTTCATCGGCTGGCTGTGATCGATCACCGCGTGCGCGCCGAGTTGGAGGCACCACTTCGTCGTCTCCGGCCGCGAGGCCGTGGCGATGATGCTGAGGCCGGTGAGGCGGCGCGCGAGCTGAATCAGGATCGACCCGACGCCACCGGCGCCGCCGACGATCAGCAGCGTGCGCGGATCGAACGCCTTGCTCGGGCGTGCGCCGAGCCGGTCGAACAGCAGCTCCCAGGCGGTGATCGAGGTCAGCGGCAGTGCTGCGGCCTCGGCAAAGCCCAGCGTCTTCGGCTTGCGGCCGACGATGCGTTCATCGACCAGATGGAATTCGGCGTTGGTGCCCGGCCGCTGGATCGAGCCGGCGTAGAACACCTCGTCGCCCGGCCGGAACAGCGTCACCTCGGCGCCGACCGCCTCGACCACGCCGGCAGCGTCGTAGCCGAGGATCTTGTGGTCGCCGGCGGGCGGGGCGGCGCGTCTGCGGACCTTGGTGTCGACCGGATTGACCGAGACCGCCTTCACCGCAACCCGGAGGTCGCGCGGACCCGGCTCGGGCTTGGCGAGCTCGAGATCGAGCAGCGCTTCCGGATCGTCGATCGGGAGGCTCTTGATGTAGCCGACAGCTTTCATGATGGTCTCCGTGCAAGGGCGTCTTGGGTGCGCAAGATTGGGCGCGCAAAGTCGCCCTCGTGAGCCGACATTGCAAGTACTGTCATTTGAGGGATATAGTCACCGATTGGATACTATTGGGTGTCTTCGCATGAAGCGTCGCAACTTTGCCTGTGCGCCGGGGTGTTCGGTCGAGGTGACGCTCGACCTGATCGACGGCAAATGGAAGGGCGTGATCCTCTACCACCTGCAGGACGGCAGGCTGCGGTTCGGCGAGCTGCGCCGGCGGATGCCGGGCATCACCCAGCGAATGCTCACCAAGCAGCTCCGCGCCCTGGAGGACGACGACCTGATTACCCGCCAGGTGTTCGCCGAAGTGCCGCCGCGGGTGGAATACGCGCTGTCGGAGACCGGCGAGCGGCTGCGCCCGGTGATCGATGCGCTGAAGCGCTGGGGCGAGGAACATCGCGCCCGCCAGCAGCAACTCGCTTCGTCTGCAGCCGAATCGACAATCGAAACCGCCGAGGCTCAGCCGGCCTGAGCGCCGGCGGCTTTTCCTTCTCCTGGCCTGGCCGGCGGACTATATCTGCTGCGCCCAAGATGCCCCTGTAACGGATTCCCGCATGAACCCGATCCGCACGTTTACCGTCCTCTGTCTGTCGCTCGCTTTTGCCACGCCGCTCGCGGCGCAGGAGCGGCGGCTGCCGTCGTCGCAGGCGGAGATCCGTCTGAGCTACGCGCCGATCGTGCAGCATGTGCAGCCCGCGGTCGTGAACGTCTACGCCGCCAAGGTGGTGCAGAACCGCAATCCGCTGCTGGAAGACCCGATCTTCCGCCGGTTCTTTGGCGGCGGCGGGCCGCAGCCGGAGCAGATCCAGCGCTCGCTGGGCTCGGGCGTGATGGTCGATGCGTCCGGTCTGGTGGTCACCAACAACCACGTCATCGAGGGCGCCGATCAGGTCAAGGTTGCGCTCGCCGACAAGCGTGAGTTCGAGGCCGAGATCGTGCTCAAGGACAGCCGCACCGATCTGGCCGTGCTGCGGCTCAAGGACACCAAGGAGAAGTTTCCGACGCTCGACTTCGCCAATTCCGACGACCTGATGGTCGGCGATCTGGTGCTTGCGGTCGGCAATCCGTTCGGCGTCGGCCAGACCGTGACCCACGGCATCGTGTCGGCACTGGCGCGCACTCAGGTCGGCATCACCGACTATCAGTTCTTCATTCAGACCGACGCGGCGATCAACCCGGGCAATTCCGGCGGCGCGCTGGTCGACATGACCGGCAAGCTGGTCGGCATCAATACCGCGATTTTCTCACGCTCCGGCGGCTCGCAGGGCATCGGCTTCGCGATTCCCGCCAATATGGTGCGGGTGGTGGTCGCCTCGGCCAAGAGCGGCGGCAAGGCGGTGAAGCGGCCGTGGCTCGGTGCGCGACTGCAGGCGGTGACGCCGGAGATCGCCGAAACCCTCGGCCTGAAACGGCCGGGCGGGGCGCTGGTCGCCAGCGTCACCAAGGGCAGCCCGGCGGAGCGGTCCGGGCTGAAGCTGTCGGATCTGATCGTGTCGATCGACGGCTTTGCGATCGACGATCCCAACGCGTTCGACTATCGCTTCGCCACCCGTCCGCTCGGCGGCGCCGCGCAGATCGAAGTGCAGCGCAACGGCAAGCCGGTGAAGCTCTCGATCCCGCTCGAGACCGCGCCGGACTCCGGCCGTGACGAGCTGGTGATCAGCTCGCGCTCGCCTTTCCAGGGTGCCAAGATTGCCAACATCTCGCCGGCGATCGCCGACGAGATGCGGCTCGATCCGAGTGTCGAAGGCGTCGTGGTCACTGAACTTCCCGACGACAGCACCGCGGCCAATGTCGGTTTCCAGAAGGGCGACATCATCGTCGCGGTCAACAACACCCGGATCGCCAAGACCAGCGATCTCGAACGCATCGCCGGCCAATCCCCGCGGCTGTGGCGCATCATGCTGGTCCGCGGCGGCCAGCAGATCCAAGTCACCTTGGGCGGATGAGCAGCGGCGACCCGCTGATGCTTCCAGGC
>NZ_QUMK01000021.1 GCF_010907035.1 Rhodopseudomonas sp. BR0M22
AGAGGTGTATAAGAGACAGGCGCCTGCGCCGCCGGAGCGGCACCGGTAGGCGCCTCCGGTCCAGGTCGGCCCTGCCCCGGACGCGACGCCACGGCAGGCCCCTCGGCCCGAGCCGGCGGAGAGCCGGGAGCAGCCCCTGGCGCAACTGCCGGTGCAGCCGCGTTCCGCGCCGGCGCGAGCGCTGCCGCAGGCTGGGCCGGTCGCGGCCCCTGGAGCTGCACGCCGGGACGCGGCGCGAATCCGCCCGGCGGCTTGGTGACGATCGACGCGCTGGGCGGAACCGCCGCCTTGCCCTGCTGAATTAGCGCGGCCCGGTGCAACGCCGCAGCCGGCAGCGCGGCGCCGATCACCGCACCGGAGGCGACAGCGGCTGCGGCGACAGCCGGTGCAGCCGTGCCGGGAGCTGCGACGGCAGGCCCGGCCTGCGGACTCACCAGCGGAGCTGTCGGATTGGCAGCTACCGGGGGCGGCTGATTGATCACCTGGTTGATCACCGTGGTGTTGTGGATATTGGCGAAGATGATGTTGTTCGGCGGCGGCTGCACATAGACCGGCGGCTGGACATAGGCCGGGATCGGCACGAACAGCGGCCGCGGCAGATAGAACAGGCCGATCGGCGGCGGAGGTGGCGGCAGCTCCACGAAATCCGGCGGCGGCGGCGGCAGCAGGTACACCGGCGGAGGCGGTGGCGGCGCAAAGTCGAATTCCGGGTCGCTGAACATGAGAACCGGACGATCGACATAAACGATCTCGTCCGGAGGCGGCGGCGGCACGTCATAGTCGATCATCGCAAAGCTCGGCGGCGGCTCCAGGGCGGCGGCGAGGATCTCCAGTCGGCGCCGCGCATCGGCCGCGTGCGGACCGCGCGGATAGCGGCGCAGATACGACCAGTAGGCGTCCGGCGTATCGACCCGGTAGGTACGACGCCAGGTGATCGCCTCGCGGCGGGCCGCGACGATCGCCCTCACCCGCTTGGCCAGCGGATCGTTCGGATAAGCGGCAAGAAAGTCCTCATAGGCCTGCAGCGTGTCGCGATCGAGCGCCGCCGCAAACGCCTCCTGCGCGCCGAAATCGCGGATCGGCTTGGCCCGCAGAGTCTGGTCGACCGCAGCCATCGGCGGCGCGTCGGGCGCACGGTCGAAGAACATGAAATTGGAATCGATGGTCCGCGTATCCCACGGCAATTGCGCGCCCTTGGTGTTTTCGTTGACGCGCAGCCGGACGCGGTCGAACAGTTGCGGCAACGTCAAGCCGCCGGTGCGGATCATCTCGGCCAGCGCCTGGGCATAGACGCCGTAAGCGCCGCGCTCGTCCGGCGCCACCGTGCCGGGCGCGGCGTTGAAGGCGATCAGCATCTTCGGATTGGGCTCGACCATGGCGAGCCCCGAGGCCACCGATCCCCCGGGCACGAACGGCTGCTGGCGCGCCAGATCGAGCACCACGACGCTGGTCTTCAGCGGCAGCGCCGCGAGCTGGCGCAGATAGTCGCCGATCCGCAGGCCTTCGGTCGGAATTTCGGTGTCGCGCGACAGCCGCGTATCGACCGGGATGAAGTAGTTCTCGCCGGCATATTGCACGCCGTAGCCCGCCAGATAGATCGCCGCGACGGTGTCGGGACCGGAGTCCTCGGCCTTCTTCAGAAAGTCGCGGAAGGTGCCGCGCAGCGTGTCGCCGTCGAGATCGCGTGCGCCGGTGACATCGAAGCCGGCGGCCTGCAGCGTCTGCGCGATCAGGCCGCCGTCATTGGCGGCAGTGGACAGTGGCCCCTTCGCATAGGCGCCGTTGCCGATCACCAGCGCGATGCGCTTTTCCTGCGCCTGCGCGCGGGCATGATCGATCGGGGCGACGAGAAGGACGGCGAGAAGGACGGAGGCGAGAGACAGAGCGGAGGTGAGACGCATGGCCGGGGACCCGATTCATGGGCGCCCTTGGGACCGACGGAGCGCCGCCGCACGCATTTCAGCGCGCCGCAATCTGAACGGCAATTGAATAAATCACGCCTCGAATAAGGCAGCACCGGTCGCGTGGATCACGCAGCCGATGCGCCGATTGGGTCCGTGGCCTGAAAAAGGCTTACAACGTCTCGACGTGCTCGACGCCGCTGACCGCTTTGATCGCGCCGGCGATCTGCGGCGAGACCTGGAAGCGCCCTGGAATCTCGAATTCGACCTCGGTCTGCGGATCGAGCCGCAGCACCAGCGCGACGTTGCCGCCGGCGGTGCGAGATTCCGACGGCTGCAGGCGCTTGGTCAGCGACTCCAGCGGTTTGGTGTCGCGCAGGAAGATGCGCAGCCCCTTCTGGGTCTTGGCCGCCGCGGCGTCGAGCAATTCGGCGTGCAGAACGCGGGCGCGAACATCCTCGCCCTGGAGTTCGGCGCCGAGCTGCAGCAGCACCGCCGCCCCGGGCTCCAGCACGTCGCGATATTGCGCCAGCCCTTCGGAGAACAGCACCGCCTCGAAATGCCCGGTCGGGTCGGACAGACCCATGATGCCCATCTTGTTGCCGGTCTTGGTACGCCGCTCCATCCGCGACACCACCGTGGCGGCGACCTTGCCGGCGGTGGCGCCCGACTTCACCGCCTTGCAGAACTCGGCCCACGATTGCACCCGCAACCGCTTCAGCGCCGTGACGTAGTCGTCGAGCGGATGGCCGGACAGGAAAAAGCCGATCGCGTCGTATTCGCGGCGCAGCCGTTCGGCCGGCAGCCAGGCGTCGATCTGCGGCAGAATGATCGACGGAGCATCCGACAGCCCGCCGAACATGTCGTTCTGACCGCTGGTCGCCGCTTCATGATTGCGCTGGCAGGCGGCGACGATGGCATCCGCAGCGGCGGACACCACCGCGCGGTTGGAGTTGAGGCAATCGAACGCGCCCGCGGCAGCGAGACACTCGACCACGCGCCGGTTGATGGCGCGCGGATTGACGCGCGCGGCGAAGTCGGCCAGCGAAGCGAACGGCTTGTCGCCCCTCGCCTCGACGATCTGCTGCACCGCCTGCAGCCCGACGCCCTTGAGGCCGCCGAGCGCGTAGTAGATCGTGTTCGGCCCGACCTCGAAGGTGGCGCCGGAATGATTGACCGACGGCGGCTCGACCTTGATGCCGAGCCGCTGCGCCTCGGCGCGGAATTCGCTCAGCTTGTCGGTGTTGTGGATTTCCAGCGTCATCGACGCGGCCAGGAATTCGACCGGATAGTGCGCCTTCATGAAGGCGGTGTGGTACGACACCAGCGCATAGGCCGCCGCGTGGCTCTTGTTGAAGCCGTAGTCGGCGAACTTGGCGAGCAGATCGAAGATGGTGTCGGCGGCGTCCTTGGCGACGCCGTTCTTGACCGCGCCTTCGACGAAAATCGCGCGCTGCTTGTCCATCTCGGCGCGGATCTTCTTACCCATCGCGCGGCGCAGCAGGTCGGCGTCGCCGAGCGAGTAGCCGGCCATCACCTGCGCGATCTGCATCACCTGTTCCTGGTAGATGATGACGCCGAACGTCTCCTTGAGGATCGGCTCCAGCATCGGATGCAGGTATTCCGGCTCCTCGTCGCCGTGTTTGCGGGCGCAATAGGTCGGGATGTTGGCCATCGGGCCCGGGCGATACAGCGCCACCAGCGCGATGATGTCTTCGAACCGGTCGGGGCGCATGTCGATCAGCGCCCGCCGCATGCCGGCGCTTTCCACCTGGAACACGCCGACCACATCGCCGCGCGCCAGCATCTGATAACTCGGCGCGTCGTCGATCGGCAGCGTGTGCAGATCGACATGGATGTCGCGCTGTTTCAGGAGCTTCACCGCGACGTCGAGCGTCGTCAGCGTCTTCAGGCCCAGGAAGTCGAACTTCACCAGGCCCGCCGGCTCGACCCACTTCATGTTGAACTGGGTCACCGGCATGTCGGATTTCGGATCGCGATACAGCGGCACGAGATCCGACAGCGGGCGGTCGCCGATCACGATGCCGGCGGCGTGGGTCGAGGCGTGGCGGGTCAGGCCTTCGAGTTTCTGGGCGATGTCGAAAGCACGCGCCACGATCGGGTCTTCGTCGCGCGCCGCCTGCAGTTTCGGCTCGCCCTCGATCGCCTGCTTCAGGGTGATCGGCGCGGCGGGATTTTGCGGCACCAGCTTGGTCAGCTTGTCGACCTGGCCGTAGGGCATCTGCAACACCCGGCCGACGTCGCGCAGCACGCCGCGCGCCTGCAGCGTACCGAAGGTGATGATCTGCGCCACCTGATCGCGACCGTAGCGCTGCTGCACGTATTCGATCACTTCGCCGCGGCGGTCCTGACAGAAGTCGATATCGAAGTCCGGCATCGAGACGCGTTCGGGATTGAGGAAGCGCTCGAATAGCAGGCCGAATTTGATCGGATCGAGATCGGTGATGGTCAGCGAATACGCCACCAGCGAGCCGGCGCCGGAGCCGCGGCCCGGACCGACCGGAATGCCGTGCGCCTTCGCCCACTTGATGAAGTCCGACACGATCAGGAAGTAGCCCGCGTATTTCATGCGGGTGATGACGTCGAGTTCGAAGGCGAGCCGCTTGTGGTAGTCCTCTTCCGTGGTGCCCTGCGACAGGCCGTGGACGCTGAGCCGCTTGGCCAGGCCCTGCTCGGCTTGGCGGCGCAGCTCGGCGGCTTCGGCGGCGGCCGCTTCGGCGGCATCGCTGACACCGGCGCCGACCGTGAACAGCGGCAGGATCGGCTTGCGCGTCAGCGGCCGGTAGGCGCAGCGCTGCGCGATCTCCACTGTCGAGGCCAGCGCCTCGGGCAGGTCCGCGAACAGCACCGCCATTTCGGCGCGGGTCTTGAAACGGTGATCGGGCGTGAGCTGAACCCGCTCGGTCTCGGCGATCAGCTTGCTGGAGGCGATGCAAAGCAGCGCGTCGTGGGCTTCGTAGTCGTCGGTCGAGGCAAAATGCGGCTCGTTGGTCGCCACCAACGGCAACCCCTTGTCGTAAGCGAGATCGATCAGCCCGGCTTCGGCACGGCGTTCGGCGTCGGTGCCGTGACGCTGCAGCTCGACATACAGCCGGTCGCCGAACGCCCGCATCAAGCGTTCGCAGCGCTGCGCGGCAAGCGCCGGATCATTCAGCACCGCCAGCGAAATCGGGCCGTCCGGTCCGCCGGTCAGCGCAATCACGCCGTCGGTCTCGCCATCGAGCCAGTCGAGCTTGATGTGCGGCGCCTGATTGACCGGCGTTTCCAGGAACGCCCGCGAGTTCAGCCGCATCAGGCTGCGATAGCCCTGCTCGCGCGCCGCCAGGAGCACGATCCGCGAAGGTTCGCTGAGCGCGCCGTGCCGGGCGTTCGGATCCTGGTCGCCGAAATCGATCCCGAGCTCGAGCCCGACGATCGGCTGGATGCCGGAGCCCGACAGCTTGTCGGAGAATTCCAGCGCCCCGAACATGTTGTCGGTGTCGGTGAGCGCCAGCGCCGGCTGATGGTCGGACTTCGCCAGCTCGGCGAGCTTGGCGATTTTCATCGAGCCCTTCAGCAGCGAATAGGCCGAGTGGACGTGCAGATGGACGAATCCGGCGTTGCTCATCGGCGCGGCGGCTCTTCAAATCGAATGGCAGATCGGGGCGAGAGGTGGGCGGAGCCGGCACCATCGCGGTTGCCGACTCGGTAAGCCGATGGTGGGCTCCCCCACCTTTCGCCGCAAGCGCCGGCGGGACGCTTATCCCCGCTATGCCGGGTCCATCGCAGCGCCACCTCGCTCGCCCGGATCAGGCCTGCGCCAGGACCTGGGCCCACACCGCGACCATGCCGATGAACAGTGCAATCGACGTCAGCGCCGCAGCTTCCTGGATGAAGATCTTCAGCATCGTCCCGCTCCCTGACTTCGTGAACATAACAAGAACATTGTTCTTCTTTCGTTCCAGAGTCAAGCGAGGGCCGTGCGACGCAACCCTGATCGTTAACGAGCCGTTACTATCCCCGGAATTCACCGCGCGGCGCGGATTGACGATGATCGCGGAATGGCGCACGGACCGAAGCGGACGCGCCCTCCGGGCAAACGAGCGGCGCGCGCGGGAGCGGAGACGACGATGCGATTTGGAGCGATCGTGCTGCTGGCCGGGCTGGCGCTGCCCGCAGCGGCAACGGCACAGCCTTACGACAACTATCCGGTCTGCCTGCGGGTCTACGGCCCGGTCCGCTACGACGAGTGCCGCTACGTCTCGATCGAGCAGTGCCAGCCATCGGCCTCGGGGATCGCCGGACAATGCGTCGTCAATCCATGGTATCAACCGCCGGCGGGGCCGAGTGCCCGCCGCGCCCAGCGGCGCTGAACCGAACGAGATGCGCCGGGGCCGCCGGCGTCATAGACTTCTGCAAGACTGGGACTTCTGCAAGACTTGCAGGCATCCCGAGTCGCCAGCAAGGCGGACTGCCGCTCACCAAGGATACCAACGACGATGCGCAAGCTGTTCCTGATCGCGATGCTCGCCGGCCTCGGCCTCACCACCACCGCGGAAGCGCGAGACTATCCCGTCTGTCTGCGGGTGTATCAGAGCTATCACGACTGGTACGACGAGTGCAGCTACGACACCATGGCGCAGTGCCGGATGTCGGCTTCAGGCCGCCACGCCGATTGCATGACCAACCCGTGGTACACCGCACCGCAGCCGGCGAAGAAGAAGCTCCGCAAGCACCGCCGCCAGCATCGGCAGAACTGAGGCCCGCTGCACGCCCCTCAGGCCAGTCATTCCGGGGCGCGCGCCAGCGCGAACCCGGAATCCCGAGATGTTCTGCGTTGATGCGCTGCACCCTGCACCGCGGGATTCCGGGTTCGCGAACTTCGTTCGCGCCCCGGAATGACGCGCCAATGACCGGCGGAAGCCGAGCCGCCCTATTCCAGTTCGACGACCACGCCGTTCTGCAGCGACACACGGCGGTCCATGCGGCCGGCCAGTTCCATGTTGTGGGTGGCGATCAGCATCGCCACCTGGGTCGCCTTCACCAGCTGCATCAGCGCGTTGAACACGTGATCGGCGGTGTGCGGATCGAGGTTGCCGGTCGGCTCGTCGGCGAACAGGACGCGCGGCGCGTTGGCCACCGCGCGGGCGATCGCCACCCGCTGCTGCTCGCCGCCCGACAGCTCCGCCGGCCGGTGGGTGATGCGGTCGCCGAGCCCGAGATAGGCCAGGATCTCCTTGGAGCGGCTGATCGTCTCTTTGCGTTTCAGGCCGCGAATCATCTGCGGCATCATCACGTTTTCCAGCGCGGAGAACTCCGGCAGCAGCCGGTGCGACTGATAGACGAAGCCGATATCGGTGCGGCGGATTTGGGTGCGCTCGGCATCGGTCAGCGCCGAGGTCGCGGCGCCTCCGACATAGACCTCGCCGTCGTCGGGATGCTCGAGCAGCCCGGCGATGTGCAGCAGCGTCGACTTGCCCGAGCCGGACGGCGCCACCAGCGCCACCGACTGGCCCGCCCACAGCGCCAGCTTGGCGCCGTCGAGAATCGTCAACGTCGCCTCGCCTTGCGAATACTGCCGCTTGATGTCGTGCAGATACACGACGGGGATGTCTTCGGCGCCCTGCTCCATCGTCTTTCGCCTTACTCGTAGCGCAGCGCGTCGACCGGATCGAGGCGCGCAGCGCGCCACGACGGGTACAGCGTGGCCAGGAACGACAGTGTCAGCGCCATGATCACCACCGCGCTGGTCTCGGCGAAGTCGATCTCGGCCGGCAGCTTCGACAGGAAATACAGTTCAGGCGAGAACAATTCGGTGTTGGTGACCCAGGACAGGAACTGCCGGATCGACTCGATGTTCAGGCAAACCAGGACGCCGACCAGGAAGCCGGTCAGCGTGCCGACCACGCCGATCGCCGCGCCGGTGATCAGGAACACCCGCATGATCGAGCCCTGAGTCGCGCCCATGGTGCGCAGGATCGCGATGTCGCTGCCTTTGTCCTTCACCAGCATGATCAGGCCGGAGATGATGTTGAGCGCCGCCACCAGCACGATCAGCGTCAGGATCAGGAACATGACGTTGCGCTCGACCTGCAGCGCGTTGAAGAAGGTGGCGTTCCGCTGCCGCCAGTCGACCAGGAACACCGGTCGCCCCGCCGCCTCGGTGACGGCCTTGCGGAAGGCGTCGATCCGGTCCGGATTGTCGGTGTAGACCTCGATCGCGGTGACGTCGTTGGCGCGGTTGAAATACGCCTGCGCTTCCTTCAGCGGCATGAACACGAAGGTCGAGTCGTATTCCGACATGCCGATCTCGAACACCGCCGCCACCTTGTACGGCTTGATCCGCGGCGTGGTGCCCATCGGCGTCACCGCACCGCGCGGCGCCACCAGCGTGATGCTGTCGCCGGCATGCAGCGAGAGCTGATCGGCGAGCCGCCGGCCGATCGCGACGCCCTGGCCGTCGTCAAAGCCTTCCAGCGTGCCTTGCTTCAGGTGATTGGCGATCGACGACAGGCGATTGAGATCCTCGGCGCGGATGCCGCGCACGAACACGCCGGAGGCATTGAACGGCGACGACGCCAGCGCCTGACCGTCGACCACCGGTGCCGCCAGCTTGATGCCTGATACACCGCTGATCCGGTCGGCCACGTCCTTCCAGTCGGTCAACGGACTTTCCAGCGGCTGCACAAGCAGATGGCCGTTGAGGCCGAGAATCTTGTCGAGCAGCTCTTTGCGGAAGCCGTTCATCACCGCCATCACGATGATCAGCGTCGCCACCCCGAGCATGATGCCCAGGAAGGAGAAGCCGGCGATCACCGAGATGAACCCCTCACGCCGGCGCGCACGCAGATAGCGCCCGGAGAGCAGCCATTCGAATGGCGCGAAAGGAGGGGTCCGAACAGGCTCGTTCATGGCGTGATCCATAGTCCGAATTTCACACGATTCGGGCTTTATCTGGCCGACGCCGCCCTCGCCGCTTAGGCCCGCGGTGGATAAGTGCCTATTACGTCAGACGTGAGACCACATCGGCCAGCGCGAGGTTTTCACGCGAGCCGTCGCTGCGCCGCTTGAGTTCGACCTTGCCTTCGGCCAGTCCGCGCGGTCCGACGTGGATCTGCCACGGAATGCCGATCAGGTCCGCGGTCGCAAACTTGGCGCCAGCGCGCTGATCGGTGTCGTCGTACAGAACGTCGACGCCCTTGGCGGACAGCTCGCGATACAGCTGCTCGCAGGCCGCGTCGGTCGCGGCATCGCCCTGCTTCAGATTGAGGATCGTCACCCGGAACGGAGCCACCGCCTCCGGCCAGATAATGCCGTTGTCGTCGTGGCAGGCCTCGATGATCGCGCCGACCAGCCGCGAGACGCCGACGCCGTAGGAGCCGCCATGGATCGGCGCATCGGTCCCGTCCGGACCGGTGACGTTGGCCTTCATCGTGTCGGAATATTTGGTGCCGAAATAGAAGATCTGGCCGACCTCGATGCCGCGGGTATTGAGGCGGTTGGCCTCCGGCACTTCGCTCTCGTAACGCGCCGGCTCGTGGACGTCCTCGGTCGCCGCATAGACCGAGGTCCACTGCTTGATGATCGGGGTCAGGTCGCCGTCGTAATCGACGTCCTCGCCCGGCACCGGCAGGTTCAGCACGTCGCGATCGATGAACACCCCGGACTCGCCGGTCTCGGCCAGCACGATGAATTCGTGGCTGAGGTCACCGCCGATCGGGCCGGTCTCGGCGCGCATCGGGATCGCCTTCAGGCCCATCCGCGCGAAGGTGCGCAGGTAAGCAACGAACATCTTGTTGTAGGACTTGCGCGCGCCGGCCTCGTCGACGTCGAACGAGTACGCGTCCTTCATCAGGAATTCGCGGCCGCGCATCACGCCGAAACGCGGACGCTGCTCGTCGCGGAATTTCCATTGAATATGATAGAGATTGAGCGGCAGGCTCTTGTAGGACTTGATGTAGGACCGGAAGATCTCGGTGATCATTTCCTCGTTGGTCGGTCCGTACAGCAACTCCCGCTTATGCCGGTCGGCGATCCGCAGCATCTCCGGACCGTAGGCATCGTAACGGCCGCTCTCGCGCCACAGGTCGGCGAGTTGCAGCGTCGGCATCAAAAGCTCGATGGCGCCGGCGCGGTTCTGCTCCTCGCGGACGATCTGTTCGATCTTCTTCAGCACGCGATGGCCGAGCGGCAGCCAAGCGTAGATGCCGGCGGCCTCCTGCCGCAGCATGCCCGCGCGCAGCATCAGCCGGTGCGAGACGATCTCGGCCTCCTTCGGGTTTTCCTTCAGGATCGGCAGGAAGAAGCGCGACAAACGCATAGGATTTGCTCGGAGAATCGGGTGGAAGTTGAACTTGTGTCAGTGAAACCGGATCGGACGCCAAAACACAAGGGCGCGGGCCGCGCAGTTCGGCAATTCGGGCCGGATTCGCCGCGCTGCGGCGCGGGCCGGACGCGGTCCTAGCACGGCGGCCCGGTGCTCGGCACCCGACTATCGAATCACGATCGGGGCTTCGAGGTTCACCTTCTCGAAATCCGAGATCAGCACGCCCAGCGTCAGCGTCCACGTCCCCGGAACGGGCGCCGTCAACCGCGCCTGCCATTGTCCGTCCGCAGCTTTCTGCGCCTCGGCGCTGAGCGGCTCGATCCCGGCGTCGGGATTGGCCAGCGTCACGGTCAGCGCCTGCGCGGCAAGCGGCGCCTCCTCGGCCGTCTGCAGCAGCACTTCGATCTCGACAGGCCCGGCTCGGGCGGGCGCCAGCGTCACCGTGGCCATCGCCCGCTCGGTATGAAGATGCACCATCTCCGAGGCTGCTGCCGACTGAGATGCGGCGCTGCGCGGCGGCGGGGTGAACCGCCACAGCCCGACCACGCCCAGGATGGCAATCACCAGCACCAGCTCGGCCACGATGCTGGCCCGCATTCTCCGCACCGCCGGAGCTTCGCCGGCCAGCAGCAGCGGCGTCAGCCGCACCCGGTTCCACAGCGCCAGAGCGAGCAGCACGCAAACCAGCGCCAGCTTGGCGATCAGCACACGGCCATAATCGCTCTGCCACAACGCATCGATCCGCCCGAGTTCGATCACCGCGAGCGCGACGCCGCTGATCAGCAACATTACGATCGCCAGCGGGATCGTGCGCGAGAACCGCCGCAGCGTCGCCGGCGCCGTGTCGCGCTTGCCGATCGCGAGCGCGAGCGGCAGCAGCGCGCCGATCCACAGCGCCAGGCTGACGCCATGCACCCACACCGCAGCGGATGCGAGCGCGCGCGGTTCAGCCGTGGCGGCATGGCCGCTGACCGCGAACGCCGTCCCCAATCCAGCTACCGCGCCGAGCGACAGCAGCCGCGCATTCCAGCCGCGCCAGCGCAGCGACAGCAGCGCCACCATCAATGCAATGCCGGACAGAGCCGCGGTGTCTCCGAACGAGCCGGCCCCGCCGGCCCGCCATACCGCCGCCTCGCCGATGCGGGAAAGCGGCAGGTCGAGCACGTCCAGCCCCTGCAGACCGACCGAGAGAGTGAGCGCAGCAAGACCGAGCAGCGCGGCGGCGGCGCAGCCAGCTCGCGCACCGCGCGACGGGTCTGCGGCGATCCAGCCGAGAAATGCCGCGCCGCCGACCGCCATCAGCAGCGTCAGCTCGAACGCAATCCGGGTCAGCCAGATCGCGGTGCGACGCATCGGATCGTCGGGCACCTCGATGGCCGGCAGCCTTTGGCCGGGCGTGCCGATCCAGAACGTCAGTGCCCCGCCGATGGGATGGCCGTCAGCGGACGACACCCGCCAGCTCAGCAGGTGGGCGCCCTCGCCCAGCGGCGCCGGCGGCTTGAAGCGCAGCGTCGTGCCGTCCTGGTCGATCGCGCTGACCGGATGGCTTTGGCCGCGCGGATCGATCAGTTGCAGCCGCAGCGCGGTGACCGGCTCGTTGAAGGTCAGCGTGAAGCTCTGCGGCGCCGCCGCCAGCACCGAATTTGTGGCGGGATCGCTGGCGACCAGGCTTGCATGCGCCGCCGCGAGCGCCGGCCACAGCATCACGGCGATCACCGTGATCCAGGCCAGCCAGCGCCCGCGGCGGCGCGTCTGTCGGCGAGTTCCCGTCACGGCGCTTTCGATTCGAGCCGCAGCGCCGGTGCCGGCTCGTGCAGCGCGTCGGACTTCTGTCCCGCGGCCGGAATCTCGATCCAGCGCGACACGCCCTTTTCGCATTCCTGCACCACCGGGAAGTACAGCGTCTTGCCGGCGGCGGCGGGCAGCTTCATCACCAGACCGAAGGTGTCGTAGAGATTGTCCGGGAGCGGCCCGCCGCGCCATGTCACCTCGTCGACGGTTTCGGTGATGGTCTTGCCGTGCAGCTTCGGCTGTTCGCCCTCGATCTTGCGCGTCTTGATGTCGACCGACCAGCCCGGCTTCATCTGCGGCTTCACCGACAGCACGCCGTCCGGAATCTTGACCCGCACCGCAAGCGTGGCGCTGCCGTCGCAGCCGTGCGGCACGCTGAACGCCGCCTGGAAGTAATTGCCGGCAACAGCTCTGTTCGGCTGCAGCGTGACGTGGGCCAGCGCCGGGGCTACCCCAAACGCGGCGGCCACAAAGGCCGCCGCTCCCAAGACGGATCGGGATCGCATCACTTCTTCATCCCGTGACCGCTGTGATCCATCGTGCCGTGATCCATCTTCATCATGCTGCCGCCGGCATCGCCCGGCGCCTTGGCGCCGACGCCTTCGACGTCGAGCGTGACCTGCACCTTGCCGGCCTTTTCGAACTGCAGCGTCATCGGCACCTTGTCGCCCTGCTTCAGCGGGCCCTTCAGGTCCATCAGCATGATGTGGTAGCTGCCCGGCATCAGCGTCACGGTCTTGCCGGGCTCGATCGCCAGGCCCTTGTCGAGCGGACGCATCTTCATCACGCCGTTGTCCATCGACATCTCGTGGATCTCGACCTTGCCGGCGATGTCGGCGCTGCCGGACACCAGACGGTCGGCGCTGCTGCCCTTGTTCTGAATCGTCAGGAAGCCGCCGGCGACTTTGGCGCCGCCCGGAGTGGCGCGGCTCCACGACTGGCTGATCACCAGATCGCCGGCCTTGACCTCGGCAGCCTGCACGGCGGCGGTGGACAGCAGAGCGGCGACGGCGACGGATGCGAAGCTGCGAATGAACATCTTCATGGGAGGATCTTTCTTTCGTTGAGGACTGAAAAGGGAACGCGCCGATGGCGTTCCCCGTGCTGCGGGGACAAGCGCCGGCGGGCGAGTGCCGATGATGAGACAGGCGGCCGAGGCCGCGATCAGGCGAAGGCAGCAATCCGGGCCGGCGGCGCGCGCGCCTGAGCATGGGCGAACGATCGAGTGTCGATTGGCGCGGCACCAGCAAGGCGCCACACCACCTTCTGTGCAAATCGCGCCGCCACGAAGTCCTGCGGCGGCAGCGCCGGCACCGGTGCTCCGCCGAGCGAGAGCGCACAGATCACGCAGCAACCGCCGCCATGGCTCAGCGGACCACTGTCCGAAGTCGGCCCAGGCTCCGCCATGGCCGCACAGAGCGGCGCCACCGCGACCGGATCGGCAATGGCGCTGGCAATGAAGCGCACTGCACTGATCGGCGCCAGAATCTGCACCAGCACCACTGCGGCAACCAACGGAATCATCCGCCCGAAACGTCGGCTCAGCGAGGCTCGTGCTTTGGGTGTATGAATTATCATGCAGGTTGATTGCGGTCTGCGAGGGAGTGCAGCATCGCACAGGTCGACAACCGCGCCAAACGAAACTGCCAAGCGCGCGCAACAGGCCTCTTATCGTTCATTTCGCGCTTTGCCTTAAATTTGAACATTCGTTGCCGAGAATGATGACAAGCCGCTTAGAATAGGCTACCAATAACAGCACAGGCTGAGCTTTGCGGCGAAAGTCTGAGTGGTCCAAGTCTCGGGAGGAACCCTGACGTTCACCAACGAACGTCGCCCCGGCCAAAGATACGAACAACTATTCGGGGTAATTACAGGGTCGACAAGTTTTTGAGCAGGGCGCCGCGCCCTGCTTTTTCTTTTTCGGCGCCATTTCGGCACTATTTTTCATTGTACGAATCGCCAAGCGCGCGGGGCGCACGGGGCAGCTTGCATCCGATGGCGTTGGCAGACTTGAGTCGTTTGAATACGAACTGATCGGATCGGTCGAACGTATCGAAACCGACCTCTCGCGAATCGCGCGCGCATCCGATGGGCTCGGCGATGATGCGCCGCGTTGCGTGCTGCTCAGCCGCTACAGCGGCACATGCATCAGCCTGGCGAGACGATCGATGCTGAGCCAGCCGGCGTGATACGCGTACAGCGCGACGGCGAAGATCACGGCCGAAATCACCGTGGTCAACAGCGCCTTGCGCGCCAGAAGCGTCGCCACCGGGGCGCCCGGATCGGTGCCGGGTGTCGCCCCCTCACCTCCGCTCTCGGCGTGATTGCGCACGCCGAACGGCAGCGTCACGAACAGCACGGTCCACCACAGCACGAAGTAGATCGCGAGCAGTCCGGTGATCGTGGCGACCATGGCTCAGGCTTGTTCGATCTCGACCAGTGCGCCGGAGAAATCCTTCGGGTGGAAGAACAGCACCGGCTTGCCGTGCGCACCGATCTTCGGATTGCCGTCGCCGAGCACCCGGGCGCCTTCCTTGGTCAGGCGGTCGCGCGCTTCGATGATGTCCGGCACTTCGTAGCAGACGTGGTGGATGCCGCCGTCGGCATTGCGCTCGAGAAACTTGGCGATCGGCGAGGATTCGCCGAGCGGCTGGATGAACTCGATCTTGGTGTTCGGCAGAGTCACGAACACGGTGATGACGCCGTGCTCCGGCAGCGGCACCGCCTCCGAGATCGCAGCGTCGAAACCGCCGCCATAGACCTTGGCGGCCTGCACCGCATCCTTCACCGCGATCGCTACGTGATTGAGCCGCCCGAGCATGTCACCCTCTTTTGCTTGTTGGTTTCTTGGTGGTGTTTATCTCAAACCGTCAGGACGTGCACCGTGCACAAAGGTTTCTTGCCCCACTCCGCCTGAACGATCGAGCGGACAGTGCGTCGCACCGATTCGGCGACCGCGTCCGGATCGCGCCGCCGCGCCCGCGGCAGGCCCTCGACGGTGGAGACGATCGCATCGAACACGATGTCTTCCAGCGGCTCGCCGGCAGTGTTCTTTTCCGGCATCCCGACCAGTTCGACTTCCGGATCGTCCGCAAGCTCACCGGCTTCGCTCAGCGCCAGCGCCACGAAGGCACAGCCGGCGAACGCCATCTTGCGGCGCTCGACCACGGCACGCGATGAGTCCTGCTCCAGAATGGTGCCGTCCTTGAAGAGCCGGCCCGACGGCAACTGATCGATCACCGCCGGATTGCCCGGTCCGAGCCGCACCAAATCTCCATTGCGGACGGTCATCACCTTCGGCACACCCATCTGCCGCGCCAGCTTGGCGTGTTCGTTCAGATGCAGCGCTTCGCCGTGCACTGGGATCAGCAACTGCGGCCGCACCCACGAGATCATCTCGCGCAGCTCGTCGCGCCGTGGATGGCCGGAGACGTGGACGAGATGATCGCGATCGGTGATCACCTCGATGCCTTGATTGACCAGCCCGTTGATAATGCCGCCGACCGCCTTCTCGTTGCCCGGAATGGTCCGCGACGAGAAGATCACGCAGTCGCCCTTGTTCAGCGTGATTTCGGGGTGATCGTCGCGCGCGATCCGCGCCAAAGCGGCGCGCGGCTCACCCTGGCTGCCGGTGCACAGCGCCAGCACCTTGTCGGGCGGAAAGTGCCCGTAATATTCAGGTCCGCGAAAGCTCTGTACGCCGTCGAGATGGCCGGTTTCACGCGCCACCTGCGCGACGCGGTCCATCGCGCGGCCGACGAGCACCACTTCGCGCCCTGCAGCCTTTGCCGCATCGGCGACGGCGCGGATGCGGCCGACATTGGACGCGAAGGTCGTCACAGCGACACGGCCCTTCGCCGACTTGATCAGGCCGGCGAGCGAGGCCGCGACTTCAGTCTCGGACGGCGAGCGGCCGTCGCGTACCGCGTTGGTGGAATCGCCGATCAGCGCCAGCACGCCCTCGTCGCCGAGCTGGCGCAGCCGCGCTTCGTCGGTGGGCGGACCGACCACGGGAGTCGGATCGATCTTCCAGTCGCCGGTGTGCAGCACGGTGCCGACCGAGGTGCGGATCGCCAGCGCGTGGCTCTCCGGAATCGAATGCGCGACCGGGATGAACTCGACGCTGAACGGCCCCAGATCGATCGTGCCGCCCGATGGGACTTCGGTAATCGGAATCTTCAGGGTGGTGCGTTCGGCCGCGAGTTTGGCGGCGAACAGCGAGGCGCTGAACTTGGTGGCGTAGATCGGGCATCCGAGCTTCGGCCACAGATCGATGATCGCGCCGAAATGGTCCTCGTGGGCGTGAGTCAGCACCAGTCCGACGAGGTTCTTCTTCTCTTTTTCGAGAAATCGAACGTCCGGCATGATCAGATCGATGCCGGGCAGATGCTCCTCGTCGCCGAACGACACGCCGAGATCGACAGCCAGCCAGCTGCGCTGAGCGCGGTTACCGAGGCCGTAGATCGACAGATTCATGCCGATCTCGCCGACGCCGCCGAGCGGCGCAAAAGTCAATTCGTCCGGACGCGCCATCACGCCGCTCCCCTTGATGCGACGCCTTTGAAATACACGTCACCGGCCGAGACCGGCACCCTTCTTCCGTCGGTGGTGTGCACGATCAGACAGCCGGCCTCGTCGATGCTGTCGAAGATGCCCTCGAGCGCGCTGTCGCCAGAGCGGATCGACACCGGCTCGCCGAGGCCGGCGGCGCGCTCCAGCCAGCGCCGGCGGATCTCGGCAAAGCCGCGGCCATCGTCCCAGACGCCGCGCAGTTCGGTCCAGGCGTCGGACAGCGCCGCGAACAGATCCTCGGCGCCGACCGAAATACCGAGATCGTGCAGCGAAACCGCCGGATACGGTGTATCGGTCGGTGCCGCGATGACGTTGGTGCCGATGCCGACCACCACGGCGAGGCGATCACCGACATTCTCGGCTTCGAGCAGAATGCCGGCGAGCTTCTTACCCGAGGCCAGAACGTCGTTCGGCCACTTCAGCCGGAAACAGAAATCCGTGCCCGAACGCGCCCGCGCCTCCAGGCTGACCTGTTGCAGCGCGGCTTCGAGCGCCAATCCCGCGGCGAAGCCGAGCGTCGCCGCGGTGCCGGGCGGCACCCGCATCACTTCGAGGATGCTGCTGGCGAGGTTACCGCGCGGCGCCGCCCAGGCGCGCTGGCGCCGGCCACGGCCGGCAGTCTGCTCGGTGGTGACGAACCAGATCGGCCCCGCCTCTCCGGCGCGTGCCTGCGTCAGCGCCTCGGCGTTCGTCGAGCCTACTGAATCGAAAGCGGCGAGCCGATAGCCCGCCGCTGTCGCCTTTGATCCGAGGTGTAGCGCCGTCATTCAGAACAGCGACTTGGCGGCTGCCGTCGCCGCGTTCACCAGCGGCGCCGGGTAGATGAAGAACAGCAGGTTGAACAGGCCTGCAACCATCAGCACGCTGCGCAGCTCCGGCCGCACCGGATCGATACCGGGTGCCGGCTCGTCGAAATACATCGTCTTGATGATCGCCAGATAATAGTAGGCGCCCACCACGCTGCAGACCACGCCGATCACCGCCAGCACGAACAGCCCGGCCTTGATCGCCGCCATGAACACGTAGAACTTGGCGAAGAAGCCCGCCAGCGGCGGAATGCCGGCGAGCGAGAACAGCAGCATCGCGAAGAAGAACGCGAGCGGCGGGTTGGTGCGCGACAGACCGGCGAAATCGGAGATGCTCTCGACGTGCTGACCGTTGCGGCGCATCGACAGGATCACCGCGAACGCGCCCAGCGTCATCGCCACATAGATCGAGATGTAGACGATCACGCCCTGCGCGCCTTCGACGGTGCCGGCCGACAGGCCGACCAGCGCGAAGCCGATATGGCCGATCGCCGAATACGCCATCAGGCGCTTGATGTTCTTCTGGCCGATCGCGGCGAACGAGCCGAGCGCCATCGAGGCGATCGCCACGAAGATCACGATCTGCTGCCACTGCGGCACGATGCCCGGGAACGCGGTCAGCGTGACGCGGGTGAAGATCGCCAAACCCGCCACCTTCGGCGCCGAGGCGAAGAACGCCGTAACCGGGGTCGGTGCACCTTCATAGACGTCCGGCGTCCACATGTGGAACGGCACCGCCGAGACCTTGAAGCAAAGACCGGCGAGCAGGAAAACGAGGCCGAACACCAATCCGATGTTGCCGTCCTTGGCCGCGGCGGCAATGCCCGAGAACTGCACCGTGCCGGTGAAGCCGTAGATCAACGAGGCGCCGTACAGCAGCATGCCGGAGGACAGCGCACCGAGCACGAAATACTTCATGCCGGCTTCATTGGACTTGGCGTCCTTGCGGTTGCTGGCTGCCACGACATAGAGCGCAAGGCTCATCAGTTCGAGGCCGAGATACAGCATGATCAGGTCGCCGGCCGAGATCAGCAGCAGCATGCCGGCCGACGACAGCAGCACCAGGATGGCGTATTCGAACATCCGCCGCGACGGATCGGTCAGGACTTCGAGGGACAGAAGCAGCGTCACCGCCGAGCCGATCAACGCCAGCACTTTGAGGAACCGGGCAAAGTCGTCGACCACGAAGCTGCCGCCGAACGTGACCAGCTTGCCGGCCGGCAGCGCGAACAGCTCCAGCGCGCCGGTGGCGAGCAGCAGAAGGATCGCCAGCACCGTGATGGTGCCGGTGGCCTTCGGCCCGCGATACGCGCCGAGCATCAGGAGCAGCATCGCGCCGATCACCAGCACGAGTTCCGGCAGGATCGGCAGCAGCGGGTAACCGGCTGTTTCAAAGTTCATCGGGATTGGTCCTTGCCGGTCACGGCAGCGCCGCTGCCTTCACGGCAGTCACGGCGGCAGCGTAGTTGTTGACGAGTTGCTGGACGGAGGCGGCCGACATGTCGAGCACCGGCTTCGGATAGAAGCCGAACAGCACGGTGAGCACCACCAGCGGTGCCAGCATCAGCCCTTCCCGCCAGGTCAGGTCCTTGATGGTGGCGAGCGACGGCTTGGTCAGCGCACCGAACACCACCTTGCGATACAGCCACAGCGCGTAGCAGGCCGACAGGATCACGCCGGTGGTCGCCAGAGTCGCGGTCGGCACATTGACCTTGAAGGTGCCAAGCAGGGTCAGGAACTCGCCGATAAAGCCCGAGGTGCCCGGCAGGCCGACATTGGCCATGGTGAAGATCAGGAACACCAGCGCGTACAGCGGCATCCGATTGACCAGACCGCCATAGGCGGCGATCTCGCGAGTGTGCATGCGGTCGTAGACCACGCCGACGCAGAGGAACAGCGCGCCCGAGACGATGCCGTGGCTGATCATCTGGAACACCGCGCCGGAGACGCCCTGCGTGGTACCGGCGAAGATGCCCATGGTGACGAAGCCCATGTGCGCGACCGAGGAGTAAGCGATCAGCTTCTTGATGTCCTCCTGCATCAGCGCGACCAGCGAGGTGTAGATGATCGCGATCACCGACAGGGTGTAGATCAGCGGCGCGAAATACGCCGAGGCATCGGGGAACATCGGCAGCGAGAACCGCAGGAAGCCGTAGCCGCCCATCTTCAGCAGGATCGCGGCGAGCACGACCGAGCCCGCGGTCGGCGCCTCGACGTGGGCGTCAGGCAGCCAGGTGTGCACCGGCCACATCGGCATCTTCACCGCGAACGAGGCGAAGAACGCCAGCCACGCCCAGGTCTGCAGCCCGCGCGGAACCGAGGTTTGCAACAGGGTCGGAATGTCGGTGGTGCCGGCGTTCCAGTACAGCGCCATGATCGCCAGCAGCATCAGCACCGAGCCGAGCAGCGTGTACAGGAAGAACTTGAACGACGCGTACACCCGGCGCGGACCGCCCCAGATGCCGATGATCAGGAACATCGGGATCAGGCCGCCTTCGAAGAACAGATAGAACAGCACCAGATCGAGCGCCGAGAAGGTGCCGATCATCAGCGTTTCCAGCACCAGGAACGCGATCATGTATTCGCGCACCCGCATCGTCACCGAGCGCCAGCTCGCGATGATGCAGAACGGCATGATCGCGGTGGTCAGGATCACCAGCGGCAGCGAAATGCCGTCCAGACCCATGTGATAGGTGATGGTGTTGCCGAGCCAGGGCGCCTTTTCGACGAACTGGAAGCCCGGATTGGCGGAGTCGAAGTGCCAGACCAGCAGCAGCGACACCGCGAAGGTGATCAGCGTGGTCCACAGCGCGATCCAGCGCGCATTGCGGCGCGCCGCCTCGTCTTCGCCGCGGGCGAGATACACCAGCGCCGCGCCGAGCACCGGCAGGAAGGTGACGACCGAAAGCACCGGCCAGGTCATGATCGAAGCCGACATTTACCGGCCCCCCAAGCCGAGCATGAACCAGGTGATCAGACCGGCCACGCCGATCAGCATCGCAAATGCGTAGTGGTAGAGATAGCCGGTCTGCATCCGGACCACGCCGCGGGTGACGTCGAGCACCCGGGCGGAGATGCCGTCGGGCCCGAGCCCGTCGATCAGCATGCCGTCGCCCTTCTTCCAGAGCTGCCGTCCGATCCACTTCGCCGGCCGGACGAAGATCACTTCGTACAGCTCGTCGAAGTACCACTTGTTGAGCAGGAACTGGTACAGCAGCCGGTGCTGGCCGGCGAGTTCCACCGGAATGTCCGGACGGCGGATGTAGAACACCCACGCCACCAGGAAGCCGACCACCATCATCACCGTCGGCAGGAACGCGATCCAGGCCGGGATGTGGTGCATCTCCTCGATGATGTGCGGATGCATCTTCAGCGACGAGCGGAAGAACTCCTCGATGCCGTGACCGGCGAACAGCTCCTTGAACGGATAGCCGGCCGCCAGCGCGCCGAAGGCGAGCACGAACAGCGGGATCGTCATCACCAGCGGGCTCTCGTGTGCGGCCTCGTAGTGCTTACGATCGTGCGGCTCGCCGTGGAACGTCTTGAACACCAGACGCCACGAGTAGAACGAGGTCAGCAGCGCCGCCACCACGGTCATCAGGAAGCCGTAGAACGCCAGCGGGTTCTTCGACACGAACGCGGCCTCGATGATCGCGTCCTTGGAGAAGTAGCCGGCGGTCAGCGGGAATCCGGTCAGCGCCAGGGTGCCGATCAGCATTACGCCGTAGGTGAACGGGATCCGGTCCTTCAGACCGCCCATGTGGCGGATGTCCTGCTCGTGGTGCATCGCGTGGATCACCGAGCCGGCGCCCAAGAACAGCAGCGCCTTGAAGAAGGCGTGCGTGAACAGGTGGAACATGCCGACCGAATAGGCCCCTGCCCCCATCGCCACGAACATGTAGCCGAGCTGCGAGCAGGTCGAATACGCCACGATGCGCTTGATGTCGTTCTGCACGAGACCGATCGTCGCCGCGAAGAACGCGGTGGTGGCGCCGAAGAACATCACCACGGCCTGGGCGTCCGGCGCGAGCTCGAACAGCGGCGACATCCGCGCCACCATGAACACGCCGGCGGTGACCATCGTGGCGGCGTGGATCAGCGCCGACACCGGGGTCGGGCCCTCCATCGCGTCCGGCAGCCAGGTGTGCAGCAGGAACTGCGCCGACTTGCCCATCGCGCCCATGAACAGCATCAGGCAGGCCAGCGTCAGGGCGTCGGCGTGCCAGCCGAAGAAGTTGATGGTCTTGCCGGTCAGCCCGGGCGCGGCGGCGAAGATGGTGTCGAAATCGGTCGAACCGACCAGCACGAACACCGTGAAGATGCCGAGCAGGAACCCGAAGTCGCCGACGCGGTTGACCACGAAAGCCTTGATCGCGGCGGCGTTGGCCGAAGGCTTCTGATACCAGAAGCCGATCAGCAGATAGCTCGCCAGACCGACGCCTTCCCAGCCGAAGAACAGTTGCAGCAGGTTGTCGGCGGTCACCAGCATCAGCATGGCGAAGGTGAACAGCGACAGATAGCCGAAGAACCGCGGGCGATGCGGGTCTTCGTGCATGTAGCCGATCGAATACAGATGGACGAGCGACGACACCGTCGTCACCACCACCAGCATCACGGCGGTGAGCGTGTCGACCCGCAGTGTCCAGGCGACCTGCAGATCGCCGGAATTGATCCACGGCAACAACGCCACGCGTGAATCGTGGTGCATGAAGCCGACTTCCACCAGCGTCACCCAGGCCAGCGCGCAGGAAATCAGCAGCAGCGTGGTGGTGACGATCTCGGCCAGCCGCGAGCCGGCTGCGGCCGGTTCGGTCGGGCCGTGGGCGTGATCGTCGTGTGCATGGTCGTCGTGCGCATGGTCGTCGTGCCCGTGCGCCGCGTGCGCATGGGCATCGTGGCCATGACCGTGATCGTCGTGATGCTCGACGGTGTCGCCGCTCGGGTTGCGGGCATGGGCGCCCACCAGCGCAATGACGGCGGCGATCAGCGCGCCGACGAGCGGCAGAAATACGATAGCCTGGATCATGCGCGCGCCTTCAGCCTCCGGACGATGCCGTCAATCCGCGATCGATTGCCGATCATGCCCTAGCCCTTCATCAAGTTGATATCTTGCACCGCGATCGTGCCGCGGTTGCGGAAGAACACCACCAGCACCGCCAGGCCGATTGCAGCCTCGGCGGCGGCGACGGTCAGAACCAGCAGCGCGAACACCTGGCCGACGATGTCGTTCAGGTAGATCGAGAAGGCCACCAGGTTGATGTTGACGGCGAGCAGCATCAGCTCGATCGACATCAGGATGATGATGACGTTCTTGCGGTTCAGGAAGATGCCCAGCGTGCCGAGCGTGAACAGCACTGCGGCGACCGACAGAAAATGGCCGAGCCCGATCTCGTTCATCGCACCCACTCCGCAGCATCGTTGTCGGACAGTCCCTGCCCCGGTTTGACGTGGCGCATCGCCATCGCCGTCTCCTTGGAGCGGGCGTTCTGAGCGGAGATGTCCTGCCGCTTGACCTTCTTCTTGTGGCGAAGCGTCAGCACGATCGCGCCGACCATGGCGACCAGCAGGATCATGCCCGAGACCTGGAAGTAGTGGATGTAGCGGGTGTAGAGCACCAGCCCCAGAGCTTCGGTATTGGACACGCCGGCCGGGATCGGCGCCGTCACCGTCTTGGTCACGGTCGGGCTGATCATCCAGCCCCCCGCCAGCAGCAGCAGCTCGGCCAGGAAGATGAAGCCGATCAACAGGCCGAACGGCAGATATTCGAGGAAGCCTTCGCGAAGCTGGCTGTAGTCGACGTCCAGCATCATGATCACGAACAGGAACAGCACCGCGACGGCGCCGACATAGACCACGATCAGAATCATCGCGAGGAATTCGGCGCCCATCAGCACGAACATGCCGGCGGCGTTGACGAACACCAGGATCAGAAACAGCGCGGAGTGCACCGGGTTGCGGGCGACCACGACCATCACTGCGGCGGCTATCGCCACCCCGGCGTAGAGATAGAAGAACAGAACGGGCATCGACATGGCGTCAGCTCACCGGTACGGCGCGTCGAGGGAGATGGCTTTGGCGATTTCGCGTTCCCAGCGATCGCCATTGGCCAGCAGGCGGGCCTTGTCGTAGTACAACTCTTCGCGGGTCTCGGTGGCGAACTCGAAGTTCGGCCCCTCGACGATCGCGTCGACCGGGCATGCCTCCTGGCAGAACCCGCAATAGATGCACTTCACCATGTCGATGTCGTAGCGCACGGTGCGGCGGGTGCCGTCGTTGCGCCGCGGACCGGCCTCGATGGTGATCGCCTGCGCCGGGCAGATCGCCTCGCACAGCTTACAGGCGATGCAGCGCTCTTCGCCGTTGGGATAGCGGCGCAGCGCGTGCTCGCCGCGGAACCGCGGCGAGATCGGATTCTTCTCGAAAGGATAATTGATCGTCCGCTTCGGTCTGAAGAAGTAGCGCATGGCGAGAAAGAACGCCGATACGAATTCGGTCAGAAGCAGCGAACGGGCGGTAGCGGTGACGTTCATCGAAGCCTCATTTCGGTGCCAGGCCGGCGAACTGCAGAACGGCCGCCACGATCACCACCATCGCCAGCGACAGCGGCAGGAACACCTTCCAGCCCAACCGCATCAACTGGTCGTAGCGGTAACGCGGCACGATCGCCTTCGCCATGGCGAACAGGAAGAACATGAACAGCAGCTTCAGCGAGAACCAGACGATGCCGGGCACCCAGGTGAAGGGCGCGTAAGGCACCGGCGGCAGCCATCCGCCGAGAAACAGGATCGTGCCCATCGCGCACATCGTGACGATGGCCACGTATTCGCCGAGCATGAACAGCAGATACGGGGTCGACGAGTATTCGACCATGAAACCGGCGACCAATTCCGATTCCGCTTCGACGAGATCGAACGGCGGGCGGTTGGTCTCGGCCAGCGCCGACACGTAGAACACCACGAACATCGGGAACAGCGGCAGCCAGTACCAGCCGAGCATGCCCCATTTGCCGTCCTGCGCCTCGACGATCGCCGTCAGGTTCAGCGAGCCGACGCACAGCAGAACGCAGATCACCACGAAACCGATCGAGACCTCGTAGGACACCATCTGCGCGGCCGAGCGCAGCGCGGCCAGGAACGGATACTTCGAGTTCGACGACCAGCCGGCCATGATGATGCCGTAGACCGACAGTGACGACACTGCGAGGATGTACAGCACGCCGACATTGATGTCGGCGATCACCCAGCCCGCGTTGACCGGGATCACCGCCCAGGCCGCCAGCGCCAGAACGCAGGTCACCAGCGGTGCGAGCAGGAACAGGCCCTTATTGGCTCCGTCCGGAACCGTCGGCTCCTTGAGCACGAACTTCAAAAGGTCGGCGAACGACTGCAGCAGGCCCCATGGCCCGACAACGTTCGGGCCGCGCCGGATCTGCACCGCCGCCCAGATCTTACGATCGGCGAGCAGGATGTAGGCGATCGCGATCAGGAGGATGACCAACAGCAGCACGCTCTGCCCGAGCACAACGAGCAGCGGCCACAGGTTGGTCGCGAAGAATTCAGCCATGGGTCCCGCCTACTCCGCCGCCGTCAGCAATTGCCCCGACGCCAGGCGGGAACATTCCGCCATCACCGCGGACGCCCGCGCGATCGGGTTGGTCATGTAGAAATCGGCGATCACCGGCTTGAACGGCGTCTTTTCGACGCTGCCGCCGGCGCCCGCCAGCTTGCGCACATCGGCCGGATCGCCGGCCTCGATCTGGTCGACCCGCATCAGATGCGGCACCTCGGCGAACAGCGCCTTGCGCAGCGCCGCCAGCGAGTCGTAGGGCAGCTTGGCGCCGAGCGCTTCCGACAGCGCTCGCAGGATCGCCCAGTCCTCGCGCGCATCGCCCGGCGGGAATGATGCCCGCCCAGCGATCTGCACCCGGCCTTCGGTGTTGACGTAGATGCCCGACTTCTCGGTGTAGGCTCCGCCCGGCAGGATCACGTCGGCGCGGTGCGCGCCGCGGTCACCGTGGGTGCCGATGTAGACCACGAACGCCCCGTCCGGCACCTTGATTTCATCAGCGCCGAGCGAGAACAGCACGTCGACGCCGCCGGCGGTCGTCATCTCCGCCGCCCCCAGGCCGCCCTTGCCCGGCACGAAGCCGATGTCCAGCGCACCGACGCTGGAAGCCGCCGGATGCAGCACCGCAAAGCCGTTCCAACCGTCGTCGAGCGCTCCGACATCGGCGGCGAGCTTGGCCGCCAGCGACAGGATCGCCGGGCCGTCGCGCCGCGCGGTCGCCGCGGCCCCGACCAGAATGATCGGCTTCTTGGCGTTCTTCAGCGTCTCGGCGAAAGCATGCTTGCCGGCAATCAGATCGTTCAGCGTGTCGGTGCCGGCGCCGAGATAATCGTAGCCGTAAGTCAGATCGGCTCTATCCCCGATTACGCCGATCGGCATGCCGCTGGCGCGCCAGCGCTTGCGGATGCGGGCGTTGAGGATCGCCGCCTCCTTGCGCGGATCGGAGCCGATGATCAGCACCGCGTCGGCCTGTTCAATGCCGACGATGCCGGGGTTGAAGATGTAGCTGGCGCGTCCGGCCTTCGGATCGAAGGCAGCAACGTTCTGCGCCGCGATGTTGTCCGAGCCGAGCTTGGCGAGAAGCTGCTTCAGCGCGAACATCTCTTCGACCGCGGCCAGATCGCCGGCGATGGCGCCGATCTTCTTGGCCGAGGTGCCGTCGAGCTTGGCCTTGATCGCGGCGAATGCCTGCGGCCAGCTCGCCGGCTTCAGCTTGCCGCCCTCGCGAACGTAGGGCCGGTCGAGCCGCTGGGTGCGCAGGCCGTCGACGACGTGGCGGGTCTTGTCGGAGATCCACTCCTCGTTGATCGCCTCGTTGACGCGCGGCAGGATCCGCATCACTTCGCGGCCGCGGGTGTCGACCCGGATCGCCGAGCCGACGCCGTCCATCACGTCGATCGACTGGGTCTTGCCCAGCTCCCAAGGGCGCGCCGCGAAGGCATAGGGCTTCGACGTCAGCGCACCGACCGGGCAGATATCGACCAGATTGCCCTGCAGCTCGGAAGTCAGCGCCTTTTCGAGATAGGTAGTGATCTCCATGTCCTCGCCGCGGCCGATCGCGCCCATCTCCGGCACACCGCAGATCTCCGCCGCGAAGCGCACGCAGCGGGTGCACTGGATGCAGCGGGTCATCGAGGTCTTGACCAGCACGCCGAGATACTTGTCCTCGACCGCGCGCTTATTCTCGGCGAACCGGCTCTGATCGACGCCGTAGCCCATCGCCTGGTCCTGCAGATCGCATTCGCCACCCTGATCGCAGATCGGGCAGTCGAGCGGATGGTTGATCAGCAGGAACTCCATCACGCCTTCGCGGGCCTTCTTGACCATCGGCGACTTGGTCGAGATTTCCGGCGGCTCGCCGTTCGGGCCCGGACGGCAATCGCGCACGCCCCAGGCGCAGCTCGCCACGGGCTTCGGCGTGCCCTTCAGCTCGACCAGACACATCCGGCAGTTGCCGGCGATCGACAGCCGCTCGTGGTAACAGAACCGCGGAATCTCGGCGCCGGCGGACTCACAGGCCTGCAGCAGCGTGTACTCCGGCGGAACTTCGACTTCCTTGCCGTCGACGATGATCTTGATCATGGCAGTCACTCCGCCGCTTGCATGTGCGCCGGATCGAGCACGCCCTGATCGTCGAGCGTGGCCTTGCGCGAGAAATCGTCGATACGGCGCTCGATCTCGGGGCGGAAGGCGCGGATCAGGCCCTGGATCGGCCAGGCCGCGGCATCGCCGAGCGCACAGATGGTGTGGCCTTCGACCTGCTTGGTCACTTCCAGCAGCATGTCGATCTCGCGCTTGTGGGCGCGGCCGTGCACCATCCGGTCGAGCACGCGCCACATCCAGCCGGTGCCTTCGCGGCACGGCGTGCACTGGCCGCAGCTTTCGTGCTTGAAGAAGTAGCTGATGCGCGCGATGGCGGCGACGACGTCGGTCGATTTGTCCATCACGATCACGCCGGCGGTGCCGAAGCTCGACTTCACCGCACGGGTGCCGTCGAAGTCCATGATCAGCTCCTGGCAGTCCGCCGCCGGGATCAGCGGGCACGATGCGCCGCCGGGAATGATCGCGAGCAGATTGTCCCAGCCGCCACGGATGCCGCCGGCATGCTTTTCGATCAGTTCACGGAACGGGATGCCCATCGCGTCCTCGACGACGCAGGGCGCGTTGACGTGACCGGAGATGCCGTACAGCTTGGTGCCGACGTTGTTGGCACGGCCGATCGAAGAGAACCACGCAGCGCCGCGGCGCAGGATGTCGGGCGCGACCGCGATCGACTCGACGTTGTTCACGGTGGTCGGGCAGCCGAACAGACCGACATTCGCCGGGAACGGCGGCTTCAGCCGCGGCTGCCCCTTCTTGCCCTCGAGGCTTTCGAGCAGCGCAGTCTCTTCACCGCAGATGTAGGCGCCGGCACCGTGAGCGACGTAGAGGTCGAACGGATAGCCGTGGACATTGTCCTTGCCGATCAGCTTGGCCTCGTAAGCCTGATCGATCGCCGCCTGCAGCCGCTCGCGCTCGCGGATGAACTCGCCGCGGACATAGATGTAACCGGTGTGGGCGCCCATCGCGCAGCCGGCGAGCAGACAACCTTCGACCAGCGTGTGCGGGTCGTGGCGCATGATCTCGCGGTCTTTGCAGGTGCCGGGCTCGGACTCGTCGGCATTGACCACCAGATAGCTCGGGCGGCCGTCGGCGTTGTCCTTCGGCATGAACGACCATTTCAGGCCGGTCGGAAACCCGGCGCCGCCACGGCCGCGCAGGCCCGACGCCTTCATCTCGTTGATGATCCAGTCGCGGCCCTTGTCGATGATCGCCTTGGTGCCTTCCCACGCGCCGCGACGGCGCGCGCCCTTCAGCGTCCAGTCGTCGAGACCGTACAGGTTCCGGAAGATGCGGTCCTTGTCGTCCAGCATGGCTTGCGGCGTTCCCTGTCAGCGTTTCGATTGCATGTGAGCGAGCCCGGCCGCGCAACCCCCGAAGGTCAGCGCCCAGATCAGGCTCGATTGGAGTGTCGCACCGAGCGCGTAGCGCTGCAGCAGAAATATGAACGCTGCGGCGGCAAGCCCGTGCAACAGGATGTAAACTGGGGTCGGCATGGCTTTCGCGCTTTCCGCGACGGCGCCCCCCGCTGGGGCGATCATCGTCATGGCGTGTTCTTACCGCTAGAGTCCGCGGCGGGCGGCTTCGGCGCCGGGCGCTCCTGCACATTGGCCGCCGCCCCGCTCCGCTTGGCTTCCTCGTCGGTCAGCGACGGCCCGTTGGCGTTGACCGGCGAAACGTTAATCCCGCCGCTCAACAGCGTCGTCGGACCGGTAATCGGCGCAGCGTGCTGGCGGCCGTTCTGCGGACCCGGCTGCGGCGGATTGCCGGCAGCGAAGCCGTCGAGCACCTTGTTCAAGGTCTCCGGCGTCAGATCCTCGTAAACATCTTTCCAGATCTGGACCATCGGCGCATTCACGCAGGCACCGGCGCACTCGACCTCCTCCCAGGAGAAGTCGCCGTCGGCCGACAGATGGAACGGATCGTGATGGATCCGGTTCTTGCAAACTTCGATCAGCTCGCCGGCGCCGCGCAGCCGACACGGCGTGGTGCCGCAGACCTGGACGTGGGCTTTCTTGCCGACCGGGTTGAGCTGAAACATCGTGTAGAAGGTCGCCACTTCCAGCGCCCGGATATGCGGCATCTGCAGCATGTCGGCGACGGTGCGGATCGCCGCTTCCGGCAGCCAGCCGCCGCATTGTTCCTGGGCGCGCCACATGATGGCGATCACCGCCGAGAACTGTCGGCCCGGCGGATACTTGGTGATTTCCTTCTGCGCCCAAGCGAGATTGTCCGCGGTGAACGCGAAGCTCTCGGGTTGCAGCTCTTTGGGTGCCAGACGACGAACGGACATGCTCAGTTTCTCGCCGAGCGCTTCGCAACGCTCGCATTCAGGTGTTGGATACGGGCGTGCCAGAACGCGCTCGCGGTTCCGATCACGTTGTAGCCGACATTCGACGCGACCTTGATCCGGTCGAGAATGCCGAGGTCGACCACGGCCTCGTATTGATTGCTTTGCGGGTCGTACACGACCAGCTTCAGCGGCGTATTTTCGAGGATGTAGCGCGAAACCGTGTGACCGCGGTCGCTACCGTGCTCTTCGCACAGGATCGCGGTGTCTTCGGCGAGAAGTCGCTGTCCGCCGCGGATCGCGTCGATCTCGACCCCCTCGACGTCGAGCTTGACGATGTACTTGCCGCCGGCCGGCAGATGGCCGTCATCGATCAGGTCGTCGAGCCGGATCACCGCCACGTCCTCACCGTCCGCATCGGCACGACCGACGATGCTGAACGCTTCGTGCTTGGAGCCGGACAGCCTGGCGGTGCCCCGCGCGGCACCGACCGCGCATTTCATCACCGAAAACCGATCGCCGTTGATCTTGGCATTGTGCGCCAGGCGCGCGAAGTTCTGGCTCGACGGCTCGATCGCCAGTGTGCGGTGCGCACCGAACGGCGCGCTCGACACCAGGATCGACCAGTACCCGTAATTGGCGCCGCAATCGATCAGCGTGTAGTCGACGTCGGACGCATCGCGGAACAGCAGGTCCAGCTCGATCTCGTAATCGTAGTCGCGCTGCAGCAACTTGCTCCAATAGCCGTCGCCATAAGGGAACACGAAGGTCGCATCGGGATTGAGCTTGATCGCGATATCGCGCTCCGGGAGCGCCTTCCGCATCAGGTTGGCCGCGGCGTTGTAACCGCGATACGAAAAGGTCGACGACACCCGGGCGCCCATCACCAGCGCACACGCCGCCGCACGCTCCAGGGCGCCTGCGCCCTCGAGCGCGCCGGTCGCGCGATCGAACTGGATGGGCTCGGGGACGTTCACCGATCGACCTCTCCGAACACGATGTCGAGCGAGCCGAGGATCGCCGAGACGTCGGCCAGCAGATGGCCGCGGCTGAGGAAATCCATCGCCTGCAGATGGGCGAAACCCGGCGCCCGGATCTTGCACTTGTACGGCTTGTTGGTGCCGTCCGACACCAGATACACGCCGAACTCACCCTTCGGCGCCTCGACCGAGGCATAGACTTCGCCGGCCGGAACGTGGAAGCCTTCGGTGTACAGCTTGAAGTGATGGATCAGCGCTTCCATCGAGCGCTTCATCTCACCGCGGCGCGGCGGGAAGATCTTGTGATCGTCGACCACCACCGGCCCCTGCCCGGCCGGCTCGCGCAGCTTGGCGATGCACTGCTTCATGATCCGAGCCGACTGCCGCATCTCTTCCATACGGATGTGGTAGCGATCGTAGCAGTCGCCGTTCTTGCCGATCGGCACGTCGAAATCCATCTCGGCGTAGCACTCGTAGGGCTGCGCCTTGCGCAAGTCCCAGGCCGCGCCGGAGCCGCGCACCATCACGCCCGAGAAGCCCCAAGCCCAGGCCTGTTCGAGCGTCACCACGCCGATATCGACGTTGCGCTGCTTGAAGATGCGATTGTCGCTGAGCAGCCGGTCGAGATCGTCGATCACCGGGGGGAAAGCGTCGCACCAGGCGTCGATATCGTCGATCAGCTTCGGCGGCAGATCCTGATGCACGCCACCGACGCGGAAGTATGCCGCGTGCATCCGGCTGCCGGAGGCGCGCTCGTAGAACATCATCAGCTTTTCGCGCTCGTCGAAACCCCACAGCGGCGGCGTCAAAGCGCCGACGTCCATCGCCTGGGTGGTGACGTTGAGCATATGCGACAGAATGCGGCCGATCTCGGCGTACAGGACGCGGATCAATTGCGCGCGGCGCGGCACGGTGATGCCGAGCAGCTTTTCGACTGCCAGACAGAACGCGTGCTCCTGATTCATCGGCGAGACGTAGTCGAGCCGATCGAAATACGGAATCGCCTGCAGATAGGTCTTCTGCTCGATCAGCTTCTCGGTGCCGCGATGAAGCAGACCGATGTGCGGATCGACCCGCTCGACCACTTCGCCGTCGAGCTCCAGCACCAGCCGAAGCACGCCGTGCGCCGCCGGATGCTGCGGACCGAAATTGATCGTGAAGTTGCGGACGCTGGGCGCGTCAGTGGCGGCGACGTCAGCCATGGAGCGGGCTCCGCATCAAAGCGAGTAGCGAACAACGAGCAGCGAACGTCATCACGACTTCACTCCCGCCTTCTCGTCTCCGGGAAGGACCGGATAGTCAGCGCCTTCCCAGGGAGATAGGAAGTCGAACTTGCGGAATTCCTGATTGAGCCGGACCGGCTCGTAGATCACCCGCTTCTGGTCGTCGTCGTAGCGGACCTCGACGAAACCGGTGAGCGGAAAATCCTTGCGCAGCGGATGCCCTTCGAAGCCGTAATCGGTCAGCAGCCGGCGCATGTCGGGATGGCCGGTGATGATGATGCCGTACAGGTCGTAAGCCTCGCGCTCGAACCAGTCGGCGCCGGGAAACACGTCGATGATCGACGGCACCAGCGTCGTCTCGCCGACCTCCGCCTTCACCCGGATCCGCTCGTTCAGCTTCGGCGACAGCAGATGATAGACGATCTCGAACCGCTGCGCGCGGCCGGGATAGTCGACCGCGGTCATGTCGATGAAGCCGATGAAACGGAAGCGCGGGTCGTCGCGCAGCGTCCGCATCGTCTCCACGATCTTGCCGGCATCGACCGTCAGCGTGAGCTGGCCGAACGCAACCGAATGACCGGTCGCGACGCCCGGCAACGCGCCGACGATCGTCTGACCCAGGGTGTCGAGCCCGTTGTCGTCCATGAAACAGCCTTCTTCAGCGTTCGATAGTGCCGGTTCGCCGGATTTTCTTCTGCAGCAGCATCATGCCGTACAGCAGCGCTTCGGCGGTGGGCGGACAGCCGGGCACGTAGATGTCGATCGGAACGATGCGGTCGCAGCCGCGCACCACGGAATACGAATAGTGATAGTAGCCCCCGCCGTTGGCGCAGGATCCCATCGAGATCACGTAGCGCGGCTCGGGCATCTGGTCGTAAACCTTGCGGAGCGCCGGAGCCATCTTGTTGGTCAGCGTGCCGGCGACGATCATCACGTCCGACTGCCGCGGCGAAGCGCGCGGCGCGAAGCCGAAACGCTCGGCGTCGTAGCGCGGCATCGAAAGCTGAATCATTTCGACTGCGCAGCAGGCCAACCCGAAGGTCATCCACATCAGCGAGCCGGTGCGCGCCCAGGTGATCAGATCATCGGTCGCGGCAACGAAGAAGCCCTTGTCGGACAATTCGCGGCTGACATTGAGAAAGAACGGATCGTCGGCCCCAATCGGCTTGCCGGTGCGGGGGTCGATGATGCCGGTAGCCGGCCGAGAGATCAGCGGCTGCGCGCCGATCGGATGTTGCGACGGTGTCGGCTGCATCGTCTCAGGCCTCAATCCCATTCCAGCGCGCCCTTCTTCCACTCGTAGGCGAAGCCGACCGTCAGGACGCCGAGAAACACCATCATCGACCAGAAGCCGGTCGCGCCGAGCTTGCCGAAGGCCACGGCCCACGGAAACAGAAACGCGACTTCGAGATCGAAGATGATGAACAGAATGGCGACAAGATAAAATCGGACGTCGAATTTCATGCGGGCATCGCTGAAAGCGTTGAATCCGCATTCATAAGCCGAGAGCTTTTCCGGGTCCGGCTGCTGATACGCCACCGCGAACGGAGCGACCAGAAGGACGAAGCTCAAGCCGGCGGCAACGATGATAAAAACGACGATTGGCAGATAGTTAGACAGAATGCCGCTCATCACCCGCTCCCTAACCCCGCGGCCCGTTGTGCTGCCGCAGACTCGTTCGCATTTGAATTGTTCTACCGCTTAGCGCAGTGCAACAGGGGGCGCAAGCCAAGCTGTGGCAACTCCGAGGCATATGCACGCTTCTACGTCTTTAGCAGCACGAATTCGTGACTCATCATTCAGCACAGTGCGCGAGTCACATCAACCAAACGGAAACCATACGGCCATCGCACGAAACCCTTTTCGGAACCGGCGAAACGATCCTGAAACACACGTAAGGCTATCGTCGGCTCGTCAACGCGGCAACAACAACAGCCGCGGGGAGGCAGCGATGAACCACTCTTTGCATTCAGCGGATCGTGCGACCCACCTGAAGATCGTGGTGGTGGCCCTCGTTGCCGGTATCAGCGTCGCCGTGATCGGAATTACGGCCAGAACCACCGCTCCCGACAGCCAGACCGCTCAGGTGATCAAGGCCACCAAGCAGATCACCCTCACCGACTCGGGTCGGTCGACGGTGAGATAACCGCGGCTCGCTCTCGACGCATCAGCAGTCACACATGGTTGAGAAGGCGGCAGCCAAGCTGCCTCCTTCTGTGACGACACCCCTGTTCTGTGACGACACGATGTCCCGAGGGCGCCTGGCCGAGAAGCGCACACCTGCGCCCCCTTCTCCCTCAAGCTCACCAGCCCCAACGAACGAAAGCGCCAACGCAGGTCGCGCGGCCGCATCGTCGACAGCACCAACGCGGAACGAACAGCGCAATTAGGCCTGAGACGGATCCAGTTCGGTCGAGCTTATTTCGGGGTAACGCGCAGGATCGCCAAACGCCCCTTGGGCGAAATGGCGCGAGAGACGGGGCTCGAACCCGCGACCTCCGGCGTGACAGGCCGGCGCTCTAACCAACTGAGCTACTCCCGCGTGGTTTGCATCAACCGCGCAGGCGGTCGATTAAAGGGAGCGCACTCCCAAGTCAAGCGGCTTGAGGCAGAGATTCCCATTCTCGTGCACAGCTTTGCATTTATCCTTTAATGTCGGCATTTTTCAGCGCGCCAATGCAAATAATGCGCTGTTTACGGGGCAAACGGCGTAGGCAGCGCCCACCCGAATCATCTAAGCCCTGCTACGTCTTAGTTTCTAAGCCGCCACACACAGCAGGAGGGCTATATGGCGAAGAAAGCAGTTGCCAAAACCGCAACGCCGGCAACGGTGACCCTGAAGCATCTCGCAGCCGCGCTCGCCGAAGAGCACGAGCTGTCCAAGAAGCAGACCGAGGCTATCCTCGGCGACATGGTGACCCGCATCACCAAGCACCTGAAGAAGGGCGAGCGCATCCGCATCGTCGGCCTCGGCATCCTCCAGGTCCGCAAGCGCGCCGCCCGCATGGGCCGCAACCCGGCCACTGGCGAGCAGATCCAGATCAAGGCCAGCAAGAAGGTGGCGTTCCGCGCCGCCAAGGAGCTCAAGGAAGCGATCTGATCCTGCTTCCGGGGTCATTGGTTCGCGCGTTTCCGGTTTTTCGGACGCGTGGACAAAGCTCGTCCCGCGCGGCGCTGGGGCCGGTTTCCAAGTCGATTGGAACCAGCTCCAGTTCAGATTGAAGAACGGCAGGCTTGGGCATCCGCCCCGCCTGCCGTTTCTTTTTTGTCCCCCCAGCCGTGGCCCGGCTGCGGGTCGCGCGGCAAGCCAGGACGGGATATCAACAGCAAAGCTCGCGACCGAACGCGCTTGAACGCCATGCCGCGGTGTTTGCGAGCCTGCAGGGAGTTCGGACGTGACCGCAATCGACTTCGACTTCACCGTGCTGGAGCGCTTCCTCCGCTACGTCACGATCGACACCCAGTCGGACCCGGCCTCCGACACCTGCCCCTCGACCGAGAAGCAGAAGAATCTCGGCACGCTGCTGGCGCAGGAGCTGCGCGAACTGGGGCTCGTCGACGCTCATCTCGACCACCACGGCTATGTCTACGCGACGATTCCCGCGACCACCGCCAAGCCGAATGTCCCGGTGATCTGCTTCTGCGCCCATATGGACACTTCACCCGATTGTTCAGGTGCGGGCGTCAAACCGCAGGTCTGGAAGGACTATCAGGGCGGCGACATCATCCTGCCGGGTGATTCCTCACAGGTGATTCGGCGCGCCGAGCACCCGGCGCTGTCGGAGCAGATCGGCCACGACATCGTCACCAGCGACGGCACCACCCTGCTCGGCGCCGACAACAAGGCCGGCATCGCCGAGATCATGGATGCGGCGCGATTCCTCCTGGCGCACCCGGAGATCGAGCACGGCACGCTCAAGATCCTGTTCACCCCGGACGAGGAAATCGGCCGCGGCGTCGACAAGGTCGATTTGAAAAAGCTCGGCGCTGATTTTGCCTACACGATGGACGGCGAAAGCGCCGGGCACATCGAGGACGAAACTTTCTCGGCCGACAGTGCGGTGATCACGATCGAGGGCGTCAGCGCCCATCCGGGATTCGCCAAGGGCAAGATCGAGCACGCCATCAAAATCGCCGCAGCGATCGTCGAACGGCTGCCCAAGACCGGCTGTTCGCCGGAGACCACCGAAGGCCGCGAGGGCTTTCTTCACCCGATCGGAATCAGCGGCGCGCTGGAAAAGACCACCCTCGGCTTCATCGTTCGAGACTTCACCGAAGCGGGGCTGAAGGACAAGGAGACGCTGCTGCAGAGCATCGTCGAAGAGGTGATGCTGGATTACCCGCGCTCGCGCGCCAAGATCGAGATCCAGCCGCAATACCGCAACATGAAGCAGGTGCTCGACCGCCATCCCGAACTGGTCGAGAACGCCCGCGAGGCGATCCGACGCGCCGGCCTGACGCCGGTCACCGCCGCGATCAGGGGCGGCACCGACGGCGCCCGGCTGTCGTTCATGGGGCTGCCCTGCCCCAACGTGTTCGCCGGCGAGCACGCCTTCCACTCCCGGCTGGAATGGGTCAGCCGCCAGGACATGGAAGCCGCAGTCCGCACCATCGTGCATCTGGCAACGATCTTCGAGCAGCAGGCTTAGAACAGGCGGTCGCTTGCGCATTCCTGCTTCGACCGGCTAAATGCGCTCTTGCGAAAGCGCTTCATGCTTGGCGTCCGGGCGGCTAGCTCAGCTGGTTAGAGCATCTCGTTTACACCGAGAGGGTCGGGAGTTCGAATCTCTCGCCGCCCACCATTTGACCGCAGATCGCCAATTCGCGAACGATTCCTCGCACCCGTATCGGCCGCACATTCGTGCGTGCTGGTGAACAATTTCCGAGCGAGATTGCCTCCACTGATTGCAATTTCTCCGAAAACAAAACCGATGATTGCGTTTGCGGGCAAAACCGAACGCCAACGTACCAAAACCAACGCCGAATCGGCCTGACCGTAGCTGTCGCCCACAACGGCTGCTCGTATCTGTACTAACCAGATGTCCATCTCCGGCCGGTAAAAAGCTCGCATTGACGATGCCTGCCGGGGTGATCAATGCGACGAATTGGATGGGACGCAGGAGCGGAAGGCCTGCTGCACGGACCGCGAAACGTCTCGGTGCGCGGCATCGTCGTCAGCGGCGTTCTGCTCGGCGCCGCGATCGCAATGGTCACCGGCTGGATGGTCATGGACAGCCGCGAGCGTGTGCTGCGCAATACCGAGCGCGAACTCCGCAACACCGCGCTGTTGCTCTCGCGCCAATTCGACCGCTCCTTCGAGGCTCTCAACATCGACCAGAGCGAGACAGCCGCATCGCTTGAAAACACTTTCCCGCTGGCCAAATCGCGGACCAGCCACACGCTGTTGTCGCTGAAGGCAGCGGAGCTCGGCGAGTTCGACCTGTTCGGCTCCGACGGCGCGTTGATCAATACGTCGCGGAGCTGGCCGGTGCCGCCGGTTCAGATCGGCACCGACCACAATTTTCAGCGCTGGATCTCCGACGATGAGCGCGACGAGAAGCAGGTCGAATTCGTGCGCGATCCGGTGCTCGGTGGCTGGACGCTGGCGCTGGTCAAGCGGCTTCGTGGTCCGACCAAACAGACCTCGGGGATTCTGACACGCACCATCCCCACAGCCTGGCACGAGACTCTGGCGTCGTCGCTGGCGCTCGGCAGCGACGCGACGATCGCGGTGTTCACCAGCGGAGGTGCCCTGGTGACGCGGTGGCCCCGCTTCGCCTCGTCGATCGGCGAGAACTACCTGAATTCCGATCTCAAGCCGCTGTTCAGCCGAGTCAGCACTTCGCGGCGAATCATCAGCCCGTTCGACGGCAGCGAACGAATCGCGGCGGCGCGGGCGCTGAGCAAGCAGCCGATCGTCGTCGTGGTGTCGCGATCGGTGGATGGCGCGCTGGCGGCGTGGTGGCACGAATTGCGGACGATCCTGTCGATCGCGCTGGCGACCGGACTTGCCGTCGCGGTGGTGCTGTTCCAGCTCGGCCGCAACATCATCCGGCATCAGACCGATCTGCGCCAACGCTACAGCATCGCGGTCGACAACATGACCCAGGGGCTGTCGTTGTTCGACGCCGAGGGCCGGCTGCTGCTGCACAACCGGCGCTACCTCGAAATCTATCGGCTTCCCGCGGACGCCGTGAAGCCGGGTCTCACCGGCGCTGACCTGATCGCGCTGATGGTGCAGGCCGGGCATGATCCGCAGCTCATCAGCCGCTATTCGTACCTTGCCAATAACCACCGCGACACGGGGCGCAAATTCGAGGTCGAGCTCGCGGACGGCCGAACCATCCTCGTGATCAATGAGCCGATCCAGGGCGGCGGCTGGGTCACCACCCACGAAGAGGTCACCGAGCGCAAACGCGCCGACTCCCGTATCCACCACCTCGCCCATTTCGACGAACTGACCGGACTGCCGAACCGGTCGTCGTTCCGCGATCATCTCGGCGAGGCGCTCGACGTGCTCGAGCCGGGCGATCGGCTGGCATTGATCTACATCGACATCGACGAGTTCAAGATCGTCAACGACACGCTCGGCCATCCGGTCGGCGATCAGCTTCTGAGGTCGATCGCCGAGCGGCTGCAGGGCTGCGTCGGAGCGAACGACTACGTCGCCCGGCTCGGCGGCGACGAGTTCGCCGTGGTGACGACCGACGCCGGCGCGGTCCGCGAATTGGTCTCCAAGCTGCAGCGCACGTTGCGCGACAGCTTCGACTGCGCCGACGACGAGGTCTCGCTCGATGCCAGCATCGGCATCGCACTGGCGCCGGAGCACGGCGCCGAACTCGACGAACTGATCGCCAAGGCCGACCTTGCGCTGTACGCCGCGAAGTCCGAAGGGCGCCACACCTATCGGTTCTTCATCCCCGATATGGACGTCAAGGCCAAGGCTCGCCACGAACTGGCGACCGAGCTGAAGCGCGCCGTCGCCGAGCGAGACTTCCAACTGCACTTCCAACCGCTGGTCGATCTGAATTCCGGCACGGTCGCCGGCTGCGAGGCACTGCTGCGGTGGAAGCATCCGGTGCGCGGCTTCGTCTCGCCGGCCGAGTTCATTCCGCTCGCCGAGGACATCGGACTGATCGAAGAGCTGGGCGAATGGGTGCTGGATCAGGCCTGCGCCATTGCGGTCGGCTGGCCCGCGACCATGACGGTCGCCGTGAACGTATCGCCGATCCAATTCCGCCGCTCGACCTTCCCGCTCAAGGTCGCCGCCACGCTGGCGCGGACCGGGCTGTCGGCCGACAGGTTGGAGCTGGAGATCACCGAAGCCCTGCTGCTACAGGACACCGAGTCGACGCTGGCTGTCCTCAACCAGCTCCGCGCCCTCGGCGTCAAGATCGCGCTCGACGATTTCGGCACCGGTTATTCGTCGCTGAGCTATCTGCACCGCTTCCCGATCGACAAGATCAAGATCGACAAGAGCTTCGTCGACACCCTGACCGAGGAAGCGGGATCGGCGATGATCATCCGTGCGATCGCGAAGATCGCCGCCGCCGGCCACAAGACGACCTTGGCCGAAGGCGTCGAGACCGCAGAACAACGCGAGCTGCTGCGCAAGCTCGGCTGCCAGCAGATGCAGGGCTACCTGTTCAGCCCCGCCATCCCCTCCGACGCGCTGACCCGCCTGATCGCCGGCACCGAAACGCAAACGGGAATCCGAAGAGCGCCGGCAACTGCGTAGATCGAGGCACATCTGATCAGCAGGCACTTTCGGGCCACTCTACCCAAATGCTCGCATCGGCGAGATTAAGCGAATTCCCAATCCTCGCTGAGCCTCGCGGCCTGCTCCAGCACCGTCTGCGTGGCCTGCTCCTGCTTGTCCGGCGGATAGCCGTATTTGCGCAGGATACGCTTCACCAGCACCCGCAAATTGGCGCGAACGTTCTCGCGGACAGTCCAGTCGATCGTCACATTGGCGCGGACGGTGGCGACCAGTTCGCGGGCGATCGTCCGCAGGGCGCTGTCGCCCATCACTTTGACGGCGCTATCGTTGGTCTCCAGCGCATCATAGAACGCTACTTCGTCGTCGGTGAGGCCGAGAGCTTCGCCACGCAATGCGGCCTGGCGCATGTGTTTGGCGAGCTGAATCAGTTCCTCGATAACCTTGGCGGTCTCGATCGCCCGATTTTGGTATCGCCGCAGCGCCTGCTCCAGCATTTCGGAGAACGTCCGCGCCTGCACCAGATTGCGGCGTGAGCGGGTTTTGATCTCGCCTTTCAGCAGCTTCTGCAGCAGCTCGACCGCGAGATTCCGCTGCGGCATGGCCCGCACGTCGGCCAGGAACTCGTCGGACAGAATCGAGATGTCCGGCTTCTTCAGGCCGGCGGCGGCGAAGATGTCGACGACCTTGTCCGACACCATCGCCCGCGACACGATCTGGCGGATGGCGTGGTCGATGTCCTCGCTGCTCTTACGCTCGCCGGTCTCGTTCTTGGAGAGCACGGCGCGCACCGCCTGGAAGAAGCCGACGTCGTCGCGGATCTGGATCGCTTCGGCGTGGGGCACCGCGAGCGCAAACGCCTTCGACAATTCGTCCACCGCTTGAATCAACCGGGCCTTGCCGTTGTCCTGAGCGAGGATGTGCTCCTGCGCGGCCGGAAGCAGCGTGATCCGTTGGGCCGGACTGCCGCTCAGCCAATACGACCAGTCTAAACCGTGGAACAGGCCGCGGCAGACCTCGTATTTCTCCAGCATCACCGCGACCGCTTCGTCCTGGTCCAGCGCCGTGCGGCCGGTGCCGCCGGCTTCGGTGTAGGTGACCAGCGCCTGCCGCAATTCCTCGGCGAGACCGAGATAGTCGACCACCAGACCGCCCGGCTTGTCCTTGAACACCCGGTTGACCCGCGCGATCGCCTGCATCAGGCCGTGGCCGCGCATCGGCTTGTCGAGATACATCGTCGACAGGCTCGGCGCGTCGAAGCCGGTGAGCCACATGTCGCGGACGATCACCAGCTTGAACGGGTCCTTGGCGTCGCGAAACCGCTCGGCCAGATCCTCGCGCCGCTTCTTGCTGCGGATGTGCGGCTGCCAGTCGATCTGATCGGACGCCGATCCAGTCATCACGATCTTCATCGCGCCGGTCGCGTCGTCATCGCTGTGCCAATCCGGCCGCAGCCGAACGATGGCATCGTACAGCGCCACGGCGATGCGGCGACTCATCACCACCACCATCGCCTTGCCGTCCATCGACGACAGCCGCGCCTCGAAATGCTCGACCAGATCGCGAGAGACCAGCGCGACCCGGTTCTCCGAACCGACCACCGCTTCGAGCTGCGCCCAGCGGCTCTTGAGCCTCTCCTTGCGCTCGACTTCCTCGCCTTCGGTCGCCTCCTCGAAATCCGGATCGATCCGCGGGCGCTCGGAGGCTTTCAGTTCGAGCTTGGCGAGCCGGCTTTCGTAATAGATCGGCACCGTGGCGCCGTCGATCACTGCGCGCTGGATGTCGTAGACGCTGATGTAGTCGCCGAACACCGCGCGGGTGTTGGCGTCGGTCTGCTCGATCGGCGTGCCGGTGAAGCCGATGAACGAGGCGTGCGGCAGCGCATCGCGCATGTGGCGGGCGAAGCCGTCGACGAAATCGTACTGGCTGCGGTGGGCTTCGTCGGCGATCACTACAATGTTGCGACGCTCCGACAGCACCGGGTGACGGTCGCCCTTCTCTTCCGGAAAGAATTTTTGGATGGTGGTGAACACCACGCCGCCAACGTCGACCTTAAGCTTCGCGCGCAGATCGGCGCGATCCTCGGCTTGCACCGGCAACTGGCGCAACAGCTCGCGGCAGCGTGCGAAGGTGCCGAACAACTGCTCGTCGAGATCGTTGCGGTCGGTCAGCACCACGATGGTCGGATTTTCCATCTCCGGCGCGAGGATCACGCGGCCGGCATAGAACGCCATCGTCAGGCTCTTGCCGGAGCCTTGGGTGTGCCACACCACGCCGACGCGGCGGTCGCCCTCGGCGCCGCCCGGCATCGGCCCGGCGTGATAGTGGCCGTTCTCTTCGGCAAAGCCCTGCGCCTTGTGCCAGCTCTGCGCCGGGATCGCGGCCCGCAGCGTCTCCTCCAGCGCGACGTTGACGGCATGAAACTGGTGATAGCCGGCGATCTTCTTCACCAGCTTGCCGTCCTCGAACGTCTCGAACACGATGAAGTAGCGCAAGAGGTCGAGAAACCGCCGCTTGTCGAACACGCCTTCCAGCAGCACCTGCAATTCGGCGAGCCCGGTCGGCTGATCGCGGCCGGTGATGGTGCGCCACGGCTTGAACCATTCCCGCCCGGCGCCGAGCGAACCGATCCGCGCCTGCGCGCCATCGGAGGCGACCAGCACGGCATTGGCGGCGAACAGCGCCGGGATCTGCGCCTGATAGGTCTGCAATTGGCGATACGCCGCCCAGATGTCGGCGTCTGCGTCGGCGGCGTTCTTCAGCTCGATCACCCCCAGTGCCAGGCCGTTGACGAACACCACCACGTCCGGCCGGCGCTGATGCTGTCCTTCGGCGACCGTGAACTGATTGACCGCGAGCCAATCGTTCTGCGCCGGCTGGTCGAAATCGATCACCCGCGCCTGCGCCCCACCGATCGAACCGTCGGGCCGACGAAACTCGACCGTGACGCCGTCGACCAGCAGGCGATGGACGGCGCGGTTGCGCTCGATCAGCGTCGGAGCATCGAGCCGCATCAATTTGCGATGCGCCTCCTCCAGTGCCTCGGCCGGCAGCTCAGGATTGAGCCGCGCCAGCGCCGCCCGCAGCCGCCCCTGCAGCACCACGTCGCGGCAGCCGGAGCCGTCACGCTCGGCCGCCGGCTCACCGGCGCCGATCTCCGGCCCATGCAGCACGGCATAGCCGAGGCCACCGAACCATTCGAGCGCTGCCTCCTCGACGACGGATTCGGTGAAGCTACTCACGGCTCGGGCTTCCTCGGGGTCAGCAGCTTCGCCTCAGCTTCGAGCCTGGCCAAATCCTCGGCCTCCTCCTGCTCCGCTTCGGCCGCCTCGACGGCGCGGCGGTTGGCGTCGAAAGTGTCAAAGCGGGCGTGGGCGATCTCGCTCATCTGCTCGTGCGACATCCGTCCCTTGCCCTGCAAGACGTCGCGTTCGTTGAAGGCCAGGAAGCGGTCGGTCTGGACGATCCAGTCGGCCATCCGGGTCTCCTGCCGGCGCGAGGCGCGGTCCTCGGCGAAGTCGAGGAACATCGTGGTGAGCCGATTGAGGGATTCGATCTCCTCGGCGTCGAGGTAATTCTTGGAGATCGTAACGTCGGCCTTGCGCACCCGGTCGCCGCCAAAGCTGGTCAGCGCCATGTTCGGCTTGGCGGGATCGGCGCGGGCAACGATCAGCTCGGCGGCGGTCTGGCCGGTGACCGCGAACACCAACTTGTTCTGGATGGTGGCGAAGAACGCCTTGGCGGTCTCGGCGGTGCCGTCGTAGTCGACGCTGGTGGCTTTGAACAGGTCGCGTAGTTTTTGATAGAACCGCTTCTCCGAGGCGCGGATGTCGCGGATGCGGCGCAGCAGTTCGTCGAAATAGTCGAGGCCGCCGGGCTCCTTGAGCCGGACATCGTCGAGCACGAATCCCTTGACCAGATAGTCGCGCAGCACGGTCGTCGCCCAGCGCCGGAACTGGCTGCCGCGCGGGCTGCGAACCCGGTAGCCGACCGCCAGAATGGCGTCGAGATTGTAGGCTTTCACAGAGCGCCGGACCGATCGGGTGCCCTCCTGCTGAACTTGTAAGAAATCCTTACAAGTTGCCGCCTCGTCCAGTTCGCCGTCGCCGAAGATGGTGCCGAGGTGCTGGGTGACGTTTTGCGGCGTGGTGTCGAACAGCGCCGCGATCTCGGCCTGGGTCAACCACACTGTGCCGTCGACCACCCGCAACTGCACCACATTCCGCCCGTCCTCGGTGCGGTACAGGATCAACTCGCCGCGGGACGGGATGTCGGTCATGCCACCGCCTCGACGATCTTCTCCGCGGCTTTGACGCGCAGTTCGCCGGAGATCAGTTTGGGCAGGAGTGTGTCGCGGAGGGCGATCAGCGAACGAGACTGTCGGGCCGCCGAGGTAATCTTTGCGAAGATGGGGCGTACTAGGCGTCCAAATTGCTCTGCGATCGCGTCGTCGGGAACGGCGATCAAGTAGTGTGACAGCGATTCGGCAGGCACCCGTTGCCGTCCACTTGAGCCGGTCATGCTCTGGATTGCAAAATCTCGAAACGATTCACTTCGAGCTAAGCAGTAGCCGAATTCCTCGGGCAGCGGCGGCATCGGCCGCATGACTATGTACTCGGTCGACCCCCAGCCAACCTGATCATCCTCCAGGAAATCCACGAATGCGGTCTTTCCGTTCTCAAGGCAGGGTGTAATTCGCGCGACAAGGGTGTCGCCATTTACGAACCTCATCCCCGATCCGAAGGGCCGGTCGATGACGTCGCCCGCACAATGACCTCGTGTCGGCATATTGGCCATATCGAGATAGGGCGCAACGTCGCCCTTACGAAGGGATCGCGATGGATTCACTTCGATGGCCTGAGGAAGCGGTTTGATCTGCCAGCCCAGCGGTGAAAGACCAAGCTCAGCTTCAATCAGCGTATCTGGAAACAAGCCGGATAGCTCAGTCGGTGTTCCGGAAATTCGACCCTCCGCCTTCGCCCGCACCGGATCGAAATCCACGAACCACGATTTGAACAGCGCCCGCGCCATCGCCTCCAGCGTCTCGTTCATCCGCCGGTTCAGCTCGATCTTGTCGTCAAGCGTGCCGAGGATTTCGGCGATCGAATGTTGCTCGGTTAGCGCCAGCATAGGGATAGGCAAATCGCGCAACGTTCCAAGGTTTATCTTCTGCGTCACGCTCCCTTGAAGCCTTGAAGTCAACCAATGAACTGCGGCCGGTGACTTCAAACAATAGTCGACAAAACGATGATTGACTGCGTCGTTAAGTGCAACAACCGCGACGTCCCGCGAAACGTTGGCGCCGATCAAACTCGGAGGCACAATGGCTGTATGACCCGGCTCTGCAATCAGATTGATAAGGATCTCGCCGCCCTTGAGAATTGTACGTCGAAATTGTTGACTAACCTCTTCCGATACTCGTTTCTCATGATCAAAAACGATCTGGCCGTTTCGGATGTCTCCGCCCCTAATGACCGGCACTCCGTCAGGTACGAAGCCGCCAACTTTGACAATCCCATAAGTAATTCCCCTGTCCGGATCACAGAGATCGCCCAGAGGACTGAAGTCAAGATCACCCCCCATACCCGAGCTCCCTCAGGTTGGCGGCGATCGCGGCGTCCAGCTTCGCGCCCTCCTCCTGCTGCGCGCGCAACGTCTTCGCCAGCCGAGCCATCTTGTCGGCGAACGGCTCGTCGTCCTCTTCGGCCGCCGCAGCGCCGACGTAGCGGCCAGGCGTCAGCGCGTAGCCGTGCTGCTTGATATCATCGAGCTTGGCCGCCTTGCAGAAGCCGGGCACGTCTTCGTAAGCGCCGGCGTCCCTGTCGCCGCGCCAGGCGTGGTAGGTGCCAGCGATCTTGGCGATGTCAGCGTCGGTCAGCGCGCGATGGACGCGATCGGTCAGCGTACCGAGCTTGCGCGCGTCGATGAACAGCGTCTCGCCGCGGCGGTCGCGGAAGCGGCCGTAGGACTTGGTGCGCGCCAGAAACCACAGGCAGACCGGGATCTGCGTCGAGTAGAACAATTGGCCCGGCAGCGCCACCATGCAGTCGACCAGATCGGCCTCGACGATCGCCTTGCGGATCTCGCCCTCGCCGGACTGGTTCGACGACATCGAGCCGTTGGCGAGCACGAAGCCGGCCTGCCCGGTCGGGCCGAGGTGATGGATGAAATGCTGCACCCAGGCGAAGTTGGCGTTGCCGGCCGGCGGCGTGCCGTACACCCAGCGTTGGTCGTCCTTCAAGAGATCGCCGCGCCAGTCGGAATCGTTGAACGGCGGATTGGCCAGCACGTAGTCGGCCTTCAGGTCGGGATGACCGTCATTGTGGAAGGTGTCGCCGTGGGCGATCCGGGCGTCGATGCCGCGGATCGCCAGATTCATCTTGGCGAGCCGCCAGGTGGTGTAGTTCGACTCCTGGCCCCAGATCGAGATGTCGTTCTTGGCCTTGCCGCCATTGCCGTTGCCGCTCGCATGAGCGTGGATGAAATTCTCGCTCTGCACGAACATGCCGCCGGAGCCGCAGCACGGATCGTAGACCCGGCCCTTGTAAGGCGCGAGCATCTCGACCAGCACCCGGACGACGTGGGACGGCGTGTAGAATTGGCCGCCGCTCTTGCCCTCGGCGCTGGCGAAGCGCGACAAGAAATACTCGTAGACCCGGCCGAGCGTGTCCTTGGCGCGGTCCGCCGGCGCGCCGAGCGCGATGTCGCTGACGAGATTGATGATCTGGCCGAGCCGCTGCTTGTCCAGACCAGGCCTGGCGTAATCCTTGGGCAGCACGCCCTTGAGCGAGACGTTGTCGCGCTCGATCGCCTCCATGGCGTCGTCGACCAGCTTGCCGATGGTCGGCTGCGGCGCCATCGCCTTCAGGTAGCCCCAGCGCGCCTCCGGCGGCACCCAGAAGATATTTGCCGCGCGATACTCGTCCGGGTCCTCCGGATCGGCGCCCTGCGTGCGCTCGGCTTCCAGTTCGGCATGCTTGGCCTCGAACGCGTCGGAGATGTATTTCAGGAAGATCAGCCCGAGCACGACATGCTTGTACTCGGCCGCATCCATGTTGTTGCGCAGCGCGTCGGCTGCGGCCCACAGCTTGGCCTCGAAGGCTCCATTTTCGTTGCTGGAATTGGTCTGGCTGGTTTCCGCCTTCTTACGCTTCCCCGGACTTCTCGACATTTTCTCGTTCGACTCGCGTGTAACGTGTGCGCCCTGTTTACGACATTGCGGCGCTATTCTGCAGTCCCCTTTTGATGAACACCAATCGCATCGACAGGCGGCCGCAAAACGCAAACGGCGCCCTTTCGGGCGCCGCTGAGTTCGTTGGGTGTCGCTCGCCGCTAGTGGGCGGTCAGGCCGCCGCCGGCTTCGTCGGAGGCTTCCGCGCTGTCCGGGGTGCCGGGCATCTTGGTGTCCTCTTCCCAGACGATCGGCACCGGCGCGCGGGTCAGCGCGTTGGCGATCACCTCGTCCATCCGGGCGACCGGGATGATGTTGAGACCGCCCTTGATCGCGTCAGAGATCTCGGTGAGATCCTTGGCGTTGTCCTCGGGGATCAGCACCGTCTTGATGCCGCCGCGAGCCGCGGCGAGCAGCTTCTCCTTGAGGCCGCCGATCGGCAGCACCCGGCCGCGCAGCGTGATTTCGCCGGTCATGGCGATGTCACGGCGGATCGGGATGCCGGTCAGGACCGAGACGATGGTGGTGGCCATCGCCACGCCGGCCGACGGGCCGTCCTTCGGGGTCGCCCCCTCCGGCACGTGAACGTGGATGTCACGCTTCTCGAAGAACGGCGGCTCGATGCCGAATGTGATCGCCCGGCTGCGGACGTAGGACGCCGCCGCCTGGATCGATTCCTTCATGACGTCGCGCAGGTTGCCGGTGACCGTCATCCGGCCCTTGCCCGGCATCATCACGCTTTCGATCGTCAGCAGCTCACCGCCGACGTCGGTCCACGCCAGACCCGTCACCACACCGACCTGATCGTCCTTCTCGATCTCGCCGAACCGGAATTTCGGCACGCCGAGATATTCTTCGATCTGCTTCTCGTCGATGTGCACCGACTTCTTCTTCGACAGCATCAGCTCCTTCACCACCTTGCGGGCGAGTGTGGAGATTTCGCGCTCGAGATTACGCACGCCCGCTTCGCGGGTGTAGCGGCGGATCACGAGCAGCAATGCCGCGTCGTCGATCGACCATTCCTTGGAGTCGAGGCCGTGCTTGGTCAGCGCCTGCGGAATCAGGTGCTTGCGCGCGATCTCGACCTTCTCGGTCTCGGTGTAGCCGGCGATCCGGATGATCTCCATGCGGTCCATCAGCGGCCCCGGAATGTTCAGGGTGTTCGCCGTGGTGATGAACATCACGTTGGACAGATCGTAGTCCACCTCGAGATAGTGGTCGTTGAAGGTGCCGTTCTGCTCGGGGTCGAGCACCTCGAGCAGCGCCGAGGACGGATCGCCGCGGAAGTCGGCGCCCATCTTGTCGATCTCGTCCAGCAGGAACAGCGGATTCGAGGTCTTCGCCTTCCGCATCGACTGGATGATCTTGCCGGGCATCGAGCCGATGTAGGTGCGGCGGTGACCGCGGATCTCGGCCTCGTCACGCACGCCGCCGAGCGACACGCGCACGAACTCGCGTCCGGTCGCCTTGGCGATCGACTTGCCGAGCGAGGTCTTGCCGACGCCGGGCGGACCGACGAGGCACAGGATCGGGCCGCTCAGCTTGTTGGCGCGCGACTGCACCGCCAGATACTCGACGATCCGCTCCTTGACCTTCTCCAGCCCGTAGTGATCGGAGTCGAGCACGGCCTGCGCCGCCTCGAGATCCTTCTTCACCTTGGACTTCTTGTTCCACGGGATCGACAGCAGCCAGTCGAGATAGTTGCGCACGACGGTCGCTTCCGCGGACATCGGCGACATCTGGCGCAGCTTCTTCAGCTCGTGCTGCGCCTTGTCGCGCGCTTCCTTGGTCAGCTTGGTCTTGGCGATCTTCTCTTCGAGTTCGGCGAGTTCGTCCCGGCCGTCTTCGTCGCCGAGCTCCTTCTGGATCGCCTTCATCTGCTCGTTGAGATAGTACTCGCGCTGGGTCTTCTCCATCTGCCGCTTGACGCGGCTGCGGATGCGCTTTTCGACCTGCAGGACGGAGATCTCGCTCTCCATCAGGCCGAGCACCTTCTCCAGACGCTGCGTCACCGACAGCGTCTCCAGGATGCCCTGGCGATCGGCGATCTTGACGGCGAGATGCGAGGCGACGGTGTCGGCGAGCTTGGCGAAGTCGGTGATCGACTGCACCACGCCGACGACTTCGGCCGAGATCTTCTTGTTGAGCTTCACGTAGCTCTCGAAGTCGGACACCACCGAGCGCGACAGCGCCTCGGCTTCCACCGAATTGGCGTCGCTGTCTTCGAGCGCGGCGGCGGTGGCCTCGTAGTAATCGGCGCGGTCGGTGTACTTGTCGACCTTGGCGCGCGCGAGGCCTTCGACCAGCACCTTGACGGTGCCGTCGGGCAATTTCAGGAGCTGCAGAACGCTGGCGAGCGTGCCGATCTCATAGATCGCATCGGGCGCCGGATCATCATCGGACGCGTTTTTCTGCGTCGCCAGCATGATCAGCGCGTCGTTCTTCATCACCTCTTCGAGGGCGCGGATCGACTTCTCGCGGCCGACGAACAACGGCACGATCATGTGCGGGAACACGACGATGTCGCGCAGCGGAAGAACCGGATAGGAGTGGCTTTCGCCGTAGGTGATCGATGGCCTGGGTTTGGTGGCGGTCATGGCCCCGTTCCTTTCGTTTTGCCCCCTCGCCCTCGGCCCGCCATCGGCGCTGCCGTCACGAGGTGCGGAGGTGTCCGGTCTTCTCCGGCCAATCGCGGCCTCGGTCTCCGGAATGATTGCGGCGAATCCTGAAAACGCTTGTCATCGCCGAACGATTAGGTGGCTATCCGATAGTGGGGTGTCAAGTCGTGGAAAACGCAACGATTTGTCGGCTTTCGCACAGGATGTTGATGCACGGAGGCGGGCCGCGACACGTGTGCGGCGGCCCGTCCTGATCGTTGCCAGCGGCGGCCCTCAGGCCACTGCTTCGGCGCGGCGCATCAAGCGCTGGCGCTGCTCTCGGCCGCACGGTCGGTGCGGTCAGCGTAGATGTAGAGCGGCCGTGCGGTGCCCTCGACCACTTCGCGCGAGATCACCACTTCCTCGACGCCTTCGAGGCCGGGCAGATCGAACATGGTCTCGAGCAGGATGCTCTCCAGGATCGATCGCAGGCCGCGTGCGCCGGTCTTGCGCTCGATCGCCTTGCGGGCAACCGCGCCGAGCGCCTCGTCGGCGAAGGTGAGCTCGACGTTCTCCATTTCGAACAGGCGCTGGTACTGCTTGACCAGCGCGTTCTTCGGATCGGTCAGGATCTTCTTCAGCGAGTTCTCGTCGAGGTCTTCCAGCGTGGCGACCACCGGCAGACGGCCGACGAATTCCGGGATCAGACCGTACTTGAGCAGATCCTCGGGCTCGACGTGGCGGAAGATTTCACCGGTGCGGCGATCTTCCGGCGCCAGCACCTGCGCGGCGAAGCCGATCGAAGTGGTCCGGCCGCGCGACGAGATGATCTTCTCGAGGCCAGCGAACGCACCACCGCAGATGAACAGGATGTTGGTGGTGTCGACCTGCAGGAATTCCTGCTGCGGATGCTTCCGCCCGCCCTGCGGCGGCACGGAGGCGACGGTGCCTTCCATGATCTTGAGCAGCGCCTGCTGGACGCCCTCGCCCGAAACATCGCGGGTGATCGAAGGATTGTCCGACTTGCGGCTGATCTTGTCGATTTCGTCGATGTACACGATGCCGCGCTGCGCCCGCTCGACATTGTAGTCGGCCGCCTGCAGCAGCTTCAGGATGATGTTCTCGACGTCCTCGCCGACATAGCCGGCTTCGGTCAGCGTCGTCGCATCCGCCATCGTAAACGGCACGTCGAGAATCCGCGCCAGCGTCTGCGCCAGCAGCGTCTTGCCCGAACCGGTCGGACCGATCAGCAGGATGTTCGACTTCGCCAGCTCGACGTCGTTGTGCTTGGTCTGGTGGTTCAGCCGCTTGTAGTGATTGTGCACGGCGACCGACAGCACCTTCTTGGCATGGCCCTGACCGATCACGTAGTCGTCGAGGACCTTGCAGATTTCCTTCGGCGTCGGGATGCCGTCGCGCGACTTCACCAGCGAGGATTTGTTCTCCTCGCGAATGATGTCCATGCAGAGTTCGACACACTCATCGCAGATGAAGACCGTGGGGCCAGCGATCAGCTTGCGGACCTCGTGTTGGCTCTTTCCGCAGAACGAGCAGTACAGGGTGTTCTTGGAGTCGCTCGTGCCGACCTTACTCATTTCTATCTCCGTCCGCCGTTCGGTCTCTTCCGGTCATCGCCAGGCCCGAGGCGAGCCGGGTTGACGAGGTTCAAGGTAGCAAAATCCGTACCAGAAAAGACCCCCGCATCAGTCTGGTCGCGAACCGCGACCGAGTTCGAATCCCCCAAGCACTTCGTCGATCAGGCTCAGCCAACCAGACTGGCACCCGTCTATCAAGAATTCGCTAATCGGCCGAACGCCGGCCGACGTGACAATAGCGTGATTTGCTGCGTGTGCGCGACCCTTGGTCGCTGAAATCAACGCAGCGTTGCGCCATTGTCACGGGGAATTCCGGCACGAAAGCGGAACATTGGGGCTTTCCTGTGAGAAGCCCGAGGTCGGTATCCCGACCTCGGAGAACTCGGCTCAGGCCGCCTTCGGGGCCGGCGCGGGATCTTCGGGGCGCTTCTCGATCACCTTGTCGACGATTCCGAATTCCCTCGCCATCTCGGCGGTGAGGAACTTGTCGCGCTCCAGCGCATCCTCGATCGCCTTGTAGGTCTGGCCGGTGTGGTGAACGTAGATCTCGTTGAGCCGCTTCTTCAGGTTCAGGATCTCCTGAGCGTGCAGCATGATGTCGGTCGCCTGGCCCTGGAAGCCGCCGGACGGCTGATGCACCATGATGCGGGCGTTCGGCAGCGAGAACCGCATGTCCTTGTGGCCGGCGGCGAGCAGCAGCGAGCCCATCGAGGCGGCCTGACCGGTGCACAGGGTGGAGACCGGCGGACGGATGAACTGCATGGTGTCGTAGATCGCCAGGCCCGACGTCACCACCCCGCCCGGCGAGTTGATGTACATCGAGATTTCCTTCTTCGGATTTTCCGCCTCGAGGAACAGAAGCTGGGCGACGATCAGCGTCGACATGCCGTCTTCGACCGGGCCGGTCACGAAGATGATCCGCTCTTTCAGGAGGCGCGAGAAGATGTCGTAGGCTCGTTCGCCGCGGTTGGTCTGCTCGACCACCATCGGCACGAGGTTCATGTAGGTTTCCACCGGATCGCGCATAAATCACCTGAGGGTTGTCGTGGGCGACAGCTCGCGGGAGCGACAAAAACGGCTCCGCCGCGGGCGTTCGCCCCGTGATGCAGGACGTGAAGCGAGGTCACAGATATGAGCCGATTGCGCGGCGACAAGGGTGAGCCCCGTTTCCACCCGTGAGTTGATACCGATTCGGCCAGTGCCGGCAAAACCGACGATCGGCTTTCCGCCCGATCGGGGCGGCTTTCGCGCCGGATCGTTAACGGCTTCCGCACAGATAGGACGCACCGCGCCGTACCCTCCTCCGCGGCACGTCAAGACGCGCCCATAGGGCCGTCCCCCACGACGAGGCGTTGGAAACAAAATGATCAGACCGGCGTCCGTAGTCGCTCGTTGGCAATTTGCGCGTATTGCGGATCGATCTCGAACCCGACGAAGCGGCGGTCGAGCTGCTTGGCCGCCAGCAGGGTGGTGCCGCTGCCGGCAAACGGGTCGAGCACGATCTGGCCCGGCTGGGTGGTGAGTTCGATCAGAGCCGACATCAGTTGCAGCGGCTTCTGGGTCGGGTGCAGGCCGCCCTCGCCCGCAGCAAATCCGCTTCTGATGATGTTGTCGGGCCGCTCGAAATGCCGGACGAACGCCTCTTCGTTGTAGGCCCCGACGCCGTGTTCGAGCACGTTGTCGGCGATCGTGATGCGGTACGGCTTGAAACACCAGATGATCGGCTCGAATGACGGCCGCAGATTGCCGACGCGCCAGCCGTCCCACAGCGCCGCCGACTGCACGTCGCCCCGACGCTCGAACACGATGCTGAGCCGCTGCGCCCGATGCGGCGCGCGGTCACGCACCCACGCCAGCATGTCGCGGTAGTTGAAGCCGGCATCCTCCAGCGCGGCGATGCCACGGTGCATCAGGCGGCGGCCGGCGAACACGATCGCGGCTCCTCCCGGCTTCAGTACGCGCAGCCATTCGCCGGCCCACGAGCTGCACCACTCGTAGTATTCCCGAGGGATCGCACGGTCGGCGTCGGACCAGCCGTTGATCGGCTTGCCGCGCTTCTTGAAGATGGCACCGGCCTTCTCCTGAGCCGGGCTGTTGCCGAGGTAGGCGGAGTTGGTGTTGGAGTGCAGCACGTCCCAGTCGTCGACACCGATGCCGTAGGGAATATCGCTCAGGATCAGGTGCACCGAATTGCTCGGCAGCTTCTTCAGCGCCGCCAGACAGTCCGCATTGTGAAGGACGTCCAATTCCAGGTCTGCAGTCCCGGTACCGTCCTCGGACCTGAGAATGTCGCTGCGCCGCTTCAACGGTGAGAAGTGTGGGACGGGCTCGGCCATGAATGGACCCTGCGGCTCGGTGGTCTCTGCCGGCGATTCGTCGATACCGCCGGCCACATCTTCGCGCGCTCCACGCTCTGCGTCGACCGATGGCATCGACGCCGCTACCGCCGATGCGAAACGGCCGCCGCGACGAGTGTCGCGACGGCCGCTGGATCGAACAGGAAGACGACGGATCAGGCCGCGGTCTTGTCGTCCTCGTCCTTGTAGAGCTCCTCGCGGGTAACCGGCTTCTCGGTCACGTTGGCGAGCTCCAGGATGAAGTCGACCACCTTGTCTTCGTAGATCGGGGCGCGGAGCTGCGCGACCGCTTCCGGATTGGAGCGGTAGAAGTCCCAGACTTCCTTCTCGCGGCCCGGCATCTGACGGGCGCGCTCGATCACCGCACGGCTGACTTCGTCGTCGGTGACCTGGATCTTGTTCTTCTCGCCGATCTCCGACAGCACCAGGCCGAGACGAACGCGGCGGTCGGCAATCTTGCGATACTCTTCCTTGGCGGCGTCCTCGGTGGTGTTCTCGTCCGCAAAGGTCTTGCCGGTCGACTGCATCTCGGCGTTGATCGAGCGCCACATCACTTCGAACTCCTGCTCGATCAGCGACGGCGGAGCATCGAACTTGTGGGCTTCGTCGAGGCGGTCGAGCAGCTGGCGCTTGACCTTCAGACGCGCCGCGCCGGCGTATTCGGCGGCGAGCCGGGACTTGGCGGCTTCCTTCAGCTTGTCGAGCGATTCCAGGCCGAGGGTCTTGGCGAACTCGTCGTCGATGGTGACGTCCTGCGGCGCCTCGAGCTTGGTCGCGGTGGTCTCGAACTCGGCCGGCTTACCGGCCAGCGTCTCGCTGGCGTAGTTGGCCGGGAACGACACCTTGATGGTGCGGGTCTCGCCCACGGCGATGCCGACGAGCTGGTCCTCGAAGCCCGGAATAAAGCTGGCCGAGCCGATCACCACCGGGATGTCCTCGCCGGTGCCGCCGTCGAACGCGACGCCGTCGATGGTGCCCTTGAACGACACGGTGACGCGGTCGCCGGTCTCGGCCTTGGCGCCCTCGGCCTTGTCGGCGTAGGCGCGGTTGGATTCGGCGATCCGCTTGATCGCTTCATCGACGTCCGATTCGCCGACCTCGACCACCGGCTTCTCGACCGAGAAGCTCTTGAAGTCGGCCAGTTCGATCGCCGGCACGACTTCGATCGCGACGGTGTAGTTGAGATCGGACTTGCCCTCGAGGATCTCCTCGATCTCCTTCTGGTCCTGCGGCATGGTGATCTTCGGCTCGGTCGCGAGCCGGAAGCCGCGCTCGGTGAAGATGCCGTCATTGGTGTCGCGGACCAGCTTGTCGATGGTCTCGGCGGCGACCGAACGGCCGTAGACGCGCTTCAGATGGGCGGTCGGCACCTTGCCCGGACGAAAGCCGTTGAGGCGCACTTTGTCCTTCAGATCGGCGAGCTTCTCGTCGATCTTGGCGTCGATGTCCGCAGCCGGGACATTGACCTGGAATTCGCGCTTCAATCCGTCGGCAACGGTTTCCTTGACCTGCATGGCGTCAATCTTCTTCTCTTGGCTCCGGCCGAAGGACCGGAAATGGTCGAACTGTGCGATGTGGCCTCGCGGCCTGCATCAACGGGGTGGCGGACATCCGTCCTGGCGGACGGCCCTCCGAAAAACTCGTCATGAGCAAAAGCACTTGCGTGGTGCGGGCGGAGGGACTCGAACCCCCACAACTTTCGTCACTGGAACCTAAATCCAGCGCGTCTACCAATTCCGCCACGCCCGCGAAGAGCATCATGTCCGGCCGCGATGCCGCGGGCGGCGGCTTATAACATGACATATAGGGCCCGCATCAAGAGAAACCCGCAGCTTTTGCAAGCCCAAGCCAGCAGCCGTAGCACGCCCGCAGCCGTCAGCATGGAACTCAGCACTGAGAAGCCGCTGACGTCGCCCGCCGGGCATAGACCGGCGAGCTAGCCGCCCGCGATCATCAGTGACCGGACGCGCTCGTAGAGTTTGTTGCCGCGGTCGACCAGATACTGGCCTCGCGAGCGGAAATCCCCGGGGACGGGCCGAATCTCGATGATCGACAGGCCGGGCCGGTCCTGGTGGCCGCGCTCCGACATCAAGGCGCAGATCCGCGAGATGGTGCCATCCTTCAGACCGGTGCGATCGGCGAGCTCGCGCTGGGTGATCCCGGGGGTCCCGCCGATCTGCAGCAGCACGAGGATCTGATTGGCGGTGATGTCGGGATTAATCTCGCGAAACGCATCGAGAATAAGGGCAAGTCGTTCGATCCAGCCCGCGTCTTCGGTCTTCGTCATGATGGAGAAGGCAACCTCGTCGGTCGGTAATGTGAAACCAGCTCATACGAACCGAATCTCATCGCCTCCAAGCATCAGATTGTCGCAGACTGGACAGCGCGCATCGAACATGGTCCGCATCGCGGATGACCGTTCAGCCGCCTGCCCTGTCCCGCCGCGCCGTGCTCGCCGGCTTCGGCACTATGATCACCGCGCCGGTCCTACATATCGGCGACGCTGCCGCAGCGCCGCCGCACAAAGCGCTGACGATCCGCGCCGCGCCCGGCAGCGTCGTGCTGAAACCTGGAGCAGCGCCGCTGGCGCGGCCGTCGCTGACGCTCGAGGCGCCGGCTTTGACCCGCGGCGACGAGGTCGCGGTGCAGTTCGACAACCAGCTCGACCAGCCCGCGCTGTTGACGCTGCGTGGCCTCGACGGTGCCGCGAGCGCCGAACCGCTGGTCAAGACCAAGCCGGTGCCGCCCGGCGGCAGCGATCGGTTTCTGTTGTCGCTGCGCTCGGCCGGCACGCTTCTCGCTGACCTCCGCCTGACCGCAGACGGCGGCTCCGCGCCGATGCCGGCGCTGCCGCTGATCGTCAGCGAAGCCGAGCCGCCGCAGGCCGACGGCGATCAGGTGGTGCTGATCGAGGATTTCCGGCTCGGCGACGACGGCAAGCTCCGCCCCTCGGGCGTCGATGTCGGCGCCACGCCGTGGCTGTACACGGTCAACGGCAAGCCCTCGGCGGAGTTTACGCTACGCGCCAATGGCCGATTTAGATTCCGCTTCATCAATGCCTGCCAACGCAATGTGATCGCGCTCAGAATCGAGGATCACAACGTTTGGGTGATGGCCCTGGACAGCCAGCCGGCCGAGCCGTTTCTGGCGCGCGGCGGAGCGCTTGTGATCGCCGCCGGCGGCCGGGTCGACGTGCTGATCGACGCCGCAAAGCCGCCCGGCTCGAGCGCCGCGATCACGCTGCACGACGGCGGCAAGCCGGTCCCGCTGGCGCGGCTGGTCTATGCCGGCGATCCGCCGCTGCGCCCCGCGCCGCTACCGCAGCCTGCGCCGTTCCCAGCCAACGGCCTGCCTGCGCAACTCCCGCTCGGCGGCGCGCTGCGCACCGAGCTGCTGCTCGGCGCCCTGGTCAATGCCCAGCTCGACTGGTTCGCGCCCGACAAGTTCAATCCCGCCGCCGGCCCGGCGTTTCAGGTCAAGCGCGGCCGCACCGTGGTGCTGGCGCTGACCAACCACGCCACCTCCCCGATGGTGTTTCACCTGCACGGCCACCATTTCCGGCTGCTCGACCGGCTCGACGACGGCTGGAAGCCGTTCTGGCTCGACACCCTGGCAATCGACGCCGGCCAGACCCAGCGGATCGCGTTTGCGGCCGAATATCCGGGGCTGTGGCTGATCGAGGCCTATGCGGCCAAATGGTCGGAGCCGCGGCTTCTCCGCAGCTATCTCGTGACTTGAACCAACGGTTCCAGCCCTCTGCGAAACCTGGACTCTTTTCAAAGCCTCAGTACGCGATCCCGAGCGCATCGTAGAGCCGCCGGTGCACCCCCGGCAGCGTCTCGGTCAGATCCTCCGCGATCAGGCCGGGGCCAGCTTCGCACGCCGCTTCGCCATGCATCCAGACGCCGATGCAGGCCGCCTCGAACGCCGGGACGCGCTGCGCCAGCAGGCCGGTGATAATCCCGGTCAGCACGTCGCCCGAACCGGCGGTCGCCAGCCAGGGCGGCGCATTGCAGGCGATCGCAGCACGTCCGTCCGGTGCAGCCACCACCGTATCGGCCCCTTTGAGCAGCACCACCGCCCCTGAGCGCTGCGCCGCGACGCGCACCCGCTCAAGTTTAGAGCGAAGTGGATTTTTGTTGCTCATATCACTGAAGAGCCGAGGGAATTCGCCTTCGTGAGGGGTGAGGACAACCTGTGGATTACTTGTGGATTTGATCGCCTCGAACAGCTCCTCGGGACGGCCGGCGAAGCTGGTCAGCGCGTCGGCATCCAGCACCAGTCCGGTGCCGGCCATCAGCGCCGCCAGCACCTTGCCCTGGGTCGCCTCGCCGATCCCGGCCCCCGGCCCGATCCCGACCGCATTGAAGCGCCGGTCGGCCAGCATCGTCCCGAGCTCGCCCGCCGTGTCGATCGGCCGCACCATCACGGCGGTCAGCGCCGCAGCATTGACCGCCAGCGCTTCGCGGGGCGACGCCACCGTCACGAGGCCGGCGCCGGCGCGCAGCGCCCCGCGCGCGGCCAGCCGCGCCGCGCCGGTCTGCGACAGCTCGCCCGACACCACCACGGCATGGCCGCGACCGTATTTGTGGCCGTCGGCGCGCGGCACCGGGAAATCGTGCAGCCACAGGTCGGGATCGTTCTCGAACGCCTGCGGCCGGATTTCGCCGAGCACGTCGGGCTCGATGCCGATATCCACCAGCCGCACCCGGCCGCAATGCAGCCTGCCCGGCAGCAACAGGTGTCCAATCTTGCGCCGGAAGAAGGTGACGGTCTCGCGTGCCCGGATCGCCGCCCCCATCACCGCGCCGGTGGCGCCGTTGATGCCGCTCGGCAGATCGACTGCGAGCACCGGGGCTCCGGCAGCGTTGACCGCCTCGATGATCTCCAGCGCCTGATCCTTGACCGGGCGATTGAGGCCGGAGCCGAACAGCGCGTCGACGATCAGCGCCGGCGCGCCGATCGATTGGGTCAGGAACGGCAGCAGCGGCCCCTTCCACTCTCGCGCCGCCAGCGCCGCGTCGCCCTTCAGCGCGTCGCGCCCGCCGAGTAGCATCACGTGCACCGTGCGCCCCAATGCAACTAATTCGGTCGCCGCGATCAGTCCGTCACCGCCATTGTTGCCGGGACCGGCAATCACCAGGATCGGGCCCTCGTCGGCGAGTTCGATCGCGGCCTGCGCGACGTGACGGCCGGCATGCAGCATCAGCGCGAAGCCGGACGACCCGCCGGCGATCGTCAACAGGTCGGCGCGGTCCATTTCAGCGGGCGTCAACAGTTCCATGCCCAATTCCCGGTACACTCGCCTGCGGCGAAGGCAGCGCAACCCGCGCGCCGCGCCACATGCACAAGAGATGAGCTAATTGCCCTCAAATTAATCAGACAACGCCCGTAGAGCCTTCGCACAGTGGGCCACACGCCCGATTAATATCCTGATAAGGCTTCACAATCAGTCACCCTAGCAAATTGGCACGGACCCTGCTTTTACGGAAGCCAGTTTCGATCCCTCGCGCTCGCCTCTCGTAGGCGGGGTCGGCGCGATCGTCTTCGGGTTCCGGGCCTGGCGGGACTTGGGGGCGATGTCGCTCACCCAATCGGCCGCGGTGTCATCGATCAACTGCGCAGCGTCGCGCAATCTGGCATACACATGCCGACTCACGACGTGGGAAGTCCGGGGAGAGTGTAAGTGAAGAAGATCGAAGCCATCATCAAGCCGTTCAAGCTCGACGAGGTCAAAGAAGCGCTGCAGGAAGTCGGATTGCAGGGGATCACCGTCACCGAAGCCAAGGGCTTCGGCCGTCAGAAGGGTCACGCCGAACTGTATCGCGGGGCGGAATATATCGTCGACTTCCTGCCGAAAGTGAAAATCGAGATCGTGATCGCCGACGACCTTGTCGAGAGGGCGATCGACGCCATCCGGCGCGCCGCCCAGACCGGCCGCATCGGCGACGGCAAGATTTTCGTTTCCAACATCGAAGAAGCCATCCGCATCAGGACGGGCGAATCCGGACTGGACGCCATCTAAGCGCCGGGCCTATCACCTCGCCTGATCGAATCACCTGGCGGCCTGTCCGGCTGCCGTTTCACGACGACCCGAAGCAAAGGGGTACTCATGACGACCGCTAAAGAAGTCCTGAAATCCATCAAGGACAACGACGTGAAATACGTCGATCTGCGTTTCACCGATCCGCGCGGCAAGTGGCAGCACGTCACGTTCGACGTGTCGATGATCGACGAGGACATCTTCTCGGAAGGCACGATGTTCGACGGCTCCTCGATCGCCGGCTGGAAGGCCATCAACGAGTCCGACATGACGCTGATGCCCGATCCGGCGACCGCCACGATCGATCCGTTCTTCGCAGAGACCACCATGGTGATCACCTGCGACATCCTCGAGCCGTCGACCGGCGAGCCCTACAACCGCGACCCGCGCGGCATCGCCAAGAAGGCAGAGGCCCAGGTCAAGGCGCTCGGCATCGGCGACACCGTGTTCGTCGGCCCCGAAGCCGAGTTCTTCGTGTTCGACGACGTGCGCTATTCGGCGAACCCGTACAACACCGGCTTCAAGCTGGACTCGTCGGAACTGCCGACCAACTCGGACACCGAGTACGAAGGCGGCAACCTTGGCCACCGCATCCGCACCAAGGCCGGCTACTTCCCGGTGCCGCCGCAGGACTCGGTGCAGGACATGCGCTCCGAAATGCTCGGCGCGATGGCCAAGATGGGCGTCAAGGTCGAGAAGCATCACCACGAAGTCGCTTCGGCCCAGCACGAGCTCGGCATGAAGTTCGACACCCTGACCCACATGGCCGACCAGATGCAGATCTACAAGTACTGCATCCATCAGGTCGCCCACATCTACGGCAAGACCGCGACCTTCATGCCGAAGCCGGTGTACGGCGACAACGGCTCGGGCATGCACGTCCACCAGTCGATCTGGAAGGATGGCAAGCCGACCTTCGCCGGCAACAAGTACGCCGACCTGTCGGAAACCTGCCTCCACTACATCGGCGGCATCATCAAGCACGCCAAGGCGATCAACGCCTTCACCAACCCGTCGACCAACTCCTACAAGCGTCTGGTCCCGGGCTATGAAGCGCCGGTGCTGCTGGCCTACTCGGCCCGCAACCGCTCGGCCTCGTGCCGCATCCCCTACACCACCTCGCCGAAGGCCAAGCGCGTCGAAGTCCGCTTCCCGGACCCGATGGCCAATCCGTATCTCGCCTTCGCGGCAATGCTGATGGCCGGCCTCGACGGCATCAAGAACAAGATCGATCCGGGTCCGGCGATGGACAAGGATCTGTACGACCTGCCGAAGGAAGAGCTGAAGCAGATCCCGACCGTTTGCGGCAGCCTGCGTGAAGCGCTCGAGAGCCTCGACAAGGACCGCGCCTTCCTCAAGGCCGGCGGCGTGTTCGATGACGACTTCATCGACGCCTTCATCGAGCTGAAGATGACCGAAGTCGCGCGGTTCGAAATGACCCCGCACCCGGTCGAGTTCGAGATGTACTACTCGTACTAATCGCTTCCGCGATACCAGTTAGGGAAAGGCGCTCCTCGCGGGGCGCCTTTTTCTTTGCCCGACGGCCAGCGGCAGAGTCCGTCGCCCCGTCACGGTTGATTCAGCTCAAAGCCTCATTCATTCGAATGAATTAAACAAAGGCCAATGAGGTGCCGCCCATGACGTCCATTGGCAACGCTGCGCCGCTCCGCACTGCGCTGCTGTTCGGCGGCCAGAGCCGTGACACCCGCGCCCGCATGATCGAGGCGGCGATAGAGGTGTTCGGCTCGGTCGGCTACGACGGCGCCACCACCCGCCAGCTCGCCGAGCGGGCAAAAGTCAATCAGGCGGCGATCCCGTATCATTTCGGCGGTAAGCGCGAGCTGTACCTCGCCGCCGCGCAGGCGATCGCCGACTACATGCGATCCCGCATCGAGCCGCTGATCGATCAGCTCCGTACCGCCGCCGCCGATCCGGCCCGCCACATCGACGCGGTGGTGATGCGGTTCTTCCAGTTCATCGCCGGCGACGAGGAACCCGAAGCTTGGACCGTCTTCTTCGTCCGCTGCGAGCGCGACGCCGACGACGCTTTCCGGATCATCTATTATCAGTCGGTCGCGCGGTTTCAGGCCGCCTTGATCGCGGAAGTGGCAGCCGCCACCGGACGGTCGCCGGATGACGAGGACCTGAAGGTGCGGGTTGCGATCGTGCTCGGTGCCATCTCCAACTTCCGCACCCTGCGCAACGTCATGCTGAGTTCACTCGGCTGGGACACATTCGACGCCGCGCGGAAGCGAACAGTCGAGATCGCCGTCCGGCGGCTGGCGCTGGCCGAACTGCTCGGCATCCGCGCCGAGGACCAGTCAGGCGCCCCGTCTCCGTGCTCTGCAACCGAAGCCACACCTGCCTTCACCGACCTCGAAAGGAGGACTTCATGACCAAGCCAGATCTCGCACAAGCCTATATGGAATGGACCAAGCAGAAGCTCGATGAATCCGCCGCAACGCTCGCCAAGGTCGAGGAATCGGTCGCCAAGCTGAGCGACGCCTCGAGCGCCAAGGCACAGGAAGCGCTTGCCCAACTTCGCACCGCGCGCGACGCGTTCCAGACGCAGGTCAACGCGCTGCAGGCTGATCTCGGCGCCTCCAAGCAGGTGACCGACGCTGCGCTGTCGGCGGTCTCAGCACAGTGGAACGAGGTCGAACTCGCCTTCCAGAAATTCCTCGGCACCGCCGGCGATCAGGCCGGCGTGGTCAAGGATGCGCTTGCCGCCCGCGCCGAGGCGCAGCGCCAGGCGTTCCTGTCGTCGCTGGAGACGATCCAGACCAGTGCCGCCTCCGCGCTCGAACAGGGCCGCAAGGAGATGGAATCCTCGCTGCGCCGCTGGACCGAAGAGACCGAGAAGACGCTGGGCCCGAAGCTTACCCAATTGTCCGCCGCCGGCGACGAGACCTGGAACGCGCTGAAGGCCGGCCTCGACGAAACCGCCGCGGTCTACGAAAAGACCTGGGCCCGGATCTCGCAGGCGTTCACCAAGACGAAGTAACAGCACATCCAGCGTCTTGGCCGGGCTCGTCCCGGCCATCCACGTCTTCGACGACCTTGCACGGCCCTAAGACGTGGATGCCCGCGACGAGCGCGGGCATGACGGGTTGCGTATTTTCCTGCTCGTCAAATCAACCGCTCAGCTCAGCGGACCACCCCGCGCCAGCACCTCGGGGGCCGCAGCGATCGCCTCATACACCGTCTCGATCTCAGCCGCCGTGCTGCAATAGGGCGGCATCAGGTAGATGGTATTGCCGAGCGGACGGACCAGCAGGCCGCGGGCGATGAAGTACGCATACAGTCGCGGCCCGACGTCGGCGAGATAGCCGCTGTCGCCGACCTCGAGATCCACCGCAGCGATGGTGCCGATCTGCCGGACATTGGCGAAGCGCTTATCGTCGCGAAAGCGATCCAGTGCGCGGGTGTGCACGCCGGCGAGATCGTCGATCCGCTGCCGCACCGGCTCGCTTCCCCACACCTGAAGATTAGCCAGCGCTGCGGCGCAGGCGATCGGATTGGCGGTGTAGGAGCTGGAGTGGAAAAAGGTCTTGCGCCGGTCGGTCGAGAAATGCGCGTCAAAGATTTCGCGCCGGCACATCGTCACCGCGAGCGGCACCGAGCCGCCGGTCAGCCCCTTCGAGTAGCAGGCGATGTCGGGGACGACGTTCGCCTGTTCGCACGCGAACAGCGTGCCGGTGCGGCCCCAGCCGGTCATGACTTCGTCGGCGATCAGCAGCACGCCATGCGCCTTGCAGATCCGCGCCATCTCGGCCAGCACCCAGGGCGGATAGATCAGCATCCCGCCGGCCCCGAGCACCAGCGGCTCGACGATCAGCGCCGCCACCGCCTCGGCACGGCACGCCTGCTCCAGCGCGTCGAGCGTCGCCTGCTCGGCACCGGCCCGCGGGAACGGCAGCCGGCTGACGTCGAACAGCAGCGGATCGTAGGGCGCATTGAACACGCCGCGCTCGCCGACCGACATGCCGCCGATGGTGTCACCGTGATACGCGCCCTCCAGCGCCAGGATACGCCGACGGTTCTCGCCTGAATGCAACCAATAGCCGAGCGCCATCTTCAGCCCGACCTCGACCGAGGTCGAGCCACTGTCGGAGAAGAACACATGCGTCAGCTCGGGCGGCGTGATCTCGACCAGGCGCTGTGCGAGCTGCTCGGCCGGCGGATGCGTAAAGCCGGCGAAGATCACCTGATCGAGCCGGTCGGCCTGCTGCTTGATCGCGGCGATGATCGCAGGATGGCGGTGGCCATGCGTCACCACCCACCATGAACTGATCGCGTCGAAGATCCGGCGGCCGTCCTCGGCTTCGAGCCAGGCGCCCTCGCCGCGCACAATCGTCGGCGTCTCGCCCTGCACCGCATGCTGGGTGAACGGATGCCAGACCGGGGATGCGTGGCTCATGGCGCGTCTCCTTTGAAATCGCGAGGATCGAACGCCGCGGCGAAGGCTGCGCGCAGCGCGGCGGCATCGAGCGTCGCCAGCCACGGCAGCCGGCCGAGCCGGCGGGTGCGGCCGAGCTCGGTGATGATCTGTTCGGACTCGGCGTTTTCCTCGCCGAGGAATGCGACGCCGAGCAGCGGAATGTCGCGCGCCCTGATCGCCTCGATCGACAGCAGCGTGTGGTTGATGGTGCCTAGCGAAGTGCGCGCGCACAGCACCAGCGGCGCGCGCCAGCGCCCGAACACGTCGATGTAAGTCACCTCGCGCGTCAGCGGCACCATCAATCCGCCGGCGCCTTCGACCACCAGCGGACGCGCCACATCCGGAAGGTCGAGCGCGGCAACGTCAATCTCGATGCCGTCGATCGCGGCGGCGAGATGCGGCGAGGCCGGCGTCTTCAGCCGGTAGCGCTCCGGCAGGATGCGTTCGGCGGGCAATCCCGACAGCCGCTGCACTGCGCCGGAGTCGGTCTCGTCCTCGAGGCCGGACTGCACCGGCTTCCAATAGGTCGCGTCCAGCGCGCCGGCGAGCGCGGCGGCGAACACGGTCTTGCCGATGCCGGTGTCGGTGCCGGTGACGACGATGCGCGCGCTCATGCGGCGGCCCTCATGTCTTCGGCGAGGCCGTCGATCAGCGCGCCGATCACCTGTTCCGACAGGTTGGCGCTGAGCGCGATGCGCAGCCGCGCAGTGCCCTCCGGCACGGTCGGGGGGCGGATCGCGCGAACGTCGAATCCGCGCCGCTGCAGCGAGGCGGCGAGCGCCACCGCGGTGTGGTTGGCGCCGACGATGATCGGCAGGATGTGCGAACCCGACGAGGTGATCCCGCAGCGATGTTTCAGTTCGCGGTCGGCGAACGCGACCAGCTCGGCGAGACGCTGCCGCCGCTCCGGCCGGGTGCGGCTGATGTCGAGCGCGGCGCGCGTCACCGCTGCGATCAGCGGCGACGGCGCGGTGGCGAAGATGAACGGCCGCGCCCGATTGACCAGAAAGTCGCGCACGATCCTGGGCCCCAGCACGAAGCCGCCCATGGTGCCGAGCGCCTTGCCGCAGGTGTGCAGCGTGATCACATTGGGCCGGCCTTCGAACGCGGCGGCCAGTCCCCGCCCCTGCGGCCCGCAGACGCCGGTGGCATGCGCCTCGTCGATCACCAGCACCGCATCGTGCCGATCCGCCACCGCGAGGAACTGATCGATCGGCGGGCTGTCGCCGTCCATGCTGTACACACTCTCGATCGAAATCCAGGCACGGCCGCGCGCGCCACTCGCGCGCCACTGCCGCAGCCGCGCATCGAATGCCTCGACGTCATTGTGCGGCACGCTCTCGCACGCGGCACGGCCGCGGCGCATGCCTTCATGCACGCTGGCGTGGATCAGTTCGTCATACAGCACGAGATCGCCACGCTGCGGCAGCGTCGCGAAGATCGCATGGTTGGCGCCGAAGCCACCGCCGAGATACAGCGCGCTCTCGGCGCCGAAGTAATCGGCAGCTTCCGCTTCGAGCGCTTCGTGCTCCTCGTGATTGCCGCGCAGCAGACGCGAACCGCCCGCCCCGATCGGCACGCCGCGTGCGATCGCCTCGACTGCAGCCTGGCGCAGTTCGTCGGACTCGGCGAGGCCGAGATAATCGTTGGAGGTGAAGTCGACGCCGGCGCGCGGCTGAAGCTTGCGTCGCCGGCCCGCATCTTCGAGCGACCGCAGATCGGCTTCGAGGCTCTGATACATCGCTGATTGTCCTGGAGGTGCGGCCGTTCGGCCCGCACGAAGGCGGCGAGCGGCCCTGCCTGCCGTCACAGGTCGGGAAGTTCGACAACACGCGACCGCAGCGCGACGACGGATCGCGCCGCTGTGGTCGGCCGGCGCAAGCCTTGCTTAGCTCTCGGCGTCGGCTTCGTCACCGTCTTCTTCATAGCCCCGCTCGGAGGGGCCCATGACGATCTCGTTGCGCAACACCTCGAAGCGCCGCCGTGTCTCGGCGTCGCGATCTTCGATGAAAGCGATCGCGTCGGCGCGCGACATCGGACCGGCGCTGATCGGATGCACGCTGGCGCCGATGGTCTCGTCGACATAGTAGCCGCGCTCATCACGGCGCAGCCGCCATTTGAAGCGCAGCGCGTCGAGCGGTCCCGGGCCTTCGCGGGTGTAGCGCTCGAGATCGTCGTCCGATGGGTCGGGCTCCGGCGCCTCGACATCGCCCGGCGCTGCCTCGTTCGTCTCGGCGGACGTGTCAAATTTGGGCTGCTCGTCGGGCTGTTCCGCTTCCGCCTCGTCGATCGCAGGCTTTTCGTCAGGCTCGGCGGTCGACTGAGAGGCGTCGGACGAATCCTCATCCGATACCGCTTCGTCGCGCTTGTCAGGCGCGGCGTCGGGCTTGTCGAGGATGCTCGCGATAGCCGCGAGGGCTTCATCCGTTGGGTCGTTGGCAGTCAATACAAGGCTCCCCCAAGCTCAGGCGCGAAGAAAACACCTCGGCCGAGCACGTCAACGCAGACAATGGTCGCTGGTTTCTATTTTGTGTGGCTATGTCGAGGCACAAGACGGCGGACGCCGGGTTTTCCACGGTCGTTCGCGTTCGAGCTGCGCGGCGAGGCGCAGCAGCGTCGCTTCGTCGCCGAACCGGCCAGTGAACATCATGCCGATCGGCAGGCCGCTCGCACTCCACGCCAGCGGCACCGACATCGACGGTTGTCCCGACATATTGGCAAGACTGGTCCCCGGAATGTACTGGCGAAGTGTCGGGCTGATTCCGGACAAATCGCGCGCCATGGTGTCGATCTTGCCGATCCGCAACGGCAAAGTGCACAGCGTCGGCGACAGAAACACATCCACGCTCGCGAAGAACTCCGCCAGCGCGCGCGAGATCTGAAATGCAATCAGCTCGGCGGCACAGTAATCGACGCCGCTCGCCTTGCGCGCATTGGCGGCCGACGCCAGCGTCAGGATCTCGAAATCGCGTTCGGTCATCGCGCGGCCGAAAGTCTGCTCGGCGAGCCGCACAGCGAGCCCGGTATTGCACGCGACGATGGTGGCGATCACCTCCGCCGGATCGGCCGGCAGCACCGGCGCGCGTTCCTCGACGTGGTGGCCGAGAGCTTCGAGCAGCTTGGCCGTATCACGCACCGCCGCGGCGATTTCCGGATCGATCGGATCGCCATAGGTCGATCGGTCGGTGAACGCGATCCGCAGTCGCCCCGGTTCACGCCCGACTTCCTCGGCGAACGGCCGCTCCGGCGGCGGCGCGACGTAAGGGCTCGACGGCTCCGGCCCGTTCAGCGCATCCAACATCGCGGCGCTGTCGCGCACGCTGATGCTCACCACATGGCCGCAGGCGAAGCCGCCCCAGCCGGCGCCGCGATCCGGCCCGATCGGATTGCGCGCCCGCGTCGGCTTCAGCCCGAACACGCCGCAGGCGGAGGCCGGAATCCGGATCGAGCCGCCGCCGTCGCTGGCATGCGCCACCGGCAGAATGCGCGCAGCGACCGCCGCAGCCGCGCCGCCCGACGAGCCGCCGGACGAATGATCGAGATTCCACGGATTACGGGTCGGCCCGTGCAGCCGCGACTCCGTGGTCGGCATCAGGCCGAGTTCGGGACTTGCGCTCTTGCCGAACACGGTGACGCCGGCGTTCAGAAACCGCTGCGCCAGCGTGCTGGTGTGCGGCGCGACGAAGTCCTTGTAGAGGCTGGCGCCGAACGTGGTTCGCGTGCCGGCGAGCAGATCGAGATCCTTCAAGAGAAACGGCACGCCTTTGAACGGACCGTCCGGCAGGCCGGCTTCGATCTGCTTGCGTGCGTAGTCATCGTGGCGGACGACGACGGCGTTGAGCTTGGGATCGACCGCATCGGTGCGCGCGATCGCTTCATCGAGCAGTTCGCCCGCGCTTACCTGCTTGCTGCGGACCAGTTCGGCGAGGCCAACACCGTCGTAATTGTCGTAGTCCTTGAACGCCATGATGGGCCTCCCCGCTTTAACGTTGTTGTTATTACCAGCTCACCCCGTCATTGCGAGGAGCGCCGCGCGCCCAACTAACTCAGCACATCCTGATTGACGACATTGGCGCGGATCGGGTCGCCGTCGAGGACGCTGAGCATGTTGCGCGCGGTCTGCTCGCCCATGCGGTCGAGCGCTTCGCGGGTGACGCCGGCGACATGCGGCGCGATGATCACGTTGGGCAGATCGAACAGCTTGTGGCCGTGCGGCGGCGGTTCCTGCTCGAACACGTCTAACCCGGCGCCGGCGAGCTTGCCGGCGAGCAGCGCCTCGTACAGCGCCTGCTCGACAACGATGCCGCCGCGCGCGGTGTTGATCAGATACGCGGTCGGCTTCATCTTCGACAGCCGGCTCGCATCGAACAGCCCGGTGGTCTCCGCGGTCTTCGGGCAGTGCAGGCTGACGAAATCGGCGTTCGGCAGCGCCGCGTCGAGATCGGACACCGGCTTGCAGCCGGCCGCTTCGATCGCAGCAGCCGGTACGTAAGGGTCGTACACCTCGACGTTCATTTCCATCGCCAGACAGCGCTTGGCGGTGCGGGTGCCGATGCGGCCGAAGCCGACGATCAGCACGGTCTTGCCGAACAGATCGAACGGCAGCAGGCCGAGCCGCGTCGCCCAGGCGCCGGTCTTGACCAGCGCGTGCAGTTCGGCGCCGCGCTTGGCCAGCGTCAGCATCATGAACAGCGCCTGCTCGGCGACGGAGGGCGAGTTCGCGGTGCCCGCGGTCATCAGCGGCACCTTGCGCTTGCTCAGCGCCGGGACGTCGATCGCATCAAAGCCGACGCCGATCCGCGCCACCACGCGCATGTCCTGCGACGCCTCGAGTTCGCGCTCGCCGAACCGCGTCGCGCCGAGCGCGACGCCGTGCACCGGCGCCTGGCTGCGCAGCAGCGCGTCGAAATCCTCCGCCGATATCATGTTGGGAAATTCGATCATCGCGATGTCGCCGCGCGCGGCGATCAGCGCCCTGCCCTGCTGCGACAACGATTCCGTCACCAGCAGCTTCTTGATGTTGGACGTCATTTCCTGCCCCGGAATCTTGTTCATTGGTCGCGCCGCGCATGACGCGGCGGCGACCTGTTTCTGTATCAGGCGGCGCGCTGCGCGGTCCACCCGCAATTGCCGCGGATCAGGATCGCGTCGCCAGCGCCACGCCGGCGAGCGTCATCACCAACGCGGCGATTTGTCCGAGGCCGAGCGGCTCGTGCAGCACGATCGCGGAGGTGACGACGCCGATCACCGGCGTCGCCATGGTGCCGATCGCCGCGACCGAGGCCGGCAGCCGCCGCAGCGCGGCGAACCAGCACAGATAAGCAAGGCAGAACTGGATCAGCGTCAGATAGATCAGCGCCGCCCAGCCATAGGCGGTCAGCGCGTCGAACCGCGGCGGGGTGACGATGCAGCCGATCAGGCTGACCGGAATGCAGCCGAGCCCGATCTGCCACGCCGCCGAGGTCGCGCCCGGCAGCTGGATCGGAAACCGCTTCACGAAAATCGTGCCGAGTGCGAAGCCGATCGCGCCGGTCAGGGCCAGCGCGACCCCGGGCAGCCGCTCCGCGCTGGCGGCAAAGCCGTCGGCGCCCATCAGCGCGGCGATGCCGGAAAAGCCGAGCACCAGCGCCAGCATCCGCTTGCCGGTGAGCCGCTCACCGAGCAACGGCCAGGCCAGCAGCGCCGTCCACACCGGCATCGAGAACCCGATCACCGCGGTTTCACCGGCCGGCATCCACAGCAACGCCAGCCCCATCACCACCATCCACACCGTGACGTTGAAGAAGGTCGACACCAGCACCCGGCCCCATTGCGCCCTGGGCACGACCAGGCTTTCACCCCGCAGCGCCGCATAGGCGAACAGCAGCACCGAGCCGACCAGCCCCGGCAGCCCGCGGGCCGGCAGCGGCGGCCATTCCGAGATCACATATTTCGACACCGGCCAGCTCAGCCCCCAGCACAGCGAGGTGGCGGCGAGCAGGACGAGGCCGCCGGACGCGATGCGGCCTTGCGCGGGAATCGGGGAAGGATCGGACATGGAAGACCCGGCAGGAGGAATGTCCAGGATGCCGGTGTTGGGGTCCTGACGCCACCCGTAATCCGGCACCTCTTAGGGCTCTTTCGTGAGTCGGGTTTGGCAAGCCCTGGAAGCGAAAAAATACCTGCCCTGTGAACAGCGGGTGCAGCCCCGATCGGCAGCGTCGCGCCGCCTTTTTGATCTTTGGAATCTCCGAGGACTCACCGATACTTGACCGGGTCAGGGCGAGCCGCGGCCCCTGTTTTCCACCCTAATCCACCACATTTAGTATTTGATTCAGGAACCCGCACTATTGCTTGACGGGTCGGACGGAGTCGGCCTAGCTTCAGGGCCGTCCAGCGAGGGAGTGTTTTGTCCCGCCGGACGTTTCCCAGAAGGGTCCAGACCGGCCACCTCCGACAGCCACAGCGGCAGCGGGGCGAGGCGTCGTCTGCTCCTAAATCGACCGTTGGGGCGCATTCCGACGGGCCGGCAAAACGGCTCGCAAAGCGACATGGGGCGTTAGAAGGGTTGGAGGACCGGTTGCGGAATGCAGCCGTACCGCTTGCCCTCAAAACAGACGGAGCCGGGCCACGGCTCGCAGGGCGAACAAGGTTCGCCGACCAGCAACTTCCCGGACCACCCAGGCGGGGTTTCGGGCGACTTGAACGGGGCACGAGATGAAGATCGAACGGCGCTACACCAAGGACGGCCAGTCTCCTTACGCGGACATCGCGTTCAGGCTGACGACCAGCGAGATCCGCAATCCGGATGGTTCGGTGGTGTTCCGACTCGAGAACGTCGAGGTGCCGGAATTCTGGTCGCAGGTCGCCTCCGACGTGCTGGCGCAGAAGTATTTCCGTAAAGCGGGCGTCGCCGCGCGCCTGAAGAAGGTCGAGGAAGAGAGCGTGCCGTCGTGGCTGTGGCGCTCCGTGCCCGACACCGACGCCCTCGCCGCTCTGCCCGAGAGCGAGCGCTTCACCTCCGAGCATTCCGCCAAGCAGGTGTTCGATCGGCTGGCCGGCTGCTGGACCTATTGGGGCTGGAAGGGCAGCTACTTCTCGAGCGAGGACGATGCCCGCGCGTTCTTCGACGAGCTGCGCTACATGCTGTCGATGCAGATGGTGGCGCCGAATAGCCCGCAGTGGTTCAACACCGGCCTGCACTGGGCCTACGGCGTCGACGGCCCCGGCCAGGGCCACTACTACGTCGACTACAAGACCGGCAAGCTGACCAAGTCGAAGTCGGCCTACGAGCACCCGCAGCCGCACGCCTGCTTCATCCAGGGCATCGAGGACGACCTCGTCAACGACGGCGGCATCATGGACCTGTGGGTGCGTGAAGCCCGGCTGTTCAAATACGGCTCCGGCACCGGCTCCAACTTCTCACGGCTGCGCGGTGAAGGCGAACGCCTCTCGGGCGGCGGCAAGTCCTCCGGCCTGATGAGCTTCCTGAAGATCGGCGACCGCGCCGCCGGCGCCATCAAGAGCGGCGGCACCACCCGCCGCGCCGCCAAGATGGTGGTGGTCGACGTCGATCACCCGGACATCGAGGCCTACATCGATTGGAAGGTGAAGGAGGAGCAGAAGGTCGCCGCTCTCGTCACCGGCTCCAAGGTCAACCAGAAGCACCTCAAGGCGATCCTGAAGGCCTGCGTCAACTGCCAGGGCTCGGGCGACGACTGCTTCGATCCGGAGAAGAACCCCGCCCTGCGCCGCGAGGTCAAGCTGGCGCGCCGCGCGCTGGTGACCGACGCGATGATCAAGCGCGTCATCCAGTTCGCCAAGCAGGGCTACAAGGAGATCGACTTCCCGATCTACGACACCGACTGGGATAGCGAAGCCTATCTCACCGTCGCCGGCCAGAACTCCAACAACTCGGTGTCGCTGAAGGACGACTTCCTGCGCGCGGTCGAAACCGACGGCGACTGGCACCTCACCGGCCGCACCAACAAGAAGGTGGTGAAGACGCTGAAGGCGCGCGACCTGTGGGAGAAGATCGGCACCGCGGCCTGGGCCAGCGCCGATCCCGGCCTGCACTTCAACACCACCATGAACGACTGGCACACCTGCAAGGCGTCCGGCGACATCCGCGCGTCGAACCCGTGCTCGGAATACATGTTCCTCGACGACACCGCCTGCAACCTCGCCTCGGCGAACCTGCTGACGTTCTACAACACCGAGACCAACACCTTCGACCTCGAGGCTTACGAGCATCTGTGCCGGCTGTGGACCGTGGTGCTGGAAATCTCGGTGCTGATGGCGCAGTTCCCGTCCAAGCAGATCGCCGAGCTGTCCTACGAATTCCGCACCCTGGGCCTCGGCTTCGCCAATATCGGCGGCCTCTTGATGACCATGGGGCTGTCCTACGACTCCAAGGAAGGCCGCGCGCTGTGCGGCGCCCTCTCCGCCATCATGACCGGCACCGCCTATGCGACCTCAGCCGAGATGGCCGCCAAGCTCGGCGCCTTCCCCGGCTACAAGAAGAACGCCGACCATATGCTGCGCGTGATCCGCAATCACCGCCGCGCCGCGCACGGCGAGAGCCGCGTCTATGAGGCGCTGTCGGTCAACCCGGTGCCGCTCGATCACGCCGGCTGCCCGATCCCGGACGCCGTCGCCCACGCCAAGGCGGCCTGGGACAAGGCGCTCGAACTCGGCGAGCAGCACGGCTACCGCAACGCGCAGGTAACGGTGATCGCGCCGACCGGCACCATCGGTCTCGTGATGGACTGCGACACCACCGGCATCGAGCCCGACTTCGCGCTGGTGAAGTTCAAGAAGCTGGCCGGCGGCGGCTACTTCAAGATCATCAACCGCGCCGTCCCCGCCGCGCTGCGCGTGCTCGGCTATCCGGAGCACCAGATCCAGGAGATCGAAGCCTACGCGGTCGGCCACGGCTCGCTGTCGAACGCGCCGGCGATCAACGCCTCGACCCTGAAGGCCAAGGGCTTCACCGAGGACGCGCTGAAGAAGGTCGAGGCCGCGCTGCCGACCGCCTTCGACATCAAGTTCGCCTTCAACAAATGGACCTTCGGCGAGGACTTCCTCAAAGACGTCCTCAAGATCGAAGCCGAACAGATCGCGCAGCCGAATTTCGACCTGCTCACCGCGCTCGGCTTCAGCAAGCGCGAGATCGAGGCCGCCAACATCCACATCTGCGGTGCGATGACGGTCGAAGGTGCGCCGCATCTCAAGCCCGAGCACTACGCGGTGTTCGATTGCGCCAATCCGTGCGGCAAGATCGGCAAGCGCTATCTGTCGGTCGAGAGCCACATCCGGATGATGGCCGCGGCGCAGCCGTTCATCTCCGGCGCGATCTCCAAGACCATCAACATGCCGAACGACGCCACGGTGGAGGACTGCAAGTCCGCCTACATGCTGTCGTGGAAGCTGGCGCTGAAGGCCAACGCGCTGTACCGCGACGGCTCCAAGCTGTCGCAGCCGCTGAATTCGCAGCTGATCGCGGACGACGACGAGGACGAGGACATCGACACCTTCCTCGACAAGCCGATGGCCGCGCGCGCCGCGCACGTCTCCGAGAAGGTGGTCGAGCGGCTGGTCGAGCGCCTCGTGGTGATGCGCGAGCGCGAAAAGATGCCGGATCGCCGCAAGGGCTACACCCAGAAGGCGGTGGTCGGCGGCCACAAGGTCTACCTGCGCACTGGCGAATACGATGACGGCCGCCTCGGCGAGATCTTCATCGACATGCACAAGGAAGGCGCGGCCCTCCGGTCGTTCATCAACAACTTCGCGATCGCGGTGTCGCTCGGCCTGCAATACGGCGTGCCGCTCGAAGAATATGTCGATGCCTTCACCTTCACCCGGTTCGAGCCGGCCGGCCCCGTCCAGGGCAACGACTCGATCAAGTACGCCACCTCGATCCTCGACTACGTGTTCCGCGAGCTGGCGGTGAGCTACATGGGCCGGTTCGACCTCGCCCATGTCGATCCGACCGAGACCGGCTTCGACGCCATCGGCAAGGGCGTCGACGAAGGCAAGGCGCCGGACGGCAGCATGGTCGCGGGCCCCGCGGCGGCGACCAAGTATCTGTCCAAGGGCCTGACCCGGTCGCGCACCGACAATCTGGTGGTGATGCGCAGCACCCCCGCCCACCCGGCGGAGACGACGCCGCGCAACGCCCCGGCCGGCGCCGCGCCGGCCGTCACCGCGCTCGCCTCCTCCCGCGTCGGCGACGCCCTCGAAGGCGCCACCGCCTTGAAGCAGGAAGTGCAGACCGACCTGTCGCCGACCGAAAAGCTGGAAGCGCTGCAGTGGAGCAAAGCCACCACCGCCGCGACCCAGCCCGCCCCGACCAAAGCCGAACGCCGCGCCGAAGCCAAAGCCAAAGGCTACGAAGGCGAGATGTGCTCGGAATGCGGCAACTTCACGCTGGTGCGAAACGGGACCTGCATGAAGTGCGATACTTGCGGCAGCACGACGGGGTGTTCGTGATAGACCGCCGCTCCAATATCAACTTTCAGGTTGAGATGACGGAATGACTGACGGGGGCTGACATGACCAAGTTCATTTCATCGGTCGACATCGACAAGATTGCTCTGGCGCATCGTCGCGCACTTGGCTTTCGCGACGATCAGGCGATCGATGGGATGACATTGATCACGAAGCTCAAACGTCGGTATCCGAACTTGAACTATCTCCGCGTCCCAGACGCGGAGATGACCTCCCAAGAAGCTCAATGGGATGACCAGAGGAAGCTAATTTTGATCCCGGAGCGCCTGCTTCGCGACATCAACTCCGGTAAGCCACGGGGCATCATGACTTTGGCTCATGAGGTTGGACATGCACTGCTCGGTCACAAGGGCATTCTCAACCGCGGACCGATCGGCACCAAGGCGGAGAAACATTCCGCCAATCTCCGAAGGATGGAGTCCCAGGCTCGCCGGTATGCGGCAGCATTTTTAATTCCTGACACACCCTATGTTCGATCGCTAGACGCAATTGCGATTGCTCGAAAGTTCGGAGTCAGCTTAGAGGCTGCACGAATTCGCAAACTTGAGTTCACCTAGCATCTTGGGATAAACTCCAGAGCTTTCGTCGTGTGAGCGCAGTCCCTTAGGGCACATTAGCGCAGGTCAGTCAGCCACTAAAATGCGGCGGAGCAATGCGCTTCGCTATTCATACCGCCCTATTGCCACGCCTACATATTCAACAAATTGCACCGAATGAGCGGAAAACGGACTACAGAGGACCATCGGCAATGGCTAACCGAGCGCCTCCCTAGGCACGATCGACTAACCCGCTCTGTCGTCTCGCTGCTACAGAATATGCTGATCGAGAAATCGGTCGACTTCCTAAGCGTAAGCGGACGAACAAAGTCTCTCGACGGAGCTCTAGAAAAGATCAGACGCAAGAAGTATTCAAATCCGGAGGAGCGACTCACAGACCTATCCGGCATACGTGTCATCACTTACCTCGAAAGCCAAGTTTCGCAGGTAGAAACGATAATTCGCATTCTTTTTGCAGTTGATGAGGCCAATAGCCTCGACAGATCGTCTGTCTTAGGCTCCGACAAAATCGGATATAGATCAGCGCACTTCGTCTGCTCGCTAGGAACAACCAGAGAAAAACTTCCAGAGTACGACTCTCTCGGAAACCTGAAATTCGAGATCCAAGTAAGAACCGTACTCCAGCACGCCTGGGCCGAACTTGCGCACGACCGATCCTTCAAATTTGGGCCAGGACTCCCGCCCACGATTCAAAGAAAACTAAATCTATACTCGGGAATGCTCGAAATTGTAGACGGCGCTTTCGACTCGATCGCGAAAGAGATCGATAATTACGCTCAAGAAATCAACGCAAAGTCACTGCGTCAGATATCGGCGGTAGAAGTAAATTCGATTTCGCTAAGCCGATACGTACAGCAAATTTCGGACAAGTATGAGTTGGACATCAGAGAGGGCGAAATTCCCGCGGAGCTTTTCGTAGAACTAGAGCGCTTTGGAATCCAAACGATCGGCGATCTAGATAAGCTGATTACTGCAGAGACGATCAAACTCTACAAATCCGCGAGAATACAGGACACCCCCGTTGGGTTCATCCGTCAGCTATTGATGTTGCATGACATTGACAAATACTTTTCAGGTCCAGTTCGCTGGGCCGCCATAGATACAGATTCCTACGAATGCTTGAAGGAAAAGTATCCAGAGAGAAAGCTTCGCAATCTGTTCCATGAAAATTCAATCTCACTTGAAGCAGATGATTACCCTAGAGACGAGGAATTCTGATTGTTTCCTCAAATCCTGCGCAGCCCGTAGCGCAGCCCGTAGGGCGGATTAGCGTAGCGTAATCCGCCGATCTCTCCGACGAATGGGCTTCGATGTTGGAGGTAACTATGCCGGTCGTTTTCCGTCGCGGCGGGTTAAGATACTACTTCTTCTCCAATGAGGGGCTGCCGCCTGAGCCGCCGCATATTCATGTCAAGGGCGGCGGAAAGGATGCCAAGATCTGGCTGGTTCCGGAGATCGTGATCGCCGATGCCTACGGGTTCAATCGGCGCGAGCTTTCCGCTATACTGTCGGCCGTCGCTGAGAACCGCGACCTGATCCTGAGAGCATGGCATGACCATTTCGGCCACCAGCGTCCGCTTTGACGATCACACGATGTGGGTCGAGTTGTCGGATGGCCGCACCCTCGGCGTGCCGCTGGCTTGGTTTCCACGCCTATTGCGAGCGACGCCTGCGGAGCGCGCACAGGTGGAATTGAGCCGCGTCGGATTGCATTGGGAAGCGCTCGACGAGGACATTTCGGTCGCCGGCCTGCTGGCTGGCCGTGGCGACGTGACCCAAACATCAGAAACCGCTGCATAGCAAGCGTAGTCCAGGTGAGCGCAGCGACACCCGGGTCTCTCCGGGCCTAGCTCGTAGGGCCGTGAACCATCTTCCCCCACAGCGCGTCTCACCATGAGCTTTGCTCGCGCCGTGCGGCTGCCGTTCGGCCGGACGCTGTCGCGCCTGTGCCCGCTCCGGCGTTGCGGAAGGGGCGGCGCAGCTTGGGAGATAGGTCATGCGCCTCGCATTCGCCGGCACGCTGATGCTGGCTCTGTCGTTTGGCTCGGCGGCCCATGCGGCGGAGGTTCGGTGGACGTTCACCAAGCAGCCCACCGAGGTGCTCGGCATGCCCGCCGGTGAGGAAGAAGCCGACGACGTGCTGCGCTTAACCTGCCTGAAGGGCGGCGTGGTGCAGGTCGGATTGGGCGGATACAACAGCCTCGGCAAAGGCAAGAGCGAACCGCTGAGCGTCACGCTGGCCAGCGGCACCCAATCCGTCACGTTGAACGGCAAGTCGGTGCGCAGCAAGAACTTCGAAATGACGGGAGCCTTCGAGCTGAGAGCGGATCTTGCGCCCGGCGACACCAAGCCCCTGATCGGCGTGCTGACAACGGGACAGCCGATCCGCGTCTCGGGCGCCCTGAAGGAGAAGTGGTCCGTCAAGGGACTGAAGCCGATCGTGGAGCGGTTCAGCGCGGCCTGCGTCAAGAACTAACCACGCGTAGCCGGGGTGAGCGCAGCGATACCCGGGACTCTTCGCACCGCCGCGATGCTGCTCCCGGATGTCGCTTCGCTCATCCAGGCTACAGGTCAAGCCGCTTGACAATATTCCTACAAGGATTATAGTCCGCATTGTCCTGTCCGTGAGGGGCGCTTCGCGAGGCGTCGTTGAGCGGGACAGATTATCGGCTGGGAGACCGGCCGGTGAGGGTTTGGCGAAGCTGCATGGTGCAGCGGCGTCGAGCCTGACGCGGCGTCCTGCGCGAGCGGCCTCGCAAGCCGATCGTCCGGGAGGCAAGAGGTCGCCGTCCGCCGCTACTATGAGCGGCTGCCCCTCGCGTGGCTGGACGGGACGGAACGAGGCGGGAGAAATCCCCGTGCTCCCCGCGCCCGGAAGAACGGTCCCGATGCCAAAAGATCGCCGCTGGTGGGCGCGCCGTGACGGCGATGCGCGATGGATCGCAAACCATCGCGACAACCACCAATCTGCCCCAAGCGGCCCGCCCCCCCCCCCCCTC
>NZ_QUMK01000022.1 GCF_010907035.1 Rhodopseudomonas sp. BR0M22
GCCGAACTACACCCGCCCCACCCGTCTGCCCGATGGCGTGAGCGTCGCCGGCGACTACACCGGCTCGTCGGGAGCGTCGTCGAGCCCGTTCTCGTTCCTCGAGAACCTGTTCGGCGGACCGCAGCCCCGGCCGCAGCAGCCGGCTGCGCGCAATCAGCGCCGGGTCTACACCCGCTGAGCAGCTTTCGCGTCTTCCGGGCGCGCACAGCTAGCGAGAGATCTTCAAGGGCTCGCCGCGAGGCGGGCCCTTTTTGTCGTTAACTTAGATTAACCATCCTCCATCTAGATTGGGGCACCGGGCTCGATTTCGCCATAGTCAGAGGGTTAGGGTTGACAATCGACTTGGGGTCACGGGCGCCGTTTCCGGATCGCTAACTTCGGTGAACGGCGCGTTTACCCTGCCACGCAGGCTTGGGGTTCGCGGGCAAGGGTTTGTTGGTCGACCATAGGTGGGGCTGCGTTCGTGCTGGCTGCAATTTCGCGCCGTCTGAAATCACTGTCGATGCCAAGAGCCGGTTACGGCGCCGTATTGACGACGGCGTTGCTCCTGGCCGGGGCCGGTTCGGTCCATGACGCGTCCGCGGTCGGCGATACCCGGACCCTGTCGTTCCACCACACCCATTCGGGCGAAAACCTCACCGTCACCTTCAAACGCAGCGGCCGCTACGACGAAGACGCGCTGAAGCAGCTCAACCATTTCCTGCGCGACTGGCGATCCCAGGACCAGACCGTGATGGATCGCCGGTTGTTCGACATCCTGTGGGAAGTCTACCGGGACGTCGACGCCAAGCAGCCGATCCAGATTATTTCCGCCTACCGCTCCCCCTCCACCAACGCCATGCTTCGCCGCCGCTCCTCCGGGGTGGCGCGCCACAGCCAGCACACGCTGGGGCATGCGATGGACTTCTTCATTCCGGGCGTCGCGCTCGAGCGGATCCGTTTCGCCGGCCTGCGGCTGCAGCGCGGCGGCGTCGGGTTCTATCCGACCTCTGGCTCGCCGTTCGTGCATCTCGATACCGGCGGAATCCGGCACTGGCCCCGGATGACCGCCGACCAGCTCGCCCGCGTGTTCCCGGACGGACGCACGGTGCACATCCCGTCCAACGGCAAGCCGCTGCGCGGCTACGAGCTGGCTCTGGCCGATATCGAGAACCGCCGCGACGGCAGCAGTGCCGCGCCGGCCAAGACCAATTTCCTGGCAGCGCTGTTCGGCGGCAAGTCGCGAGACGACGAAGACGAACAGGCAGCCGCCAAGCCCTCCTCCGGCGCCAAGCCGATGGCCGACATCAAGGTCGCCGCTGCTGATGCCGTCGCGGCAGCCGCCGGCGTCAAGACTGCCGATGCCGGCAGCAGCGATCCGGTGCCGGTGCCGCGCGCCAAGCCCGCCGCCGCGATCCAGCTCGCCTCCGCCAGCGACGTAGTGCTGCCGGCGCCGCGTCCGGCCAAGGCCGTCCAGGCGGAAGCAAAATCGGCCAACGCCAAATCGGCCGAGCCGAAACTGCAGACACCGGCCGACATCATCAATGCCCGCGGCTTCTGGGACGATTTCCCGCTGGCCTCCGAGCAGGCGAAGCGACCGCAGGTCGCCGCCGTCAGCGCGCGCGAGGCGTTGGCCGCCGCTGATAAATCGGACGAGGTGGCAATGAATGCGCTGGCCTACGCCCCGTCGGTCCAGGACAACAGCTCGCAGCATGCGCGAAGCCGGCACCCGCGGGTGGTCACTGCCAGCGCGCCGATCCCGCACAGCTTCCGCCCTCATCCGCAGCGCCATGCGGCAGTGTCGGACAAGATCGACACCGTGATCGGCAAGTCCGAACAGGGCAAGACGGTCGTGGCGAATTCAGCGCGGCTCGCCGCCGCCGGCAGCCGGGACAACGACGTCTGGATTCGCGCGATGATCCTGATGCCGCGAGCGATCCGCACCGCCGCAACGGTGATCGGCGACACCGACATGACGCTGCTGACCGGCTATTTCGCCAAACCGGACGCCACGCTGGCGATGGGCTTTGCCGACGACCCGCAGCCGGGCCTCTATGCCGATGCCTTCAGCGGCACGGCGGTGGCGACGCTGACCACCACGTCGTTCCCGGACCAGGCATCGCGCTGACCGCTGCGCCTCGATCCGATCGTGTCCATAAAAAAATGCCCGGGTTCGTCCCGGGCATTTTTCGTTTTGGGCGATGTCTTGCCGTTGAGCGATGCCTTGCCGGATCGTCGCGCGGATCGCGACGGTCCGGTCCAGACTCCGACCGACGCCGGCCTCAGAGCATCCCGAGCGCCTGCATATAGGTTTCCAGGATGGTCTCCTGCTCGGCGCGCTCATTGGCGTCCTGCTTGCGCATGCGGACGATGGTGCGCAGCGCCTTGACGTCGAAGCCGTTGCCCTTGGCCTCCGCATAGACGTCGCGGATGTCGTCGGAGATCGTCTTCTTTTCTTCCTCGAGACGCTCGATCCGCTCGATGATCGCCCGGAGCTGGTCCTTGGCAAAATTGGTCGCGGGATCGTCCTGGACGGCGGCAGCGGAGGTGGCCATCGTGCACTCCTGGCAGATAATGATTGGAAAAAGCGGCGGGGCGGTCGCCTCGCGCGCCGCATCTGCGCCGGACACTCTTCGCCGCGGCGGCTCCCGTCAAGGGGCATCACGCCGATCCACAGCGACCCACAGCGGAAATCGCCGCCGCCGAATTTGCGCCTTGATGGGCGGCGTGGACGCGCCGCGTCAGTGACTGTGCGGGTGAGATTTCTTGAACGCCTCGACCTGGTCCGCGGTGGCCACGCTCTGGTACTTCGCCTTCCAGGTCTCGTAAGGCATGCCGTAGACCGCCTCGCGGCTCTCGTCCCGACTCATTTCCACGCCCTGTGCGTCGGCGGCGTCCTTCAGCCAGTTCGACAGGCAGTTGCGACAGAACCCGGCGAGATTCATCAGATCGATGTTCTGAACGTCGGTGCGCTCGCGCAGATGCGCCACCAGACGGCGAAACGCCGCCGCTTCCAGTTCTGTCCGGGTGCTGTCGTCCATGCGATCACCTTATGCTGAGCTTGTGGTGCTCCCCAAATGGGGACGGGCTGAGATTTTGCCACATCTGGAGGCTACAGCCGACTCCGCCGCGCCGTGGCTCCGGTCCAGAAGGCTCGGCGGGAGGCGCGGCCGTTGACAGGCCGCCTCTGTCACGCGAAATCATCAGCAAATTGGTATAGCTTGGCTGCATGATCATCATAGATTCCCTTCCCTTCCGGCAGATCTGGGCCCGCCCCGCCGCAGCCGTGACCGCGGCGCTGGCCGTCGGCGCGCTGCTGTGCGGCAGCGCTCCGGCCTCGGCCGACTTCCGGCTGTGCAACAACACCTCGAGCCGGGTGGGAATTGCGCTGGGCTACAAGGACGTCGACGGCTGGACCACCGAAGGCTGGTGGAACGTGTCGTCGCGGAGCTGCGAGACGCTGCTGCGCGGCGCGTTGGTCGCCCGCTACTACTACATCTACGCGCTCGACTACGACCGCGGCGGGGAATGGTCCGGCCAGGCGTTCATGTGCTCGCGCGACAAGGAATTCACCATCAAGGGGACCGAGAACTGCCTGGCGCGCGGGTTCGACCGCACCGGCTTCTTCGAGGTCGACACCGGCGAGCAGCGGGCCTGGACCGTGCAACTGACTGAAAGCAACGAACAGAACATGCAAAAGCTGCCGGGAATGCCCGGGGCGCCAGGGACCGGACTGCCGGGCATCCCGCCGACGCCGGGCCGCACCGCCCCCGCCACGCCTGGCACGCCAGGCGAGGCCGGGACCAAGCCATGAGACGCCTGCGCCGGATCAAGATCCTCGCCACGCTCGGCCCCGCCTCCTCCGACAGCACGATGATCCGCAAGCTGTTCGAGGCCGGTGCCGACGTGTTCCGGATCAACATGAGCCACACCCCGCACGACAAGATGCGGGAGTTGGTGAAGACCATCCGTAACGTCGAAAGCAGCTACGGCCGGCCGATCGGCATCCTGGTCGACCTGCAGGGACCGAAGCTGCGGCTGGGGTCGTTCGCCAACGGCCCGATTCAGCTCAACAACGGCTCGAACTTCGTGCTCGACTCGATCAAGGAGCCGGGCGACGCAACGCGTGTGCATCTGCCGCATCCGGAAATCCTCGCCGCGCTGAAGGTCGGTGACGCGCTGCTGCTGGACGACGGCAAGGTGCGGCTGATCTGCGAAGAGACCGAGGGCGACCGCGCGGTGACCCGCGTGGTGATCGGCGGCAAGATGAGCGACCGCAAGGGCGTCAGCCTGCCCGACACCGACCTGCCGATGTCGGCAATGACCAACAAGGATCGCGCCGACCTCGAAGCCGCATGCGAAACCGGCATCGACTGGGTGGCGTTGAGCTTCGTGCAGCGGGCCGAAGACGTCGTCGAGGCCAAGCGGATGATCCGCGGCCGCGCCGCCGTGATGGCCAAGATCGAGAAGCCGCAGGCAATCGACCGGCTGCAGGACATCCTCGACGTCTCCGACGCGCTGATGGTGGCGCGCGGCGACCTCGGCGTCGAGATGCCGCTGGAGCGGGTGCCATCGCTCCAAAAGCAGATGACCCGCATGGCGCGGCGCGCCGGCAAGCCGGTGGTGGTCGCGACCCAGATGCTGGAATCGATGATCACCAGCCCGGTGCCGACCCGCGCCGAAGTCTCCGACGTGGCGACCGCGGTCTATGAAGGTGCCGACGCGATCATGCTGTCGGCTGAATCTGCCGCCGGCAAATATCCGGTCGAAGCGGTGTCGACGATGAACCGCATCGGCGAAGAAGTTGAGCGCGACGTCACCTATCGTACCGTGGTAACGGCACAGCGCCCCGATCCGGAAGCGACCGCCGGCGACGCCATCGCCGGCGCGGCGCGGCAGATCGCCGAAACGCTCGACCTGTCGGCGATCATCTGCTGGACATCGTCGGGCTCGACCGCGCTGCGCGTCGCACGCGAACGTCCGAAGGTGCCGGTGGTGGCGATCACCCCCAGCATCAGCACCGGCCGCAAGCTGTCGGCGGTGTGGGGCGTGCATTGCGTCGTCGCCGAAGACGCCAAGGATCAGGACGACATGGTCGACCGCGCTGGCCGCATCGCGTTCCGCGACGGCTTCGCCAAGTCCGGGCAGCGCGTCATCATCGTCGCCGGCGTCCCGCTCGGCACCCCCGGCGCCACCAACATGGTCCGCATCGCCTATGTCGGACCGAGCGACGCGGACGTGTGAGGCGGCGCGGAGAGGCAAGCCCTCCCTCGTTCAACCTCACGGTCGTGCTTCCGGGGCGCGCGTAGCGGGAGTCCGGAATCCATAATCACCGAGTGAGTTGTTGCGCTAGCTAATCCCCATCGCCCAGTGCTTGACAGCTTGCACAGGGCATATGGATTCCGGGCTCGCTCACTTCGTGAGCGCCCCGGAATGACAAACGAGAGGCTGAGCGTCGGGTCTGGTCGCCCGTGTTGAGCAGAGACGTAAATGCGGCGGATCAGGCCGCCTCTTCGACTCCGATGACCAGCCGCTTGCCGAGCGCACGTAACGCTTCAACCATCGCCGGCAACTTGGTCGGGTGCCGTGGATCGAGGATTCGGCGAACCTCCTTCTCGTCTTTGCCCATCCGGCGAGCCAATTCGCTTTTGTTGATACCGGCCTCCGCGAAGGCTTCCAGGACTGCCAGTTTCGCAGCGACCTCGGGGGCAACTGCAATCATGATAAGCCCCTTGGTCTTGGTCTTCGCTTTCGGCAGCGGAAGACCGCGCTGCGGATAGCTCAGAAGCGCCAGACCAAGAGCTTCCTCCGCCTGCGCGCGGGCGTCAGCCATATCGTCACCCTGAGTGATCGCCTCGGGTACATCGGGAAAACTCACCACGACGACGCCGCGCCGATCGCCCGGCTCGAAATCTGCCGCGTAGGCGTAGGTTTTCATCGGCAAATCCTCATTCGGTGGCCACCGTCGGCCGATTAGTCTGCAAGACCCAGATGTTTTCGTATCTTCCTCGCGGTCTTGGGATCGATCTCACGACTCGGCAATGTCGTCAGGCGATCGCCGACGAACACCATCGCGTGACCGCCTTTGCCCTTGCGATAGTCGACGCGAAAGCGCAGCCCGCGAGCCTGGGCCTCTTCGCGCAACTCCGCGATGAACCGATCACGCTTGTCCATGCCGAGACCTCGACCGGACCAGCATCGGACATTTTTGTCCGATTGTCAAAGTTCGCTAGCCTTGTCGTTCCGGGGCGCGCGAAGCGCGAATCCGGAACCTCGAGATGGTCTGGCCTGAGGGGCGACAACTCTGGATTCCGGGTTCGCTCACTTCGTGAGCGCCCCGGAATGACAGGGGAATTGGCGCTCAGCTCACCAGCTTCGCATCCAGCGTGATCTTGGTGTTGAGCAGCTTCGAGACCGGGCAGCCGGCTTTGGCCTTGGCGGCGCAGTCCTGGAAGGTGGCGTCGTCGGCGCCGGGGATCTTGGCGGTGAGCGTCAGGTGAATTGCGGTGATGGCGAAGCCGTCTCCCTGCTTCTCCAGCGTGACGTCGGCCTTGGTTTCCATCTGCTCGGCGGTGAGCTTGGCTTCGCCGAGGATCAGCGACAGCGCCATGGTGAAGCAGGCTGCGTGCGCCGCGCCGATCAGCTCCTCGGGATTGGAGCCCGGCTTGCCTTCGAACCGGCTGGAGAAGCCGTAGGGATAATCCGACAGCGCACCGCTCTTGGTCGAGATCGCGCCCTTGCCATCCTTGATGCCGCCCTGCCATTTCGCCGAGCCGGATGTCGTGCTCATTGGGATCTCCCTGATTGATGTCGATGACCGACCGCCATCACCCGAGCGAGCGACGGCCTTGAGGTGGACCTTGGATGTGGGGTGGTTCAGCCGAATTCAAAGCGCGATGGACGCAGAAGCGCCTCAGATGTCGCGGCCTTCGACCTTCTCGGACAGCGTCTTGACGAGGTCCGGCACCTTGTCGAGGTGAGGATTGAGCGCAAGCGCCTGGCGGAACGCATCGAGCGCGCGTTTGTCGTCGCCGAGTTCCTGCATGATCATACCGAGCCCGGCGAGCGCGCCGAAGTGGCGCGGCTCACGCGCCAGCACCTGCTCGATGTCTTCGAGCGAGCGCATGTACTCGTTCTGCAGATAGTAGATCGTTGCGCGCCGGTTCCAGCCTTCGACATAATCCGGCTTCAGCTCGAGCACGGCATCGAGCAGCTTCAGCGCGACGTCATACTGCTTGGCGTCCATCGCCACTTTCGAGCGCGCCATCAGCAGCGCCGTAGTGTCGCTGCTGGTCTGGCTCCACAGCGCCCAGATCCGCCCTTCGACGTGTTTGGCGCTGGCTTCATCCGGCGCGGCCTTCAGCGCTCCGAACAGGAAATCGAGCCCCTTGGTGCGATCGGTCGGCACCCGGGGCAGCTTCTCCGGTGGCGCCGGCGGCTGGGCGAGCGGCTTCTCCAGCGGATGCTTGGGCCCATCGGGTGCCTGGGCCCACGCATCATGAGGCGTTCCCAGCAGCAACGCGGCGAGAGCCAGCAGGCACGGGGCCATACCCGAATGTCGGAGGACGAACGCCATCGGTGCAGTCTAGACACGACAAAGCGCGCTGCAAAGCAGCGCGCACGTCACAGCGGCGTGAAATCGAAGGCGCGAGCCGCAAGCGGCCCGGCGCAATCAGCCCTGGCGGGCCTTGAAACGGCGCTGGGTCTTGTTGATGACGTAGAGCCGGCCCTTGCGGCGAACCAGACGGTTTTCGCGGTGACGGGCGAGCAGCGACTTCAGCGAGTTACGGACCTTCATGGGTCTACCCTGACTGTTTGAAAGGCCGTGACAATTGGCCGAATGCAAAATGAGAACAGCCCGCTGGCGGGGAGCCCGCCCGGGACGGTGTTTATCTATCCAGCGAGTCCCGGCGTGTCAATCGATCGGCTGCCGGAACCGGCGGATCGCTTGCGGAAAACCAGGAACCGAGGCGATCGCACGCCGGCGTGGGGCGGAATCCTGTTGGCCGAGCCGCTTCACAGCTCCACAAAATAATTATACACCATAATCAATTCTATGCCGCCAAGAAGGCGAGCAACGCCCGAAGGAAACGCCCGATGCTGAATCCCGACGACCTCGTCGCCATCGACATCCACACCCACGCCGAGGAGCCGTGCGGCTGCCACGCCGACGACGGCTACGACGACTTCCAGGCTCGGATGGCCGAGTATTTCGGCTCGCCCAACAAGCATCCGCCGACAGTGCCCGAGACCGCTGCGTATTATCGCGCCAAGAAGATCGCCGCGGTGATCTTCCCGGTGGACGCCGAGCGCGAAACCGGCTTCCGCCGTTACAACAACGACGAGATGATCGAACTGACGCGGCAGAATTCCGACGTGCTGATTCCGTTCGCCTCGATCGATCCGCACAAGGGCAAGCTCGGCGTCCGCGAAGCGCGGCGGCTGATCGCCGACTACGGCATCAAGGGCTTCAAATTCCACCCGACGATGCAGGGCTTCTATCCCAACGACCGGCTCGCCTACCCGCTGTACGAGGCGATCCAGGAAGGCGGCGCGATCGCGCTGTTCCACACCGGCCAGACCGGCGTCGGCTCCGGCATGCCGGGCGGCATGGGGATGCGGCTGAAATACTCCAACCCTATGTACATGGACGACGTCGCGGCCGATTTCCCGGACATGAAGATCATCCTGGCGCACCCGTCCTTCCCCTGGCAGGAAGAGGCGCTGTCGGTCGCGACCCACAAGCCCAACGTCTATATCGACCTGTCGGGCTGGTCGCCGAAGTACTTCCCGCCGATCCTTGTGCGCTACATCAACACCATTCTGCAGGACAAGATGCTGTTCGGCTCTGACTGGCCGGTGATCACCCCGGACCGCTGGCTGTCGGACTTCGCCAAGCTCGAGATCCGCGACGAGGTCCGGCCGAAAGTGCTGAAGCACAACGCCCGCAAGCTCTTGGGGATCTAGGACCTCAACCTTCGTCATTGCGAGCGAAGCGAAGCAATCCAGGAGCGTCGTGCACTGAGCCGCTGGATTGCTTCGTCGCTTCGCTCCTCGCAATGACGAAGGAAAGGCTTCTTCACCGAAACAAATCGAGAGTTGCCACCCATGCCCATCGCCGCCGTCGTGTTCGATGCCTATGGCACGCTGTACGACATTCAGTCGGTCGCGGCGGTGACCGAGGCCGAGTTTCCCGGCCGCGGCGATCTGATCACGCAGCTTTGGCGCATCAAGCAGCTCGAATATACGTGGCTGCGCTCGCAGATGGGGACTTACGAGGACTTCGCGGTCGTCACCCGGGATTCGCTCGCCTACACGCTCGACTGCCTCGGCATCGAAGCGGGCGGCGGCGCGTTCGAGCGGATCTTCGCCAAATATCTCGATCTTGCGCTCTATCCCGAAGCGCTGTCGGCGCTGGATGCGCTCGCGCCCTGCAAGCGCGCGATCCTGTCCAACGGCAGCCCCGATATGCTCGGCGATCTCGTCCGCAACACGGGACTCGATCGCGTGCTCGACGACGTGATCAGTGTCGATGCCGCCAAGGTGTTCAAGCCGCACCCGCGCGCCTACGCGCTGGCCGAAGCGCGGCTCGGCGTGGCGCCGCGCGAGATGCTGTTCGTGTCATCCAACCCGTGGGACGTCGCCGGCGCCAAAGCGTTCGGCTTCAACGTGGCCTGGATCGAGCGCGTCAGCCGCGACGCGATGGCGCGCGAACTACAGCGGCCCGGGCCCCTGCCGCCGCAAACGCTGTTCAAGGCGCTGCGTACCCAGATGGACGTGCTCGGGTTCGAACCGGACCATCGCATCGGATCGCTGACGGCGCTGGCGGAGATCGTGGCGAGCCGCTGAGTTTGCGCCGTCGCAGGCTTTGCGGCATATCGGCTGCTCAGTTGCCGGCACCGAGCGCCGGCCCCGAGGAGCCGCATGAGTCTGGAATCCGTTCGCGCCTGGTTCGCCCAACACGCCCCCGATATCGCCGTGGAAGAATCGACGATGAGCTCGGCCACCGTGCCGCTCGCCGCCGAAGCCTACGGCGTGCCGCCGGAACAGATCGCCAAGACGCTGTCGCTACGCGTCGGCGAGCGCGTGGTCCTGATCGTCACCAGCGGCACGACGCGGCTCGACAACAAGAAGGCCAAGGCGCTGCTCGGCGGCAAGCCGAAGATGCTCGGCGTTCACGAAGTTGCCGATCTCACCGGCCACGAGGTCGGGGGCGTCTGTCCGTTCGGGTTGAAGGAGCCGCTGCCGATCTATTGCGACGTGTCCCTGCGACAATTCGACCTCGTGGTTCCGGCCGCCGGCTCGACCCACAGCGCGGCGCGGATCGCGCCGCAACGGATGGCCGAACTGGTCGGCGCCGAATGGGTCGACGTTTGCGAAGCGCGCGACTGACCGCGCGCCCACGATCGATCCACAGCCGCACGACCGTCGCTTCGAGCGATTCTGTTTTTGATAGAATCGAGAGCGTGCTTCGGAGTGCTCACAACAAGGTACAACCTCATGGTGAGGAGGCGCGAAGCGCCGTCTCGAACCATGCGCCGCAGGCGATGCCGTTGCTCGCTACGTTTTCAACGAAGCCCCGGCGACCTTCGGCGCGAAGAAGTGGCGACGAGAAAGCGCTGCTCGACCCAAATGCGAAGGGGCGGCCTCGCTGCGCAGGCCGCCCCTTCTTCAGTTGGAAAACGAGTTCTTCAGTTTGAAAATGAGGCGTCGTCCGCTCACCAGCGGCGCCAACCATGATGCCGCCAATACGGCCGCGGTCCGTAATAACGCGGACCGTAATAGCGCGGGCCGTAGAACCGCGGACCATAGTAGCCGTAAGCGCCGTAGTAGTTCGGCCGCCACCAGCACCGGCCCCATTCATTACAGACGTAGCGAACCTGGTCGACCTGGGCGGCTGCGCCGCCGGCGACTTGCGCGGTGCCGGGAAGACCATTCGGCATCGCCGCAGACGCAATGCCGGGAGCGAACGCGGCCGCGCCCAGAGTGGCAGCGGCAGCAATGGCGAGTTTCAGTCTCATCGAACAACCTCCTTCGGACCGAGAACCATTGATCGATCCGGAATCTAGGAGGTCGCATCTGAACGGGCGCTGACGAGCGAGTTCATCTACATGAACTTGCATTAAGGTATGCGGCACAATTCGTTCGGCCACAGCCGCTCACGCGGCCTCGCGGGCCTCCGCGCCGTCGCGATGAAGCGTGCGCAGGAAGTCGCGCACCGCATCGCCGAGTGAACGAGCCTGCTGCGCCAGCGTGCCGGATGCCGACAGCGTCACCTCGGCGTGCTGTTCGGTGTCACTGATGTTGCTGCCGACGCTATGGATGTTCCCCGAGATGTCGCGAATGCCGGCGAACGCCTGTTCGACGTTGCGCGCGACTTCTTCGGTCGCCGCCGTCTGCGCTTCGACCGCGAGCGAGACCTGATGCGTGATGTCGTCGACTTCCCCGATCGAACGGCCGATCCCGGAAATCGCATCGACCGCAGCGCGGGTGGTCTCCTGCACTTCGGCGATGCTGCGCGAGATGTCGCGCGTGGCATTGGCGGTCTGTTCGGCGAGCGACTTCACTTCCTGCGCCACCACCGAGAACCCCCGCCCCGCCTCGCCGGCGCGGGCCGCTTCGATCGTGGCGTTGAGCGCCAACAGATTGGTCTGGGACGCGATTTCTTCGATCAACTGCACGATCGCGCCGATCCGCTCGGTAGCGGTCGACAGGCTGCCGACCGTGTCGCGAGCGTGATCGGAGGCCGCCACCGCGGCCTTCGCGATCTCCGCCGAGCGATTGACGCCGCCCAGGATCCCATTGGCGGAGGCGGTCAACTCGGCGGTGGCGGCCGCCACCGTCTCCATATTGTTGGAGGCCTGTTCGCTGGCCGCCGAGACCGCCATGGTGCGTTCGCGCGTTACGCTGACGCCGCGGCTGAGGCTGCCAGCGGTCTCGCCCATATTGCTGGACGCGGCGCCGACGGCATCGATCACCGTACCGATCGCAGTCTCGAACTCTGCGGTGTTGGCGTTGAACGCCGCGACCCTGGTCTCGATCACCTGCATCGCCTCGTTGATGGTGCGGCTGGCGATCAGCAGCGAGCCGCGCAGCCCCTGCGGCAAGATGTGACGATAGTATTTGTCGTCGCGGATCGCCGCCATCGCGGCGCTGGATTCGCGCACGAACGCGTCGCAGCGATCGATCATGTCGTTGAAACGATGCTGCAGGTCGAGCAGACGCCCGTGATCGCGACGCCCGACCAGCCGGGCCTCGAAGTCGCCGTCGGCGACGCGGCCGCAGACCTCGTCGATCTGGGTCAGCATGCGATCCAGCCGCAGCAGCATCGCCGCGACGCCAGCGGCGCCGAGCAGCGATACGCCGAAGCCGATCAGCAGCAGCAGCGGTACGGCGAGCACAACGCCCGCCGCCGCAGCCAGCGTCCCGGCCACGCAGGCGGCGAGGCAGAGACCAGCCCTAAAGAGAGAAGACGAGTTGATCATAGGAAATGTTCTTCGACTTGACGAAATCGATCAGGTGATGATGGCCGGCCGCCAGCGAGTCCTTGCCGTTGCGGTGCCGTGCTTCCTGCGCCAGCAGCTCGGCATAGACCGGCTCCAGTGCGGCGACGACCCGGCGCTCCGGAACGCGGCGATTGGAGTGATAGCCGATCACGGTCCCGGCAGGATCGAACGACGGCGTGACGTGGGCGAACACCCAGTAATGATCGCCGTCCTTTGTCATGTTCTTGACGTAGGCGAAAATCTCGCGCCCTTCGGCAAGGGTGTCCCACAGAAGCTTGAACACACAACGCGGCATGTCGGGATGCCGCACGATCGAATGCGGCTGACCGAGCAGTTCGGCCTCACTGTATCCGCAAATGTCGATGAACACCCGATTGGCGTAGGTGATCCGCCCCTTCAGGTCGGTCTTGGACACGATGATGTCGTCGGCGTCGAAGAACACTTCAACGCCCGTGGGTTTGACGGAAGAGGTCACGGCGAAATCCGGCTCTGCGACTGAAGGCGATCTGCGCGGACACTGATCAACGCCCTGGTCCCGCAACGCAAAGCTACGAGGTAGGTCTTAATAGTTAGTTCGCCAGACGAGCGGCCAACCCACCCCATTACAGATAATCAACGGCAGGCGTCACGATCATCCGATCGATCCTTCGACGTACTACCAACTCAGGTTGTAGTATTTTACCTGACAAGAACAAATCGTCCGTCCGGGCTTCACCTCTTATCGTTCTGGCGACGGCCCACACCTGCGACAAGAAGAAATGCAACGACCAGACTGGCGACGTTCAGCGCCCAAACCCTCACGGACGAGACCGGCCATCCAAAGCCGCTGACCATCACCACGCTGAGAACAGCCGCGATGATGACCGCGGCCGCGCCTGCCCCAGCGAGGCGTCCGACATCCCTTCGCGATAACTTCGGCATCGGCCATTTCGGCATCGGGGGACGTCCGCATGTGAGGGCTTGGCCAGGCTGTTCTGGCGGCACAGGCGCCGCTGCAATTTGCGGGGCTGGCCATGACCCTTAACGCGGTGCGCGGGACTGAGTTCCAAAACCGAAACCGACCGTCTCGTCTCCGACAAGCAAGCCCGGCCTCACCCAACCGATTCTTAAGATCCGGTTGCTAGATCAAGCCGTTGCCGCGTCGTGCCCGACACGGCCGGTTCGGGGAAGCGCTTTGGCCGTCATGGACTCTCCACCAGCAACGCCCCTGGCGGCGCTGAAGGCGCGCCTGATCGCTCTGTTCGGCGGCTCGAACGAAGCCTCGCTCACCAACCGGCTCGCCGGTACCATTTTCCTCATTCGTGTCATCAGCGCTGGCCTCGCCTACGGAGCGCAGATCCTGCTGGCACGCTGGATGGGCGGGTCGGACTACGGCATCTATGTCTACGTCTGGACCTGGGTGCTGCTGCTCGGCTCGATGCTGGACTTCGGCATTTCGGCCTCCGCGCAGAAGATCATTCCAGAATATCGCGCGCGCGGCGAGCTCGACCGGTTGCGCGGCTTTCTGTCCGGCAGCCGCTGGGGCACGCTGGCAGCTTCCAGCGTCGCATCGCTGCTGCTCGCGCTGCTGGTCTGGGCGCTGTCGCCGCTGATCGGCGACGCCACCGTGGTGCCGCTGTATCTCGGCTGCCTGACGCTGCCGGCCTTCGTGGTCGCCAACACCCAGGATGGCATTGCCCGGTCGCACGACTGGATGCGGCTCGGGCTGATGCCGCAATTCATCATCCGGCAGGCGTTGATCATCGGTTTCACGGCCGGCCTGTTCGTGCTCGGCTTCGAACTCGGCGCGGTCGCGGCGATGGCGGCGAGCTGTGCGGCGGTCTGGATCGCCATGCTCGGCCAGATGGTCGCGCTCAATCGCCGACTCGCCGGCCACGTCCCGGCCGGCCCGCGCGCCTACGACGTCCGCGGCTGGCTCGCCACCTCGCTGCCGATTCTGCTGGTGGAGAGTTTCTATCTGCTGCTGTCCTACACCGACGTTCTGGTGCTGCAGCAGTTCAGCACGCCGGAAGAGGTCGGCATCTACTACGCGGTGGTCAAAACGCTGGCGCTGGTGTCGTTCATTCACTACGCGATGTCGGCGAGTACCGCGCACCGCTTTACCGAATATAGCGTAGCCGGCGACAATGTGAGGCTCGCCGCCTATGTCCGCCATGCGATTCAATGGACGTTCTGGCCGTCGCTGGCGGCGACGCTGGCGCTGCTGGCGCTCGGCAAACCGCTGCTGTGGCTGTTCGGACCGCAGTTCACCACCGGCTACGGCATCATGTTCGTCGCCGCGATCGGCCTCGTCGTCCGCGCCGCGATCGGTCCGGTCGAGCGCCTGCTCAACATGCTCGGCCACCAGCAGATCTGCGCCCTCGCCTATGCGCTGGCGTTCGCGGTCAATCTGGCGTTGTGCCTGATCCTGGTCCCCCGTTTCGGCGGCTACGGCGCCGCCGCCGCGACCTCCGCGGCGCTGACCTTCGAGACCGTGCTGCTGTTCTGGATCGTCCGCAAACGCCTCGGCCTGCATGTGCTGGCGTTCGGCAGCAAAGGCTAGATCAAGCGGTCTGGACTCTACTGACCGTCTCACCGTCTCGTGCTATAGTTTCAGAATGAGCGCGGACAACCTCGAGGATCTGATCAAGCGGGCGGAATCCTGGCCGGAAGCGGCGCGGGAGGAGCTGGCTGCGGTAGCTCGCGAGATCGAAAGCGAGCTTCAAGCAGACCGCTATCACGCCAGCGCCGAAGAACTGCTGATCATCGATGCTGCGGTTGCTGCTCTCGACGCAGGCGAACAGGCCACGGACGACGAAATTAGAGCTGCGTTCGCTAAGTTTGGGCGATGAAGGTCGTCTACTCCCGGCAGGCTCTCGCCGACCTCGACCAGATCTCCGCCTATTACGGCCAGCACGCAAGCCCGAGAGTTGCCCGATCGATCGGCGCGCGGATCGAGAACGTGATCGCTCGGATCGCATCGGCTCCCAATTCGGCGCCCAAGGTCACACAACGTCCCGACATTCGATCGGCAGCCGTGGTGCGCTATCCATTTCGGGTCTTCTATCGCGTGCGAGACTCCAAGATCGAGATCCTGCACATCCGTCACACGGCGCGAGCGCCGATGCGGCAGAGCGATTAGGCGCCCTACTCATCGACCACGTCGTCGCCCGGCTTGGACGGACAACCAAGTACCCCAGAGACGAAATGCTCTGCATACTGGATCCTCCGCATTCGCGGAGGATGACGTCGGCTGTTGGTGCGCCTTACGCCGCAGTCCAGCCGCCGTCCATCGACAGGTTGGCGCCGGTGATCTGGCTGGCGTCGTCGCCGCAGAGGTAGACCGCAAGTGCCGCGACCTGCTCTGGCGTGACGAACTGCTTGGTCGGCTGAGCGGCGAGCAGCACGTCGTTGATCACCTGCTCCTTGCTGAGGCCACGCGCCTTCATGGTGTCGGGGATCTGCTTTTCGACGAGCGGCGTCCAGACGTAGCCGGGCGAGATGCAGTTGCAGGTGATCTTGTGGGTGGCCAGCTCCAGCGCCACGGTCTTGGTCAGGCCGGCGATGCCGTGCTTGGCGGCCACGTAGGCCGATTTGAACGGCGACGCGACCAGCGAGTGCGCCGAGGCGGTGTTGATGATGCGGCCCCAGCCGCGTTTCTTCATCCCCGGCACCGCGGCGCGGATGCCGTGAAACGCCGACGACAGATTGATGCCGATGATCGCGTCCCACTTCTCGATCGGAAAATCCTCGATCGGCGAGACGAACTGGATGCCGGCATTGTTGACCAGAATGTCGACCGAGCCGAAGGTGGTTTCGCCGAGCTTGATCATCTCGGCGATCTCGGCGGGCTTCAGCATGTCGGCCGGGGAATACACCGCCTTCACGGCGAATTCGCTCTCGATCGCCTTGCGCTCCTTCTCGATCGCGTCCGCTTCGCCCATGCCGTTGATCACGACGTTGGCGCCGGCCTTGGCGAAGGCGCGCGCATAGCTGAGCCCGATGCCCGAGGTCGAGCCGGTCACGACCGCGGTTTTGCCTGTCAGATTCGTCATCATCCGCTCCTGTTCGCGGGGTTGAGAGAGCGGCGCAGAACAGGCCGCTTATTCGAATGCATCCCGGGTGAGGTCCCAGGTCACCATGGTCTCGCCGTCCTGCGGCGCGCGTTGCCAGCTCTGGTCGCGCATCGAGACATAGACGTCCTGCTCGCCGGCCTTCCAGTGCTCGGTCATGTTCAGCCGGGAGAAATCGTAGTCCTTCGACGACGCCTCGTAGTCCCGTTTACGGTAAATCAGATGCACAACCGTGACGGCATTCTCCTGCGCCGCCTGGTGCAGGATGGCGTAGGCCGGATCGTCGCGCAATTCCGCAGGCAGCCGGTCGATCAAGTCCCGCAGCGCCGTGCGGGCATTGTGGATCATCTTGTTCTTGTCGGTATTCAGCCGGGTGCGGCTGGAATAGCGAATGTCCTTCTCGCGCTCGGCAGCCTCCAGCAGCGTCTCCGGCAGACGGCCGCGCGAGCTGAAAAGATCCACCTGAAAGATCAGCAAATTCTCGCGCTGCTCACAGTCGAGCACGTAATCCAGCGGCGTATTCGAAGCGACGCCGCCGTCCCAGTAATACTCGCCGTCGATCTCGATCGCTGGAAACCCCGGCGGCAGCGCGGCCGACGCCATGATGTGCTCGGGGCCGATGGTCTGCCTGGTGGTATCGAAATACACGAAGTTGCCGGTGACGATATTGACCGCACCGACGCTGAGACGGATGCCGTTGTGGTTGAGGCGGTCGAAGTCGACCAGTCGCTCCAGCGTCGAACGCAGCGGCGCGGTGTCGTAATAGCTCAGATTAGACGGCTTGCCCGACGGCAGCAGATGCGTCGGCGGAAACCGCGGCGTGAAGAATCCGGGGACGCCGAAGGTGGCGATCATCGCCGCCGAGGCCTCGTTGAACAGCGAGTGCACATGATCGTCGTGCAGCAACGGCTGCCACGGCACCGGCGAGGACGCCATCTCCCAGAATTGCTTCAGCTTGTCGACGCGCTGCTCGCGCGGATTGCCGGCGATGATCGCCGCATTGATGGCGCCGATCGAGATTCCGGCGAGCCATTGCGGCTCGAAATCATGATGGCACAGGGCCTGATAGGCCCCGGCCTGATATGCCCCGAGCGCGCCGCCGCCCTGCAGCACCAGCACGCGGCGCGCATCGCACGGCCTCCCGGCCTTTCTGTGAGGTGTTTGATCCATCCGGTCGGTTGCACCTTCGAGCAGACGCCGGAAACTTGGCGGGGCGCGGCGCCTGCGTCAATCGCGCTAACGTCGGGGCGCGATCACGCCCGGTTTATCGTGGCGTGTCGGTGGAGGCGAGGATCATGGTCCAGAACACCTTGTATTTGGTGCCCGGAGCATAACTCGCCGCGATGCCGATCCGGTCGACGCCGCTCTTCAGCATGTTGGCACGGTGCGGCGGCGAATCCCGCCAGCCCGAAAACGCTTCCGCCAGCGTGTGATAGCCGGCCGAGACGTTCTCGACCGCGACCGCCGCCGGATAGCCGGAGGCATTCAGCCGCTGCGCCAGCGGCGCCTTGACGTCGTGGTCGAGCTTGTTGCGTCTCGCCATGGTCGAGGACTGATCCTCGGCGAGCTTGGTCAGCGCCGGATCCACCGTCACCGGACCGAGGCCGTTGTTCTGGCGATATTGCGAGATCATCGTGGCCGCCGCGGCGACATCGACCCGAGCGCCTTCGCGCGCCATGCTCTGATACATCGACGGCGTATCGACAGACGGCGCGACATCGCCGGCACAGCCTGCCAGCACCAACAGGCCGAGAACGGCCATCACCCCGCGAAACATTGTGCAGATTCCCCATTCGCGCGCGATCGGCACCGCCGGCCCGTCACCGGCTCACGACGCGCCGGGCAGTTGTTGCACGTCAACAGTGGCTGAATGGTGAAGATGGGGCCGGCCGGGAATCGCGTTCCGGGCCTGGAAACGGCAACGGCCCGGACTTGCGTCCGGGCCGCGAGCAGTCGCCGTGGAGGTTCAGGCGGCGGCTGCCGACTTCGAGGTGGGGACCGACGAAATCGTCTTCAGAACCTGGGACGCGATCTGGTAGGGGTCGCCCTGCGAGTTCGGGCGGCGATCTTCCAGATAGCCCTTGTAGCCGTTGTTGACGAAGGAGTGCGGCACGCGGATCGACGCGCCGCGATCGGCGACTCCGTAAGAGAACTTGTTCCACGGCGCGGTCTCGTGCTTGCCGGTGAGCCGCATGTGGTTGTCCGGACCGTACACCGCGATATGGTCGTCGAGATTGGCCTCGAACGCCTTCATCATCGCTTCGAAATACTCCTTGCCGCCGACTTCGCGCATGTGGGCGGTCGAGAAGTTGCAGTGCATGCCCGAGCCGTTCCAGTCGGTGTCGCCGAGCGGCTTGCAGTGGAACTCGATGTCGATGCCGTACTTTTCCGTGAGACGCAGCATCAGGTAGCGCGCCATCCACATCTGGTCGGCCGCGGTCCTCGATCCCTTGCCGAACACCTGGAATTCCCACTGGCCCTTCGCCACTTCGGCGTTGATGCCTTCGTGGTTGATGCCGGCCGCGAGGCAGAGGTCGAGATGCTCTTCGACGATCTGGCGCGCGACGTCACCGACATGCTTGTAGCCGACGCCGGTGTAGTACGGCCCCTGCGGCGCCGGATAGCCGGCATCGGGGAAGCCGAGCGGGCGGCCGTTCTTGTAGAAGAAGTATTCCTGCTCGAAGCCGAACCAGGCGCCTTCGTCGTCCAGGATGGTGGCGCGGGTGTTGGTCGGATGCGGGGTGACGCCGTCCGGCATCATCACTTCGCACAGAACCAGGATGCCGTCCTTGCGAGCAGCGTCCGGGTACATCGCGACGGGCTTCAGCACGCAGTCCGAGCTGTGGCCTTCGGCCTGCATCGTGGACGAGCCGTCGAATCCCCACAGCGGAAGCTGCTCGAGCGTCGGATAGACCTCGAATTCCTTGATGGTCGTCTTGCCGCGCAGGTTCGGCGTCGGCTTGTAGCCGTCCAGCCAGATGTACTCGAGCTTGTACTTGGTCATGCGGTCCTCTCGTTGGAGATGCCATCGGCGTTCGGCCCGATGGCGGACGCGGAACCGCACCCGGCGGCCTTCGGTCCAGCCGAGATGAAGCATTTAATATGCCAGACTGGGCCAAATCGCCGCAGGCCCGACAGCGGCGCCTAGACAGCAACCTGGGCGCGAAAAGCGCGATCGATTGATCGCCGGACATCCACGCCAAAACGCCCGAATGATCCGTATTCCCCCGCGTTCGCAGCGGTAAACAAAATTAACCACTCGGGCGCACGATTTTCTCGGAGGTGGGAAGCGCAACCAAGCCATTCCGGCCGCGTTGCACCAAAACTGGGCCCGAGTTCATCAGCAGGCGGATGAATGCGCAAAGAATCGCCAATCACTGGTTGTTCATTGACCAATCTGCCTGAACGCCAAGCAACCACGTTATGATCCGCTTCGACGCGTGCCCGTCGCTTGTCGAGCCAGCTTCATCGAACCCGAAGGAAGAAAGGAGAGATCGCGTGAGCAGCCTGAATCAGACCTCAGCCAAGATCTACCAGTTCCCGGTCGGCGGCCGGGATGGAGCCAACCGAACCGTGCTGTCGAGCAGCGAGGCTGCGTCGAATCCGGCCAATATCCTGACCTGCTCGAGCTGGTATCACGAGATCGCGATGCTTGAAGAGCAGTCGACCAAACGGCCATGACGCCAGAGCTTGCGCGGCGACGACGCCGCGACCATCGCAGCGACTGAGGAAGGGCCGGCGCGCGCGTTCGGCCCTTTTTGCTGCGCAGAGAGCCCGTCAGACGCCGAAGATCGACCAGCCCATGCGCCTGGTCAGCATCTCCAGGGCGACCCGGCCGAGATGAGAGTTGCCGGCGGCATCGAGACCCGGCGCCCATACCGCGATCGAGGCTCTGCCCGGCGCCACCGCCAGCACGCCGCCGCCGACGCCGCTCTTACCTGGCAGGCCGACCCGGTAGGCGAATTCACCCGACCCATCATAATGGCCGCAGGTCAGCATCAGCGCATTGATGCGGCGGGCACGTTCACTGGGCACGACATTGTGGCCGGTCGACGGGTTCTGACCGCTGTGCGCCAGGAAGCGCCCGGCCATCGCCAGCTGCCGGCAACTCATCGCGATCGCACAGTGGTGGAAATAGACCCCGAGCGTGTACTCGACCGGATTGTCCAGCACCCCGAATGATTTCATGTAATTGGCGAGTGCGGCGTTGCGAAATCCGGTGCGCTGCTCGGATTTGGCCACCGCTTCATCGATCGCGATCGAGGAATCGCCGGCCAGGAACTGCATGAAGCGCAGGATGTCGCCGAGCGCCTCACGCGGTTGATGCCCGGACAGGATCAGATCGGTCACGGCGATCGCGCCGGCATTGATGAACGGATTGCGCGGGATGCCGCGCTCGTGCTCGAGCTGCACGATCGAGTTGAACGCCGATCCCGACGGCTCTCGGCCGACGCGCCGCCACAGCCGATCGCCGGCCTTGCCGAGCGCCAGCGTCAGCGTGAACACCTTCGAGATGCTCTGGATCGAGAACGGCACGTCGGCGTCGCCGGCGGCGGCAACATGGCCGTCGGCACCGATCACCGCGAGGCCGAACGCCTTCGGGTCGACCCGCGCCAGTTCCGGAATGTAGCTTGCCACCTCGCCGCGGTCCGCCCGCTGCGCCATCTCATCGGCGATTTCGGCAACGACACGGTCGAGAAGCTGATTGCTCATGGCGGCGCATTTGATGCAAAGCGCGCACCAGGTCAACGGCGGCGTGATGGTCGAAGCTTCCCCCCGTCATTGCGAGCGAAGCGAAGCAATCCAGACGCCACGCGTGCGGCTTCTGGATTGCTTCGTCGCTACGCTCCTCGCAATGACGGCGTGGAGAACTGCGGCTTAACTGGCCGACGTCAGATGCCGCTGCCGCCGCAGCTGCAGCGCGCTGCGGTGACCGTCGCCGGTCGGCTGATAGAACTCGGTGTAGCGATGCGTCGCTTCGCGGAAGGCGTGTGCATCGGCTTCCTTCTTGACGTCGAGCGCGTCGAAGCCATTGCGGACCAGGAAGGTGAACTGGTCGCGCAGCACCTGCCCGGTGGCGCGCAGTTCGCCGCGATAACCATAGACCTCGCGCAGCCGCCGCGCCTGGCTGTGGGCGCGGCCGTCCTTGTAGGTCGGAAACACCAGCGCGATCAGCGCCAGCCGGTCGAGCCAGGGCTTCAGCTCGGCGACGTCACGGTTGTTCGGCCAGACCACGCCGAGCGGGCTGTTGCGCGCCACCAGCCGCTCGGGATCGGCCAGCAAGCGCGTAGCCGAGATCAGCACCGGACCGGCGGCCGGCAACTCTGCGTCGTCGGCGACGGCGACGAAATCGTCCGCCGCAATCTGTCCGTTCTTAACGAGTGGCATAGACCCGCTCCTTGAAGGGTTCGACGCCGAGCCGCTTGACCGCGTCGACGAACAATTCGTCCGGCCTCTGCCGCAGGCTGAGATAGGCCTCGACAATATCCTCGATCACATCGGCGACTTCGCCGTAAGGCACCGCCGGGCCGATCAGAACGCCGAGTTCGGCGCCCTCGTCGGCGCGGCCGCCGATGGTGATCTGATAAAACTCCTCGCCATTCTTCTCGACGCCGAGAATGCCGATGTGGCCGACGTGATGATGGCCGCAGGCGTTGATGCAGCCGGAGATGTTGATGTGCAGCCGCCCGATCAGTGCCGCGGTCTCGGGATTGGCGAAGCGGCGCGACAGTTCCTGGGCGATCGGGATCGACCGCGCATTCGCCAGCGAGCAGTAATCGAGACCAGGGCAAGCAATAATGTCACTGACCAAACCGACATTCGGCGTGGCGAGACCGAGCTTGTCGAGCGCGGCCCACAGCGCCGGCAGATCGCGCTTGGCGACGTGCGGCAGCACCAGATTCTGTTCGTGGCCGACGCGGATCTCGCCGAACGAGTATTTGTCGGCAAGGTCGGCGACCGCGTCCATCTGCTCGGCGGTCGCATCGCCCGGCGGTCCGCCCGCGGGCTTCAGCGACAACGTGACGATGGCATAGCCGTCCTGACGATGCGGCGCAACCGAGTTGCCGCGCCACGCTTCGAACCGCGCATCGCCGGCCGCGGCGCGCAGCTCGTCCGGTTCGGCCGGCAGCTTTTCATAGGCCGGATAGATGAAGCGCGAGCGGATGTCCTCGATCATCTCGTCGTCGAGCGTCAGCGGTCCGTCGGCAATCTCGGACCATGCCTGCTCGACCTCGGCGGCGAACTTCTCGATCCCGAGCTCGTGCACCAGGATCTTGATGCGCGCCTTGTAGATGTTGTCGCGGCGTCCGTACTGATTGTAGACGCGCAGGATCGCCTCGATGTAGCTGAGGATGTCGTGCCCCTTCACGAAGGACTTGATGGTCCTGCCAATGAATGGACTGCGGCCGAGCCCGCCGCCGACCAGCACTTCGAAGCCGGTTTCGCCGGCGTCGTTCCTGACCAGCTTCAGCCCGATGTCGTGGATCTTGATCGCGGCGCGGTCGTGATCGGACGCCGTGATGGCGAACTTGAACTTGCGCGGCAGGAACGAGAATTCCGGATGCAGCGCGGTGTGCTGGCGCAGGATTTCGGCCCAGACCCGCGGATCCTCGATCTCGCCCGGCGCGACGCCGGCCCACTGATCGGCGGTGACGTTGCGGGTGCAATTGCCGGAGGTCTGCATCGCGTGAATGCCGACCTCGGCGAGCTCAGCGAGCGCATCCGGCAGATCGGCGAGCGCGATCCAATTGAACTGGATGTTCTGGCGCGTCGTGAAATGACCGTAGCCGCGGTCGTAGGTCCGCGCGACATGAGCCAGCTTGCGAAGCTGCTCGGAGGACAGCGTCCCGTAAGGAATGGCGACGCGGAACATGTAGGCGTGGAGTTGCAGATACACGCCGTTCATCAGCCGCAGCGGCTTGAACTCGTCTTCGGTCAGCTCGCCGTTGAGACGGCGGCGCACCTGATCGCGGAATTCGTCGACGCGCTCGTGGACAATGGCGCGGTCGATCTCGTCGTAAGCATACATGGAACAGCCCTCAAGCCCGAACGGGCAGCGCGATGGTGACGCCGTCGCGGCGGATTTTTTCGCGCAGATTTCCGGGAGCGACGGCACCGTCAGCCCCGATCTCGACCGGCGCGATGTAGGCACCGACCGCGCCGACATCGTCGGCGGTCGCAGCGGCGAGCAGCGCGCGCGCCGGCTCGGCCTCGCGCACGATCGCAGCGTCGGCCAGATCGGTCGACCAGCCGTTCGTTGCGGTCCGGTAGATCACCACGCCGTCGGTGGTGCGATTTGCAGTCACCACCGAGGGGCCGGTGATCTTGATCTTCTGTTGCAGCGGGGACGTCATTCGGCGGCCATCTGATAGGTCGAAACGAGTTGCAGGAGTTGTTGCTGGCGCCACGGCGCCGAGTGGGTGACGACATCGCCGATCACCAGCAGCGCCGGGCCGCCCTCGACCTGCTCGACCAGTGCCGGCAGATCGTCGAGCACGCCCACCGCCGCCACGGCGTCCGGCCGCGTCACGCGCGCGAACACGCCGACCGGGGTATCGGCGGCGCGGCCCGCCGCGAGCAAGGCCTGACGAATCGTCGGCGCGGCGCTCATGCCCATGTAGACCACCACGGTCATCTTCTGGTCGGTCAGCGCCGACCAGTCGACCGTCTCGGCGTCCTTGGCCTTGTGCGCGGTGAGGAAGGTGATGCGCAGGGCTTCGTGGCGATAGGTCAGCGGCACTTCGAACTGCGACGCCGCGCCGAACGCCGCGCTGATGCCCGGCACAACCGCATAGGACACGCCGGCTTCGCGCAGCGCTTCGACTTCTTCGCCGCCGCGGCCGAACACGAATGCATCGCCGCCCTTGAGCCGCACCGCGCGCTGTCCGGCGCGCGCGGCTTCGATCAGCAGCGCATTGATCGCCTCCTGACCGATGCCCGACTGCCCGACGCGGCGGCCGACCGGGACACGCTTGGCGTCGCGGCGGATGCGATCGAGAACCTCCGGAGAAACCAGTTCGTCGTAGAACACCACATCGGCGTCCGATAGCGCCCGCAGCGCCTTCAGCGTCAGCAGATCGGGATCCCCCGGTCCGGCGCCCACCAAGGTGACATGGCCATTGGCACGGCGGCCGAGCGAATGCCGTGCGTAGTCGGTGGCATCGTCGATCTTCTTCAGTTCGGTCTCTGCATCCGTTAGCCGCCCGTCGAGCACCGCGCGGCCGATCGGGCCGTCGACGACGCGCTCCCAGAACCGGCGGCGCAGCGGGAATTCAGGGATTCGCGCCTTGATCGGCGTGCGCCAGCGGCCGATCAGCGCCGCCAGATCGCCGATCCGCGCCGGCAGCACGGTCTCGATCAACTCGCGCACGCGGCGCGCCACCACCGGCGACGTACCGCCGGTGCCGATCGCCACAACGACGTCGCTGCGATCGACGATCGCCGGAAAAATGAAGGTCGAATGCGACAGCTCGTCCATGACGTTGACCGGCACACCGAGCGCCCGGGCTTTTGCCGCGAGCGGAGCCGCGAGATCGCCGGCGCCCGCGCACAGCAGCGCAATCGCACCGGTGAGCTCGGCGTGCAGCGGCTCGCCGTCCGGAAACACCACCTGCGACCGCTCGGCCTCGGTCAGGCCGGCCAGATCGCGATCACCATCGGTCGCATACCAGCGGATCGAAGCGCCGGCGCCAAGCAGGAGCCGCAGCTTGGCCCGCGCCATCTCGCCCGCGCCCACCAGCACGACGGGCCCCGCCGCCAGATCCAGAAATACCGGAAGAAATCGCATGTTCGCTCCGTCGCCACACTTGGCCTGTTTAGAATTATTTTCTCCACGAACCCGACACAACCCATCGGGGAAGAAAATCATTCCGTTTCACTCGCGACCCACTGGAGAGAAATTCCGCCCCTCACAGCGGTGTTCCGGAGACTGTGGTTCTCGCGGACCGCCCCGCCGTGCTGGGTTAGCAAACGCCGTGCCGCAGATTTGACGATTCCTGACCACGCCAAGCGGCGGCTCGGACCATATGCCGGCCGGCGGATCACGACGCCTCTGGGGCATCGCTCGCTCAGGTGGGCGGTCGGGCCTTCTCTTTTGGCGGGCTTTGACGCTAAAAGGAGCACCCGGCGCCGCCCCGCGGCGATCGGTCATTTGACCCTGAAAAGGCGCCAGCGCGCCGTTTTCCCGCGAGACATCCAAAAATGAATCGTATTGACGCCCACGGACTGAAAATCGCGCCTGTGCTGTTCGACTTCATCGCCAAGGAGGCCGCGCCCAAAACCGGCGTCGCACCCGATGCGTTCTGGGCTGGGCTTGCCGCAATCGTCCGTGATCTGGCGCCGAAGACCCGCGCATTGCTGAAGACCCGCGACGATCTGCAGGCCAAGATCGACGCTTGGCACCTCGCCAACAAGGGCAAGAAGCAGGACATGGCGGCCTACACCGCTTTCCTGAAGGAGATCGGCTACCTGCTGCCGGAGCCGGCGACCGCCGCGGTCGAGACCGCCAATGTCGATGAAGAAATCGGCAAGCTGTGCGGCCCGCAGCTCGTGGTGCCGCTGTCGAATGCGCGCTACGCGCTGAACGCGGCGAATGCGCGCTGGGGCTCGCTGTACGACGCGTTCTACGGCACCGACGCGATCCCGCAGGAAGCCACCCAGGCCAAGGGCTACGACAAGGCGCGCGGCGACAAGGTGATCGCCAAGGCCAAGGCATTCCTCGACGGGGCAGCGCCGCTCGCCACCGGCAGCCACAGCGACGTCACCGGCTATAGCGTGATCGCCGGACAGTTCTCCGCCAAGCTGAAGGATGGCAACGCCACCGGCCTGAAGAAGCCGGCCCAGTTCGCCGGCTACAATGGCGACGCCGCCTCGCCGACCGCCGTGCTGCTGGTCAACAACGGCCTGCATGTCGAGATCAAAATCGACCGCTCGAACAACATCGGCAAGGACGATCCGGCCGGCGTGGCCGATCTGATCATCGAGTCCGCAGTCTCGACCATCCTCGACATGGAAGACTCGGTCGCGGCCGTCGACGCCGACGACAAGGTGCTGATCTATCGCAACACCCTCGGCCTGATGGACGGCACGCTGTCGGAAAGCTTCGAGAAGGGCGGCAAGACCGTCACCCGCGCGCTGAACGGCGACCGCACCTACACGGCTCCGGACGGCAAGCAGCTCACCCTGCACGGACGCAGCCTGCTTCTGATGCGCAACGTCGGCCATCACATGTGGACCGACGCCGTGCTCGACAGCGAAGGTCAGGAAATCCCTGAAGGCTTCCTGGACGCCGCCGTCTCCGGCCTGCTGGCGATCAACGACCTCAAGCACCTCGGCAAGACCCGCAACAGCCGCACCGGCTCGGTCTACATCGTCAAGCCGAAGATGCACGGCCCGGACGAAGTCGCCCTCACGGTCGAGCTGTTCGGCCGCGTCGAAAAGATGCTGGGCCTGACCGAAAACACCCTGAAGGTCGGCATCATGGACGAGGAGCGCCGCACAACGGTGAACCTCAAGGCCTGCATTCAGAATGCGAGCAAGCGGATCTGCTTCATCAACACCGGCTTCCTCGACCGCACCGGCGACGAGATCCACACTTCGATGGAAGCGGGCCCGATGATCCGCAAGAACGAGATGAAGGCGCAGCCCTGGATCAAGGCCTACGAGGACTGGAACGTCGACACCGGTCTGATCGACGGCCTGCCCGGCCATGCCCAGATCGGCAAGGGCATGTGGGCGGCCCCCGACAAGATGGCCGACATGATCGCCCAAAAGATCGGCCATCCGCAGGCCGGCGCCACCACCGCCTGGGTGCCGTCGCCGACCGCTGCAACGCTGCACGCTCTGCACTACCACCAGGTCGACGTGATCGCTCGCCAGCAGGAGCTCGCCAAGGGCGGCCCGCGCGCCAAGCTCGAAGACATCCTCACCATCCCGGTGTCGAATTCGAACTGGGCGCCGGACGATGTCCGCCAGGAGATCGACAACAACTGCCAGGGCATCCTCGGCTATGTGGTGCGCTGGATCGACCAGGGCGTCGGCTGCTCGAAGGTGCCGGACATCCACGACGTCGGCCTGATGGAAGACCGCGCCACGCTGCGCATCTCCAGCCAGCATCTCGCCAACTGGCTGCATCACGGCGTCGTCACCAAGGAGCAGGTGATGGATTCGCTGAAGCGGATGGCCGTGGTGGTCGACAAGCAGAACGAAGGCGATGCGCTGTACCGGCCGATGGCGCCGGACTTCGATGGCGTCGCGTTCGAAGCTGCCTGCGACCTGATCTTCAAGGGCCGCGCCCAGCCGAACGGCTACACCGAGTTCATCCTGCATGAACGCCGCCGTGAGGCCAAGGCGGCGCACCTGGAAACCGTGCGCTGAGCCAGCACAACCTTTGACTTCGCTGCCATCAGACCTCTCCCGAAAGGGAGGGGTCTTTTGCTTTGGTAGCTCATGACTGACGACGACCTTCGAGCGCGAAAGACGCCAATATCAAGCGACCGGTTGCCGCGGCGCAGACCGGAACGATCCTCCGACCTGTCCGTTGGACCGGCATCAAAACACTGGAGGACGAGATGGATTGGAATCGCGTTGAAGGTAACTGGAAGCAGTTCAAGGGCAACGTCAAAGAGAAGTGGGGCAAGCTCACCGACGACGATCTCAACGTCATCGAAGGCCGCCGTGACCAGCTCGAAGGCAAGCTGCAGGAACGCTACGGCTACGCTAAGGATCAGGTCCGCAAGGACGTCGACGACTGGTTCTCGAAACTGAAGTAATCGACCGCACAGGTCGACGTACAAAAGCCCCGGCTTCCGCCGGGGCTTTTTGATTTCAACGACATTTCAGAGTTCGAAACGACAACGACGATGGCCGCAGAAACGCAACGGCCGGGCAAAATGCCCGGCCGGAGCGGTGATTTAGAAGACCGCCAGATATTTCAGCAGCGACACGACGCCGATGATGATGACGATGATCCGTGCGATTTGTTTGGCACGACCATCCAACGGCAGCATGTTGATCAGGTACAGCACCAGAATGATGACGAGAAATGTAATCAGAATGCCAATCAGGACGCTCATTTTTGCTAGCTCCAACCCGCGATGATTCCACCTGGGTCAATCGCCGAGAAGCTGATCGGTTCCCGCCTCGGAACTGACGACGTCTCGTTGGCGGGAGCCACGTCGCGAAGGACGCAGGCAGAAGCCCGCGCTAAGTACGCCTTGCGCGGCCCTCTCGATCAGGCGGCATGGTTGGTTATGGTCGCTCGGCCGCAAAGGCACCTACCGAGTGGCGCAGGAGCATTTCAGGTGTTCCGGATCGCTCAACCGTCGCTATCACAGCGTCGATCGAGCGGCCGATTTTTCCATTGATGCGCGCGAACGCTCAGTCCCGCGCCAACACCGGGACATTGGAATCGCCGGCACGGACATGATCAACGCTTGACGCGGGTGCCAGGGCAATCTTGCCGTCACTGGCGGAGGCGTTACGAGCAGCGACCATCAGGCCGTCCTTTTCGGCGATGAGGTCACCCTTGCGCACAGTCGGATCGTCCCGGATCGGAATCTTGGCGAGCCCGAACTGGTCCTTGCCGTTGCAGGTGCAGCCAGCGACAATCTCGGTGCGGTACTTGAACGCGTTGGGCAATTCGGAATACGGCTTGCCGCTGGAGGTCCGGGCATTGTCGATCGACGAGCCATACACCACCTTGGTCTCGCTCGACGGACAGAAACTGTTGCACATTTCGGCCTTGCTCTCGCCGCCGGTTGCCGAGAGTGGGAAATAGCGACCATCGCAACTGCGGACGCAATACGCCTGACCGCCCCCCGAAGAATAGGTGCGCGCGCTCGAACGGGACGTCCTTTCGCGCGGCTGGGAAGCGTAGCCGTCATCGGCAAACGGCAAAGCCGGCATCCGCGGCTGATAGCGCGGCGCCTGAAAGCCACCGAACAGAGCCTGAAAGAAGTCCTGCGCATGCGCGGGGGACGCCACTGCGGCGCTGGCCAACACTAGGCCGACTGCGATCCGGCCTGAATTGAGCTTACGCATCACCTGTCTCCGGTCACTGTCTGGCATTAGTCGATCGACGAGACTGAAATGTTCATCGCCTGCCGGCCCGGCCGCGAATTCGCACGAGCCTCGATCGGATGCGCCCCAGACTTCGGCAGCACCACCACCCGGGTCCCGACGCCCACCCGGCTGAAGAGGTCCTCGACGTCTTCGTTCGTCAGCCGGATACAGCCGGACGAAACGAACTTCCCGATCGTCGAAGGATCGTTGGTGCCGTGGATGCGGTAGTCGGTCGAGCCGAGATACATCGCCCGCGCACCGAGCGGATTGCCTGGACCACCAGCCATAAACCGCGGCAGATAAGGCTGACGCGCGATCATTGCCGCCGGCGGGCGCCAATCCGGCCACTCCGCCTTACGGGTGACGGTCTGCACGCCGGACCAGGTGAAGCCTTCGCGCCCCACACCGACGCCGTAACGGATCGCACGACCGCCGCCGAGCACGTAGTACAAATAGGTGTTGCCGGTATCGATCACGACGGTGCCGGCCGGCTCCCTGGTCGGAAAGCTGACCACGGTGCGGCGGAGCCGGTCGGGAAGCTGCGCATCCTCGTCGCCCACCGTGGCGTCGTTGGCCTGATCCCTCGGCGCAACCAGCACTTCGTCACCAGTGGTGAAAGGGCCGGCTTCGGGGGCGGCCGCATAGCCGAGGGTTTGAGCCGATGCAACGCCGCCATAGAGCGCACTGGCGATCAGGACCGTGGCAGCACCGAGCAGCATCCGGCGCGCCGCACCCGACGGCGACCGATCCAAAGCCTTAGTATTCGAAAGAGCAGTCATGATCGCATCCCCGCCTGGTAATTGCGTCGTATCGACACGAGCTGCTAACAAACGTCGCCACGTACCAAACCGTTCCGTCGCGCTCGATGGAAGACGCCGCGGTCGGTCCGGGAACTTTCAGCGACATCACCCGTTTAAGGCGCAAGCCGTAGCGAGCGGCGACCACAGGTCCGTTCGATCTCGTCGCGGGGGTATGTTGTGCGCAGTCTTCCGGCCGAGCTTCCCGGCACACCGCTACCTGGCAGCCCCGACGATCGGCCACCGCTGATCAGACGAACCGAGGTCGTCGCTTTCGCCCTGGTGGCGTTGTTGGGAATCTTCCTGATCGGTCTGCTCTATGTCGGCAAGCCGTTCTTTCTTCCGATCGTCACCGCCTTCGTGGTCGGCACGATGCTGTCGCCGTTGGCGAGCTTCTTGGAACGCTGGCGAATTCCGCGCGGTGTCAGCGCCGTAATGATCGTACTCGCCGGCTTGGCCGGCGTCACTTTCATGATCGGATTGATCTCGGTGCCGTTGATCGAGTGGAGCAACAGACTCCCGGAGCTCGGCTCGGTACTGCGTGACAAACTCCACGTTCTCGATAAGCCGGTGGCGATGTGGAGGCAGGTTCAGTCGGCGCTGGGCGGGACCGACACTTTGCCGCCGGCCACGATGCAAATGCCCAAGATCGACTGGATGCAGCCGACGGTCCAGTTTCTCTCTCCCACCATCACCGAAATCATGTTGTTTCTGGTGACACTCGTATTGTTCGTCGCGAGCTGGCGCGGGCTTCGTCGCGCATTGGTTATGCTGTTCGCCGAACGCGAGGCCCGGCTTCGGACGCTGAGGATCCTGAACGAACTCGAGGACAGTCTCGGCTCCTATCTCATGACCGTGACGGTCATCAATCTGTGCTATGGCGCCGCCACCGGCTTGATCTGTGCGTGGGCCGGCATGCCGAACCCCGCCGGCCTGGGAGCGCTGGCGGCAACACTCAACTTCATCCCGATAATCGGCCCCTTCGTGATGTTCTTGATTCTGTGTGTTGTCGGAATCGTCAGCATGCCGACGCTCGGAGCTGGGCTGCTTGCTGCGCTCGGTTTCGCCTGCCTGACCTTCATCGAAGGGCATTTCATCACGCCAACCGTTATCGGCCGCCGCCTCTCCCTCAATGCGCTGGCGGTATTTATCGCGATCGCCTTCTGGAGCTGGCTGTGGGGCCCGATGGGAGCCTTCCTCGCGTCGCCGCTGCTGATCGTCGGTCTGGTGTTGAAGGACCATCTGGTACCGGACACCTCTCCGCAGCTTCCCGACAGCTAAGGCCGCTTCAACGCGGCTGACTTAGGCAAGAGCGCGCCGTCGCCCCCGGCACCGTGCGATCGACGGTCAAGGTGCACACAGCATCACGATCCGAACATGGCTTAGAACGAAAACATCCGCCCAGGAGGGCGGATGCCGGTCGGACAGCCGATCCAGACGATCGGCGACAATTCATCAAGCTAACGCGTCAGGCCACGCAACGGCCGGGCTGGAGCTGCTTGGCGACTTCGGTGAGAACGCTCACCACGGGCTCGCAAGCCACGATCGGCTTGGGCGCGAGCATCGGGCGTTTGGTATCTGGCAGACGCAGCGCGCCGCTGATCTGCTCCTCCGGAATTCGAACCAGCACCGACTGGCCGATCAAATTCACCGCAAACGTCTGTCCTGGCTGGGTCGCCAGCGGCGTGACAGCCCGGTCGGCTTTGCTCGAACGATTGACATCCTGGACCGCGGTCGCGATCGATGCCTGCCGAATGAGGTTGGCGCGGCCAAGGTCTTCGCCGACTGCCAGTTGCGCTACGCCGAGCGTCCCGGTGATAGCAAGGGCGCCCAAAATTCCCCGCACGATGTGTGACATGGTTATCTTGCCGCTTTGTTGTAGCAGGCGTTTTGCCGCTTTCCCTGTTACGGAGGCCGGCACAAGGTCTTCGACGGCGCCCGTACTGGTTAATCGCGCGAGGGGGGCTGCGGTTCGATAATGATCGATCAACTGAGTGTGTTAACGATTTTAACGTTTGCCGGGAACATTCCGATCCCAGCCGGGTTTGTCCCGCGCTGGTCGAGTCCCCTCCCCCGATTTCAAGACCGGCAAGACAGAGCGCCGCTGTGTGATGCCAGCGGCGCTCTGTCTGTTTTCGGGGAGCCTAAACTTCCAATCGGTTGGCGACATCCATCGGCCACAAAATGAAAGCGCCGCCCAGGCTCACCCCGGACGGCGCTGACTTTGTGCAACCCGCGAAGTGTCAGGATGCGACGGCGCTGGGCTTGCGATTGCGCGAATTGCGCTGGAAGAACAAGGCTTGGCTCGCGACCGCCGAGACCATCGCCGGCTGGAACGGCTTGGAGATCAGGAAGGCTGGCTCCGGCCGCTCGCCGGTAAGGAAGCGCTCAGGATAAGCGGTAATGAACACCACCGGCACTTCGAAGGTCCGCAACAATTCGTTAACCGCGTCGAGACCCGAGCTGCCGTCGGCGAGCTGAATATCGGCCAAAATCAGGCCGGGCTTCTTGGTCTTTGCCAGCGCGATCGCGTCGGCATGCGTGCGCGCGACGCCGATGACATTATGACCCAGCCCTTTGACCAGGCTCTCGATATCCATCGCGATGAAGGTCTCGTCCTCGATAATCAGGACGTCGGTGGCGATATCCTCGGCCATCTCGCGACCCGCGGTATCGACGAGCTGCCGGACCTCGACGACGTCGACCTGAAGCACGAATGCGACTTCCTCCTCCGAGAAGCCTTCCAGCGAAAGCAGCAAGAAGGCCTGCCGCGGCAGCGGCGTGATCGCCGACAGCCGGCGCTCGGTCGGCATCGGCAACGTCGTCACATCGGTATCGTCGTTCAACGCCACCGAATTCCAGATCTGTGTGAACAGACGAAACAGACCTGCCCGGGGGCCGTGTCGCTCGTCGAGAAGGGCGGGATCCTGAAGCAGCGCCTCCAGCATAGCGCCCACATAGGCGTCACCGGAGGCCTGGCTTCCGGTCAGGGCGCGCGCATAGCGGCGCAACAAGGGCAAATGCTCGGCAACAACCTGTGATCTCGACATCCCCACTCCATCAGTCATCTGGGCCGACGCCTGAGGCGGGCCTGTACCTTTGCGAGGTCAACTACGCCCGAGCCGAGCAAAAGTTCCATTGCCTGCGGGAACTTTCAAGCCGGGACCGCATTAGGCTCCGGTAAACGGCGGCAGATCAAGGAAAACCCTCGAAGTTCAGGGGACTTGACCATGGGGAACACATTGGATCAGTCATGCAAGAATTCAAGGCTCAAACCATGAAGAAGTCAGCTCCAGGCTCCAAGGGAGGTCTCAACGCGGAAATCCAGGCTCGGATCGGGCATCAACTGCGTGCGATGTACGACGACGTCGTTCGCCAGGGCGTCCCCGATCGGTTCGCAGAACTGATCAAGAAGCTGGATGATCCTCAGCAAGCGGCCGAAGCCGCGAGCGCCACGAGTACAACCGAGGGGAGGGACTAATTCATGCCTCTCACCGATAACCTTCGAGACGACATTCTCGCCGCCGTGCCGAGCCTGCGCGCGTTCGCGATCTCGCTGAGCGGCAATGCCGACCGCGCCGACGACCTGGTTCAGGAGACCCTGTTGCGCGCGCTAGCCAACATCGACTCGTTTCAACCGGGCTCCAACTTGCCGGCTTGGTTGTTCACGATTCTGCGCAATCTGTTCCGCTCGGACTATCGCAAGCGCCGCCGCGAAGTCGAGGATGCCGACGGCAGCTATGCCAAAACGCTGAAGTCGCAGCCGGGACAGACCGCTCACCTGGAGTTCGAGGAATTCCGGACGGCCCTGGACAAGCTCCCGCAAGATCAACGGGAAGCACTGATTTTGGTCGGCGCCTCGGGCTTCTCTTACGAAGATGCCGCCGCGATCTGCGGATGCGCGGTGGGCACGATCAAAAGCCGCGTCAACCGCGCCCGGTCCAAACTCAGCGCGCTGCTCTATGTCGAAGGCGCCGAGGACTTCGGCCCGGACGACACCGTGCGCGCGGTGATCGGCAGTAACGGCTAGAGCGCTTCATCGATTGATTGAAGCCGACTTGGCCCTTGCCAAGGGTCCAAGTCCTCATCCTGAGCAGCCCGGCATCGCCGGGCGTCTCTAAGGATGAGGAGCCGCATCGCCCACGCCTCCTCACCCATGAGGTTTTGCAAGCTGCGACCGTTAAGGAACGTGCAGTCCTGTTTCTGTCCGAAGCAGAACTGCTCCATCCGCTCCGATCGACCGGATGATCGATCGCAGATGAACGATGTCGTGCGAAAGGTTGCCACGGCCAATTCCACAAAAGCACGCGTGCGAGGACGACCCTGCAAAGGGCCCCCTCGCCCGCACAAGTCGAGGTCGCGTCAACCCGACGCTGGTCGCCGGTGGGACGCCCGAGTTTCTCTTCTGATTCAGCGCCTACGTGGCTTAGCGGCCGGCCGCACCGGAGCAGTGATCTGACCGGTGCGGTCGCGCTCGTTGACGTCGACGACCGTTTCCAGTGGCGCATTCAGCTCGTAGACGTAGCTGACATCGGTGAAGTAGCGCTTCGACGTGCCCCCGAGGGCTTCCGGCGCCACCCGATCGAGCAGGATGATCCCGAATTCACTGTCCGGACGTCGGGTGGCAGCGCTGGTGTTGAACTCCTCCCACCGGAAGTGGAAAGTCGCGTCCTTGTCCTCGCCAGCAACGGACCAGCTCGCCACCACCCGCGGATGCTTGCCGACAACGGCCAGCCCTTCGTCGGAGTGCGACGCCAGCTCGAAAAACAGCAGCGACAAGCTCTGCGCGGCACGAGCGCTGACCGCGATGTCCGGCCCATCGACCTCGATCCGGTCCGCATGCGGAATCGCGCGCCCCTCGAACAGTCCTTTCAGCATCACGCCCTGCCATTGGCTATCGCTGAGCAGGGACACCACGTTCGACATGGCATGAATCCGGCCGATCAACAGCTCTCGGGCTACGTCGACATCAGAGCCATGGCGCAAGGTTCGGGTCACGATCGACTGGATCACCGCCAGGATGTTCTTCACCCGATGGTTGAGCTCATCGATCACCGCCGTCAGACGCCGTTCGAAGCCGATCCGCATCTGGATCTCGCGCCGAAGCCGAATATTGCTGTAGCTCACGTACCCGAACAGACCGCCGACGATCAACGTCAGGGCCAACCCCGCAAGGCCGATCAGCACCGCCATTCTCTGCGCGCGGTCGTAGGGGTCGATCTTGGGATAATAGGCGAGCGACCAATCGCGGTTACCGAACGTCACCGTCCGTGTGATGATCGGCGCAGCACCGTCCGGAATCGCGCGCGTCGTCACCTCGCCGCTATCGTCGGCGACCAGCTCGTATCCGTCGCGGCTCGGATCCTTCAGCACGACCGAAAACAACGACAAATCGTCGTTGGTCAGCATCAGCGTGGCCAGATTGTAGGAAAAGGTGACGAAACCGACGGTGTCCGAACTATCGGCGTTCTTGACCGGGGCCGCCAGCACCACACCGATCGGACCATTGCCCGTCAACGGCACCGGATCGGAGACGAAGGGCTGACCTTCGGCCAGCGCCTGCGCGAATGTACGCCCGAGTACAGGATCGTGGTCCAGCATCCTGCCGGTGAGCGCCATCGTCTCGGGATTGCGAGGCTCGACGTCCATGACGACGTCCAGCGGGACCGCGTCGCTACTCGGCTGAAGAGGCCTGCCGTCAAATTCCCGAACGGTGGCATCCGGGAATCCTGCTTTGGCCAGCTCCGCCTCCGCCGCCGCGACTTCGTCAGGCCTCAGCCGCGCGACCCAGGTCGCGAGGACGAAATCGGTCTTGAAGGTGTAGATCGAGGAACGCAGCGGCTGCAGCATGTCGGCCTTGATCACCGACGGCTTGCGGAACAGTCCGGACGCGACACGGCCGAGCAGCTCTCGCTCGGTGAGCCGATCCTGAACCTGACTGGCGTGAACGTCGATGGCCCGACCGAGAGCGATCCGCTGGATCGCCGCTTCCTGTTCGTAAACCCGGGATGCGGAAAAGCCCGACAGCGCCACCCCGATAACAGCGATCAAGCCGATGATAAAGCCAAGCCTAACCACGCTCTTACTCGTTGTCCCAGGCGGAGCGCCCCGCCTCTGATATTCAAGGTATCGATGCCCTCCACCATGCAGAGACATCGACGGCAACGCAACCGAATGATCCCTGAGGAGTGCGCGTCGGTGCTTCTTTTCAAGAGCGGTTCAACACAGCCGCCCCAAGTCCGGTTCCGATGCCGCCGATCACAAACGCGATACACCGGCACCCGAACGCCTGGCTGTGGACTGAGCCTTCGCCGACCGCGGCAGCTTCAAGCCGAATTGCCCCGCGGGATCAGGCCGCCCTTCTCCTCGATGAAGCTGATGATGCGGTCCAGCCCTTCGCTTTTCTTCAAATTGGTCATCACGAACGGCCGCGCACCACGCATCCTCCGGGTGTCGGCATCCATCTTGTCGAGCGAGGCGCCGACGTAGGGAGCCAGATCGATCTTGTTGATCACCAGCAAGTCGGACCGCGTGATACCGGGTCCTCCCTTCGAAGGGATCTTGTCGCCGGCGGCAACGTCGATCACGTAGATGGTGATGTCGGCGAGTTCCGGAGAAAATGTCGCAGCCAGATTGTCGCCACCGGATTCGATCAGCACGAGGTCGAGGCCAGGAAACTTGCCGCGCATCTCGGCGACGGCGGCGAGATTCATCGACGCATCCTCTCGAATAGCCGTATGCGGACAGCCGCCGGTCTCCACTCCGGCGATCCGATCCGGCGTCAGCGACCCGGAGCGCACCAGGAATTCGGCGTCCCACCTTGTATAGATGTCGTTGGTGATCGCGGCGATGTCGTAGCGCTCGCGCATCGACTTGCAGAGCAGATCCATCAGCGCGGTTTTGCCGGAGCCAACCGGACCGCCGATACCGACGCGAAGGGGGCCGTGATGATCAGACATGTTGGATTTCCGCTGAGACCTCGGTGCGAGCGGCCCCGAAGGCCGTTCGAACGCTCAGAATGCACCGCCATGCGACTAAGAACGATGCTGCGTGATATTGCAAGCCGGCAACAGCCGAGATAGGCAGCGCACATCTCGGTGGTCTTGGCCGCGGCGTGGCGGATTGCGCGATACGCGAGGAATGAAGATCGCTGTTCGCCATGCCTCCTCTCAATGTTGGAAACCGGCTACCGAGTACCGCACACGACCGCAACCGGGCGCGTGCCTTATCCACTACTGCAGTTCTGGCAGGGCGCATTTCAATTGACGCACCAGATCAGCACTTCAATGATGCCCGCTGGGGATAGAATGACGTCATCGCAATTGCCGGACAACGGAATCCCGAAGCGAACCGGTAGCAGTCCTGAGCGGCAAGCCGCTGCAGAGCTGGTTGGCGATGCCGCTCCGCATCCGGCGGTCGCTGAAACCTCCGACGATCACGACCAGCAGACAGCCGCTGCGGCGCTGCGCTCTGACGATCCCGCAAACGAGCAGAACGCGGCCAAAGCCCTCGACGAGCGCGACGAAATCGCAAAACGCATTGCAGCCTTCCGAAATCTGCAGATCAGGCTGAAGCAGGAGCGTGAGGAATATTACGAGCGCACCTTGGCTCGCGCCCGCGCCGAACTCGCGCCTGACGCGAAACCGCGCCGCTAAGCAATCTCGATTCGCACCTCGCTGCACCCGACTATCCGGCCGAAGAGTCCCGGCTACACCTTTGGTCGAGCGATCACGTCGCCGTCGACGCACTAAGCGCAGCAGCGCTCAGACCTCGTCGTTCGCGACAAATCGTCTCCATCAGCAGCATGTTTGCGGGAAATACACGGCGAACGGCCGTCAATTCGCACTCTTCGGTGGCAGGTTTCCACTTTGCGAGAAAACGCGGCAGCCAGCACAGCCGGCGCTGATTTGCAGTCGTTTGAGGCGGATCAACGGTGGCGAATTCGACGAAACGACCATTGTCACTACGCGACGAGTACCTATTTCCGCCGGATCGGCAACTACACAACCTTAAACTAACGCTAACCGAAGCCGCTTCGATCAGTTCGAAATTCTCAAATTCTGAATTGTCGGCACGAATTGAGTGTAGTAGAAGGGCGCTTCACTAAAGGAGCCTACGCGTGGCAAAGAAAGCGAAAGCAAAGACTGCGAAGACCGCAGCGAAGTCGAAGAAGGCCAAGAAGGTCGTGACCAAGGCCGCGGCGAAGACCGCTACCAAGGCCAAGGCCGCCAAGAAGGGCAAGATCACTCGCCGCGAATACACCAAGGAAGACATCAAGGAGCTGAAGGCGCATTCGAAGGCGCGCACTCCGGTGGCGGAAATCGCCCGTCTGACCAATCGGACCGTTGGCTCGCTGCGTCAGAAGGCGCTGAAGCTCGGTATCGGCCTCGGCCACCAGCGCTGAGCCCGAACGCGCAGCTCGCGAAGCGACTACGACAGCCGATTGCCGGCCAGGGTCGAATCCATCCGGCCCTATCAGTCGCGCTTCGCGAGCGGCGCTGCAGCCTTTTTGACCCAGACTTTATTATCGTGGAACGCCGCACCGCCGTGCGGCGCGATTGCTTCTGCGCTGGTCAGGACGTTGATTCCGCGTCCACCACGATGAGTCCGGTTCGGAAACACTGATTCGGCGACCAAAACGCCGCGCCGCAGTCCGCCGTTCAACCGGACCGTGAGCAACGTTTCCCCCCGGGTATTCCCCAGCATCACGAGTTCGCCGTCCCCGGCACCGATTTCGACCGCGTCGGACGGATGCATCATGACGGTCGGCTCCCCCTCGCGCGCTTGCGACGAGGGCGTCTCATTGAAGGTGGAGTTGAGGAAGCTGCGGGCCGGGCTGGTCGCGAGCCGGAACGGATGCTCCGCGTCGGCTTCTTCGGTCACCGCCCAGTGGTCCGGCAGGCTCGGCATCGCCTGCCACGGCCCGAGCTTCAGCTTGCGTGCCAGGTTGACGTTGCTCCAGTCCGCCCGGAAATGAAACTTGCCGTCCGGATGCCCGAAGCCGTCGAGAAAGTGCGACGTGCGGAAATCTGGCTGCAGATCGCGCCAGAGATCGGCCTCGAGCTGCTCGATATCACCGTAGCCACTGCTTTTCAGCGTCGTATCGACGACTTCGCGCGGTGTCATGGCAAATGCCGGATGCTCGACGCCGAGCCGCTGCGCCAGCCCCTGTAGCACCTCGTGATTGGAGCGGCACTCACCCGGCGGGTCGATCAGCCGCGCGCCGACCGAGATGTGCTGATGACCGCCGCCGTAGTACAGATCATCGTGCTCCAGGAACATCGTCGCCGGCAGTACGATGTCGGCCATCAGCGCGGTCTCGGTCATGAACTGTTCGTGCACCGCAACGAACAAGTCTTCGCGCGCAAAGCCGGCGCGTACCAGCTCCTGCTCCGGCGCCACGGTCATCGGGTTGGTGTTCTGGATCAGCATCGCTTTGACCGGCGCGCCGCCGGCCAGCGCCTCGGCGTCGCCGGTGAGGATCCGGCCGATCTGCGACTGATCCAGTATCCGCGTCGCCGGATCGAGCTGATCCAACCCTTCGATCAAGGATTTGTCGAAGCCGAAGATCGCGCCGTTGTTAAAGAATGCGCCGCCGCCTTCGTGCTGCCAGGCACCGGTCACGGCCGGAATACACAGTGCGGCATGCATCTGGGCCGCGCCGTTGCGGCTGCGGGTGAAGCCGTAGCCGAGCCGGAAGAAACTGCGCTTGGTGCCGCCGACCGCGTGCGCGAACGCTTCGATCTCCGCCTCCGGCACACCGCAGATTGCCGAGGCCCAGGCCGGAGTCCTGGTCGCGAGATGCGCTTCCAGCGCCTCGGGACAATCGGTGTAGCGCGCCATATAGGCGCGGTCCGCGAGACCATCGCGAAACAGAACATGCATCACGCCGCAGGCGAAAGCACCGTCGGTGCCCGGCCGCAGGATGATCCGGATGTCGGCCTGCTGCATCGTTTCGTTGTCGTAGATATCGACGACGGCGATCTTGGCTCCGCGGTCTTTGCGGGCACGCGCCGCATGGGTCATCACGTTGACCTGGGTCGAGACCGGATTGGTACCCCAGATGACAATCAGATCCGACTTCGCCATTTCGCGCGGATCGACACCGGCGACCTTACCGGCACCCGCCGCATAGCCCGCCCAGGCGATGTTCGCGCAGATCGTCGAATAGAACCGCGAGTATTTCTTGACGTTGGCGAGGCGGTTGATGCCGTCGCGCATCACCAGCCCCATGGTGCCGGCATAGTAATATGGCCAAACCGACTCCGCGCCGAACTCGGCTTCGGCGGCCTGAAACCGCGCAACGATCTCGTCCAGGGCATCGTCCCAGGAAATACGCGCAAACTGCCCGGAGCCTTTCGGGCCGGTCCGACGCATCGGATAGATCAGTCGGTCGGGATGGTGGATGCGCTCGGCGTAGCGAGCAACTTTGGCGCAGACAACGCCGGCCGTGTAGGTCTGCCGCTTCGAGCCGCGCAGCCGACCGACGGTCGCGCCGTCGATCACTTCGACGTCGAGCGCACAGGCCGACGGACAATCATGCGGACAGGTGGAGTGGCGGATATCGATCGCGGCACGCTGGTTCATATGCGAACCGTTATCATGAGTTTTCGCGACTGAGAACGGTAGCGGACCATTGCTCCGCAAAGCTTCCGTCCGCACCCGGCGCGCTGCAACTTTTCAGGGGTCTGTTCGTTAAGCCGGCTCAACAAGGACGACGCGCAATATGCAACCGGCACAAAACATCGATTTCAACCGTTTGGCGCAGGAAATGGCCGCATGGCGGGCGGTGCCGGCGGGCGATCGTGCTCCCGCGCCCGGCTGGTGGTGGGGCCCCGCAATGGCGTTGCGCCATGCCAAGCAGACACTGTCGGCTGAGGATTGCCGCAAGTTCGGCCTTCCGCCCGGTGCATCGTTCGCCGACGCCGGCAACAAGGTGATGGCGTTTCTGGCAGCGCAGCGGTCGCTGGCGCGGCCGGGCGAATTTCCGAAGAAGCGTCACCGTGATGGCGGAACGCGGTACGCGTCGTTCGCGATGGCGGCCGAGTAAGTCCTGCCGCAGTCAGGCGCGCTCTCCGAGCGTCACCTCCGCCTGTCCCTCGAGATCGGCGATCTCGAGGTTGAGGTTACGGCCGGTGCGGCCTTCGACGATCTCATTGATCTTGCGCGCGATACTCGGCTCGCGTGCAATCAGCGCGCGCAAGTCTGCGCCATCCAGCACCAGCAGCCGCGTGCGCGACACTGCCTTGACGGTCGCCGAGCGCTCCACTCGATTCAAAACGGCGATTTCGCCGAAGAAGTGCCCGGTGCCGAGCCTGATCCTGCGGCCTTTCTCCTCCGGGCCCAATTCGATTTCGATCTCCCCCTCGGCAATGAAATACATCGCGGTGGCGGGCTCGCCCCGACGGAAAACGACTTCGCCGCGATCGATCTGGCGCGCCTGAAGAAGCTGCATGATATGGGCGATGTCGCCGGCGGTGAGGTGAGAAAACAGCGGGACCCGCGCCACCATGCTCCAGTTGACGATGAAATCACGCCGGTGGATCACCTCGGAGAACGCATTGGCGACGATACCGACCGGCAACGCGATCATGATCAGGCCGCAGATGATGGTGGCCGACGCGATCATCCTGCCCACGCCGGTCGCCGGCACGACATCGCCGTAGCCGATCGTGCTGAGCGTCACGATCGCCCACCACATCGCATCCGGAATGGTGCCGAACTTCTCCGGCTGAACGTTGCCTTCGGCGATGTGCATTGCGGTCGCCGAGACCAGGGTCGCACAGGCGAGAATAACCAGACAGGCCATCAGCGCCCGTCGCTCGCTTTCCAGCACCTCCAGCAATGACCGCATCCCCGACGAGTACCGCGCGAATTTCAGCACACGCAGGACGCGCAGGATGATCAGCACGCGCAGATCGTCGAACCCGAGCATCGCCACCCACAGCGGCATCACCGCCAGGCAATCGACGATGCCCTGCGGGCTCAGCATGTAGGCGAGCCCGGCACGCAGCGGACTCATGTGGCGATAGGGAAGATGCTCCGGAGCGATCCAAATCCGGATGTAGTATTCGATCGAGAACACCACCAAGCAGAGCAGCTCGATGGCCCGGAACACCAGCGCGTAGCCTTCGCGCATCGCCGGCACCGACTCCGTCACGGTGACCGCGACGCTGAGCACGATGAAGAACACGATAACGCGATTGACCGCCACGCCCATGCGCGAGGTCTGCGCCTGGGAATCCAGGATTTCGTAGCAGGAGTGCCTGACTGCGAGATAGGCCGGCGGTTCGTCGCGCATTGGCGCCTCGGGTGGGATCCCGACGGGCGCGCGACGACGGTTCAACGGTTCAGGCCGCGGCGAGCGCGTCGAAGCGTTTCGGGTCCAGCACGCGCACGCCGTCCGGGACGATCACGATCAGTTTTTCCCGTTCGAGCTTGGTGAAGGTGCGGCTTACGGTCTCGATGGTCAAGCCGAGGAAATCGGCGATGTCCTGTCGGCCCATCGGCAGGCTGACGGTCTTGGTGACGCCCTCGAGGCGCGCGAGCCGCTCCCGCCAACCGACCAGGAAGGCGGCGACCTTTTCCTCTGCCGAGCGCCGACCGAGCAGCAGCATCTGATCCTGCGCGAGGCTGAGTTCGCGGGTCGCGAACTCGTTCATGCGGAGCAGCATCTGCGGGCGATTTTCGATGAAGCGCAGGAACGGTCCGCGGAAGAACTTGCAGACGGTGACGCCGCCGATGGAATCTGCCGAAAACGAGTAACGGTTACCGGGCGCCATGCCGAGGAAATCGCCCGGAAGCGCAAAACCGATGATCTGGCGACGACCGTCGGGGAGCAGTTTGTACAGGCGGGCAATGCCTTCGACCAAGCTGTAGACCGAATCGGCGACCTCGTCCTCGGAGAACAGCGCCTCTTTCGGCCCATAGCGGACGTGCTGGGCGAGACGCTCGAATTCCTCGTGCTCGGCCGGGGCGAGTTCGCCGCAAATGGCCAACCCGCGCACCGCGCAATGCGTCTCACACCGAAATCCCTCGCAGGTCGTGGTCGGGTAAGCGAGATGCGGCATCCATCACTCCATGCGGTCGCCAGAACGAACCAATCCTGGCGCGCATCGCCGTCGACTGACCGCCCCGTTGCGCCAGAAAATCTAATATGTCGGCAAATCGTCAAGCGAGCTTGACACAGATCAAGGTCATGCCACGCCCCACATGCATCGTGCAAGTTGTTGTTGGCTGACCTACTCTACCGACCGGACGGCTTGATGCGACGTCTTTTCGCCGGTACGGCGATCCTCTTGATGCTGGCGGGCCAAACGTCTGCGGCAACCCCGTCGGAAAGGCGGGGCCTCGGCTTTGCGAAAGCCCATTGCGCGCGCTGCCATGCAATCGGGCGCTCGGGCAAAAGCCGGCTCGAACAGGCGCCGCCATTCCGCACTCTGCACAAGCGGTATCCGGTTGAAACGCTGGCCGAAGCGTTCGCCGAGGGGATCTATACCGGTCATCCACGAATGCCGGAGTTCGAACTCGATCCCGCTCAGATCAACGACCTTTTGTCATACCTGAAGACTTTGGAGCGCTAGGCGGCCGACTGGTCTGCGGCGCCGGATCGGCCTCGGCATGGCCGGACGCGAGCGCCTGCGCGGCCCACGGCACCAGCTCCTTGGCGATGGTATCGAACGATTTGTCGAACGCGGTGACGGCGGCAGCCGGCTCCGGCTTGTCGAGCGGCGTTGCCTGCTGAAACAGCTTGGCCGCGACCAGCTTGCCGTCCTTGTCGATGATCTTGGCGCTGAACGCGATCTCAGCACGAAGCGCATCCGCCTCGCCGATCACCTGAAAACTCCTGATATCGGTCAGCAGCTGGTAGTCCGGCTGCACGGCGTCGTTGGGGCGCATCGGCGCGTGGGCGATGTCGTAGTTTTCGAAGCTCTGGATCAGCTTTTCCTGCAGCATCTTCGGAAGGCTGTCGCTCCACTGCGCGCCGGCAAAGGCCGGAACGTCCAGACCGGGCGCCAGCAGCATCTTCTGGCTGTCGAACAGCACCACCGTATTGGATTCCGGAATGGTAAGCTGCGCCTTGAGCGGCGGCGATGGCGGCGGGAAGCCGCTCGCAGCCGACAGGTCGTACACCACCTTCTTGACCACCGGCTCGTTGGCGCCGGTCATCCGTTCGACGCCGCCGAGGATGCCGTCGAGCTTGCCGGTCTTGCTCGACAGCCACTCCGAGAACGTCTTGAGATTCGCAATCGTGTCCTTCAGCGGCCCGGCATTGTCGCCGAGCACGGTATCGACCTTGCGCAGCGCCTCGCGGGCGGCCTGCGTCATGCTCATCCCGGCGCCCGGCTCCGCGATCAGCGTGGTGGCGATCGCCGATCCGGTGAGCTGCTTGCCGCCCTCAAGAGCGACCACCGGCACGCCGGTCAGTCCCTGGAAATCCAAGCCGACCTTGGTGTCCGGCCGGACCGGCGTCGCCGGCGCCACCGCGATCGTCACGTCGACCCGCCGCGGATCATCCGGCGCGAGCCCCAGCGCCGTGACCTCGCCGACGCGGATGCCGTTGAACAGCACCGCGGCGCCGACCAGCAGCCCCGGCACGGGGTCGCGAAATTGGACGTGGTAGCTGGTGCGCGCGCCGACGCCCGAGGTGTTGTGCAGCCAGAACACGAAGCCGAACACCGCGAAGATCGCCGCGAGCACGAACGCACCGACGATCACGAAAGGAGCACGAGTTTCCATGGGCGTGGCGTCCTAGTCCTGTTTGGGCTGGAGCATCGCCGAGCGCTTGCCGTGGAAATAGGCCCGCACCCAGGGATGTTCGGATTGCAGCAGGTCGTGCATCGGCCCCACCGCCACGATCTTGCCGTCCGCCAACGCGGCGACGCGGTCGCAAACGACGTTGAGGCTGGCGAGGTCGTGGGTCACCATGAACACGGTGAGCCCGAGCGTGGTTTGCAGGGTCTTGATCAACTGATCGAAGTCGCCGGCCGCAATCGGGTCGAGGCCGCTGGTCGGCTCGTCGAGAAACACGATCGAAGGATCGAGCGCCAGCGCGCGGGCCAGTGCGACACGTTTGGTCATGCCGCCGGAGAGCTGCGCCGGAAACTTGTCCCAGTCGTCGGGACCGATACCGACCATTTCCAGCTTGGCGGTGGCGATCTCGTCCTGCAGCTTCTCCGACATGTCGAGCATCTCGCGGAGCGGAAACTGCACATTCTGGCGGGCCGTCAGCGAGGAGAACAAGGCGCCCTGCTGAAACAGGATACCCCAGGTCGCCGCCACCGATGCACGAGCGCTGCCGAAGCCGCGTTCGGTGTCGTGGCCCATCACTTCGATGTGGCCGCTCTGCTTCGGGATCAGGCCGATGATGGTACGCATCAGCACCGACTTGCCGCCGCCCGACGCACCGACCAATCCGAGGATTTCGCCGCGGTGAACATCGAGCGACAGATGATCGAGCACGGTCTGCCGACCGAAGCCGACCACGAGATCGGCGACGCGGATGGCGTAGAGTTCGGCGAGCGCGTCCATCGCTACATCCCGATCGAAGCGAAGAAGACGGCGAACATCCCGTCCAGCACGATCACCAGGAAGATCGACTTCACCACGGATGTCGTGGTCTGCAAACCCAGCGACTCGGCGCTGCCCTTGACCCGCAGGCCTTCGCTGCAGGCGACGATACCGATCACCAGCGCCATGAACGGCGCCTTCCACATCCCGACCTGAAACGAATTCAGCGACACCGCTTCGTGCAGCCGGGCGATGAACACCGATGGCTGCATACCGCCATAGAACCAGGCCGTCAGCATGCCGCCATACAGCGCCGCCATCGAGCCGATGAAGGCGAGAATCGGCAGCGCGATCACCAACGCGATAATCCGCGGCAGGATCAGCACTTCGACCGGATCGAGCCCCATGGTCGAGAGCGCATCGATCTCCTCGCGCATCTTCATCGAGCCGAGCTCGGCCGTATAGGCACTGCCCGAGCGCCCGGCGACCATGATCGCGACGATCAGCACGCCGATCTCGCGCAGCACCAGGATGGCGACCATGTCGACGACATAAGACTCGGCGCCGAACTTACGGAAGTGGAAAATCCCCTGCTGCGCAATGATCGCGCCGATCAGGAAGGTGATCAGCACCATGATCGGAATCGCCTGCCAGCCGACCCGGTACACTTGGTAAGTCAACGAGGTCAGCCGCAGCGAACGCGGCCGGCGCAGCACACCGAGCAACGCGGCGCCGAGCGCGCCGAGCATCTCCAGGAAGACCGCGATATCGGCGGTGGCGCTCCAGGCGGAGCGGCCGATCTGATCGAGCTTGGCGATGATCGGATTGGGTTTCGGATGCGGCGTCGGTCCACGCCGGTTGAGCTGCCGCACCTCGTCGATCAGTTCGGCGTAATTGCCGGAAATGCCCTTGAACTGGGCCGTGCGACCGGCCTGCGCGGCGCTGCGCGACAGCTTTTCCAGCACCCAGGCGCCGATGGTGTCGATCTCACCGATCTCGGCCATGTCGATCGTCAGCGACTTCGCCGCGGCGATCTGCGGGGCCACGTCGTCGGACAGCCGCTCCATCGACTTGCTGTTGGTCGCAATCCAAGCCCCGGTCGGCTTGAGCTCCAGCGTATCACCATCGGTGTGGGCATCCAGGACAGGCGCTACGCTCACGGCTGGTCCCATCCGGTGTCGAAGGCCAGCATGTGCTGCTCCGTTTCGATTCGCGCCGATCTGTTGCGGTGCACAGTCTGCGTCCCGCGCCTCGGTTGATGCAAATCAATTATGTTGCTTCTGCGCTGAAGCAGCATTGTGCGCAACGACAGGAGCGAAACAATGACCAAGGCCACGCCCTCCGCAATCCTCAACACCTCGTTGCCGGCATGCTTTCGCCAGATCAGGCTCGAACTCGCACGCGAACCTGGACATCCGGAAGGCGAAGCCAACATCGCCTACGTGATCATCGCTCCGCTCGATGCCGAGGATCGGATCGATCCGGAGATTTGGAAGAAGCACCGCGAAGCCTGCCGGGTGTCACGGCAGCGGCCGCATCAGCCCGACAGCCTCGGCCATCTGGTGCATCGTCCCGGCGGATCATGGGCATTTCAATATGACAGCGATACGAAACTTCCCGACGAAGCCGGCTATCACTTCGCCGACGAACGCTTCGTTCAGGGCGAGTACGTATCGCTCCGTGAAGAAGGCGACATGCATACGTTCCGCGTCGTCGCGGTCAGCCGGCTGTAGCGGTCAATAGGCCAGTGGATCGTCACGCCGAATTGGCGGCGCGCGCGGCTTCTTCGGTCAGCGGCAGCCGGACGTTGAGAATGTCCGGCTCGGACGCATCGGTCTTGGTCTCGAAGCCGAGATCACGGCACATCCGCAGCATCGCGGTGTTCTCCCGCAGCACCTGGCCGCAGACATAGTGCAACCCTTCGGACCGGGCGTATTCGATGATCAGCTTCATCAACGCCCAGCCGAGCCCTTTGCCCTTCAGGTCGGAGCGCAGCAGGATCGCGTATTCGCCGCTTTCATAGATCGAGTCCGAATGGATGCGGACCACACCGAGCATCTCGCCGGTGATTTCATCGAACGCCACGAACGCCATCGCGCGGGCGTAATCGATCTGCGACAATCGCGCGATGAAGGCGTGGCTGAACTCCTTCATGGCCGCGAAGAACCGCAGCCGCAGATCCTCGGGCGTGACGTGCTTGAGCAATTCGTGGATCCCCGGCTCGTCGTCCGGGCGGATCGGCCGGGCCAGCACGCGCCAGCCGTCCTTCACGGTCAGATGCCGCTCCCATTCGGTCGGATACGGCTTCACCGCGAAATGAACGTTGCCGCGGCCGGCAAACCTGCGTTCCGGCGCGCGTACCACGACCCGTGCGTCGATCGCCACCACGCCGGTTTCGTCGGCCAGCAACGGATTGACGTCGAGTTCGCGGATCTCCGGCAGGTCGGCCGCCATCTGCGACAGCTTGACCAGCGCGAGCGCCACCGCGCTGCGCTTGACCTCCGGCACATCGCGATAGGCACCAAGCAGCTTCGACACGCGGGTGCGCGCGATCAGCGACTCGGCGAGCGGCAGATCGAGCGGCGGCAGCGCCAGCGACCTGTCGTCGATCAGTTCGACGCCGGTGCCGCCTTGGCCGAAGGCGATCACCGGACCGAAGGTCGGATCGTCGGCAATGCCGATGGTGAGTTCGCGCGCCTTCGGCCGCAGGATCATCGGCTGCACCATGACGCCGTCGAGCCGCGCATTCGGCCGCAGTTTGGCGGCGCGCGCCAGGATGTCGTCGACTGCGGCGCGGACCGCTTCGACGCTGGTGAGATTGAGCACCACGCCGCCGATGTCGGACTTGTGCGGGATGTCGCGCGACAGCACTTTCACCACCACGGTGACGCCTTGCGACAGGAACGACGACGCCCACGACACCGCCTCTTCGGCATTGGTCGCCGCCAGCGTCGGGATCATCGGAATCTGATAGGCCGCGAACAGACCACTGATCTCCAGCGGATCGAGCCAGGAGCGACCCTCGCGCAGCGCCTTCTCGACGATCGCCCGCGCGGTCTCGGTGTCCGGGTCGAAATCCTTCGGGAGCGACGGCGGCACTTCGGTGAGGAGCTGCACCGCCTCGCGGTAGCGCACCATGTTCATGATGCTGCGGACCGCGTCGTCCTCGGTCGGATAGTTCGGAATCGAGGCGGCGTCGAAGCCGTGGGTGACCGCCTCCTCGGCACCGACCCAGACCGCGAACACCGGCTTGAACAGCGTGCGACGCACCCGCTCTTCGCCGACGACGCGGATGACTTCGCGGGCGATGTCGCCGGGCGAAGCCACCGCCGTCTGCACGTTCATCACCAAAATGGCGTCGTTATCCGGATCGGCGAGCAGCATCGACAGCGTCGCCGAGTAACGCTCGGCGTCGGCATCACCAGTGATGTCGATCGGATTGAATCCGGACCACGAGGTCGGCAGGACCGCGTCGAGCTTCTTGTGCAGATCGGCCGACAGCGCCGCCGGTTCACCGCCGAGTTCGACCAGCCGGTCGACCGCCAGAATGCCGATGCCGCCGCCATTGGTGAGGATCGCGACCCGCTTGCCGCGCGGCGCGCTGACGCGCCCGAGCGTTTCGGCGCAATCGAACAATTCGCGCAGGTCGTACACCCGCAACATGCCGGCGCGGCGAAACGCGGCCTCGTACACGGCATCGGCACCGGCGAAGGCGCCGGTGTGGGTCGCCGCGGCCTTGGCGCCGTGCGCCATCCGCCCCGACTTCACCACCACCACCGGCTTGACCCGGGCAGCCGCGCGGGCCGCCGACATGAACTTGCGAGCGTCGGTGACGGCTTCGATGTAGAGCAGGATCGCGCGGGTCTCGAGATCGGCCGCATAGAAGTCAAGCATGTCGGCGATGTCGACGTCGAGCTGGTCGCCGATCGAGACGATGCCGGAGAAGCCGATCTCCTTCACGGCCGCCCAATCCACCATGCCGGCCGCGATCGCGCCGGACTGGGAGATCAGCGCCAGATTGCCCCGCCGCGGCATGTGGGCGGCGAAGCTGGCGTTGAGATTGACGCCGGGAATCATGATGCCGAGACAGTTCGGGCCGATCAGCCGGATGCCGGACTTGCGCGCGGCGCGATTGGCTGCTTCCGCGTAGGAGCCCTTGCCGCGCCCCATCTCCGAACTGATGATGATCGCGCCCGCGACGCCGAGTTCGCCAGCTTCGGCTACGACCTTGGCGACCGAGCGCGGCGGCGCAGTGATCACAATCAGATCGGGAACGAACGAGAGCTGCGCGAGCGAGCCGACGGTCTTGAACCCGCCAATTTCCGGATAGCGCGGATTGACGACGCCGATCGCGCCTTTGAATCCCGCCTCGCGCAAATTGGTGAGGATCGCTCGGCCGAGCGATGCGGGACGCGGACTGGCACCGACCACCGCGACTGCACCAGGCGACAGGAGAGTGTTCAATCGATAGGTCGACATCTCACCTCGACACCGGCCGGCCAGCAGCGAACGGCAGCCGTCTCTCCATCCGGAACTCGCGGGTGACTGTGTACGACAGATATCGCGGTAAGCCAACGCCAGCGGTGCGCGGCGGAGAGACGCGCACCGATCGATCCGTCAGCGTACCTTTGTGAAGCTCGCTAGCGCCTTGATGAGGTCCTCACGCGAGATGATGCCGTCCAGTTTTCGATCGGCATCCAGGACCGGGATGCTGCGCGTCTGGTGCTCCACCATCAATTGGAGCACCCGGGTGAGCTTGGTATCGGAGTGCACGTACAAAAAATCCGCCGACATCACGTCGCCGACCGTCCGATTCATCAGGTCGTCGTAATGCGGCAACATCTGGGTCGGGTGAAACGCAAAGCAACTCAGAAAATCGTACTTGGTCACCATGCCGATGACACGCTGATCCTCCACCACCGGATAGGCGTTGAAGTCGTCGTGCTCGAACTTGTCCTCCAGCTCGCGCATGGTCAACTCGCGCGAGACGGATTTCACCGCTCGCGTCATATGGTCGGCAACGGTTGCCTCTAGAAACTTGTACAAGACCGGACCCAATCACTTGGAATTTTCACCGACGATCTGCAATGCCCAGATGGCAGCTCTGCTAATCGTCGTTGGGGTGCAAATTGACCGCAGCTCCGGCGAATTGAATTGATCAAGGTCAAACAGGCGTCAATTCGCGGCAGTGCCGGTTTTCGTATAACAATGTGCACAATCTGCCCGTCCGCACTGCTCATTCGGAATGCAGCGTGATCCATCTTCGGACAGTTCCGCGATCCCCTAAGTAGTAATCCCGATGCCCGCGACCGACGCCACCGCCGACAATTCCCAGCAACAGGAAGTCTTCGACTTTCTCCGCCATGGCGGCGACGATGACAGCTCCCCGGCGGTGCAGATCGACACCCACGGCGCAGCGGTCTTTCTCCAGGGAAAACGGGCATTGAAGGTCAAACGGGCCGTCAAGTTCCCGTTCCTGGACTATTCGACGCTCACTCGACGCAAGACGGCCTGCGAACAGGAGCTCGAGGTCGGTCGCCGATTCGCACCCACCATCTATCGCCGTGTCGTTCCGATCACGCGCACTGACAAGGACGCGTTACAGATCGGCGGCGACGGGCCCGCGGTGGAATGGGCGGTCGAAATGACACGCTTCGACGATAAAGCAACATTGGATCATCTCGCCCGCGCCGGCGCACTCGGTCCCGAGCTGATCGACGCCGTCGCCGACACGATCGCTGCATCGCACCGCGCTGCGCCGCTGGCGGCGAGCGAGCCCTGGGTGGCGTCGATCGAACCGATCCAGGCCGACAACACCAACGAGCTCGCTGCGGGCGGCTATGCCGCCGCCGATGTCACGGCACTGGATCAGGCCAGCCGCGCCGCCCTCTTCCGGCTTCGGCCGCTGTTGAAGCGGCGCGGTGCCGCGGGCTTCGTGCGCTGGTGTCACGGCGATCTGCATCTCGCCAACATCGTGATCATCGACGGCAAGCCGATGCTGTTCGACGCCATCGAATTCGATCCGGCCTTCGCCTCGGTCGACGTGCTGTACGATCTCGCCTTCCCGCTGATGGACTTGCTGCACTACGGCCGCGGCAGCGACTCCGCGCAACTTCTGAACCGCTATCTGGCGGTGACGCCGGAGGACAATCTCGACGCCCTATCGACACTGCCGCTGCTGCTGTCGATGCGCGCAGCGATCCGCGCCAAGGTGTTACTGGCACGGCCCGCAGCCGACGACGCGACGAGGCGCTCCAACAGGAGCACGGCCGATTCCTATTTCGCACTGGCGCTTCGGCTGATCGCGCCGCCGCCTCCTCGGCTGATCGCGGTCGGCGGCCTGTCGGGCACCGGCAAATCGGTGCTGGCGCGCGCGTTGTCCGGTCACGTCCCGCCTCTGCCGGGGGCCGTGCTGCTGCGGTCCGACGTAGCGCGCAAACGACTGCACGGCGTCGCCGACACCGAGCGGCTGCCGGCAACCGCCTACACCGCTGAAGTGACCGAGGCGGTGTATCGCGGTCTGGCCGAGCGTGCCGCGCATATCTTGAAACAGGGGCATTCGGTGATCGTCGATGCGGTGTTCGCCAGGCCCGACGAGCGCCAAGCGATCGAAGCCACCGCGGCTGTGCTTGCCGTTCCGTTTCATGGCCTGTTTCTGACAGCCGACCTCGACACCCGGATCGCGCGGGTCGCCGGCCGCACCGGCGACGCATCCGACGCGACGCCCGAGATCGCGCGGCAGCAGCAGAGCTACGCGCGAGGCGTGCTCGGCTGGACCGAAATCGATGCGTCGGGAACGCCGGCCGACACACTCGACCGGGCACTCACGGCGTTGCGGCGGACCGCTCAGGTCTGCAGCACGTAGCTGCCGGGCGCATTCGGGAGCGTCCCCGGATCGACCTCCGGCAAGCCGACCCGCGGCGGCGCAACCGGCTCGCCGGAGCGAGTGCCGAGCCAATGCACCCATTCGGTCCACCACGAGCCTTCGGCGTGGGGTGCCTGCTTCAACCAATCGTCGGGCCCGACATACGGACCATCGGCTTCCTTGGTCATCACCTGATAGCCGTGTGCCTTCGGCGACGGCGGTGAGACGATGCCGGCATTGTGGCCGCCGCCTGTCAGACAGAACGTGATGTCGGCGTCGGCGAGCAGATGGATCTTGAAGGTCGAGCGCCACGGCGCGACGTGATCGCGCTGGGTGCCGACGACGAAGATCGGCGTGTGGATGTCCGACAACGCGATCGGCCGGCCATCGACCGTGTAGCGGCCTTCGGCCAGGTCGTTGTCGAGGAACAGCTTACGCAGATATTCGGAATGCATCCGATACGGCATCCGGGTGGCATCGGCGTTCCAGGCCATCAGGTCGTTCGGCTCGGAGCGCACCCCCATCAGATATTCGTGCACCAGCCGCGACCAGATCAGATCGTTGGAGCGCAGGATCTGAAACGCCCCGGACATCTGGGTGGTGTCGAGTACGCCGCGATTCCACATCATGTCTTCGAGGAACGCGACCTGACTCTCGTTGATGAACAGCGTCAGTTCGCCGGCTTCGGTGAAATCGGTCTGGGCGGCGAACAGCGTGATCGATTTCAGCCGGTCGTCGCCGTCGCGCCCCATCGCGGCTGCGGCGATCGACAGCAGCGTGCCGCCGAGACAATAGCCCACCGCATGCACCGGACGTTCCGGCAGGATCGCGCCGATCGTGTCGAGCGCCGCCATCACGCCGAGCCGGCGATAATCTTCGAGCGAGACCTCGCGATCTGCGGCAGTCGGGTTGCGCCACGAGATCATGAACACGGTGTAGCCCTGCTCGGTGAGATACTTCACCAGCGAATTGTGCGGCGACAGATCGAGAATGTAGTATTTCATGATCCACGCCGGCACGATCAGGATCGGCTCCGGCCGCACCGTCTCGGTCGCGGGCGCATATTGGATCAGCTCGATCAGGTTGTTGCTGTACACCACCTTGCCGGGCGTCACCGCGACGTCCTTGCCGACCACGAAATCGTGCTTGGGCTCGTGCGCCATCAGCTCGAGCAGATCCTCCCACCAGTTGCGGAAGCCGTCGGCGAGGTTGCGGCCTTCGGTCGACACGGTGCGTCGAAGCACTTCCGGATTGGTGAGGGCGAAGTTCGACGGCGCCCAGACGTCGAGCATCTGCCGGGTCGCGAACTCGACGATCTTCTCGTTCTGCTCCGAAACCCCGCGGATGTCGGTTGTGGCGGCGTGCCACCATTGCTCGGCCAGCAGAAAGCCTTGAGCCATCAGGTTGAACGGCTGCTCTCGCCACTCCGGCGCGGTGAAGCGGCGGTCCTGCGGCTGCGGCGCGATCAGCGACCACGGCGCGGACTGATCGAGCGCAGCCTCGCCGAGCTGCGCGGCGCGACGCAGCGCGTCGCTCGCAAGATCCATCCGACGGGTCGGCGCCCAGAACAAATGCGACAGCCAATCGGCATAGGCCAGCGTCAACGCGGTCGGTGACAGTCCGCCGGTCAATGGCGCAAGCGTCGCATGCAGCGTGCGATCGCTGTCGTTGGAGCGGCTGAGCGGCGCAGGCGGCCGAGCCTGCTGGGGGACGGCGCTTTGCGCCTGCGGAGAAGTCTGCAACATCGTCACCTCGTCGCGGCCTTCGCTGCGAAGGCCGCGCTATCTATCGGTCATTCTCGACTGGATTTGGGCGTCTTGGCACCCGATGCTCTCCGCATATAGAACGATGAAGCTGTCATCTTACAGTCATCTCATAATCCGTCGGCGACCGGCGGACGACGTGGTTAAATCGCGGTAGCGACCTCGGCGGGGCGCCGGAGAGGCGCCCCAGTCGAACCCGGCAGAGGACGGACACAGTCCGCCTCCATTGCCGTCAGCGCGCCAGGAATGCGCAACGCGAAGTCTGCTCCAGCAGATGCTGAGTGACACCGCCGAGAATCCACTCCCGGAAGCGAGAGCGTCCGTAGGCTCCGGCGATCACGATGCCAGCCCCGACTCTGCGGGCCACCTCGGTGATTTGCCGCGACACGTCGCCGGTGGGCTCGGGGACCTCGCCGACCGCATGGATGTGATGACGCGACAGCCAGTCGACGACATCGTGCACACCGGCGAGCGCGGCCGCCCGCCCCTCGTCCTCCTCGCTCTCGACAATCTGCGCGACGGTGACATGGGTCGCCTGGCGGAGCAGCGGCAGCGCATCGACGATCGCACGCCGCGCTTCCGGATCATCCTTCCACGCGACCAGCACGCTGGACAGATCGATCCGGCAGACATTCGGCGGCACCACCAGCAACGGCCGGCCGATTTCCATCACCAGATCGGCCGGGTCCGCCAGAGCGAACGGATCGGTGAGGATACTCGGCGTGCCGGCACCGCACACCACGATGTCGGCCGCGCGCGCCTGCTGAACAATATAGCGCGACGGCTGCTCGATCGCGCCGCGCCACTCCAGTTCGCGCGCGTGCCCGCTCATCGCCTGGCGGAACTCTGCTTCCAGCTCGCCCAGCCGCTGCTTGATGGCAGCGAGCCCTTCCGCCATCACCCGCTCGGCCTGTGTGCCGCTCATATAGTAGACGGGCGGGCTCAATTCCGAAGCGGCGATACCGATCAGCCGCGATTCGAACCGCTCGGCGAGTTCCGCGGCGATGCCGAGACGACAGGCATTGGGCTGATCGAACGCAAGCGCGACCATCACTGTCGAGTATGTCACCGACACCTCCCCCGGAACCGCCGCGGCATTGCATTCTCCTAGCCGCCGCTCGCCGCTTACGGCCGCTGTAAGGCGTCCATGATCCCGCAACAAACCGTTTCGACACGATGAGATAGATCAAAGTAGCCGACGTACCCGGCCATATATTCCGCACCCGTCTACGACAGTTGGAACGGGAGTCCCTGCAATGCTGAGTGACATCGTCGTCCACATCCCGGCAGATCGACCGGCCGATGGCGTCGTCGCCTGCGCCGTCTCGGTGGCCAGCGCGTTCGACGCGCATCTGGACGGCATCGTCTGCACCTACCAGCCGATCAATCCGGCGATCATGGTCGGTGCCTCGGCGGCCTACTACGCCGCCGCCACCCAATACAACACCGATGGCGACGAGGCCGCGGCCCGACTCGATCAGTTCGAACTCGCCGCACGCGCCGCCGGCATCACCCACGGTGCACGCTCGCTTTGCGATACGCCGGTGCTGGCGAACCAAGCCCTGGCGGAAATCTCGCGATTGTACGACCTTACCATCGTGGCCCAACCCGACCGCGCCAAGCCCGGCCACCAGGATCCGCTGCCGGAAGCGGTGCTGTTCAATTCCGGCAAGCCGATGCTGATGGTGCCGTACATCCACACCGGCCCGCTCGCTTTGGACCGCGTCCTGGTATGTTGGGACGGCGGACGCCCGGCGACCCGCGCCGTGGGCGACGCGATGCCGTTCCTGAAGCGGGCCAACGCGATCGACGTCGTTGCCGTCAACGAAGACGAGGACGTCGTCGGCCAGGCATCGTCCGGCGCATTGCTGGCGCATCTGTTGCGGCATGATCTCGCCGCGACCAGCCACCAGCTCACGGCGGCACCGAACAACATTCACAACACCATCCTGTCGTTCGCGGCCGACATCGGCGCCAATCTGCTGGTCATGGGCGGCTACGGCCATTCGCGGCTGCGCGAGTTCATCCTCGGCGGCGTCACCCGAGGCATCTTCAAATCGCTGACCTTGCCTGCACTGATCTCGCATTGACGCATCGTGCCGGCGGGGCACAGAACGAGCCACGATGCGACCGGCGTGGCGCTCGGATCACGGCCGCGGCTTAGGGGAGACTGAATATGCGTGCTCACCAAATCATGACCCGGCAGGTGGTGACGATCGGCCCCGAGGCATCGATCGTCGACGCCGCCAGCGCGATGATCGACAACCATCTCAGCGGCCTGCCGGTCGTCGATGCCGACGGCAAACTGATCGGCATCATCTCCGAAGGCGATTTCATCAGGCGCGCCGAGATCGGCACCGAGCGCAAGCGCGGCAGGTGGCTGCGGATGCTACTCGGCCCCGGCACCTGCGCCGGCGATTTCGTTCACGAACACGGCCGCAAGGTCGGCGAAGTGATGACGCATCACCCGCACACGATCACCGAGGACACCTCGATCGAAACCATCGTCAAGCTGATGGAGAAGTATCACGTCAAACGGTTTCCGGTGATGCGCGGCGACGTTCTGGTCGGCATCGTCACCCGCAAGAACCTGTTGCGCGCGGTCGCCGATCTGGCGCGCCAGGCGCCCGAGCCGAACGCCGCGGACGACAAGATCCGCGACAAGATCATCGCCGAAATCGAACGCAACGACTGGCGCCCGTTCGGCCTCAGCGTGCTGGTGCGCGACGGCGTCGTTCACCTCAACGGCGTGATCACCGAAGAGCGGTCGCGCCAGGCGGCGGTCGTGGTGGCGGAGAACGTCTGCGGGGTGCGCGAAGTGCACGACCATCTGTGCTGGGTCGACACCATGTCGGGGTTCTACCTCAATTCGCCGGAGGACGATCGGGCCGCCAAGAAAGCGAGCTGAATTCGGCGCATCAGGCGCCGAGACTGCGTTCCTGAAAGGCGGAGGGCACTTGGCCTTCCGCCACAGTGTCGGCACGCCGTCACACCGTGTTGCGGATCGGAATGACGGTGTGTTAAGAGCGACAAAGTCAGCATTTCAGGCGTCGCGTGACCGATCCAACCCAACCGCCGACCGAACTCCTCGCGCGCGATCGTCGATTGCAGCAGGGCATCGACGGCTACGGTGTCGGCACCTGGGAGCTCAATCTCGCCACGCAGGAATTGGCGTGTTCGGCGACCGCGCGGAAGCTGTTGGGCGTGCCGGCCGACGCTCCGCTCACCTACGACACGTTCATCTCGCTGGTCGATCCTGAAGATCGGGAGCAGATTGCCCGTGCGCTGCAGCGATCGATCGAGTCCGGCGACCAAGTCGACGTGATGTACCGGGTCGCGGAGAATGTACGGCCGAGCCACTGGCTGCGCGCCCGCGGCGGCATCGTCAACGAGGACGGCGTGTCGTATCTGTGCGGCATCGTGCTCGACATCGATCAGCAGAAAGTGTTGGAGCAGGAGCTGCGGCTGCAGCAGGGCCAGCTTCGCTCGATTCTCGACACCGCTCCCGACGCGATGATCCTGATCGACGGCCACGGCATCATCCGGTTCTTCTCGCGCGCCGCGGAGCGGATGTTCGGCATGTCCGAACGCGAGGCGATCGGCCAGAACATCAGCGCGATGATGCCTCGCTCCGACGCGTCACGCCACGACGAATACATCGACCGCTACAACGCGACCGGCGAACGCCACATCATCGGCATCGGCCGGATCGTCACCGGCCGCCGCAAGGACGGCACTTCGTTCCCGATGCACCTGTCGATCGGCGAAATGGAATCCGGCGGCGAGCGTTACTTCACCGGCTTTATCCGCGATCTCACCGAGTATCAGCAGATCCAGGCGCGGCTGCACGAACTGCAGGCCGAGCTGGTTCACGTCTCGCGCCTCACCGCGATGGGCGAAATGGCCTCGGCGCTGGCGCACGAGCTGAACCAGCCATTGTCCGCGATCAGCAACTACATGAAGGGCTCACGCCGGCTGCTCGCCGGCAGCACCGATCCCAACACCGCGAAGATCGAGACCGCCATGGAACGCGCCGCCGAACAGGCGCTGCGTGCCGGCCAGATCATCCGGCGGCTGCGCGATTTCGTCGCGCGCGGCGAATCCGAGAAGCGGGTCGAGAGCCTCGCCAAACTGATCGAGGAGGCAGGCGCCCTCGGTCTGACCGGCGCGCGGGAACAAGGCGTCGTGCTGCGCTTCAATCTGGATCCGGCGCACGATCTGGTGCTGGTCGACCGCGTGCAGATTCAGCAGGTGCTGGTGAATCTCTTCCGCAACGCGCTGGAAGCGATGGCCAATTCCGATAAGAAGGAGTTGTCCGCCGGCAATACGCTCGTCGCGGACGACATGGTCGAAGTCACCGTCTCGGACACCGGCAGCGGTCTGCCGGAGCAGGTCAAGGCGAAGCTGTTTCAAACGTTCTTCACCACCAAGGAAACCGGAATGGGGGTCGGCCTTTCGATCAGCCGTTCGATCATCGAGGCGCACGGCGGCCGGATGTGGGCGGAAACCAACAGCGCCGGCGGCGCAACGTTTCGCTTCACACTGCCGCTCGCTCCGATCGGGGATTTGACTGATGCCTAAGGGAATCGTGCATGTGATCGACGACGATCTCGCGATGCGGGAGTCGATCGAATTCCTGCTGAGCTCTGCCGGGTACGAGGTCAAACTGTACGAATCCGCGCAGACGTTTCTCGATCTGCCGGACGTGGAATTCGGCTGCATCCTGTCCGACGTCCGGATGCCCGGCATCGACGGCCTCGATCTGCTGAAGCGGCAGAAGGCGGCCGGCAGCAAGTTGCCGGTCCTGATCATGACCGGTCACGGAGACGTGCCGCTCGCGGTCGAAGCGATGAAGCTCGGCGCCTCCGACTTCATCGAGAAGCCGTTCGACGACGACCGCCTGATCGGATTGATCGAGCTGGCGCTGAAGCAGGCGCAGGAAGGCGCCAAGAGCGAGGCGGTGACGCAGGACATCGCGGCACGTATCCAGTCGCTCAGCCCGCGCGAACGCCAGGTGATGGATGGGCTGATCGCCGGGATGTCGAACAAGGTGATCGCCCGCGAGTTCGATATCAGCCCGCGGACCATCGAGGTCTATCGCGCCAACGTGATGACCAAGATGCAAGCCTCCAGCCTGTCGGAACTGGTGCGAATGGCGATGCGCGGCGGGGCCATCAAGGATTGAGACAGATCAATCCGGCTGCGCAATCTAGCCATATGGTAGCATTATAAATTTCTCGCAGCCCTCCAAACGTGAGGTTTGGTGATGCTAAGCCCGCCGACAAAGACCATCGTTTACGTCGTCGACGACGATCAGGGCGTGCTCGGATCTCTACGGTTTCTGCTGGAAACCGACGGCTTCGCAGTGCGCACGTTCCGGAGCGGACCGGCGCTGCTGGATGCGATCGGCCATGGCCCGGTCGACTGCATCGTGATCGACTACAAGATGCCCGGCATGAACGGAATCGACCTCGCCCGCGGATTGCGCGAGCGTGATGTCCGCGTCCCGATCGTGATGATCACCGGCTACCCGGATTCCACCATTTCCAGCCGCGCCGGCTCGGCGGGCGTGCAGCATGTGGTGGTCAAGCCGCACCTGGAAGAGAGTCTGGTGTGGCATATTCGCGCCGCTCTGCAGGAGAGCGGCGCCGCGGCGTGACGGCACGCCCCACCCGCGCGCTCCAATTTTTAAGATCTTGTTAAGACTGGTGTTTCCCGCAGGGTGCGGAGGCGGACGCGTCCCCGGCCTACGTAAACCTACTTAGGGGGACCCACTTAAGATATGGAGCGAAATACCTCGACCTCGGAATCTTCCGTACAACCCTGGCCATCCGATTACGCCAGGAGTTGGCCAGATGCTGAACCAGTCGCTCAGGACCCCCGCCACCGCCGCCCCGATTGATCCTTCCTGTTATTCGGCCGAGCAGTTTTTCGTCACCACCGGCCACGCCGGTCTGATTGCCTCCGAATTCACCTATAAGAAAGAAGAGGAAATCTACGGCGAGGACGAGCCGTCCGAGTACGTTTACCAGGTCGTGTCCGGCGCGGTGCGCAGCTACAAGCTGCTGTCCGACGGCCGCCGCCAGATCGGCGCCTTCTATCTTCCGGGCAACGTGTTCGGGCTGGAATCGGGTCCGACCCACCGCCTCACCGCCGAAGCGATCGTCGACACCACGGTTCGCCTGATCAAGCGCCGCAGCCTCGAACAGGCCGCCGCAACCGACATCAATATCGCGCGCGGCCTGTGGTCGATGACCGCCGGCGAGCTGCGCCACGCCGAAGACCACATGCTGCTGCTCGGCCGCAAGAATGCGATGGAGCGGGTCGCCAACTTCCTCTTGGAAATGGACCGCCGCCTCGCTGTCGCCGGCCTGATGGCACTGCCGATGTGCCGCCGCGACATCGGCGACTACCTCGGCCTGACCCTCGAAACCGTGTCCCGCGCGCTGTCTCAGCTCCAAAGCAAGGGTATTCTCGGCTTCTCCGGCGCCCGCCAGATCGAACTGCGCAACCGCGCCCAGCTTCGCAATCTCGACGCCTAACGTCAGCTTCGGCGGGCTCCCCGCCGCAGCACCGGCTTCCAATCGGATCGGACAGACAGGCCGCCAGCGATGGTGGCCTTTTCTGTCTGCGCCGGAGCCGTCCCCGCGCTGGGCTTCTCAACTGCCGGCAATGGGAAAATTTTTCTCTTTATTCCCGCAATCGGCGAGGAATGAACGCACCGTCATGGCCATATTGCCGAGACGGAGATTTTTATTTCTACCCATTGATTGACTTGGGCTCCCTGGGGCGTCCTGATGAACGCCCGCGGACCTGCGTTGCCGTCATCGGCGCACGCGGTCACAGCCCGGTTTTCATCGCCCGAAGGATGTCGCCATGACCCAGAAGCTCCACCCCGAAACTCTCGCGTTGCATGCCGGCTGGCGCGCCGATCCGGCGACCGGCTCGGTGGCGGTGCCGCTGTTCCAGACCACCTCGTACCAATTCCGCGATACCGAGCATGCCGCGAACCTGTTCGCGCTGAAGGAGCTCGGCAACATCTACACCCGGCTCGGCAACCCGACGACCGATGTGCTGGAGCAGCGCGTCGCTGCGCTCGAAGGCGGCGTCGCCGCGCTCGCAGTGGCGTCCGGCCAGGCCGCATCGGCCTTTGCGCTTCAGAACCTCGCCCGTGTCGGCGACAACGTCGTGTCGTCGACCGACCTCTATGGCGGCACCTGGAACCTGTTCGCCAACACCCTGAAGGACCAGGGCATCGAGGTCCGCTTCGTCGATCCGTCCGATCCGCAGGCATTCGAGCGCGCCACTGACGAGCGCACCCGCGCCTATTATGCCGAAACGCTGCCGAATCCCAAGCTCGCGGTGTTTCCGATCGAGGAAGTGGCCGCGATCGGCCGCCGGCACGGCATCCCGCTGATCGTCGACAACACCGCAGCGCCGCTGCTGGTGAAGCCGCTCGAACACGGCGCCGCGATCGTGGTGTATTCGGCGACCAAATATCTCGGCGGCCACGGCACCTCGATCGGCGGCCTGATCGTCGACGGCGGCAACTTCCCGTGGGAGCAATTCCCGCAGCGCCAGCCGGCGCTGAACACACCGGACCCGAGCTATCACGGCGCGGTCTGGGTCGAGGCCGTGAAGCCGATCGGTCCCGTCGCCTACATCATCAAGGCCCGCACCACCCTGCTGCGTGACCTCGGCTCGGCGCTGTCGCCGTTCAACGCCTTCCAGATCATTCAGGGTCTGGAAACGCTGCCGCTGCGGATCGAGCGTCACGTCCAGAACGCCCAGAAGGTCGCCGATTATCTGGAGAAGCGCCCCGAAGTCGTGAAGGTGATCCATCCGTCGAAGCAGAGCGGCGTCGCCCGCGAGCGCGCCGAGAAGTATCTCCAGGGCAAGTTCGGCGGTCTGGTCGGCTTCGAACTCGCCGGCGGGCGCGAGGCCGGACGCAAGTTCATCGACGCGCTCGAACTGCTGTATCACGTCGCCAATATCGGCGACGCCCGCAGCCTTGCGATCCATCCGGCCTCGACCACTCACTCGCAGCTCTCGACCGAAGAGCAGCTCGCCACCGGCGTGTCGGACGGCTATGTGCGGCTGTCGATCGGCCTGGAACACATCGACGACATCCTCGCCGACCTCGACCGCGGCCTCGCCGCGGGACGCCTGGCGAACGCGGCGTAACGCACAAAGCTGTAGGGTGGGTTAGGCGCACTCGCGCCGTAACCCACCAGCTTTCGACGAAACGTAGATCGGTGGGTTACGCGCTCCGCGCTAACCCACCCTACGGCGCCATCGTCGCAGTGACCACGTTCAGCAGACCGGCCGGGGCGACGCCGAAGATGATGATCAGCGCGATGCAGACGATCAAGAGGCCGCGATCGAGCTGCGGCAGCGGCTGGGACTCGTCGTGCGTGTGGCCGACGAACGGTGCTGTGAAGAACTTCGCGTAGTAGAAGAAGCCGAGCGACGAGCCGGCGACCACGATCCCGACCAGCACCCACAGCCCGCCATCGATCAGAACGCGCAGCAGGAACAGCTTGGCGATGAAGCCGCCGGCTGCCGGTAGGCCGGCAAGTGACAATAGCGACAGCGACAGCGCGACCGCTTCCAGCGGACGACGCTGCATCAGCCCGTGCAGATCGGGCAGCGTCGGCGCGCGACCGAGCGCGGCGGCGACGCACAGCGCGCCCAGCATCGCCGGCGCGTAGATCGCCAGATAGAACAGCACCGCCTCGCCAGCATGCGGCGTGCCGGAGGCGATGATCAGCGCGATGTAGCCGGAATGCGCGATGGTCGAGTAGCCGAGCATCCGCGGCAGTTGCGGCTGCCGCAGCGCCAAGAGATTGCCGATCAGCACCGAGGCGCCGCCGAGCGCGGCGAGCCCTTGGCTCCACACCGGCTCCGGCAGATGCGCGGTCAGTGCCAGCCGCAGGATCACGATCGCGACGGCCGATTTCGACACCACGCCGGCCAGCGTCGCGGCGCTGGCGGGTGCGGCTTCGAACGCATCCGGCGTCCACATATGGAACGGCACCAGCGAAAACTTGAACGCGAGGCCGGCGAGCAGCAGCGCCGTGCCGAACGCGGTGAGCGCGCCGCGGCCGCCCCAGCCGGCGAAATCGAGCGCGCCGGTCTCGGCGAAGATCAGCGCGATGCCGAGCAGCAGCGCCGAGGACGCCAGCCCGCTCATCACCAGAAATTTGTAGGCGGCCTCCAGACCCTGCCGGGTCAGCCGAAACGCGAACAAGGCGATCAGCGACAGGCTGAGGATCTCGATGCCAAGAAACAGCGTCGCAGCGTGGCCGGCACCGACCAGGGTCGCGGCGCCGATCGCCACCAGCACCAAGAGCGATGGCGCCTCCTTGGCGGGGTGACCGGTGCGCAGAAACACCAGCGCGCCGAGCGACACTAGGCACGCGAACACGATGCCGAACCGCGCCGGACCGTCGTCGGTGAACAGCGCGCCCATCGGCGCTGCCGGCGCACCGATCCGCAGCAGCACCAGCGCAGCGGCCACCGCCAGCCCCACCGCCGCGGAGGCCTGCACGATTTGCAGCCGCGCCAGCGGCACCAGCATCATCGCCGCGACGGCGGCGATGGCCAGCACCACGAGTGGCGAGAGCGCGGCGAATTGGGCTGCGGTCATGGCGCGGCGATCACGGCGTGTGGATCAGCGCGGCCTTGATGGCCGGCTCGAGCAGCGCCAGCAGGCTCTGCGGATAAAGGCCGACGATCAGCGTGCCGATGCCCATCACCAGGATCGGCCAATACTCCCGCCAAGTCATGTCGGCGAGCGGCGGCTTCGGCTGCGGCAGGCCGAATACAAGCCCCTTGAGCAGTCGCGTGGCATAAATCACCGACACGATTAGGGTCGACAGCGCGAGCAGCGCGAACACCCAATTGACCTGGAAGATGCCGACGATCACCAGCGCCTCGCCGACGAAGTTGGCGGTGCCGGGCAGCGCCAGCAGCGCCGAACAGAACAGCGCGAACGCCGCGGCGAATTTCGGCGCGGTCTGCTGCAGGCCGCCGAGCTGGCGCAGGTCGCGCGTATGGGTGCGTTCGTACAGCGCGCCGATCAGCAGAAACAGCGCCGAGGCCGAGAACGAGTGCGCGATCATCTCGACTGCGGCGCCGGCGAGCGCGTAGTGCACGCCGGCGGCGATGCCCATCAGCACGATCGACATGTGGGCGATCGACGTATAGGCGACCAGCCGCTTGGCATCGTTCTGGCCGCAGGCGACGAGGCCGCCATACAGCGCACCGGCGGCGCCGAGCGCGATGCCGTAGGGCGCGACCGCGGCGAGCCCGTCCGGAAACAGCATCGGGGCGAACCGGAACAGCCCGTAGGCGCCGGTCTTCAGCAACAGGCCGGCGAGCAGGATCGAGCCCGCTGTCGGCGCCAGCGTGTGCGCCTCCGGCAGCCAGGCGTGGAACGGCGGCACCGACAGCTTGACCATGAAGGCCAGCGAGAAGCCGAGCAGCATCCACACTTGAACCGGCGTCGAGAGCTTCATCTCGGCGAGTTCGAAGGCGCTGAACGTCATGTGATCGGCCATCGCCGCCAGCGCGAACGACGCCGCCAGCAGACCGAAACCGGCAGCCGCGTTGAAGATCAGGAATTTCAGCGCGGCGCCTTCCTTGTCGCCGTGGCCCCACACCGCGATCAGCGTGAACGCTGGCACCAGCATCGCTTCCCAGAAGAACGCGAAGATCAGCAGGTCGAACGACAGGAACACGCCGACGGTCGCCGCCACGGTCCAGCACAGGCTGGCGTGAAACAAGCCGGACTGAGTGCGGATCTCGCTCCAAGACGCCATCACCGAGATGATGCCGAGCCCGGCGGCGAGCGCGATCATCGTCGCCGACAGGCCGTCGATCGCGAATTCCAGCGAGATGCCGAACGACGGCACCCACGGATACGACACCTTGTCGTACCAGCGACCATCGCCGCCGGTGGCGACCACCGCGATCAGCAACACCAGCATCAGCGCGAAGGTCGCGATCGTGACCCAACGCTCACGCTCGCCCTTGCCGGCGACGAAGAATGCGACGAGGCCGCCGATCGCAGGCAGCAGGATGAGCGCAATCAACGCCATGACGTCCCCCAGGCAAACAATAGAAGTCCCGCGCAACCGAGCGCGATCCACAGCGAGTGATCACGGACGCGGCCGGTCTGCGTCCGCCGCACCAGCGCCCAGGCGTGGCCGGCACCGCCGGCCAGGCCCATCCAGGCGCGATCGATCCGGTCCGGATTGAAGCGCGCCACGAAGAACCCGACGAACAGCCGGGCCACGACGATCAGCAATCGGCCGACCGGATCGCCGGCCACCATCCGCACCACCGGGGTCTGACCATCGGTGGCGCGCGTAATCAGGTCGGTGCGGATACCGCGAACCTGGCTGGCGCCGCGCCCGAGCGGATCGTCGGTGACGAGTCCGGGCACGTCAACGCCCTCACGGCGCAGCGCGACGGCATCGGCCACCGCCTCGGTGCCTTCGGCATTGCCGAGCACGGTTGCGACGCGGCGGAAGCGCCGGACGAAGTAATAGTAGTACAGCACCTCGAACCGGAAGATGCGGACGTGGCGCATCCGCTTCGCCAGCGCCTCGAGCTCCTGCGGGTGCTTGACCAATTGCCGCGCCAGCAGCACGCCGAGGATCGGCGCGGCGGCGCCGAGCAGCGTCGGCAGCAACGGCGTATGCACCGTCGCGCCGCCGGTGAACTGGATCAGCGCGCCGACCGACAGGCCACCGATCACCGCAACCAGCGTCAACACCGTCAGCGGCACCACCACGGCGAGACCGCCCCAAGCGGGAGCTGCGAGATCGGCGGTCTGGCTGGCGGCAACGAACACCACGCGGAATGCGTAAGCGCCGGTCAGAACCGCGGCGGTCGCGGCCAGCAGCCACAATGGGACGCCCCACGGTCCGCTGCTCCACACCGCGGCGAGCACGGCTTCCTTCGAGTACCAGCCGGCGGTGATCACCGGCAGGCCGGCGAGCGAGGCGGCGCCGACTGCGAAGCTCCAGAACGCCAGCGGCTGGCGATAGCGCGAGCCGCGCAAGGACTCGATCGCGGTCGAGCCGCCGGCGGCGTGGCTCATCACGCCGGCACTGAGGAACAGCAGCGACTTGAACACCGCGTGGATGGCAAAGTGCGACAGGGCCACCGCCGGCGCGCCGAGGCCGAGCGCCAGCACCATGAAGCCGATCTGGCTCATGGTCGAGAATGCCAACAGCTTCTTGACGTCGGTCTGGATCAGCGCGACCAGCGCGCCGAGCGCCGCGGTGAGGATGCCGAGCATCGCCACCATGGCGGAGATTTCCGGCGCGGCGGCGAACAGCGGCGCCAGCCGCGCCAGCAGGATCACGCCGGCCGCCACCATGGTGGCCGAGTGCAGCAGCGCCGACACCGGCGTCGGGCCGGCCATCGCGCTCGGCAGCCAGGTGTGGAATGGAAACTGCGCCGATTTGCCGAGCGCGCCGAGCGCGATCAGGAAGGCGATCGGCGCCAGCCGCCACGGATCGATGCCCGGCACCGCGGCCAGCATGCCGTCGAGCCGCGTGGTGCCGGCGTTCAGGAACAGCATCATCAGGCCGGCGAGCAGGAAGCTGTCGGCGACGCGGGTGGTGATCAGCGCCTTGCGCCCCGACGCCACCGCCTTCGGCAGCTTGTCGTAGAACGCGATCAGCATGAAGCTGCACAGACCGATGGTTTCCCAGCCCAGGAACAGCAGGATGACGTCGGCTGCGAACACCACCGCCAGCATGCCGGCCAGGAACAGGTTCATCACCGCAAAGAACCGTCGCAGATCCGGCAGCGGCTCGGACGCCATGTAGGCGCCCGAATAGATCAGCACCAATGCGCCGACCAGCACCACCGTGCCGCCAGTGACCATGCTGAGCGGATCCATCGACATCGCGATCTGCGCGACGAATACGCCGGTGTCGATCGACAGGATCGGCACCACCGCGCCGGCGACGCAGACGCCTTCGATGCAGGACAGCCCGACCGGGAAGAACAGGATCGCCGGCAGCACCGCGGCGCCGACGCCGAGCGCGATCACCGCGGCGCGCGACAGCGGCACCGGGACCAGCGACAAAATCACGAAGCCGAGCAGCGCCGGCACCGGGACGAAGGGAAGCAGATGCGCCATGCTCAGCCCTTCAGCCCGCTGATGGCATCGCTGTCGTCGGTGCCGGTGAGGCGGCGCAGCCGCAGGAACAGCGCCAGCCCGACCGCGACCTCGGTGGCGGCCAGCGTCAGCACCAGGATGAACATCCCCTGCCCTTCCGGATCGGCGTGATAGGCGCCGGCGGCGATGAAGCCGAGCGCCGGACCGCTGAGCGCGACTTCCAGCGCGACGAGCTGAAACAGCATGCCGCGGCGCGCCAGCACACCGAACACGCCGATCGCGAACAGGCCAGCGGCCAGGATCATGATGCCGATCAGATCGGAGCCGGTCATGATCCGCTCCTCGGGCTGCGGTCGCTGCGACCGATGTGGCGAACGCCGATCAGACCGGCGAGCAGCAGCAGCGACGCGAGTTCGACCGCCAGCGCCCACGGCCCGAACAGCAGCTTGCCGACCTCCTGGGCCGACACCGGCGCCGGCTGGCCGGTGGCCTTCAGGCCGATTTCGCCGAACACGAAGGGCGCGACGATCAGCACCGACATCAGAACCGGTAACGGCCAAGCGCGGCGCAGCAGCGCGCGCTCGCGGGTGATCGCCTCCGGCGAGATCGGCAGCGTCATCACCACAAATACGAACAGCACAACGATAGCGCCGGCATAGATCATGATCAGCAGCACGGCCGCGAATGCGGCGCCGAGCGCGAAGAAGCACACCGCCAGCGCCAGCAGCGTCACTACTAGATAAAGCAGCGAGTGTACCGCGTTCGGTCGCGTCACCGACAGCGCCGCCGAGATCAGCGCGAAGGCGCCGGCATAGATCGCAAGCAGCGAACTCATGGCAGCAGCCCCTTCAGGTTCACCGGCGGCGCCTCGTGTTCGGCCTCGCCCTTGTCCTTGCCGGGAATCGCCTTGCCGGCGAACGACCAGTAGCGATAGCCGCGCACCTTGCCTTCGCCGGAGATCAGAAGGTCGTGCTTCTCGTACACCAGCGCGTCGCGGCGCCATTCCGACAATTCATAGTCCGGCGTCAGCTGGATCGCCGCCGTCGGACAGGCGTCTTCGCAGAAGCCGCAGAAGATGCAGCGCGCGAAGTTGACGCGAAAGTGTTCCGGATACCAGCGGCCGTCATCGGCCACCGCCTTGGAAAGATCGATGCAGCCGACCGGGCAGACCGTCGCGCACAGATTGCAGGCGACGCAGCGCTCCTGGCCGTCCGGATCGCGGGTCAGCACGATCCGGCCGCGGGCGCGCGGATACAGCTTCGGCTTCACTTCCGGATAGAGCTGCGTTTCCGGTTTGACGAACAGCTTGCGGCCGACCCGCAAGAGGGCTTCGAGCCATCCGAATCCGATCATGACGCACTCCTCGCCACGACGACGATGCCGGTCAGCATCAGATTGAGCAGCGACAGCGGCAGCGCCACCTTCCAGGCGAAGCTCAGCAGCTGGTCGTAGCGCGGCCGCGGCAGCGTGGCGCGGATCCAGACGAACGCGACCGCGATCACCGCGGTCTTGAGCCCGAACCAGACCGGGCCGGGCAGCCACGGACCGAGCCAGCCGCCGAAGAACAGCGTCACTGCCAGGGCCGACACCAGCAGCACCGCGAGATATTCGCCGAGGAAGAACAGGCCGAACGACATGCCGGTGTATTCGGTGATGAAGCCGGCGATCAGATCGTTCTCGGATTCCGGCAGGTCGAACGGCAGCCGGTGCGCAGCCGCAACGCCCGCGATGGTGAACAGCACCGCGCCGAGTGGCTGCACCACCACGAACCAGACGCCGCGCTGCGCCTCGACGATCTCGGCCATCGAGAACGAGCCGGCGATCATCACCACGCCCATCAGCGTCAGGCCGAGGAACACCTCATAGGCCAGCATCTGCGCCGCGGCACGCATGCCGCCGAGTAGCGAGAACCGGTTGTTCGACGCCCAGGCGCCGAGCACGGCGGCATAAGCCGTCAGCCCCAGCATGCCCAGCAGGAACAACAGTCCGACATCGACCGAGGACAGCGCCCAGCCGTCACCGATCGCCACCACGCCGAAGCCGGCGAGCACCGGCGTCGCGGCGACGGCCGGCGCCAGGATGTAGAGCAGCTTGTCGGCGCCCGGCGGCGGCCGATCTTCCTTGGTGAGGATCTTCACCGTGTCGGCGACCCATTGCAGCGCCCCGAACGGGCCGACGCGGTTCGGCCCGTAGCGCTCCTGCACGAAGCCGAGCAGCCGCCGCTCCACCCAGGTGAAGGTGCCGGCGAGCACCAGCAGAGCCATGATGAGCGCGACCGAGATGGTGGCGGTGATGATCATCCCGATCATGGCGCCGCCTCCACCTTGACCCGGCGCAGCGGACCGCGCGGCTGGCACGAGCCGGCGCTGATCACCACAGTGCCGCGCGGCACCGTTGCGTCGAGCGTCACCACCGGCGCGCAGGGCTTGCCGTCGACCTGCACCGCAGCGCCGTCACGGAAACCATGCAGCGCCGCATCGTCCGGATGCAGCAGCAGGCGCGGCGCCGGCCGGCGCGCAGCAAGTAGCGCACTGGCGCGGCTCAGCTCGCCGCCGGTGAAGGCGTCGTGCAGCGGGATCAGCCAAAGCCCCTCGCCGGCCTCACCCCGTTGCGACACGGCGTCAGGCAGAGACGCTTCGCCCGGCTTGATCAGCAAGGCGCCGGGATCGCCGCCGCGCAGCGGACCACCGACTTCTTCCAAGAAACGCGTGACGTTGTTGGCCGAATGCAGGCCGGAGGTCTTGTAGCTGGTGATCAGCGGCGTCGGCACCGCGGTGCCACGCGCGCCCTTGATGCCGAACGTCAGCGGCCCATCCTGATCGACCGGGATCACCGCATCGGCGAATTGTCCGGCGCGATCGTCCGCGGTGCGGCCGGTGTAAGGCCGCGGCGCGCGGGTGACTTTGCCGTCGGCCATTCCGAAATCTTCGCCCGGCGCGGCGTCGGCCACCGCGACGAGATCGGGACGCTCGACGATCAGATCGCCGATCAGCGCGTCGAGCCCGTGCCAGTCGCCGGCGCCGAACGCATCGAGCCGGCGCCAGCTTGCCGGTGCGGACTCCTGCGGCGCCACCGCGGCGAAGAAGCGCTGCGCCCGGCCTTCATAATTGACGAAGGTGCCGGTCGCCTCGGTGAACGGGGCCACCGGCAGCGCGACCGCGGCACGCGCCGTGGTCTCATTGGCCATCGAGTCCAGCGCGACCACGCCCTTTGCGGCGGCAAACAGCCGCTCGACACTGGCGCGCGGCGCGCGGTCGAACAGATCGTTCTCGAGCACGATCGCGGTCTTGGCACCGCCGCGTTTGAGCAGCGCGGCAGCGCTGTCGAGGCCGTCGCCGCCGAGCAGAGCCAGCCCGATGCTGTTGGCTTCCGGCGCCAGCAGCACGATCCGTGCCTTGGCGCCGAGCGCCGCGACAATGCGCGCCGCGGCTTCGATGATCTCGGCCGACATCAGCGCACAGCCGGCGACAATCAGCGGCCGTTCGGCGTTCACCAGAATTTCGGCCACCCGCGCCGCTTCGGAATGCTCCTCGACCTCCTCGACGCCACCTGCGCCGAGCGCAGACGCAACGCTGCCGCCGAATGCGGCGACGCCTTGCGGATCGAGCCGCAGCGACAGCGCGGCGAGATCGTCGAGCGCATCAGGCAGCGGCGTCGCCAGCACGATCGGCGAGCGGCGCCCCTCGCCGGCGGTGCGGACCGCCGGATCGAGGAATGCGTGCACACCCTTCTGCGCCGCGAGCTCGCGCTCGGCGCCGCGTGCGGTCTGCCGCAGCGCCAGCGCGAGTCGCGGCGCGGTGCCGGTGAGATTTTCCCCGAGCACCAGCACGGCATCGGCGTGCTCGACCTCGTGCAGCGACGCGATCTTGGCAGGCCCTGCTCGCAAAATCTCGACGATGCGGCGCACCAGATTAGATTCGAGATCGGACACGCCGGCGAAGAACCGCTCCGGTCCGACCAGGCGCTGCAGCGCGTAGTTGGCTTCCAGCGACGCACGCGGCGAACCGATCCCGATTGCGCCTTCGGCGACGATCGCATGCGCGGCCGAGGCGGCGTCATGCTCGCTGGCAGGCATCCCATCGATCAACGGCTGGCGCAGCCGATGCTCGGAGACGACGTGTAGCGGCCCGTAGCGGCCGCGATCGCAGATGAAGTAGCCGTTGAGCGCGCCGTGGTAACGGTTCTGCACCCGCTTCACCCGGCCGTCACGCTGGTCGACCAGGATGTTGCAACCGAGCGAGCAATGCGGGCAGATCGACGGCGTCGCCCGCATGTCCCATTTGCGCGCGTAATCGCGCGACCAGCCTTTGTCGTTGAACACGCCGGTCGGACACACTTCGGCGAGATTGCCGGCGAACGGGCTCTCCAACGGGCCGTCCTCGGCGCGGCCGAAATACACGTTGTCGTGGGCGCCGAACGCGTCGAGATCGCGGCCGCCCGCATAGTCGCGATAGAACCGGGTGCAGCGATAGCAGGCGATGCAGCGGTTCATCTCGTGCGTCACCAGCGGCCCGAGATCCTGATTGCGATGGGTGCGCTTGGTGAATTTGTAGCGGCGATCGATATGGCCGGTGGCGACCGTCATGTCCTGCAGATGGCAGGAGCCGGCCTCTTCGCACACCGGGCAATCGTGCGGATGGTTGACCATCAGCCACTCGATCACCTGGGCGCGGAATGCCACCGCTTCCGGATCGCTCACCGACACCCGCTCGACGTCGGCGACCGGCGTCATGCAGCTCATGACGATGCGGCCTTCTTTGTCGTCCGGACCGTCATAAACCTTCACGGCGCATTGCCGGCAGGCGCCGACCGAGCCGAGCGCGCCATGCCAGCAGAAATACGGCACGTCGATCCCATGGGTCAGGCACGCCGACAGCAGATCCTCGCCGTCCTTGGCTTCGATGACGCGGCCGTCGATCTCAATCTTCTTCTTGGTCATGCGCGGCCCACCGGACAGAAGCCCTGCAGGTGGGCCGTGAAGATATCGCCGAAGCGTTCGAGACCGCTGCGCAGCGGCGTCAGCGCGCCAGTGTTGAGGTCGCAATAGGAGCGGCCCGATGGACCGGACAGCGCGACGTGCTGATGCAGCAGGTCGATGTCGGCGCGCGTGCCCTTGCCGGCTTCGAGCGTGTCGAGCAGCTTCGATACCCACGGCAGGCCGTCGCGGCATGGCGTGCACAGGCCGCAGCTCTCGCGCGCGTAGAACCGCATATGGCGTCCGATCGCCGCCACCGGACAAGCGCGATCGTCGAACACGATCAGCGCGCCAGTGCCGAGCGAACTGCCGGCTTTTTTTGCGTTGGTGAAATCGAGCGGCACGTCGAGCTCGGCCTTCTCGAAGAACGCGGTGGCGCCGCCGCCGGGCTGGAACGCCAGCAGCGCGCGGCCATTGCGAATGCCGCCGGCGCGGTGCAGCAGCTCACGCGCGGTCGACCCCATCGGCGCTTCGATCAGTTGCGGACGCTCGACGCAGCCGGAGATGCCGTACAGCTTGGTGCCGCCTTCGTCGGTGAACGACAGCGAACGATACCAGTCGGCGCCGTTCTCGATGATCGACGGCACCGACGACAGCGTCTCGACATTGTTGACCGTGGTCGGCCGGCCCCACAGGCCGCTGACCGCCGGATAAGGCGGGCGATGCCGCGGCACCGGACGCTCGCCCTCGATCGCAGCGATCAGTGCGGTCTCTTCGCCGACGATGTAACGGCCGGCCGAGGCATGGACTCGCATCGTCAGATCGAAACCGGAGCCGAGAATGTCGCGTCCGAGCAGGCCGCTCGCTTCCGCTTCGGCAATTGCGCGGCTCAGCGCAGCGGCAGCGGCGCGATACTCGTCGCGGACCAGGATGATCACTTCGGTGGCGCCGATCGCGTAAGCAGCGATGGTCGCGCCCTCGATCAGCTGATGCGGCAGCGCCTCCATCAACAGCCGGTCCTTGAACGAGCCCGGTTCGGTCTCATCGCCGTTGACGCACAAATAGCGCGCACCCGGACCGGCTCTCTCGCTGCCGGCGCGCATGAAGCGCCATTTGTTGGCGGTCGGGAAGCCCGCGCCGCCGCGGCCGCGCAGCCCCGCGGCCTCGACCATTGCGATGATCGCTTCCGGGCTGTGCCGCTT
>NZ_QUMK01000023.1 GCF_010907035.1 Rhodopseudomonas sp. BR0M22
GCTGAGCATCGCGCCCTTCGGCTTTCCTGTGGTGCCGGAGGTGTAGAGCTGGATCGCGATGTCCGACGGCGCGATCGGTACGTTAGGGTCTTCGGCGCTCTGCGCGTCGCGCCATTTGGTGAAGTCCTGCCACTCGGGCGCGCCGCCTTCGGTGGTGATGATGTGGCGCACGCTTGGGATCTGATCCTTGAGGCCGCGGACCTGATCGACGAACTCCGGGCCGACGAACAGGATCGCCGCCTTGCAGTCCTCGACGATGTAGGCGATCTCCGGCCCGGCCAGCCGCCAGTTCACCGGCGCCATCACCGCTTTGGCCTTGATCGCGCCACTCCACAGTTCGAAATAGATGTCGCTGTTCTTGCCGAGATAGGCGATGCGCTCGTTCGGCTGCACGCCGGAGGCCTGCAGCGCGCGGGCGACCTGGTTGGTGTGGCGATCGAAGTCGGCGAAAGTGCTGATGCGGCCTTCGAATTCGTAGGCGATTTCGTCACCGCGGGTCTTGGCTTGCGCGCGGATGACGTCGGCCAGCGTGGCCGGCTCGGCTGCCTCGGACATTGTCTCTCCCTTGGATATTGTTAGTTCGTTGCTTGTTGTTTGCACGAAGTCTGCCGCGCTTCGGCTGCAAACACAAGCGGGAGGGAATGTCGCGGGGATGATGAACGTGCGGCCTGGGAGGCCAATGGCGCCGCTTGCAAAGCACAAAAACTGCAGCACAAGATGGTCATCGCCCGGCTTGTCCGGGCGACCCAGTATTCCAGGGCGTTCGTGGTTAGCCGCTGACGCCCTGAAATACTGGATCCCCCGCATGCGCGTGGGATGACGTCGGTCGGTGGTGAGAGGCGGTAAGCGAAATCTAGATCACTTCGATCTTTCCGCTCGCACGTCGTCATCCTGATGTGCCGTCGCGTCGGCGACGGCCTCGAAGGATGGGGCGCTCGGATTCGCGGCCGTCATCCTTCGAGGCACGCAACAGCGTGCCCCTCAGGATGACGGCCTCGCGGCATTCTAACCGCGCTGCGCGCGGTCCTTTTCGTTCTGCGCCTTGATCGAGGCCTTGGCGTTTTCCCAATCGTCGTTGCTCCAGTCGCGGAGCTGGTAGAAGTTGCCGCCCATTGCGAGGCCCTGGGCGCCGTCCATCGCGATGGTTTCGCCGCTGATCCAGTCGCACCCGCCGGAGATCAGGAAGGTCGCGAGGTTCTGCAGCTCTTCCATGGTGCCGACGCGGCCCATCGGGTTCATCTTGATGGTGCGGGCACCGGCTTCGTCGCCCGGCTTGATCCGCTTGCTCATGCCTTCGGTCGGAATTTCGCCCGGCGCAATGGTGTTGAGGCGGATGCCGTATTTGCCCCACTCGGTGGCGAGCGACATCGTCATGGCGTGGATCGCCGACTTGCTCATCGCCGACGGCACCACATAGGGGCTGCCGTTGCGCACCCAGGTGGTGGTGATCGACACCACGTTGCCGCGATGGCCGCCGGCGATCCAGCGCTTGCCGACCGCGTGGGTGACGTAGAACGTGCCGTGCATCACGATGTTGGCGACCGCATCGAAGCCGCGCGGGGAAAGATCCTCACTCCGCGAGATGAAATTTCCCGCCGCGTTGTTGATCAGGTCGGTGAGCGGTCCGCCTTCGAAGATGGTCTCGACCATGTGGTCGACCGCGGCGGCGTCGCGGATGTCGACGCCGTAAGTCATCACCTTGCCGCCGTACTGATTCATCAGCTCGGTGGCGGTCTCGTCGCAGACGCCCTTGCGGCGGCCGCAGATGTGGACCTCGGCGCCGAGCTGCAGGAAGCGCGCGGCCATCGCCTTGCCGAGACCGGTGCCGCCCCCGGTGACGAGGATGCGACGGCCGGCGAGAAGCTGATCTGTGAACATGAAGTAAACCGCCCGGAAAAGTTAAAGCTGATCGTTAATTAGGCGATTGACTAAATCCCGACAACGCTTTTCTGTAGCGCCGCAACGCAAAACAACAGAGGAAGTGCCCGATGAACGATCGCGTTTCGGTGACGATCACCGACGGCGTCGCCGATGTCCGGCTGGTGCGCGCGGACAAGATGAATGCGCTCGATGCCGCGATGTTCGAGGCATTGGTGAACACGTCCGAGCGGCTCGCGAACGAGAAGGGCGTGCGCGCCGTGGTGCTGTCCGGCGAGGGCAAGGCGTTCTGCGCCGGCCTCGACATGGGACGTTTCGCCGCGATGAAGGAGAGCGGCGGCAACGGAATTCCGGGAGGCGAATTTCGCGACCTGACCAAGCGCACCCACGGCCAGGCTAACGCAGCGCAGCAGGCGGTGTGGGGTTGGCGAATGCTGCCGGTGCCGGTGATTGCTGCGGTGCACGGCGTCGCCTTCGGCGGCGGCTGTCAGCTCGCGCTCGGCGCCGACATCCGGCTGATGGCTCCGGACGCCAGAATGTCGATCATGGAAATCAAATGGGGTTTGGTGCCGGACATGGCCGGCACGCCGATCCTGGCGACGCTGCTGCGCGACGACGTGCTGCGCGAACTGACCTACACCGGCCGCATCGTCGGCGCGCAGGAAGCGGTGAGCCTCGGCCTTGCCACCAAGGTTGTCGACGATCCGTATCAAGCGGCGCTTGAGATGGCGCGCGAGATCGCCGGCAAGAATCCGGACGCGATCCGCGCCGCCAAGCGGATGATGAACACCCTCTCTGTCGATCCCGGCCCGGCGCTGCTCGCCGAAAGTGTCGAGCAACAGAAGCTGATCGGCTCGCCGAACCAGACCGAGGCGGTGCGCGCGAATCTGGAAAAGCGTGCGCCGAACTTCACCGACGCATAGCGCTACGCGGCAAATACATGACGAATCTGGCGGACGCCGCGCGCATCGCGCGGCGTCTTCACGTATAAGCCCCGCATCGTCTCGCCACGGCGTGCGCCGCAATAGCGGCCGCTGCGGCGCAACCCCGACCGTTAGAATCGGAGAGTAACTGTGTCCGAGAATCAGCTTTATCACGGCATCATTTCAGGCGACCGTCGCCACAGCTTCGACGAGGTGAACGCGCGCGTCGCGACCATTGCGGGTGGTCTGCAGGCGCTCGGGGTGAAGCCCGGCGACTGCGTCTGCGTTCTGATGCGCAACGACATCGCGTTCATGGAAGCGGTGTACGGCGTGATGACGCTGGGCGCCTATGCGGTGCCGGTGAACTGGCACTTCAAGCCGGAAGAAGTCGGCTACATCATCGGCGATTCCGCGACCCGGGTGCTGATCGGCCACGCCGATCTGCTACACAGCGTGGCCTCCGCGATTCCGGCCGATCTCACCGTGCTCAGCGTGCCGACGCCGCCGGAAGTGATCGCCAACTACAAGATCGCGCCCGACCATCTGTCGCCGCCGCACAATGCGATCGATCTCGACGGCTGGATGGCGCAGCAGAAGCCGTATGCCGGCCCGGTGCTGCCGCAGCCGCAGAACATGATCTACACCTCCGGCACCACCGGTCATCCCAAGGGCGTCAAGCGGTTCGCGCCGACGCCGGAGCAGGCGGCGCATGCCGAAAAAATGCGGGCGACGATCTACGGTTTGAAGCCGCAGGTGCGGGCGCTGTGCCCGGGGCCGCTGTATCACTCGGCGCCGAACTCCTTCGGCATCCGCGCCGGCAAGCTCGGCGGCGTTCTGGTGCTGATGCCGCGGTTCCACCCCGAAGAGTTCCTGGCGCTGGTGCAGGAGCACAAGATCGACACCGTGTTCATGGTGCCGACGATGTTCATCCGGCTGATGAAGCTGCCGGCGGAGGTGCGTGCCAAGTACGACGTCTCGTCGCTGCGTCACGTCATCCACGCCGCCGCGCCGTGCCCGGCCGACGTGAAGCGCGCGATGATCGAGTGGTGGGGGCCAGTGATCTATGAGTTCTACGGCTCGACCGAATCCGGCGCGGTGACTTTCGCCACCTCCGAAGACGCGTTGAGTAAGCCCGGCACCGTCGGCAAGATTGCGCACGGCGCCGAGTTGAAGTTCATCGACGACGACGGCAACGAGGTGCCGCAGGGCGAGATCGGCGAGATCTTCTCGCGGATCGCCGGCAATCCGGACTTCACCTATCACAACAAGCCGGAGAAGCGCGCCGAGATCGATCGCGACGGATTCATCACCTCCGGCGACGTCGGCTATGTCGACAGCGACGGCTATGTGTTCATCTGCGACCGCAAACGCGACATGGTGATCTCCGGCGGCGTCAACATCTACCCGGCCGAAATCGAGGCCGCGCTCCACGCCATTCCCGGCGTGCACGATTGCGCGGTGTTCGGCATTCCGGATGCGGAATTCGGCGAGGCGCTGATGGCGATGCTGGAGCCGCAACCCGGCGTGACGCTCGACGAGAGCTTCGTCAGGTCGCAGCTCAAGCTCGCGGTCGCCGACTACAAAGTGCCCAAGCACATCAAGATCATGCCGGAATTGCCGCGCGAGGATTCCGGCAAGATCTTCAAGCGGCGCTTGCGCGATCCGTATTGGGCGAATGCCGGCCGGACGATTTAGGTCGCCGCTCTTTTGCGGTCGGTGCCGGTCGTATCACCGGGAGGATGGTGATCGGCCCGATTGAGCGCGGCGCGGACCAGCCGCGCCAGATCGGCGCGGCGGAACGGCTTCGACAGCAACAGCACGCCGGGATCGAGCCGGCCGTGATGCACGATCGCATTCTCGGTGTAGCCCGAGGTGTACAGTACCTTGACCGGCCGTAGCCGCGCGATCTCGTCGGCGAGCTCGCGGCCGTTCATTCCACCCGGCATCACGATGTCGGTGAGCAAGAGATCGAACGCCGTGCCGCGCCTCACCTCCGCGAGTGCCGATGCACCATCCTCTGCGGCGATGGTGCGATAACCGAGGCCGCGAAGCTGGGCGAGGGCGAAATTGCGCACCAGTTCGTCGTCTTCGACCAACAGAACGGTTTCGGTGCCACCTTCGACCGGAGCGGTCTGGAGCGTGGGGTCGACGCCGGCCTCGGCGCGCGGCAGATACAGCCGGATCGTAGTGCCGTGCCGTTCCTCGCTGTAGATCTGGATGTGGCCGTTCGACTGTTTGACGAAACCGTACACCATGCTCAATCCGAGGCCGGTGCCTTGGCCGACGCTCTTGGTGGTGAAGAACGGCTCAAACGCCTTCTCGAGCACGTTGGGCGCCATGCCGGAACCAGAGTCGCTGACTGCGATCATCACGTAGCGGCCTGGTCTCACCTCGGGATAATGCGCAGCGTAGTCGGCGTCGAACGTCACGTTGGCAGTTTCGAGCAACAGCCTGCCGCCGTCCGGCATCGCGTCGCGAGCGTTGACAGCGAGATTGAGCAGCGCCGACGACAGTTGCGACGGATCGATCAGTGCCGGCTCGAGCTCGGGATCGAGCAGCGTATCGATCGCGATGTGCTCACCGATGGTCGGCCGAAGCAGTTGCTTGATGTTCGACACCACGGTGTTGACGTCGATACTGCGTGGTTGCAGCGGCTGCTTGCGGGCGAAAGCGAGCAGTTGCCGGGTCAGGTCGGCGCCGCGTTCGGCGGCCTGATCGATCATCTTGGCGATGGTGACAAGGTCGGGCCGGTCGGCGAGCTCGTCGAGCAGGATCTCGGCGGTGCCGCTGATCACGGTGAGCATGTTGTTGAAGTCGTGAGCGACGCCGCCGGTGAGCTGGCCGATCGCCTCCAGCTTCTGCGCCTGATGTAGTCGCCGTTCTGTCTCCTTCAACTCGGAGACGTCGCTGAATACCACCACGGCGCCGCTGATCGCGCCCTCGGCATCGCGGATCGGCCTCGCGTTACCGGATACGTCGACGACTTTGTCGCTGCCGAGCACGTGCACCACCAGCTCGAACCGGTCGACCAGTTCGCCGGTCAAGGCACGCCGTCCGGGGCGCTTCTCGATCGGGAGCGGTGTCATGCTATCGGTCTGGAACAGCTCGATCGATCGTTCCCAGTTTGGTCCTGTAATACCGTTCGGCGAGGTTCGAAGTGCCACGGCGGCGGGATTCTCGTAGCTCACCGAGCCGTCGGTATCGACCAACAGCACGGCCTCCGCCATCGCATTGGTGATCGATTCGAAGACCTCCTTCTCGTGGCGCAGCGCGGCCGTCTTCTCGCGTGCATCCCGCATCGTTGCGGAGAATGCCTCGACCAGGACGCCGATCTCGCCGCCGGCATTGCGCGGCAGCGGCAGTGGTGCATCGCTGCCGATGCTCGCGACTGCGCGGGTCATGTCCGACAACGGCCGCGCCAGGCTGCGGGCGAAGGTGACGGACAGAAGGATCGCCAGCAGCACGGCAAAACTGCCGCCGACCAGTGTCGAGTTCGCCCAGACCAGCATCGGTCCTTGGATCATGTCGCGTTCGGCGGTCGCTTCGATCAGCGCCAGCGGCGCGGCGCCGGCGACCGTCATCGGATGGTACGCGACGCCGAACCTTTGACCGTCGCGGTTGCTGATCACCGCCGGAGGCCAGCGACCGCCGTCCAGCACCTTGCCGAGCGCCGGGAATTCCTGCTGCATGCGGGTGGGCGTGCTGTCCGCAGAGCGGATCAGCTGGCTTCCGTCGGGGTGAAACAGGTAGTCGCCTCGCTCGTTGACGACGTAGATCCTGGCCGCGGACAGCGCGGGGTCGGTCAGCCGCTCGAACGGGCGGCGCAGATCGATCGTTGCCGCCAACACGCCGAATCGTCGGCCCTCGTCGGTAAAGACGGGGGTGGCGACGCGGATGATCGGACGCCGGGCCTGCGTTGCTGTCGCCCGATCTTCGACCTCTTCGATCTCGACCGCCGACACCAGCATCTGGTCTTCATCGGCGCTGATTCCGAGCCTGACGACGGCGGCTGCGCTCGCCACCGGTAACTCGTCCTGGGGAACAACCCGAATCGTCCCGCTCGGTTCGCGCTCGACGCGAACGATGTCGGCGCTGGGATCGGCGAGCCCGACCAGCCGATACCGTGCAACGTCGGGATTTACTGTGAGCTCGTGGGACAGACGCTTCCCGAACTGCTCACGCAGGTGGGGCAAGCTCGCCTCGCCCTCAGCGTGTTTCGAGGGATCGAGGCTGAGTTGAATCAGTTCGTCGACGCCGGCGATGTGGCGGACGCGAAGCAGATCGGCGTTGGTTCCGCTGACGAGCTGCGACAGCTCGCGCGCCTGCGCGTTGGTGTTGGCGTCGAGAGCCGCCAGGGTCCGTTCGATCGCGATCGGCGCGATGTTGCGATAGCCGAGGTAGCCGACACCGACCGCAGTCAGCACCACTGTGGATACAACCAGGATCGCAAGCCTGGTCGAAAGCGTCAGCCCCTTGCGCACGTTGCAACTCCCAATAGTTGCAATGCTACGCTGGCTTCGCGCGTACTCGCAACGATGAGATCAGGTCGGTCGGATTTTTCCTCGGTTAGTTACGATTTAGCTGGTTCCTGTGTGTGGAACCGTGAATTGGTAACAGCAATGTGGGTAACTGCGTGCCAATCAGCTCGCCCGCGTGGCCGACAATTCACCAAGCAGTGCGTCCTCTGCTCGGCTCTGGCTGTGTTCCTTGTGCCGCAGCAGATGAAACGCGCGATGGGGCAGATCGAATCGCAGGCGATGCAGGGTCCCGGCGGCGAGCGACGGCGCTGCGACCAGCGCCGAAATCGCGGTGGCGCAGTCGGAACTTTCTACCGCGGCGCGGATCGCTTCGTTGGAGGGCAGTTCGAGACGCACGTCGAGATCGGACAGCGGCAGTCCGGCGCGGCGCAGCGCCGCCTCGAACATCGCGCGGGTGCCGGAGCCGCGTTCGCGCAGCACCCAGCCGGTGGTGGCTAGCTTGGCGGTCGTCAGCCGCGGCAGCGTGCGCCACGGATGGTCGCGTCCGACCACGATCACCAGATCGTCGCCGCCGATCGGCATGACATTCAGCAGGGGATCGTCGACCTCGCCTTCGACGAGGCCGAGGTCGGCGCGGCCGTCGCGCACCGCGGCGGCGACCTGTTCGGTATTGGCGATCGTGAGCTGCAGCGTGATGCCGGGATAGCGCTGCTGAAATCGCAGCAGCCGCTGCGGCAGCCAGTAGTTGCCGACGGTCTGGCTGGCGGCGAGGCTCAGCGAGCCGCGCTTCAGGCCGGCGATGTCGTCGAGCGCCTGCGCGGCTGCGCGGGCGCGGGAGAGCACGGCGCGGGCCTCGCCGAGAAAGTCGCGGCCCGCCTGGGTGAGCACGATGCCGCGGCCGACGCGATCGAACAGTTTGACGCCGTGACGCGCTTCCAGCGCGGCGATCGCCGCGCTGGTGGCCGATTGGGTGAGGTGCAGTCCGCTCGCGGCTCGGGTCATATGTTGCTGTTCGGCAACCGCGATGAAGATGCGGAGCTGCTCCAATGTCATCCGTGCCATCCTGTGAGTTTGATCAGCGCCAGCGAGAAGCTGGCAATGAACAGCGCGGCGGTGAGGCCGAGCAAAGCGGGACGCAGGCCGCGCGCGGCGAGCTTGCGCAAGTCCGTCTCGAGTCCCATCGCCGCCAACGCCATCGACAATAGGAAGGCGGTAATCGCCACGATCCAGCTCTTGGCCTCGTGCGGGATCGCGACGAACTGATTGACTCCGATCATCGCCACGAAGCCGAGCACGAACCACGGCATCGGCGGCGTCGCGGTGTGGTCGCCAGCGGGCTGATGCCGTGCGCGGCGGCGCGCCATCATGCCAAGCCCGATCACCAGCGGCGCCAGCATCATCACCCGCGACAGCTTGGCGATGGTGCCGAATTCGCCGGCGCTCTGGCCGCCCTGGAAGCTGGCTGCAACCACCTGCGCGATCTCGTGGATCGACGCGCCGGTCCACAGCCCGAAGCCGTGGGCGTCGAGGCCGAACACCCCCTGCAGCAGCGGGTAGCCGATCATGGCGAGAGAGCCGAACACGGTGACGCAGGCCACGCCGTAGGCGACGTCCTCGTCGTCTGCGCGCGTGACGGTGTTGGTGGCGATGATCGCGGAGGCGCCGCAGATCGAAGTACCGGCAGCGATCAGTTCGGCCAGCTTGCGGTCGACGCCGAGCACGCGGCCGAACCACAATGTGAAGCTGAAGGTGGCGAGCAGCGTCGCGGCGATGATCGCCAGCCCTTCGCCGCCGACTTCGATCAGTTGTGCGGTGGTGAGCTGCAGCCCCAGCAGAATGATGGCGAAGCGCAGGACCCGGCGAAGGCTGAACTTGACGCCCGGTACCGCCCAGGACGGCGTGCCGATCGTATTGTGGGCGACGATGCCGATCAGGATTGCCAGCAGCATCGGCGAGATGCCGGGCATACCCGGAATCGCGCGTAGGCCGACTGCGGCGGCTGCGATCGCGGCTGTCACCAGCACCCCGGGCGCGATCGCAGCGAGGTGTCGCCCGAGATGGGCGGCGCGCGGGTGACGAGGGTGCGGGGTGGGCTCGGCATCTGTGATCAGGGTCATGGGATCGGCTCCTTGTTGGCCGATCCTTCGCGCCCGTTGATCAATCATTCAAACAGATTGTTATGATAAAATCAATCGACAACGTCGATTGATTGTGCAGGAGGGCAGGATCTGCGGATGTTTGCGTCCCGGTGTCGTTCCGGCGGGGAACCGCAACGGCACACGGCCGTTGCCCAATCACTGCACCTGCGCGGGACCGGTTGGCAGCTCGTTGACCAAGGCGCGCGATCGGCAGCCGCGATTGCCGGTTCCGTGCTACACAGGGCAGCCGGAGGGATCGACCATGACCGACCTGCAATCCGACACGCCTCGCGCGAAATGGCATTCCGGCCTCGGCGGCTTCCTGCTGCGCGACTGGCCGTATCTGCTGATGCTGCTGCTCGCAGTGGTGGGCGTCGCTTACACCAGCTTCGTGCAAGACAGCCTCTATTGGGTGATCTTGACGCCGATGATCGGGCTGATCTGCATCGCTGCTGGCTGGCCCGAGACCGAGACCAGCGAGCATCGGGTGCGCTTGGTGCTGACCCAGATCCTGCATTGGGGCGCCGTGCTGGTTGCGATGCAGCTCATGTCGCTGCAGGTGACGCGGCAGGTCAGCGGGCTGGCGAGCGCGCTCGGCGTGTTGACTTTGCTGGCGCTTGGCACCTTTACCGCCGGGCTGCATATGCGCACCTGGAAAGTCGCAGTGGTCGGCGTGATTCTCGGCCTCAGCGTGCCGGCGATCGCCTTCCTGCAGCAGTCTTCACTGCTGATCCTGCTGATCCTCGCGCTGATTGTCGCGATCCTCATTCCGTTCTTCTGGGCCAAACGCAGGATCGAGTCGTCATCGTCGCCGCTGTTCGAGCAGCCCTTCGCGCGTAGCCCCGAGCCTGCGCCTCCACCTGCGCCGGCCCCCGCTGCAGGCGTCGTCTCGCGGCCGGTGCCACAGCCGCCGCTGTATGAAGCCCCTGTGTCTGCACCGATGCCAATCCCGATGCCGCCGCCGGCAGTGACCCCTTCGGCCTCGGAACCGGCGTCGCCGCTGCCGGACAATCTGCCGCCGGCCGATCGCGAGGATCCGCCGCACGAGACGCCGCCGGACAATGTCCGCAACATCTCGGGCGCGCGCTAACGAGCCGTCGGCGGCCGCACGCGCGGTCGCCGCCATTCTTAGCCTTGCGTGCAGTGCACAAAATACTTCAGGATGTGGCGGTGTCCTGGAGGGCTGCGATGTCGTCACCCAATCCGTCCACCGGCGTCGAGCCGGTCTCCGAGCGCACAGACGACTCGGCCGCGAGCGAGGCCGAGATCCGGCTGCGCAACGACATTCGGCTGCTTGGCCGGATCCTCGGCGACACCGTGCGCGAGCAGGAAGGCCAGGGGGTGTTCGATCTGGTCGAGAACATCCGCCAGACCTCGATCCGCTTTCATCGCGACGACGACAAGACCGCGCGCGGCGAGCTCGGCGCGATCCTCGACGGTATGTCGATCCAGGATACGATGCGGATCGTTCGTGCCTTCAGCTATTTCTCGCACCTCGCCAATATCGCCGAGGATCAGAACAACATCCGTCAGATGCGCGCCGGCTCGACCGCGGGCTCCGCACCGCGAGCCGGCCTTTTGGCCAAGACGTTGGCGCACGCGCGGCAAGAGGGGATCGGCGCCGCGGAGCTGCGCAAGTTCTTTGCGACCGCTCTGGTCAGCCCGGTTTTGACCGCGCACCCGACCGAAGTGCGCCGCAAGAGCACGATGGACCGCGAGATGCAGATCGCTTCGCTGCTCGATCAGCGCGACCGCGTTCAGCTCACCGCCGACGAATGGGCCGACAATGAAGAGCGGCTGCGCCGCGCCGTCGAGACGCTGTGGAAGACCAACCTGCTGCGCCGGACCAAGCTGACGGTGCTGGATGAAGTCACCAACGGCCTGTCGTTCTACGACTACACCTTCCTGCGCGAAGTGCCGCGGCTGCACAGCGCGCTGGAGGACCGGCTCGCCGACGCGGCCAAGGCTGAAGGTGTCAACAGCGAGGGCGAACTCGCCAGTTTCCTGCGGATGGGAAGCTGGATCGGCGGCGACCGCGACGGCAATCCGTTCGTCACCGCCGAGGTGCTGCACGGCACCTTGAAGCTGCAGAGCAGCCGGGTGCTGGGCTATTATCTCGACGAGCTGCACGAGCTCGGCTCGGAATTGTCGCTGGCCTCGCATCTCGCCGGCATCACCGACACCGTCAAGGCGCTGGCCGAGACCTCGCCCGACACCTCACCGCATCGCAAGTATGAGCCGTATCGGCTGGCGGTGTCCGGCATCTATGCGCGGCTCGCTGCCACGGCACTCGAACTCGAGGTCGAGAACCTCCGCGCGCCCGTCGGCGAGGCGGAGCCTTATGCCAGTGCGCAGGACTTCAAGGCCGATCTCGACGCCATTCACCTGTCGCTGACCACGCACAATTCGGGCGTGATCGCACGCGGCCGGCTGCGCCAGCTCCGCCGCTCGATCGACTGCTTCGGCTTCCATCTCGCCAGCCTCGACATGCGGCAGAACTCGGCGGTGCACGAGCGCACCATTGCCGAGCTGATGGATGCAGCACGGCCCGGCACCTCTTATGCGGTGCTCGAAGAGGAGGCGCGGATCGCGCTCTTGATCAGCGAGCTGCGCAGCACCCGGCCTCTGACCTCGATGTTCGTCAAATACAGCGACGAGACGGTTGGCGAGCTTGCAGTGTTCCGCGAGGCCGCGAAGGCGCACGCGACCTACGGGGCGGCGGCGATCCCGCAATGCATCATCTCGATGACCAAGGGCGTCTCGGATCTCTTGGAAGTCGCGGTGCTGCTCAAGGAGGTCGGGCTGATCGATCCGTCCGGGCGCAGCGCCATCAACGTGGTGCCGCTGTTCGAGACCATCGAGGACCTGCAGGCCTGCGCCAAGATCATGGACCGGCTGTTGTCGATTCCGGAATATCGCCGGCTGGTCGACAGCCGCGGCTCGGTGCAGGAGGTGATGCTCGGCTACTCCGACAGCAACAAGGACGGCGGCTTCGTCACTTCGGGCTGGGAGCTGTACAAGGCCGAGATCGGCCTGATCGAGATCTTCGAGCGCCATGGCGTGCGGTTGCGGCTGTTCCACGGTCGCGGCGGTTCGGTCGGCCGCGGCGGCGGACCGAGCTACGACGCGATCGTGGCGCAGCCGGGCGGCGCGGTGAACGGCCAGATCCGCATCACCGAGCAGGGCGAGATCATCACATCGAAATATTCCAACGTCGAAGTCGGCCGCAACAATCTCGAGATCCTCGCCGCCGCGACGCTGGAGGCGAGCCTGCTGCAGCCCAAGCGGGTGGCGCCGCATCGCGATTATCTCGACGCGATGGAGCAGCTCTCGGCCTTGGCCTTCAAGGCGTATCGCGGCCTGGTGTACGAGACCGACGGCTTCGTCGATTACTTCTGGGCCTCGACCGTGATAAACGAGATCTCGACGCTGAACATCGGCAGCCGCCCGGCGTCGCGGAAGAAGACACGCGCGATCGAAGACCTGCGCGCAATCCCGTGGGTGTTCTCATGGGCGCAGTGCCGGCTGATGCTGCCGGGATGGTACGGCTTCGGCAGCGCGGTGTCGGCCTGGGTCACCGCGCATCCCGAGAAGGGCGTCGCGTTCCTGCAGGCGATGTATCAGGAATGGCCGTTCTTCCGGACACTGCTGTCGAACATGGACATGGTGCTGTCGAAGAGCTCGATCGGTATTGCTTCGCGCTACGCCGAGCTGGTGGAGGATGTCGATGTTCGCGATCGCATCTTCGGCCGCATTCGCGCCGAATGGCATTCGTCGATCGACTATCTGCTCGCGATCATGCAGCAGGACCATTTGCTGCAGAGCAATCCGTTGCTCGAACGCTCGATCCGTCACCGCTTCCCGTATCTCGATCCCTTGAACCACGTCCAGGTCCAGCTGCTGCGCGAACACCGCACCCACGATCCGGACGAACAGGTGCTCCGCGGTGTGCAACTGACGATCAACGGGATCTCGGCGGGGCTGCGGAATAGCGGGTGAGGGCGGGGCTGCGGCTGGTATGGGGTGATGCTAATTCAGCCGGCGGAAAGGCGCGCCTGTTAGATTGGCGGCGATGCTGAAGCGGGCGAGCAGCCGCAGACACCGAGGATCCTCCCTAATGAAATGGCTCTATCTTCTGATCGCGATCGTCGCCGAGGTCGTCGGCACGTCGGCGCTGAAGGCGTCGCAGGGGTTTACGGTACTGCTGCCGTCGGCGCTGGTTGTCGTCGGGTATGGCGCAGCGTTCTACTTTTTGTCGCTGACGTTGAGCAGCATCCCCGTCGGTATCGCCTATGCGCTGTGGTCCGGGATCGGGATCGTGCTGATCTCGGCGGTCGGGTGGCTGTGGTTCGGTCAGGCTTTGGACGTGGCGGCGATGATCGGTATCTCTTTCATCATCATCGGCGTCGGCATCATCAATTTTTTCTCGAACGTGTCGGCACATTAGGACAGCCGGTGTCGGCTTCAGGTCGCTGAGGCGGGCGCGGATAATTTTGGCATTGCATCGGTGTCTCGGCATCACCTCCCGCGCGAATGCGTCGCGCGCCCTTGCATCCTGATACCGCCGTCGCTGTATCCCGCTACTATTCGGTAGAAGGGTAGTTAGCCGCCCGCCGAGAATCGGAGCGCTGTTGCTTAGTTAGTAAGCAGGTTGCGGAGCGGGTCAAACTTTTGTCAGGATGGTGGCCGGCGTGGCGATGGCGCTAACTGGGCGGCGACCGTGCCCGGCCATTCGCTGGTGATCGTGGCGGCGGTTCGACCATACGAACTCGAGCGTTCGCTGTGCCATGCCGGCTCCGATTCGTTGATTGAATGCCCGGCGGCGGCGCGCGCGCAGCGGAGAAGGGCATCCGATGCTGTATCTCGTCACTCATTACTGGATCTGGCTGGTGGCGGCGTTCGTCGTCGGCGCGGTCACGCCGCTGCTCGCGGAGAAATTCGGCTGGGCGGCCGATCTCGAGAACTACTGGGTGAGCCGGGTCGGCGTGGTACTCGCGGTTGCGATGGTGCTGGTCGCCGCGCAGCTTGCCTCGGGTAAAGCCGAGCTGTTGCTGGAGGCCGGCGTCGGCCTGGTGATCGCTTACTTCGTCGGCGGCCTCGCCGGCGGCGTGGCGCCGGGGTTGTTGCCGGTGCGGTTCGAGGGCTGGTGGGTCGGTCTGTTCGCCACCGGCCTGATCCTGGCGGTGTTCGGCATCACCACGCTGCCGAAGCTGGAGCCGGATCTGCGCGAGCGCGTCGCCGAAGTGGTGAAGGACGCCGGGGCCGATCCGCTGAACTTCGACGTCGCCGGGCGTGACGTGCTGCTGCCGGCCGACGTCGGCAGCGACAAGTTGCGTGCCGCGCTGAGCGAGCAGATCGCCAAGGTGCCGGGTGTGCGACGCGTCGCCGATGTCGACGAACTGAGCGGCACGGCGCTGGCCGCCAAGACGGTGGCGAAGCTGCAGGCGGATGCGGAAGCCAAGGCCAAGGCGGAGGCCGAGGCCGCCGCGAAGGCCGCGGCCGCAAAGGAAGCCGAGGCGAAAGCTCTCGCCGCGATGGACGCCGCGCAGAGACGTGCCGCCAAGGCCAAGGCGGATGCCGAAGCGAAGGAAGCCGCCGCGAAGGCCGCCGCGGAAGCCGCGGCCAAGGAGGCGGCTGCGAAGGAGGCTTTGGCGAAGGAAGTTGCGGCCAAGGAAGCTGAAGCCAAGGAAGCCGCTGCGAAGCAGCAGGCTGCCGCAGAGGACGCTGCAAAGAAAGCCGCGGCCGATGAGGCCGCCAAGCAGCCGGCTGCCAAGCCCGCCGCTGCGCCGACGGCCGGGATCAAGACGGCGAGTGCCACCGGCGAGCTGCCGGTTGTCACGGCGCAGGATTGTCAGGGGCGAGTGTCGTCGCTGGTCGCGGCCGAGAAGATCAACTTCGAGCGCCGCAGCGCGGTGATCGACAAGGCGTCGCAGCCGCTGCTGGACAAGCTGGCCGCGGCGATCAAGCAGTGCCCGGCGGTGACCATCGAGGTCGCCGGTTATACCGATGGTGCTGGCAAGAAATCCGTCAACCTCGCGCTGTCGAAGCGCCGCGCCGAAGCGGTGGTGGCAAGCCTGACCAAGGCCGGGATCGGCTCGGTCAAGCTGGTGGCCGAGGGCTACGGTTCGGCCAAGCCGATCGCTGCCAACGCCACCGCCGAAGGCCGGGCGCAGAATCGGCGGATCGAATTCGTGGTGAAGTAACTCCCCCTCCAAGGTGCGTCACCCGACGGAAAAGCCCGCTGCGAGGCGGGCTTTTCTGCGCGTGTAAACTGCGGGGGCTGTTAGTTCTTCGAGTCATTCCGGGGCGCGAGCGCAGCTCGCGGGCCCGGAATCCCGAACTGGTAGCGACGGCCGGGTGCTCTACAGCTCCGGATTCCGGGTTCGCGCCTGGTGGCGCGCCCCGGAATGACGTGCTGGTGTTTCACCGATCGTCGTCGTGGAGCTGACCGGGTTTACACCGGATCCCAGTTGAAGATGTCGGCGGAGCGGTCGAGCTTGTAGAACGAACCCTTCAGCGCCGGCATGCCGTGCTCGGCGAGGCTTTCGCAGGTCCAGCCGCCGTCGCGGTGCACCGAGCGGATCGGGCGCGACTGGCCCATCAGGAAGATCTCGTTCATCCGGACGGCGAAGATCTGGCCGCTGACGTCCTTGGCGGCGTCGCCGAGCAGATACACCGACAGCGGCGCAATCTTCTCCGGGCCCATTTGCTGCATCCGTGCGACGCGGGCCTTCTCGGCCTCGGTCTCGGTCGGAATGGTGCCGATCAGGCGGCTCCAGGCGAACGGCGACACGCAGTTGGAGCGGACGTTGAAGCGGCTCATGTCGAGCGCGATCGACTTCGACAGGCCGACGATGCCGAGCTTGGCGGCGGCGTAGTTGGCCTGGCCGAAATTACCGATCAGGCCCGAGGTCGAGGTGAAGTGCACGAACGAGCCGCTCTCCTGCTCGCGGAACAGCCGGGCAGCAGCGTGGCTGACGTAGAACGTGCCCATCAGGTGCACCTTGATGACCTGCTCGAACGCGTCGATGCTCATGCGGTGGAAGATCGCATCGCGCAAGATGCCGGCGTTGTTCACCACGCCGTCGAGCTTGCCGTAGGTGTCGACCGCCTGCTTGACGATCTTGCTGGCGGGGATCGCTTCGGCGACGCTTTCGAAGTTCGCGACCGCGGTGCCGCCTTCCTTCTTGATTTCCTCGACGACCTGCTCGGCCGGGGCGGCGTCGGTGCCCGAGCCGTCGGAGGCGACGCCCGGATCGTTGACGACCACCTTGGCGCCTTCGCGCGCCGCGAGCAGCGCGATCTCGCGGCCGATGCCGCGCCCCGCGCCGGTGACGATGATGACTTTGCCGTCCAGTGCCTTGGCCATGTGATGTCCTGTTTGTTTGTTGTTCGTTGCTATCCGACGGTCATTCCGGGGCGCGCGCAGCGCGAACCCGGAATCCCGAGGTGTTCTGCTAGCGAGATTCCGGGTTCGCTCACGTCGTGAGCGCCCCGGAATGACGCCTCGTTATTTTCGCTGCGTCATGCGCGGGCTTGACTCGCCTGCGGGGCCGAAGCCCCTTCGGCGCGGCGTAGGCCCGCGCATCCATCTTCTTCGAGAGATGGATTGCCGGGTCAAGCCCGGCAATGACGTGGTGTGTTGCGGCTTGTGCCGAACTACTTCTCGTTGGTGAAGATGATCGTCCCCGACGCGGCGAACATGCCGCCGACGCCGTGGCAGACCGAGATCTTCGCGCCTTCCACCTGCGCGGGCGCGATGCCGCGCATTTGCCGGACGCTTTCCTGCAACGCGTACATGCCGTACATGCCCGAGTGCATGTAGGACAGGCCGCCGCCGTTGGTGTTGAGCGGCAGCTTGCCGCCGGGGCGGGTGTTGCCGTCGGCGATGAACTTTCCGGTTTCCTCATACGGCATGAAGCCGAGGTCGCCGAGGCCGAACAGCGGCAGGTGCGCGAACGCGTCGTAGATCATCAGATGATCGACGTCCTTGTGGCTGATGCCGGCCTCGCGGAACGCGGTCGGGCCCGCCACCTTGAAGGCGCGCGAGGAGTTGAAGGTCTCCATCTGGCTGACCATCGGGGTTTCCACGCTCTCGCCGGTGCCGAGCACATAGACCGGTTTGTGCGGGAAGTCCTTGGCACGATCGGCCGAGGTCATGATCAGCGCGCCGCCACCGTCGGTGACGAGGCAGCACTGCAGCAGCCGGAACGGATAGGCGATCATCCGCGAGTTGAGGACGTCCTCGACCGTGATCGGGTCCTTCATCATCGCGCGCGGGTTCTTCGCCGCCCATTCGCGCTGCGCCACCGCGACCGAGGCGATCTGCTCGTGGGTGATGCCGTAGGTCTTCATGAAGCGCAGCACCGGGATCGGGAACTGGCTCGGCGGCCCGTAGATGCCGTAGGGCGCTTCGAACTGGCCCTGCAGGCTGTCGGCCTGGAACGAGCGCGGCAGTTTGCCGATCATCGACTTGCCGCTCTCGGCGTGGGTGATCAGCACCGTCTTGCACAGCCCGGCCTCGATCGCCGCGGCGGCGTGGCGGACATGCAGCATGAACGAGCAGCCGCCGACCGAGGTGCCGTCGACCCAGGTCGGGGTGATGCCGAGATAGTGGGCGATCTGCTGCGGCGTCTCCACCGCGGTGGCGATGCCGTCGATGTCCGACAGCTTCAGCCCGGCGTCGGCGATCGCGTTGAGCGCGGCGTCGGCGTGGAGCTGGATCTGCGACATGTCGGGAATGACGCCGAGCTTGGTGGTTTCGGCGGCGCCGACGATAGCAACCTGATTGCGACGCATGGTGCTTACCCCTTCGCCGGACGGAATTGCGGAAGGGTGAGATTGTCGTCGATCTTCTGGAAGGTGACTTCCAGCTTCATGTCGAGTTCGAGCGCCTCCGGGGTCTGCGGACACTCCAGGATATTGCTCATCATCCGCGGGCCCTCTTCGAGCTCCACGACCGCGATGGCGTAGGGCTCGGTGAAGCCGGCCGCCAGCGGGCGGTGATTGATCACGTAGGAATACAGGGTGCCGTTGCCGGAGGCCTTGAACACGCTGACCTCGCGCGAGCCGCATTTCGGGCAGAAGGGGCGGGGCGGGAAGTACGCATGAGCGCAGGAATCGCAGCGCTGAAGCCGCAGTTCGCCTTGCTTGGCGCCGTCCCAGTAGTGCTGGGTTTCCGGAGTGATCTTGGGACGTGCGCGTGCGGGTTCAGCCATGTCTTAGTTTTCTCCCTGAGCTGGCTCGTGGGCCCATCGGTTGTGGCGTCTTGATGCGATATCGCTCCGCCAGCGTCAACACGCGCAGGGCGCGGAGCCGTGTGCAGGAATTGTATTCCGCAAAGCGGACAATTGGGCGGCGCGAGCGATGCGCTGCACGCGGAGCCGGAGCCGCCTTCGCCGCGGATGGCAAACCATCACTTTCCGCGCTACTGAATAATCCGATGATCCTCATGTACGATCGAGGCGCGCCACAGCGCGCGGCCGGTCGGCTCCCAGCGGAATGAACACTATGACCCGACATCCCACGCTCGCCGTCCTCGCGGCCGATCTCGAAGCCGGCCGCACCACCGCCCGCAAGCTGGTGGAGGACTGTCTGGCGAGGATCGACGATCCGGCCGGCGAAGGCGCGCGCGCCTTCATTCACGTCGACCGCGACGCGGCGTTGCAGGCAGCGGATGCGATGGACAGGCTGCGCGCCGCCAACGCGGCGCCGTCGCCGTTCGCCGGCATTCCGGTCTCGATCAAGGATCTGTTCGACATCAAGGGGCAGGTGACCCGCGCCGGATCGCGTGCGCTCGACGATAATCCGCCGGCCGATGCCGACGCGCCGACGGTCGCGCGGCTGCGGCGCGCAGGCTTTGTGGTGATCGGCCGCAGCAACATGACCGAGTTCGCCTATTCGGGCATCGGCATCAATCCGCATTACGGCACGCCGAAAGCCGCCTATCGCCGCGACGTCGGCCATGTGCCGGGCGGCTCGTCGTCGGGCGCCGCGGTGTCGGTCGCCGACGGCATGGCGCATGCCGGGCTCGGCACCGACACCGGTGGCTCGTGCCGGATTCCGGCGGCGTTCAACGGCATCGTCGGCTACAAGGCGTCGCAGGCCCGCGTGCCGCGCGACGGCGCGGTGCCGCTGTCGTTCTCGCTCGACTCGATCGGCCCGCTGGCGCGCAGCGTCGCCTGCTGCGCCGCGCTGGACGCGATCCTGGCCGACCAGCCGGTGGTGCCGCTGAGCCCGCGGTCGCTGAAGGGAATGCGGATCGCGGTCCCCTCCACGGTGGCGCTGGATGAACTCGACGCCGTCGTGAAGGCCGCATTCGACCGCGCGCTGACGACACTGTCCGGTCATGGCGTGATCGTCGAGCAGATCGAGGTGCCGGAGTTCAACGACGTCGCACCGCTGAGTGCGAAAGGTGGCCTGACCGCCGCCGAGAGCTACGCCTGGCACCGCTATCTGGTCGTCGCGCAGGGCGATGTCTACGATCCGCGGGTACGCGAGCGCATCCTGCGCGGCGAGACCCAGAGCGCCGCGGACTACATCGATATCGTGACCGCACGCAAATCGCTGATTGAACGCGCCACGGCGCGGCTGGCACCCTACGACGCGGTGGCGATGCCGACCACCGCGAACGCCGCGCCGACCATTGCCGAACTTGCCGACGACAAGGCGTTCACCAAGGCCAATCTGCTGGCCTTGCGCAACTGCACGTTGATCAACATGATCGACGGCTGTGCGATCTCGCTGCCGTGCCATCGGGACGGCGAGGCGCCGGTCGGGTTGATGCTGGCTGGCGTCAACGGTGCCGATCGCGACCTCTTCGAGGTCGCAGCCGGCGTCGAAGCAGTGATCCGTGGGTGATCGCATCATCGCGCGCGATTGCTGTTCGCCTGTCATTCCGGGGCACGCGCGTGGGCGCGTGAACCCGGAATCGCGAGGTTAAAGCGACAGGTCGCAGAACAGCTCGGGGTTCCGGGTTCGCGCTATGCGCGCCCCGGAACGACAGTGCTAGATGGCCAGGAGCCGCGACCTTACTCCTTCGCCTTCACCACGCTGAACGTGCCGTTGGCGCGAGCGCAGCGGGTGCCGTCGGCGGTGACGAAGCACTGCGCGACGCAGAGCTTGGCGCCGACCTTGATCACCTCCGGCTCGATCTGCAGCCATTGCCCGATCCCGGCGGGCCCGATGAAGTCGATCGCCAGCGACGCCGTCAGCAGCCGTCCGCTGCCGCCGAGCTTGAGGCCGCAGCTATAGCCCATCGCATTGTCGGCGAGTGCGGTAATCAATCCGCCATGGGCGAGACCGCGCGAATTGGTATGGCAATCGCGAAGCCGCAGCCCGAGCATCACCGCCTCCGTCGTTGTCTTCGCATACAGCGGCTCCCACGGCGCGGTGAGGGGGCTCGATCGGGTGTGGCGGACGAAGCCCGCGGGGACGTCGTCGGAGTTCGTCGTGTCGATTGGATCTATGTCGGTCGTCATCCTGCTCGTCGCTCGCTTCGCTGCATCGGCCACCGTTAGACCGCAGCGCCGCTTCGCCGGCAACGCCGACAAAGTTTGAAGCGAGGTTTGAGAGGGTGTTTGAAACGAGGCGACGTGACTCCATGCACCGTCATTCCGGGTTCGCGCCTGACGGCGCGCCCCGGAATGACGACTTTCCGGAGAAACTTCAGTACGGCAGGCCGACGTAGTTCTCCGCCAGCGAGGTGATCGCGGCCTTGGAGTTGACCAGGTAGTCGAGCTCGGCCGTCTGGATGCGCTGCGAGAAGCCGTCGTGATCGGGGAAGCGGTGGAGTTGCGAGGTCATCCACCAGGAGAACCGTTCCGCCTTCCACACCCGGCGCAGCGCGTTCGCCGAATAGGCGTCGATGCCGGCATCCGACTTCTCGGCGTAATATTCGCGCATGGCGCGCGATAGGTAGTACACGTCGCTGGCGGCGAGGTTGAGGCCCTTGGCGCCGGTCGGCGGCACGATGTGGGCGGCGTCGCCGGCGAGGAACAGCCGGCCGAACCGCATCGGCTCGGCGACGAACGAGCGTAGCGGCGCGATGCTCTTTTCGATCGACGGGCCGGTGACCAGCTTCGCGGCGGTCTCCGGATCGAGCCTGCTGCGGAGTTCGTCCCAGAACCGGTCGTCGCTCCATTCGGCGACGTCGTCGGTGAGCGGGCATTGCACGTAATAGCGGCTGCGGTGGGCCGAGCGCATCGAGCACAGCGCGAAGCCGCGGTCGTGGTTGACGTAGATCAGTTCCGGCGACACCGGCGGCGTGTCGGAGAGCAATCCGAGCCAGCCGAACGGATACACCCGCTCGAATGATTGCACCGCGCTGCCCGGCACGCTCTGCCGGCTGACGCCGTGGAAGCCGTCGCAGCCGGCGATGAAATCGCACACGATCTCGTGGGTGGTGCCGTCCTTGACGTAGCGCACCTTGGGATGGTCGCCTTCGAAATCGTGCAGGCTGACGTCGGCGGCGTCGTAGATCGTGGTCAGCCCGGCGTCCTTGCGCGCCTCCATCAGGTCGCGGGTGACCTCGGTCTGACCGTACACGGTGACGACCTTGCCGCCGGTCGAGCCCTTGAGATCGATGTGGTGGCGCTTGCCGGAGAACGCGATCTCGAAGCCGTCGTGCACCAGCGCTTCCTGGCGCAGCCGCGCGGACACGCCTGCCTCGTTGAGCAGGTCGACCATGCCCTGTTCCAGTACGCCGGCGCGAATCCGCGACAGCACGTAGTCCGGATCCTTGCGTTCCACGATGACGGCATCGATGCCGTATTTGTGCAGCAGCTGGCCGAGCAGCAGCCCGGACGGACCCGCGCCGATGATGGCCACTTGTGTCCGCATGGTCGTTCCCCCGATGATGTCGTCGCCTCGTTACGGGACCGTCACGGAGCCGTCTAGCCGCCGTCCGACATCTAGCAGCTATTACGCGGCGGTCACTTGCAATGATGGTTATAACCTATAACAATGCGGCCCAAAGGCCGATTGAAGCCGACATTAGGGAGTGAATCGCGATGAGGAAGACTCTGCTCGCGCTGCTGCTTGCCGCCAGCGTGACGCCAGCGCTCGCGCAGGACAAGACGGTCAATTGGAAAGTCTCGCTGTGGGTGCCGCCGGCGCATCCGCTGGTGCCGGCCACCAAGGCCTGGGCCGAGGACATCCAGAAGGCTTCCGGCGGCACCATCCGGATGACCGTGTTCCCGTCCGAACAGCTCGGCAAGGCGTTCGACCATTACGACATGGCGCGCGACGGCATCGCCGACGTCACCTACGTCAATCCCGGCTATCAGCCCGGCCGCTTCCCGATCGTCGCCGCTGGCCAGCTTCCGTTCGTGTTCAAGGACGGCAAGAAGGGCACGCTGGCGCTGAACGAGTGGTACCACAAATACGCCCCGACCGAGATGAAGGACACCAAGCTGTGCTTCGCCTTCATCCATGATCCGGGCGCGCTGCACGGCAAGAAGAAGGTGCTGCTGCCGTCCGATATGAGCGGCCTGAAGGTGCGGCCGGCGCAATCGACCATCGGCGAAATGGTGAAGCTGTTCGGCGGCACCAACGTGCAGGCCTCGGCGCCCGAATCGCGCGACGCGCTGGAGCGCGGCGTTGCCGACGAGATCACCTTCCCCTGGGGCTCGGTGTTCCTGTTCGGCATCGACAAGGTGGTCAAGTATCACATGGACGTACCGCTCTACACCACGGTGTTCACCTACAACATCGGGCTGAAGGCCTATAATGCGCTGTCGGACGCACAGAAGAAGATCATCGACGATCACTGCACGCCGGAATGGGCCTCCAAGGTCACCGACCCTTGGACCGATTTCGAAGCCAACGGCCGCACCAAGATGAAGGCGCTGCAGGACCACGAGGTCTATCCGCTGACCGACGCGCAGCTCGCCGAATGGAAGAAGGCGACCAAGCCGCTGCGCGACAGCTGGGCCGAGCAGGTCAAGAAGTCCGGCGGCGACCCAGCCGCCGTCGAAGCCGATCTGCAGAACGCGCTGAAGAAGTACGACGCAGGGTTGTGAGCCTCTCCGTAGTCATTCCGGGATGCGCGCATCGCGCGCAGACCCGGAATCTCGCGGCCGCACGATCGAGATTCCGGGTTCGCTCGCTACGCGAGCGCCCCGGAATGACTTTTTCAGTGTGATTGACGCAATACCAACGATCGAGCCCCGATGAGTTCTCCTCCCGACGACAAGCAGCCCGACCGGCTGCCCGGCGCCCTGACAACACGGCGTTTCTCCAAGAACGGCATGGATCGTTTCATCGACGTGATCGAGTGGATCGCGGCGTTCTTCGTCGGCATCGTCGCGCTGAACACGTTTCTCGCGGTGTTCATGCGCAAGTTCTTTTCGGTGACGATCCCGGATTACTACAATTTCGGGCAGTTCATGCTCGGCGTGCTGATCTTCTGGGGCATCGCCGCCACTTCCTACCGCGGCTCGCACATCACCGTGGATCTGGTGTGGGCGGCGGCGTCGCCGCGCTGGCAGCGGATCATCGACATCTTCGCCACTTTGGTGCTGCTGTTCGTCGTCAGCGTGCAGACCTACACGCTGTTCGACAAGGTGGTGACGACGCGTGCCGACCACATCGTCACCATGGATCTGCAGATCCCGATCTGGCCGTTCTATCTGGTGTCGTGGATCGGAGACGTCTCCGCCGTGCTGCTGATCGCGATTCGAACCTTCCGGCTGATCTTCCATCCGGAGCAGATGCGCGAAGTGCGCATGAAGCCGGTGGAGTAGCTAGCGATGCTGACCAACGAGACCGTAGCCGCCATCGGCTTCGTCAGCCTGTTTGTCCTGATGCTGCTGCGCGTGCCGGTCGGCATGGCGATGGGCCTCGTCGGCGTCACCGGGTTCGGCTATCTCACCGGCTTCGAACCGGCGCTGAAGCTGGTCGGCCAGACCACGATGCGCACCGTCACCGACTATTCGTTCGGCGTGATCCCGATGTTCCTGTTGATGGGCGCGTTCGTGTCGGCGTCCGGCATCAGCCGCGAGTTGTTCCGTGCCGGCAACACCATCGTGGGCCATTGGAAGGGCGGGCTCGGCATCGCCACCATCGCGGCCTGTGGCGGCTTCGCGGCGATCTCCGGCTCGTCGGTCGCGACCGCGGCGACGTTCTCGGCGGTGGCCTATCCGGAGATGCGGCGGTTCGGCTATCCGCAGTCGTTCTCGACCGGCGTCATCGCGGTCGGCGGCACGCTCGGGGCGATGCTGCCGCCGTCGACCGTGCTGGCGGTGTACGGCATCATCACCCAGCAGGACATCGGCAAGCTGTTCATCGCCGGCATCCTGCCGGGCCTGCTGGCGATCGTGATGCACATGATCACGATCTGGATCATCGGGGTGGCGCGGCCCGGCTTCCTGCCGGCGGGGCCGAAGAGTTCCTGGGGTGACCGCTTGGCCGCGTTCCGCGACGTGTGGTCGCCGCTGCTGCTGTTTCTGTTTGTGATCGGCGGGCTGTATGGCGGGTTCTTCATTCCGACCGAGGCCGGCGCGGTCGGCGCGGTCGGCGCGTTCCTGATCGGCATCCTGCGCGGCAAGCTCAACCGTGAGGGCATCCTGCAGTCGCTGCTGCAGGCGACCCGCACCGCGGCGGCGGTGTTCACCGTGCTGATCGGCGCGCTGTGCTTCGGCTATTTCCTCACCATCACCCAGACGCCGCAATACGTCACCGAATTCCTCACCGGCCTCGGCATCGGGCCCTACGGCGTGCTGGCGCTGATTTTGCTGATGTATCTGGTGCTCGGCTGCCTGATGGACGCGATGGCGATGGTGATCCTCACCGTGCCGATCGTATTCCCGGTGGTCACCGCGCTCGGCTTCGATCCGATCTGGTTCGGTATCATCATCGTGATGACGGTCGAGCTCGGCTTGATCCATCCGCCGGTCGGCATGAACGTGTTCGTGATCAAGAGCGTGATCAAGGACGTCAGCATGTCCACGGTGTTCGCCGGCGTGCTGCCGTTCGTCGTCACGGATTTGATCCGGCTGGTGATCCTGATCGCGTTCCCGATCATCGCGCTGTGGCTGCCGATGCGGATGATCGGGTAGTTCTAAAACCTCGTCATGGCCAGGCTCGTCCCGGCCATCCACGTCTTTGCTGATCATCGACGCCGCAAGACGTGGATGCCCGGCACAAGGCCGGGCATGACGACCACCGTGGATGTATGCGATGAAACCGACCCTCGAAACCAAATACGCCTTCACCATCACCGCGCGGATCGGCGAGGTGACCTCGGCTGGCGACATCGGCACCGGCGTGCGCCGGATCATTCCGATCCTCGACGGCGAGGTGAAGGGGGAGGGAATCAACGGCAAGGTGCTGCCGTTCGGTGCTGATTTTCAGATCATCCGGCCGAATGAGCTGATCGAGCTGGAAGCCAAATATGCCTTCGAGACCGACGACGGCGCGGTGGTTTATGTCGAAAATGTCGGCATCCGGTTCGGGCCGGTCGAACTCTTACAGAAGCTGAAGCGTGGCGAGCCGGTTGATCCGAAGCTGATCTATTTCCGCACCCGGCCGCGATTTGAGACCGGCCACCCGAATTATCAGTGGCTGATGCAGCATCTGTTCATCGGCTCCGCCGCCCGCCACGCCGACCGCGTCGTGATCGACGTGCATCAGGTGCTGTGAGGCCACCTTCCTAACCTCTCCCCGCCCTTTGCGGGGAGAGGTCGACCCGGCTTAGCGCAGCGGAGCCGGGGCGGGTGCGGGGCCTGGCACTGAGGTGCTACGGGAAAGACTCATCCGGTCGCTCCGGCGAGCCTTCCTATTATCACTGCGGATATGGATATGCAGTGCCAGGCCCCTCACCCCACCCCTCTCCCCGCAGAAGGGCGGGGAGAGGGAGTGCGCCTCGCAGGCGGCACTCCGCGCCACACCCGCCAATCCCAGCTTTTATGAGCCGGGGCCTGCTCTCGTTCCGCAATGCCGATTGACGCCGGCCTCAAGTGATCGTTATAGTCTATAACTATTCTGCACAGGACGTAATAAGTGCTCACAGGAAACGCTCAGGCCGCGACGCTCGCGGACCCGTCGACGCTTGTCGTCGATACCGTCGGCCCCGTGCTGACGATCGGTCTCAATCGCCCCAAGAAACGCAACGCCCTCAATGACGGGCTGATGGCGGCGCTGAAGGACTGCCTCACCGAGATTCCCGACGAGATCCGCGCGGTGGTGATCCACGGCATCGGCGATCACTTCTCGGCCGGCCTTGATCTCTCCGAGTTGCGTGAGCGCGACGCCACCGAGGGGCTGGTTCATTCCCAGACCTGGCATCGGGTGTTCGACAAGATCCAATACTGCCGGGTGCCGGTGATTGCGGCGCTGAAGGGCGCTGTGATCGGCGGCGGGCTCGAGCTTGCCTGCGCGGCGCACATCCGCGTCGCCGAGGCCTCCGCCTACTACGCGCTGCCGGAAGGCAGCCGCGGCATCTTCGTCGGCGGCGGCGGCTCGGTGCGACTGCCGCGGCTGATCGGCGTCGCGCGGATGGCCGACATGATGCTCACGGGCCGTGTGTATTCCGCCTCCGAAGGCGTCGTGCACGGCTTCTCGCAGTATCTGATCGACAACGGCTCGGCCTACGACAAGGCGCTGGAGCTCGGCAACCGCGTCGCGCAGAACGCGCCGCTGACTAATTTCGCGGTGCTGCAGGCGCTGCCGATGATCGCCGAGGCCAATCCGCAAACCGGCCTGTTGATGGAATCGCTGATGGCGACCGTGGCGCAGAGCGACCAGGAAGCCAAGAACCGTATTCGCGCTTTCCTCGATCACAAGACAGCCAAGGTTCGGCCGAGCTGAAACGGAGCCGTGATGGACGCCATGACCGATCCCATTGCATTCGCCGCTGCCGCCGGGCGCGAGTCAGCTCATCCGCTGCGCGACATCTCGTTCGGCGAGATCGGCATCGCCACCGAGCGCAAGCCGGACGGCACCATCTATGTGCGCTCGACTACCACGCTCACCGACTATCCGGTGCGGATCACCGACCGGCTGCATCACTTCGCTGAAACTGCACCGGACCGGGTGTTCATGGCGGAGCGCAACGGCGAGGGCGGCTGGCGCAAGATCAGCTATGCCGAGATGCTGCGCGCCGCGCAGACCATCGCCTCGGCTCTGATCGCGCGGGGATTGTCGGCCGAACGGCCGGTGATGATCCTGTCCGGCAATTCGATCGACCATGCGATGGTGATGTTCGGCGCGCTGTATGCCGGTGTCGCGATGTGTCCGGTGTCGCCGCCATATTCGCTGGTGTCCAAGGACTACGGCAAGCTGCGCCATATCGTCGGGTTGCTGACGCCGGGCCTGATCTTCGCCGACGACATCACGGCATTTGCACCCGCGATCCTCGCCACCGTGCCGGCCGATGTCGAGCTTGCCGCCACCCGGGGCAGCGTCGATGGCCGCAAGGTGACGTCGCTCGCCGAACTGCTGGCGACGCCGGAACATCCTGAGCTGGCCGCCAAGTACGAGGCGATCGGCCACGACACCATCGCCAAGTTTCTGCTGACCTCGGGATCGACCGGCAATCCCAAGGCGGTGATCAATACCCAGCGGATGATCTGCGCCAATCAGGTGATGATCCGCGAGGCGATGGCGTTCCTTAAGGATGAGCCGCCGGTGATCGTCGACTGGCTGCCGTGGAATCACACCTTCGGTGGCAACCACAATATCGGCCTGACGCTGTTCAACGGCGGCTCGATGTATATCGACGACGGCAAGCCGACGCCGGCCGGGATCGCCGCCACGATTCGTAATCTGCGCGAGGTCGCGCCGACGGTGTATTTCAACGTCCCCAAAGGCTACGAGTCGTTGCTGCCGGTGCTGCGTGAAGACCAGCAGCTCCGCAAACTATTCTTCAGCCGGCTGCACGCGATGTTCTTCTCCGGCGCCAGCCTTGCGGCGCACGTCTGGAGCGGGCTCGACGAGGTTGCGGTTCAGGAGACCGGCGCGCGGGTGCCGATGCTTACCGGTCTTGGCGCGACCGAGACGGCGCCGTTCTTCATGTCGGTGACGCCGCAGACATCGCGTTCGGGCCATGTCGGTCTTCCGGTGCCGGGCAACGAGGCCAAGCTGGTGCCGAACAACGGCAAGCTCGAAGTCCGCGCCAAGGGGCCGAACATCACGCCCGGCTACTGGCGAGCTTCGGAATTGACCGAGAAGGCGTTCGACGAGGAGGGCTTCTACAAGCTCAATGACGCGCTCAAGCCTGTCGATCCCGACGATCTCACGCGTGGCTTCGATTTCGACGGCCGGATCTCCGAGGACTTCAAGCTGGCCTCGGGCACCTGGGTCAGCGTCGGTCCGCTTCGCGCCAAGTTCATTGCAGCCTGCGCGCCGCTGGTTCGCGACGTGGTGATTGCCGGGCTCGACCGTGACTACGTCACCGCGCTCGCGATCCTCGATCCCGACGGCTGCAAGCTGATCAACGCCACGCTGCCGCTGGAAGACCTCGCCGCCATGGCGGCCGACCATCTGATCCGCGAAGCGTTCCGCGAGCGCCTCGCCACGCTGCTGACGCAGGCGACCGGCTCGTCGACCCGGATCACCCGCGCCGTGCTGCTCGGCGAGCCGCTGTCGATCGACAAAGGTGAGATCACTGACAAGGGCTCGGTCAACCAGCGCGCCGTGCTTGAATATCGCGCCGCTTTGATTGCCGACCTCTACGCCGACCCGCCGCCCGCGCAGGTGATCGCGCTGGAGTGAGGGCAATGGTCTCCGTCATTTCGGGGCGCGGACGCAGTCCGCGAACCCGGAATCCCGAGATGATCTGTGCAAGAGATTCCGGGTTCGCCGCTGCGCGGCGCCCCGGAATGACCAACTGAGAGCTAGGCGACTGTCGATGTTCACCAACCGCCGCGACGTGCAGATCCAGTGGGGTGGTTGCGACCCGGCGGATATTGTGTACTACCCGCGCTATTTTGCGATGTTCGACGACTCCACCTCGGCGCTGTTTGTTGCCGCCGGCTGTTCGAAGCGCGACCTGATCAAGGTCTATGGCTTGGTCGGGATTCCGATGGTCGACACCCGTGCCAAATTCTACATCCCGTCGACCTATGGCGACGTGATCAGCATCGAAAGCCGGATCGAGCGGTTCGGGCGCTCGAGTTTCGAGGTGCTGCACAAGGTGTTCAAGGGCGATGCGTTGGCGCTCGAAGGTTTCGAGACGGGGGTACTGGTCGGCCGCCATCCGGATGACCCAGGCCGGCTCAAGTCGGTGCCGGTGCCGGAGGAGGTGAAAGCCAAGTTCATGCGGGGCTGACTCGCCGCCGGTGATGCCGTAAACAGAACGACAAGATCGCGCCGAACACGGCCGATGCCATAACAGAGGGAGGAGGAGAACGTGACCAAGTTCAAGCTGTCCGCTGCGGCGATCGCCGTGGTCCTCGCGTTGCCGGGGCTTTCCGGCGCTGCGCGCGCCGAAACCAACGAAATTACCATCGGTATCACCGTCACCACCACCGGCCCGGCCGCGGCGCTCGGCATTCCGGAGCGCAACGCGCTCGAATTCGTGCCGAAGGAAATCGGCGGTCATCCGCTCAAGTTGATTGTGCTCGATGATGGCGGTGACCCGACGGCGGCCACCACCAACGCGCGTCGTTTCGTCACGGAGTCCAAGGCCGACGTGATCATGGGCTCGTCGGTGACGCCGCCGACCGTGGCGGTTTCCAACGTCGCCAACGAAGCGCAAGTCCCGCACATCGCGCTGGCGCCGCTGCCGATCACACCGGAGCGCGCCAAGTGGTCGGTGGCGATGCCGCAGCCGATCCCGATCATGGGCAAGGTGCTGTACGAGCACATGAAGCAGCACGGCATCAAGACCGTGGGCTATATCGGCTATTCGGATTCCTATGGCGACCTGTGGTTCAACGACCTGAAGAAGCAGGGCGAGGCGATGGGGCTGAAGATCGTCGCCGAAGAGCGGTTTGCGCGTCCCGATACGTCGGTCGCCGGCCAGGTGCTGAAGCTGGTCGCAGCCAATCCCGACGCAATCCTGGTCGGCGCCTCCGGCACCGCCGCGGCGCTGCCGCAGACCTCGTTGCGCGATCGCGGCTACAAGGGGCTGATCTATCAGACCCACGGCGCCGCTTCGATGGACTTCATCCGTATCGCCGGCAAGGCGGCCGAGGGCGTGATCATGGCGTCGGGTCCGGTGATGGATCCCGAGGATCAGGCCGACAGCGCGCTGACCAAGAAGCCGGGCCTCGAGCTGAACACGGCGTATGAAGCCAAGTACGGCCCGAACAGCCGCAGCCAGTTCGCCGCGCATTCGTTCGACGCCTTCAAGGTGCTCGAGCGGGTGGTGCCGGTGGCGCTGAAGACTGCCAAGCCGGGCACGCAGGAGTTCCGCGAAGCGATCCGCAAGGCGCTGATCACCGAGAAGGACATCGCGGCCAGCCAGGGCGTGTACAGCTTCACCGAGACCGATCGCTACGGCCTCGACGACCGCTCGCGGATTCTGCTGACCGTCAAGGACGGCAAGTACGTGATGGTAAAATAACCTCCACGTCGGCGGCGCCAGCCCCAATCTCCGCAAAGCCGGCCTCCGCACGAGGCCGGCTTTGTCTTTGGTCGGGCCCGTGTCTCTGCCACTTTAGCGTTGCGTTAAGGCTGCTGATTCGCATTGCGCCGAGTTAACGTGATCGGCGTGCAAGGTCTGGTAAAACCACCAGCATTGGGACCAATCGGCGTCGGCTTTGCCGCATAGCCGGGCGAGCGACCAGCGCGCGGAGCGATTGCATCTCCGGCGCGGTGCGCGCCGCAACGACGTTGACAGATGCCGAACCAGATCGTCACGCAGCGCGACGCCATCCGCTATACAGCGGGCAGAGTAGCCGTCACGGCCACGATTACGGCGCTCGTCACCATGATCTTTCTGATCTCCGACCTCGGCACCGATTGGAGTGCGACGGTCCAAGTCGGGGCGGTGGTGAAAGCCTCGATGATGGTCGCGCTCGGAGTATCGACCACATTGTCCGGTGCGATGGCGTATCGGTCGGCGCAACTGATGCGGCAATTGACCTCGACCCGGGCCGAACTGGTGCGGATGTCGCGCACCGATCTCTTGACCGGCCTCCTCAATCGGCGAGGCTTCGACGACGCTGCGTCGGCGCAACTGGCGCAGGCGAATTTCGCCGGGCAGCCGGTGGTGGCGATGATGTGCGACATCGACCGGTTCAAGGCGATCAACGATCTCTACGGCCACACTGTCGGCGATCGGGTGCTCGCCGAGATCGGCGGCATCCTGCGCGACTTCGCGGCGCCGCGCGGCATGCTGATTGCGCGGCATGGTGGCGAGGAATTCGCCGGCCTGATGGTCGGCGTCAGCGATCAGGAGGCGAGGGATTACGCGCTCGAGCTGTGCCGGCGCTGCGCCACCGAGGTCGTGTGCGACGGCCGCGAGGTGGCGGTGACGATGAGCTTCGGTTTGGCCAGCTATGACGCCGGCGGTCTATCGGCGCTGATGCGGCGCGCGGATCTGGCGCTGTATCGCGCCAAGGATCTCGGCCGCAATTGTGTGGTGCAGCTCGACAATGGCGACACGCCTACCGCGGTGCTGTCCGCGCCGTCAGGCGGGATGCGAGAAGCCGAGATAGCTGGCGACCACCGCCTCGTTGCGGGCAACCTCTGAGGCCGGGCCGTCGAGCACGAATTCGCCGAGCTCCATCACATAGGCGCGGTCGGCGATTCCGAGCGCCGCCTTGGCATTCTGTTCCACCAGCAGCACCGACACGCCGGCTTCGCGCAGTTCGCCGACGATGCGGAAGATGTCGGCGACGATGATCGGCGCGAGGCCGAGGCTCGGCTCGTCGAGCATCAACAGCTTCGGCGCCCCCATCAGCGCGCGGCCCATCGCCAGCATCTGCTGCTCGCCGCCGCTCAATGTGCCGGCGAGCTGCTTGCGCCGTTCCTTCAGCCGCGGAAACAGACCGTAGACGCGCTCCTGCGACTGCGCCGCGATGCTCTTGGCAATCCGGAACGCGCCGAGTTCGAGATTGTCCTCGACCGTCATGGTGGCGAACAGTTCGCGATGCTCGGGCACCAGCGACAGCCCGGCGGCGACGCGGTCCTCGATGTCGAGCCGCGCGACGTCGATGCCGTCGAAAGTGACGCGGCCCTTCAGCGGCAGTACACCCATCGCGGCGCTGAGCAGGGTGGTCTTGCCGGCGCCGTTGGCGCCGACCACGGTGACGATCTCGCGCGTCCGCACCTCGAGCGACACGTTCCGCACCGCCTCGACCTTGCCGTAGGACACCGAGACGCCGGACACCGAAAGCAGGGCGGTCATGCCAGCGCTCCGAGATAGGCTTTGATCACGTCCGGATTGGTCTTGATCGCGTCGGGCGTGCCTTCGGCGATCCGTGTGCCGAAGTCGAGCACGACGATGCGGTCTGCGAGGTCCATCACGAACCCCATGTCGTGTTCGACCAGCAGCACCGACATGCCGCTGTCCTTGAGCTGACGCAGCAGCGCGGCGAGCCGCTGCTTTTCCATGTGGCGCAGGCCGGCGGCCGGCTCGTCGAGAAGCAGAAGCTCCGGATCCGCGCACAGCGCGCGGGCTATCTCGACGACGCGCTGCTGGCCGAGCGAGAGCGAACCCGCGAGCTGATCGATTTCGGCACCGAGCCCGACGCGCTCGATCTGGCGGGCGGCTTCGGCGAGCAGCTTGGCTTCATCGCCCCGGTCGAACCGCAGCATGCTGGCGACCGCGCTGGAGCGGCCGCGCAAGTGGGCTCCGATCGCGACGTTCTCCAGCACGGTCATGTCCGGCACCAGCTTGACGTGCTGGAAGGTGCGGGCGATGCCGAGCTTCACCACCTCCTGCGGAGGAGTGTTGTCGACCGGTTTGCCGTGCACTTCGATCCGGCCGCCGGTGGTGGTGAGGATGCCCGTGATCAGGTTGAAGGTGGTCGACTTGCCGGCGCCGTTCGGGCCGATCAGCGCCACAATCTCGGCCGCATTGACCTCGAACGACACGTCGTTGACTGCAACCACGCCGCCGAACTGTTTTCGCGCGCGTTCGACCTTCAGCAGCGGTGCCGCGGTGCTGCCGCCGACCCGTTCACGCGCCGGCAGGCCGCCCGCATTGCGGGTGACGGTGCGCCGGAATTTCAGCGGCACCAGATTGGCGAGCCACGGCCACACTCCGCCGGGCGCGAGCTGCAGCAGCACCACCAGCAGGATGCCGAACACGATGATCTCGAGTTGGCCCTGGCCGCCGAACAGCAGCGGCAGATAGCCCTGCAGCACTTCCTTCAGGATGATCACGATTGCGGCGCCGAGCACGCCGCCCCAGACATAGCCTGCGCCGCCGACCACGGCGATGAACAGATACTCGATGCCGGCCTGCGGACCGAACGGAGTCGGATTCACGTTGCGCTGGAAATGCGCGTACAGCCAGCCGGACAGGCCGGCGAGCACCGCCGCATAGATGAACACCAGCAGCTTGGCCCGCGCGGTCTGCACGCCGAAGGCTTCGGCGGCGACATGGCCGCGGCGCAGTGCGCGGATGGCGCGGCCGGTGCGGCTGTCGAGCAGGTTCATGGTCAGCACCGCGCTGATCAGCACCATCGCCCAGATCACGAAATAGATCGTGTCCGGATCGAACATCTCGACCGAGCCGATCGACAGCGGCGGAATCCGCGAGATGCCGTCGTTGCGGCCGAGGAAATCGAGCTTGCTGAACAGATAGTACAGCGCGATGCCCCAGGCGATGGTGCCGAGCGGCAGATAATGGCCTGAGAGCCGGACCGTCATCAGCCCGAGCAGCACTGCGGCGATGCCGGCGACCACCAGCGAGGCCGGCAGCGCCAGCCACGGCGAGATGCCGTAGACGGTGGTGATGTAGGCGGTGGTGTAGGCGCCGAAGCCGCAGAACGCAGCCTGGCCGAACGAGGTCAACCCGCCGACGCCGGTGAGCAGCACCAGCCCCATCGCCACCAGCGCGGCGAGGCCGATATTGTCGAGCAGCACGATCCAGAACGGCGGGATGCCAGGGATCAGCGGCAGCGCCGTCATCACGGCGGCGAACAGCAGGATCGGAAGCCAACGCGGCATCACGCTCAGTCCTTCTCTTCTTCGACCGCGGGGGCGGCGAGCGAGCGCAGCACCAGCACCGGCAGGATCAGCGTGAAGACGATGACCTCCTTGTAGTTCGAGGCGTAGAACGAGGAGAACGACTCGACGATGCCGACCACGATCGCGGCGACGGCCGTCAGCGGATAGCTGACCAGTCCGCCGATGATCGCGGCGACGAAGCCCTTGAGGCCGATCAGGAAGCCGGTGTCGTAATAGAGCGTGGTGATCGGCACGATCAGGATGCCGGAGATCGCGCCGATCACCGAGGCGAGCAGGAACGCGATCTGGCCGGAGAGCGAGGTGCGGATGCCGACCAGCCGGGCGCCGAGCCGGTTGACCGCGGTGGCGCGCAGCGCCTTGCCGTAGCGGGTGAAGCCGAAGAACAGCCACAGCGCTGCCATCAGCGCCAGGGTGATGCCGTAGACCGCCAGACTCTGCCCGGTGAACAGCAGCGGCCCGGCAGTCAGCGTCACGTCGGACAGCGGCGGGCCGCGCAGTCCCTCGGCCCCAAAGAAGACCAGGCCGAAGCCCTGCAGCGCCAGGTGGCAGCCCACCGATGCGATCAGCAGCACCAGCACCGAGGTGTGCGCCAGCGGCTGGAAGGCGATGCGATACAGAAACAGCCCGATCGCGGCGACGATCAGCAGCGAAAGCGCGATGTTGACGGCGACGCCGGGTTTGTGCGCCGGCAGCCAGGTCGCCAGCGCCAGCACCACGGCTGGAAACGCGATGTAGATCAGCGCGGCCCGCACCACCTTGGCCAGATGCAGCGATTTGCGGACGCTGAACAGCTCGAAGCCGAACGCGACAAGACCCATCACCAGAGCGAGCTGCGCAGTGCCGGGCACGCCGCCGGCCGACAGCGTCGCGTAGGTGAGGGCGCCGAAGGTGATGAATTCGCCCTGTGGGATCAGAATGACCCGCGTCACCGCGAACACCAGCACCAGCGCAAGGCCGAGCAGTGCGTAGATCGCGCCATTGGTGACGCCGTCCTGCAACAAGAACAGCAGAATCGTGGTGTTCACGCGAACGTCCCCTCCCGCGGAAGCGTCGCTACGCTTCCGTCCGCCGGCAGTTGTATTCTGCTCGACCTATTTGATATGGTGCATAACAATTATCGATTATAAGCTCAAGGCCCGCGACATGCTCGCGGCCGTTTGCCCCTCAGGATCACGAGCCCGGCGATGACCGCATCGAAAACCGCCGCTGCCGTCAAGCCGGCACGCGCCGCGCGCAAGGAGCCGCCGGCCGAGACCGCCGCCGAGGCCTCTGAGCTGATGATGGGCGAGCTGTCGGAGCTGCTCGGCTACGCGCTGAAGCGCGCCCAGCTTCGCGTGTTCGAGGACTTTCTGCAATCGGTCGCGCCGGTGCAACTCACCCCGGCGCAGTTCTCGGTGCTGCTGCTGCTCGACGCCAATCCCGGCCGCAACCAGACTGAGATCGCCACCACGCTCGGCATCCTGCGACCGAATTTCGTGGCGATGCTGGACGCGCTGGAGAGCCGCGGGCTGTGCCAGCGCACCCGCTCGCCGAGCGACCGCCGCTCGCACATTCTGGTGCTGACCGACAAAGGCCGCGCCACCTTGGCGCGCGCCAAGAAGCTGGTCGCGACCCGCCACGAGGCCCGGCTCACCGAACTGCTCGGCCGCGACAACAGCGCTGCGCTGCTGGCGATGCTCGCCAAGATCGCGCGGGAGTTCTGAACGCGCCCAGGGCGCGCGAGGCAGCCTGCGCCTCGGTCGAAAACGCCCTACGGCAAAACTTCCCGGCGTTCGGCCAGTCGGGCGTCGAGAGCGGCGCGCTTGTCGTCCAGCAGGCCGTGGTCTGCGGCTTCGATCACCTCGAACAGGTCCTGTGACTCGGTGATCCGAGGCACGGTGACGTAGTTGGCGCCGGCCCGATACATTGCTTCGACGTCGGCCAGTAGATCGGCGGTGGCGACGATCTGCGCGGTCGGATTGAGGGCGCGGACGTGGCGCACCAGACGCTCGTTGGTGGCGCCCTTCAGCAGCGAGTCCGGCACGCTGAGGATGATGATCTCGGCCTTGGCGACGCCGGCGTGCAGCAGGGTGTCGACGTTGCTGATGTCGCCGTAGATCACATGCATGCCGCGCGTGGTGAGGGTGCTGTAGACCATCGGATTGAAGTCGATCACGCTGATCTGCTTGAGCAGCTCCGGCGCGTGGCGTTCGATCTCGCTGACCAGAGCGCTGGCGGTGCGGAAAAAGCCGAGGATGACGATGCGATGCACCGCGCCGTGGCCCGCCTCTGCGGCTGCGTCGGCACCGCTCTGCTGCTGGCCGAGATCGCGCAAGCCGAGCTTGCTCAGCGCGCCGATCGCGCGGCGGGTGATCGGATCGCTGCGCATGATCACGAAGGTCGACAGCACCGCGAGCAGCACGAAGGCGAACGAGGCGGCGCTGGCGGTCTGGGTGCCGATATGGCCGGCGGCGACGCCGGTCTGGATCACCACCAGCGAGAACTCGCTGATCTGCGCCAGGTTCAGCGCCGGCAGCAGGCTGGCGCGCAGGCCCTGTTTCATCAGATACAGCGGCAGGAAGGTGGTCAGCAGCCGGCTCGCCAGCGTGAACACTGCGATCGCCAGGGCGAGCCCGATCACCGAGCCGTTCGGGATCGGGATCGTCATGCCGAGCGCGACGAAGAACAGCGTGATGAAGAAGTCCCGCAGCGTCGTCACCTTGGCGGTGACGTCGAGCGCGTAGGGGAAGGTCGACAGCGACACGCCGGCGACCAGCGCGCCCATCTCGCGCGACAGATGCAGATGCTCGGCAATGCCGCCGATCAGAAAGCACCATGCCAGCGCCCCGAGCAGCACCAGTTCAGGCGTGCGGGCGATCCGGTGGAACAGCCAGGGCAGCACGTAGCGCGACAAGAGCGCCGCAGTCGCGACCAGTACGGCGACGCGGCCGACCGAGATCAGAAGCACCGAGATCTGCAGATCGGCGAGACTCGGCTGCACCGCGAGGAACAGGATCGCGAAGATGTCCTGCAACACCAGGATTCCGAGCGTGATCCGGCCCGGCAGGGTGTCGAGCTCGCGCTTCTCGTACAGCACCTTGACGATGATCACGGTGGAAGACAGCGCGCAGGCTACCGTCAGATACAGCGCGTCGAAATGGCCGCCGCCGAATGCGAGCCCGATGCCGATGAAGAATGCGATGCCGAGCGCGACGCCGCCGACGATCTGGCCGCCGGCCGCCACCAGGATCACCGGGCCGGCGCGGATGATCTTCTTCAGGTCGATCTCCAGCCCGATCATGAACAGCATGAAGATCAGGCCGAGCTCGGAGATGACCGAAATCGAGTTCTGCGATTTCACCCAGCCAAGGCCGAATGGACCGATCACGAAGCCGGCGATAAGGTAGGCGAGGATCAGCGGTTGACGGAAAAAATGCGCCGCCAGACCGAGCAGCCAGGCGAACAGGATGCTCAGCGTGATATCGCCAATCAGTTCGTGCATGCACCTGCCGCCGTGGAACGCCCTGGCGCGAACATTAAAGGGACAACCATGCTGAGACAATGCATCGGAAGCCCGGCTCGCGGAACGGGACGCCATCGCTTCGGCATTCCCGCGATTCTCTGGGTGACATGCCTGATTCTGTCGGCCAGCGCACCGTGTTTGGCGCAATCATCGGGCCCGCGTGGCATCGCCCAGACGTTTGCTGCGTCGCTGACCGCGTTGCCGGCCGCGCCGCTCACGGTCGGAGGGGCGATCTATGTGCCGGCCTATTCCAGCGTGTCGATCAACCAGGGCGCGACGCGGGCGAATTTCTCGGTGACGCTGAGCATCCACAACGCCTCCGAGACCAGTCCGCTGGTGATCAAACGGATCGCCTATTACGACGGCGCCGGCAAGATGGTGGAGAGCTATCTCGACGCGCCGGTGGCGCTGAAGCCGTTTGCCACCATCGAGGCGTTTGTCCCCACGCTCGACACCCGCGGCGGGACCGGCGCCAACTTCGTGATCGATTGGGCTGCGGCGGGCGAGATCGCCGAGCCGGTGACCGAGGCGCTGATGATCGGCACCTTCGCCAACGGCCATTATGCCTTCATCTCGCAAGGCCGCCCCATCCGCACCACAGCCGGCCGCTGAGCTGGACGCCGCCCCGCGGGCCACAACGCGTGCTCTTCCACCGGTAGCTCTGCACCCCGGATGCTTCTCTTTATACCGCCTGCGCGCTAGGTTGCCGGTGATTACGGCAACCAGGGCTGGGCGGCATGGACAAGTCAGAAACCAACGATCTGCGTGCTCGCGGATGGTGGACCGGCCTCGCCATCGCACTGCTGCTGCTCGGCCTGCCGCTGGCGGTGTGGCTTGACCTCACCAGCCTCGCCGACGCGGCGCTGCGCCGGCAAGCGTCCGATCTGAATTCCGTGATCAAGAGCGTACGGCACTATTACGCCGCCAACGTTGTCGGGCGGATTCTGGCTCATCCTGGTCAAGTGCAGGTGATCCACGACTACGAGAAGGTGCCCGGCGCGATCCCGATTCCGGCGACGCTGTCGCTCGAACTCGGCAAGGTGATCGGCGAGCAGCAGAGCAACATCACCTATCGTTTCGTCTCGGATTATCCGTTCGCCAATCGCGCGCCGCACCGGCTCGACGCCTTCGAGCGCGACGCCCTCGCGGCGCTGCGCAAGGACTCGAGCGAGAACATCGTGTCGGCATCCGCGAGCCTGTTCAGCGACAGCGTCCGGCTGGTGTCGCCGGTGACGATGGCGCCGGCTTGTGTGGCCTGCCACAATACCCACCCCGAAAGCCCGAAGCGCGACTGGAAGGTCGGCGACGTCCGCGGCATCCAGGAGGTGATGATCACCCAGCCGATCGCCGCCAATCTGTTCTCGTTCAAGTTCCTGCTGGCGTACTTCGTGCTGGCCGCGGTGTGCGGGGTATCGTTCCTGGGGATGCAGCGCCGGCAGTCGCAGAAGATCCTGGCGATGAACCACGAGCTGGAGACCAACAACGACTTTCTCGCCTCGCTGTCGATGAAGATCTCGCGCTACATCCCGCCGCAGATCTACAAGAGCATCTTCTCCGGCCAGAAGGACGTCGTCATCCACACCGAGCGCAAGAAGCTGACGATCTTCTTCTCCGACATCCAGAATTTCACCGCGACCACCGAGCGGCTGCAGCCCGAACTGATCACGCAGCTTCTCAACGAGTATTTCACCGAGATGTCGGAGATCGCGCACCGCTACGGCGGCACGATCGACAAGTTCATCGGTGATGCGATGCTGATCTTCTTCGGCGATCCGGAGACCAAGGGCGACCGTGCCGACGCGCAGGCCTGCGTGCGGATGGCCTGGGCGATGCAGCGCCGGCTGTCGGAACTCAACGCCAAATGGCGCGCGGCCGGGATCGAGCAGCCGTTCCGGTCGCGGATCGGGATCAACTCCGGCTATTGCAACGTCGGCAATTTCGGCAGCGCCGACCGGATGGACTACACCATTATCGGTGCCGAGGCGAACCTCGCCGCGCGTCTGCAATCGGTTGCCGAGCCCGGCGGCATCGTCATCAGCTACGAGACCTTCGCGCTGGTCAGCGACATCATCGCCGCGCACGCGCTGCCCTCGATCACCATGAAGGGCATCAGCCGCGAGGTGGTGCCGTATGCGGTCGATCGCCTCCGCGACGGCAGCGAGGCCTCGGCGGTGGTGATCGAGAAAGTGCCCGGCTTCGACTTCCGCCTCGACACCGACGCCGTCGCAGCCACCGACAACGACCGCGTCCGCGCAGTGTTGCTGCAAGCTCTTTCCACGCTCGACCGGCGACAGCCGAAGGCGGCGGAGTAGCAGGATCGATCCACAACAATGGCCGTCATCGCCGGACTTGATCCGGCGATCCATCTTCCTTGAAAAGAGTGAATGCGCCGGGCTTCGCCGCGCCGGAGTGGCCATAGTGCCGCAGGCGGCGCAAGCCCGCGCATGACGACGACTGTTAGCAGCGGCCTCTCGTGCGTCATTGCGAGGAGCGAAGCGACGAAGCAATTCAGAAGCTCAAGGCACGGAGAGCTCAAGGTTCGGAGCTCCTGGATTGCTTCGCTGCGCTCGCAATGACGGAGAGGGGATGAACTAAACTAAAATCACCCGGATATCGTTGACGTTGGTCAGGGTGGGGCCGGTGATCAGCAGGTCGCCGGTCTGGGCGAAGAAGCCGGTGGCATCGTTGTTCGCGAGATAGGCGGCCGGATCGAGCTGGCGCTCAGCAATCTGTGCGAAGGTCGCGGCGTCGATCAGCGCGCCGGCGGGATCGTCGGCGTTGCCGGCGCCGCCGTCGGCGCCGTCGGTGTCGGCCGCGAGTGCGGCGATGTCGGGCAGGTCGGACAGCTGCTGCGCCAGCGCCAGCGCGTATTCCTGGTTAGGGCCGCCGCGGCCCTGGCCGCGCACCGTCACCGTCAATTCGCCGCCGGACAGAATCGCCAGTTTGCGCCCCGCAGCCCGAGCTTCGCGCGCGAGCCGGGCGTGCGCAGCGGCAATCTCGCGGGCTTCGCCTTCGAGATCGGCGCCGAGATCGGCGACCTCGTAGCCGGCGTCGCGCGCAACTTGGATGGCCGCATCGAGCGACTGCCGCGGCCGCGCGATGATCTCGAACTGCGCGCGCGCGAACGCGGCATCGCCGGCCTTGACGCTCTCGTTCCGCTGATCGTTCAGCGCGGCGGCGACCGCGGGATCGAGCTGCAGATCATAGCGGGCCACCAGCGCGCGGGCATCGGCCAGCGTGGTCGGATCCGGCACCGTCGGGCCCGACGCGATCGCGGACGGCTCGTCGCGCGGTACGTCCGAGATCGCCAGCGTCACGATCTGCCCGGCGTGCCGCCCGGCGCGGGCGAGGCGGCCGCCTTTGATCCGCGACAGATGTTTGCGCACCGTGTTGACCTCGCCGATCGGTGCGCCGGAGCGCAGCAGCGCCCGGGTCGCCTGCTGCTTTTGCGCCAGCGTCACGCCCTCGGTCGGCGCGATCCAATTGGCCGAGCCGCCGCCGGACAGCAGCACGAGCAACAGATCGTCCGGCGTCGCGGTCGCGGCGAGAGCGAGGCTGGCTTCGGCGCCGCGCACGCCAGCGGCATCCGGCATCGGATGACCGGCTTCGATCACCTCGACGCGACGGGTCGGCACGCGGTGGCCGTGGCGCGTGGTGGCGATGCCGACCAGTCGCGACGGTTCCAGTCCCAGGTTGTCGAGGTAGTGCCGCTCGGCGGCGGCAGCCATCGCGGCGGCACTTTTTCCCGCGGCGAGGCAGATGATCCGGCCGCGCGGGGGCGGCGGCAGATGCGCGGCGAGCACGCGATCCGGGTGCGCGGCGGCGACGGCCGCATCGAAGATGGAACGGAGCAGCGGGCGATGATCGGTCATGCGCCCGTTGTGGCAGGCGCGCCGCGGGGCGGCAAGACGTGCCATGGAGACCGTCATCCCGGGACGCTCGCGCAGCGAGCGAACCCGGGATCCAGAGGTTCAGGGCAGTTCGGGATTCCGGGTTCGCCGCGCCGCGGCGCCCCGGAATGACAAAGGTGAGGGAGCGACTAGCCGCCGTTCGGCGAATTCACTTCGCCTTCGATCACGTCGCCGAACAGCTTCCAGTTCTCGCCTTCGAACCGCATCATCTGCAGCTGCTCGATCGGCGCAAAGTCGGTCGGTGAGGTATTCAGCGTCACGCCCGGCAGCAGGCCGCCGAGCTGCACGCCCTTCAGGTTCGCCGCCTGTTTCATCACGTTCTCACGGCTGAGGTCGTCGCCGCACTGCTTGATCAGCACCGCAACGGTCTCGGCGATGTTGTAGCCGGTGGTGAACGAGGAGTCGGCGCGGCTGGCGTCCGGCGCGTACTTGGCCATGAACTCGTAATACGCCTTCATGCCCGGGTCGTTTTCCCACTGCTTGTCGGTGGCGTCCTTGGCGTAGGCGGCCGAGACGATGCCCTGCGCATTTTCGAAGCCGGCCGGCTTCATCACGCTGCCGGTCGAGGCCGAGACGTTCGGCCCGATCATCATCGGCTTCCAGGCGAGCTCGGCGACCTTCTTGATGGTCTGAGCCGCGAACTTCGGCGTCGCGAAGATCACCAGCACGTCCGGATTGGCGGCCTTGATCTTGACGATGTGGGAGTCGACGGTCGGCTCGGTCAGCTCGTAGCTGTCCTCGATCACGACCTGCGACGCCTTGGCGCCGAGACCGTCCTTGAGACCCTTCAGATAGTCCTTGCCGAAGTCGTCGCCCTGATACAGCACGGCGATCTTGGCGTCCGGCTTCTCCTTCAGGATGTACTTGGCATAGATCCGGCCTTCGCTCTGGTAGCTCGGCAGCCAGCCCATCGTCCACGGGAAGTGCTTCGGGTCGTTCCACTTGGTAGCGCCCGACGCCAGGAACAGATGCGGCACCTTCTTGGCGTTCAGATACTTCTGGATCGCGGTGTTCGACGGCGTGCCGAGCGGCGAGAACATGAACAGCACTTCGTCGCTCTCGACCAGCTTGCGGGTCTGCTCGACGGCCTTCGGCGGCGAATAGGCGTCGTCGTAGGAGATGTAGACGATCTTGCGGCCGTTGATGCCGCCCTTGTCGTTGATCATCTTGAAATAGGCTTCCTGCGCCCGGCCGACACTGCCGTAGGCGGAAGCGGGGCCCGAATAGGGCACGATGTTGCCGATCTTGACTTCGGTGTCGCTGGCGCCGGGGCCGTATTTCTTCTGTGCCAGCGCTTGCCCGCCGGTGGCGGACAGCAGCGCGACGGCCGCGACGGCGGCAATGGAACGGGAGAGGGCAGACATCGAATTCCTCGCGTGTTGTTGTTGGTTTTGCCGCATGCGCTGCATTGCAGTGCAACAGTGCAGCGGAGCGTTAGCCGTTTCGGCCGGTTGGCTCAACCCGCGGAAATTGCGACGGTTACCAAATTTCGCGCCCATTCCGTCGAATGGAAATAGATCTGCACCGCTGCGCCGAAATGTCGCGCGGATCGGCGGAAGACTGCGTGCGGTTGCGCGCGGCGAAAGGCACGCGCGATCGAAATGCGACTACGCCGCCTGCGTCTTATTCAGATGCGCGGCGACGATCTTCAGGTCGTCGACGAAACGGGCGTATTCGCGCTCTTTAGCTTCGGCGTCGGGCAGGCGCAGCAAATAGGACGGATGCACCGTGACCAGCACCTGCGGGCCGTCGGCGCGGTCGATCAGGCGGCCACGGGTGTTGTTGATCGGGGTGACCTTGCCGAGCACGCTCTGTGCCGCGGTAGCCCCCATGGCGACGACCAGCAGCGGCTGCACGGCGGCGAGTTCGCGCTCGACCCATTGCCGGCACGCCTTGATTTCCGGCGTGTTCGGCTTCTGGTGCAGACGGATCTTGCCGCGCGGCACGAATTTGAAGTGCTTCACCGCGTTGGTCACATAGGTCTTGCTGCGGTCGACGCCGGCTTCCGCCAGCGCCCGATCGAGCATCTGCCCGGCTGGGCCGACGAACGGCTTGCCGGAGAGGTCCTCCTTGTCGCCGGGCTGTTCGCCGACCAGCATCACGGTGGCGTGCGGCGGACCTTCGCCGAACACGGTCTGGGTGGCGTCCTTCCACAGGTCGCAGGCGCGGCAATCTTTCGCTTCCTCGCGCAGATGCGCCAGCGTGTCGGCCTTCGGCTTGGCTCTCTTCATCGGCTGATCCTGTCGCTGCGGCTTCTTCGGCGCAGTCGCCTCGGCCGCGACCATCGCGTGCGCCTTGCGCTCGGCGTGGTCGATCAGCGGCTTGATCAGCACCGCCTCCGGCAGATTGCGCCAATACTTCTTCGGCATCTCGGCCTGCATCGCCTTGGTCTTCAGCCGCGCCGGATTGAAGATGCTGGCGTAGTAGGTGAGCCAGGTTTCTTCGAGGCGATCCTCCGACGGCGCCATCGCTTTGGTGACTCCGGGCGTGATCGCAACCCTGTGGCCGTCCCAATGGGCGCAGACATCGGGTGTCAGGATCGACCATTCCATATCGGCGAAGCGCCGCGCGAAGAACGGCGCGGCCAGCTCGACGATATGGTGCTCCGGCTCGAACCAGGCGACGTAGCGCGACTTCGGCTCGCGTCCGATCTCGCGGAAGCGGACGAAGGCATGCATCTTGTGCTCGTCGCGCCGCACCGCCTTGGCCATCGCCTGCAGCCGCGCCACGTCCGGATCGGTGGCGATGTGCATCAGCTCGGGATTGGCGCGGAGACGCCACAGCAACTGATACAGATAGGCAAAGCGCTGCGGATCGCGATGCAGGATGGCGATCTGCGCCAGCTCGACGAAGCGGGCGGGGACGTTGAAGGTCTGGGCCGGGGCTGGCGATTGAGTAGGGTGTACGAACGGCGTGGCCGTTTCGGCAAACGACCCGGCATCCGGTGCCAGCCCCGCCGCGCCGAACAGCTCCGGCTCGTCGCCGGTCACGCTCCATGTGATATCCGCCGGCGCCACATCCGCCAGCACCAGCTCCCGCGCGGCCTTGCGCCAGCCGCCAAAATCGGTGTCGCTGTCGAGCCGGATGCGGTGCATGGTGGTGATCGCTTGTTCTCCTTGTTCAATTAGTTGAGGATTACCCTTCAACGCGTCATGGCCGGGCTCGTCCCGGCCATCCACGTCTTTCTTGCGGTGCGCGACAGAAGGCGTGGATGCCCGGGACAAGCCCGGGCATGACGGAGGTTGTCTTTATGCGCTTAGTTCAAAACCCAAATCCCAGTTGCTGCGCCTTCGGCCGAAATCGCTCCGCCAGCCGTGCGCCGTCGAGCTGGTAAGCCGGCGGGCGGTGGTCGGGGAGAACGATGAACGGGAGCGCCTTGTTCCTTGGGATGTGGAGTTTGGCGAGGTCCGTGCTGCGGATCGCGCTGTGGCGGCGGGTGTCGATGATGCGGTCGACCGCCTTGCGGCCGAAGCCGGGAATGCGCAGCAATTCCTCGCGGCTGGCGCGATTGACGTCGAGCGGGAAGCGCTCGCGGTGGCGCAGCGCCCAGGCCAGTTTCGGATCCATCTCCAGCGACAGCATGCCGGCGGCGGGATCGATGATTTCGCCGGCGTCGAAGCCGTAGAACCGCATCAGCCAGTCGGCCTGGTACAGCCGATGTTCGCGCACCAGGGGCGGCGCCTGCAGCGGCAGAGCCCGGCTGGAATCGGGGATCGGGCTGAACGCCGAGTAGTACACCCGCTTCAGATTGTATGAGCCGTAGAGGTTGGCGCTGGTGTTGAGGATGGTCTGGTCGGTGGCGCTGTCGGCGCCGACGATCATCTGCGTGCTCTGGCCGGCCGGTGCGAAGCGCGGCGGCTTGGCGCGGGTGGGGGCCTTCCGCGCCTCGGCTTTCGCCTCGGTCGCTTCATCCAGCTTCAGCCGTAGCCGCCCCATGGTGCGGCGGATGGCGCGGACGTTCTTCTCCGGCGCCAATTGAGCGAGGCTGTTCTCCTCCGGCATCTCGATATTGATGCTGAGCCGGTCGGCATAGCGGCCGGCCTTGGCGATCAGCGCGTCGTCGGCTTCCGGGATCGTCTTCAGATGAATGTAGCCGCGGAAGTGATGCTCCTCCCGGAGGCACCGCGCCACTTCGACGATCTGCTCCATGGTGTAGTCGGCGCTGCGGATGATGCCCGAGGATAGAAACAGCCCCTCGATGTAGTTGCGGCGATAGAAGTCGAGCGTGAGCTGCACCACCTCGTCGATGGTGAAGCGCGCGCGCGGCACGTTCGACGAGGCACGGTTGACGCAGTACAGGCAGTCATAGGCGCAGGCATTGGTGAGCAGCACCTTGAGCAGCGAGATGCAGCGGCCGTCCGGCGCATAAGAATGACAGATGCCCATGCCGGGCGCCGTGGAGCCGAGACCCTTGCCGCCCTGGCTGTCGCGTTTCTCCGTCCCGCTGGAGGCGCAGGAGGCGTCGTATTTTGCCGCGTCCGCCAGGATGGCCAGCTTGCGCTGCACGTCCATGCTTGGAATCTCCTTGATTCATCTCGCGAAAAAATTTGCCGCAAGACCTCGGTGCGATCCCGATTGACTCCGCCCGGGAGCAGGGATTTATTAGAACATATCATGAACAAATGAGCCGGCAACGGGTTCATCGAATCCGAAAAACGGCAAACGGAAAAAGGAGCGGCGCATGGACAGCGCGCGCCTCGGCATGCTTGCGCGCCTGCAGGGCGAGATCGACCGGCTCGAAAGCGGCACGGCGGAGACGCTGCGCCGCGTGCCGCTCGGCCATGACGACGTGGATGCGGTGCTGCACGGCGGCCTGATGCAGGGCGCGCTGCACGAAGTGTTCTGCGATGGCCGTCACGCCTCTGCTGCAACCGGCTTCATCGCCGGCGTGGCGCAGCTGCTCGCCGAGGCGCGCTATCTGCTCTGGATCCGCCAGGATTTTTCCGCGCGCGAGAACGGTGACCTGGCGATGGAGGGGCTGGCCGAACTCGGCTTCGACCCGCGCCGCCTGGTGATGGTGCGCGCCCATGATGCCGACAGCGCGCTCCGCGCCGCCGCCGATGCGCTGGCCTGCAACGGGCTCGGCGCGGTGATCACCGAACTGTGGGGCGAGACCCGCGCGTTCGATTCCGTCGCCTCGCGAAAACTGACGCTGGCGGCGCAGCAGTCCGGCGTTACCGCGCTGATGCTGCGGATCGCCGCTGCGCCGCAGGCTTCGACCGCGGAAACCCGCTGGGTGATCCGTGCGGCGCCTTCGCCGCCGATCGAAGGCTGGGGCGCTCCGGTGCTGGACACCTCTCTTGTTCGCAATCGTCGCGGCCAGACCGGCCGCTGGATCATGGAATGGAATTGTGATGCGTGCCGCTTCCGTGAACCGCAGGCGTATCCTCGGCCTTTGGCTGCCGAGGCTTTCGACCGATCGGGTCGAACGGGCCTCGCTGCAGGCGAGCACCGGCTCGCCGGCTGATGCTGCGCCTCCGCGTGTCGTTGCCGCCAAGCGCGACAACGCGCTGGTGGTGGTCGCCTGCGATGCGCGCGCCAGCCGCGGCGGCGTGATGCCCGGAATGCCGCTCGCCACCGTGCGGGCGATGCATCCGGCGGTCGATGTCATCGACCACGACCCGCATGCCGATGCGGCGCTGCTGAATGCGATCGCCGACTGGTGCGATCGCTTCACGCCGTTGGTGGCGTTCGACGGCGCCGACGGGCTGCTGCTCGACATCACCGGCTGCGCGCATCTGTTCGGCGACGAGGCGAAGCTGCTGAACACGCTGACCGCGGCGCTGACGCGGCAGGGCTTTGCGGTCAGCGCCGCGATCGCCGGCACCGCGGTGGCGGCACGGGCGCTGACCCGCGGCGGCTCCGGCCTGATCGTCGCGCCGGGAGACGAGCTGCGCGCGGTGGCGCCGCTGCCGGTGGCGGCGCTGGGCGTCGATGACGCGATCGTCCGCGGCCTGCGCCGCGCCGGGTTCAAGACGGTCGGTGAAGTGCTGGCGCGGCAGCCGACCGAACTCGCCGCAAGGTTCGGTGAAGGCTTCGTCGCGGTGCTGCGCCAGGCGACCGGCGAAGACGACGCGCCGATCTCGCCGCGGCGGCCGGCACCGGACTACGTAGTCGACAAGAATTTTCCCGAACCGGTTGCCACCACCGAGGTCATTCTGCCGACGCTGCTGGCGCTGGCGCGGCTGCTGATCGCCGCGATGGAGCGGAGTGGCAAAGGCGCGCGGCAGCTCACCGCGAGCTTTTTTCGCAGTGACGGCGCGGTGCGCTCGATCAGCGTCGAGACCGGACAGCCGGTGACGCGGGTCGAGGTGGTGCAGCGGCTGTTTGCCGAGAAGCTCGACGCGCTCGCCGATCCGCTCGATCCCGGTTTCGGTTTCGATCTGATCCGGCTCGCCGCCAGCGTCAGCGTGGCGGTGACCGAGGCGCAGCGCGGCTTCGACACCACCGCGCATCAGGCCGAGGATGTCGCCTTGCTGGCCGACACGTTGGCGGCGCGGCTCGGCGCGCGGCGGGTGGTGCGCTATCTGCCGCAGGATACGCACATCCCGGAGCGCGCCGCGCTGGCCGTGCCGGTGCAGCATTGTCCGCCGGACGCCGGCGATGCGCCGTGGCCGGGGCGCGCCGACGAGCCGCCGCTACGGCCGCTGCGGCTGTTGCAACAGCCCGAGCTGATCGAAGTCATCGCCGGTACGCCGGACGATCCGCCGGCGCAATTCACCTGGCGCCGCGTTCACCACCGCGTCACCCGCGCCGAAGGCCCCGAACGCATCGCGATGGAATGGTGGCGCACCGCCGAGCCCGGCCTGACCCGCGATTACTTCCGCATCGAAGACGAAGCCGGCGCGCGGTTCTGGGTGTACCGCGACGGACTCTACAATGTCGAAGTGACGCCCCAGCCCGACGGCACCGGCCAGCCGCGCTGGTACATGCATGGATTGTTTGCGTGAAGGATGTGGACGAGTGGATAGGCACAGCCTCTCCCCGTCATTGCGAGCGAAGCGAAGCAATCCAGAAGCTCCGTGCACTGAGCTGGATTGCTTCGTCGCTTCGCTCCTCGCAATGACGAAGTCAGTTGTCAGTTCAAGAATCCAAGGCGGATCGCATGACACCGCGCTACGCCGAGATCGGCCTCACCACTAATTTCTCGTTCCTCGAAGGCGGCTCGCATCCGCAGGACTATGTCCATGAAGCGAGCCGGCTCAGGCTCGACGCCATCGGGATCGCCGACCGCAACACGCTGGCCGGCGTGGTCCGTGCTTATAGCGAGCTCGACAATAAAGACCTCGTCCATAAACCGAAGCTGCTGATCGGCGCGCGGCTGTGCTTTGTCGACGGCACGCCGGACACTCTCGCCTATCCGACCGACCGCGCCGCCTACGGCCGCCTCTGCCGCCTGCTCAGCACCGGCAAGCTGCGTGCGGAGAAAGGCGAGTGCCATCTGACGTTTGGGGATTTGGAGGAGTTCATCCACGAGCCTGCGAGGTCAACCCCTCAGCCTTCCGCCTCTATCCATCAGTTTCCAACGCCGTCATGGCCGGGCTCGTCCCGGCCATCCACGTCTTTAAGCAAGGCCGTGCTGGTGTCCGTGGATGCCCGGGTCAAGCCCGGGCATGACGGTGGGAAATGTATGGCCAGTAACTCTCAGATCTTGCTGGTGGTGATGCCATCCTATCGCTTCCAAACCAAGACGATCGCCACCGCATTGGATCGTCTCGCCGCGCTCAACGCCGGCGCCGTCTGGCTCGGCCTGGCACCGTATTATCGCGGCGACGACAAGCGGCGGCTCGATCGGCTGCGCCGTATCGCGGCTATCGCCAAGGTGCCGTGCATCGCCACCAACGACGTGCTGTATCACCATCCGCGGCGGCGGGCGCTGCAGGATGTGCTGACCTGCGTGCGCGAGAAGACCACGATCGATAAAGCCGGGCGCCGGCTGGAAGCCAATGCCGAGCGGCACTTGAAGCCCGCCGCCGAGATGGCGCGGCTGTTTCGCCATGATCCCGATGCCATCGCCGAGACGCTGCGCTTCGCCGAGCGGATCGATTTCTCGCTCGATCAGCTCAAATATCAATATCCAGACGAACCCGTGCCACCGGGCAAAACCGCGCAGCGTCATCTCGAGGATCTGACCTGGGCCGGTGCGCATAAAGCGTTCCCCAAGGGGATTTCGCCGCGTACCAAGAAGGTGCTGCACAAGGAGCTGCGGCTGATCCGCAAGCTGCGCTACGCGCACTACTTCCTCACCGTGCACGACATCGTGCAGTTCGCGCGCTCGCAGAACATCCTGTGCCAGGGCCGCGGCTCGGCGGCGAACTCGGCTGTGTGCTACGTGCTCGGCGTCACCGCGGTTAACCCGGCCGAGGTCGACCTCTTGTTCGAGCGTTTCATCTCCAAGGAGCGGCTGGAGCCGCCTGATATCGACGTCGACTTCGAGCACGTCCGGCGCGAGGAGGTGATGCAATACGTTTATCGCCGCTACGGCCGCCACCGCGCCGCGATCGTCGCCACCGTCATTCACTATCGGCCGCGCTCGGCGATCCGCGACGTCGGCAAGGCGCTGGGGCTGACCGAGGACGTCACCGCGGCGCTGGCCGATACGGTGTGGGGCAGCTGGGGCAAGGGCCTCAACGACATGCAGGTCAAGCAGGCCGGGCTCGATCCGGCCAATCCGATGATCGCGCTCGCGGTGGAACTCGCCACCGAGCTGATCGAATTTCCGCGGCATCTGTCGCAGCACGTCGGCGGTTACGTGCTGACCCAGGATCGGCTCGATAGTTACGTGCCGGTCGGCAACGCCGCGATGGCGGATCGCACCTTCATCGAGTGGGACAAGGACGACATCGACACCCTGAAGATGATGAAGGTCGACGTGCTGGCGCTCGGCATGCTGACCTGCATCCGCAAATGCTTCGACCTGATTGACGCACACAAGCGCGAACGCTGGACGCTCGCCAGCCTGCCGCGCGGGGTGCCGGCAGTTTACGACATGCTGTGCCGCGGCGAGTCGCTCGGCGTGTTCCAGGTCGAGAGCCGGGCGCAGATGAACATGCTGCCGCGGCTGAAGCCGCGCATATTCTACGATCTCGTCATCGAAGTCGCGATCGTGCGGCCCGGCCCGATCCAGGGCGACATGGTGCACCCTTATCTGCGCCGGCGTAACAAGCAGGAAGACGTCTCTTATCCGTCGCCATCGCCGCAGCACGGCGACAAGGACGAACTCCGCAAGGTGCTGCACAAGACGCTCGGCGTCCCGCTGTTTCAGGAACAGGCGATGCGCATCGCCATCGAGGCGGCCAAGTTCACGCCCGAACAGGCCAACGGCCTGCGCCGCGCGATGGCAACGTTTCGCAATGTCGGCACCATCGGCAAGTTCGAGTCGATGATGGTCGAGAACATGGTGGCGCGCGGCTACGAGCGTGCGTTTGCGCAAAACTGTTTCGAGCAGATCAAGGGCTTCGGCTCTTATGGCTTTCCTGAGAGCCACGCCGCCAGTTTCGCTCAATTGGTCTATGCGTCGTCATGGCTCAAGCACGTGCATCCCGACGCGTTCTGCTGCGCATTGCTTAACTCGCAGCCGATGGGGTTCTACGCGCCGGCGCAGATCGTCGGTGATGCGCGCGCCAACAAGGTCGAGGTGCGGCCGGTCGATGTCTCGTTCAGCGAAGGCCAATGCACGCTCGAAGAACCAGCCGGCAAGTATCACGCGGTGCGGCTCGGCTTCCGGATGATCGACGGCTTCCGCTGGGCCGATCCGGACGAGGAGCGGGTGCGCCTGGAAGCTGGTGAAGCGCCGAGCGACGACTGGGCGGCACGCATCGTCGCGGCGCGGGCGAGAGGGGCGTTCACCTCGCTCGAACAGTTCGCCCGCATCACCGCGCTGCCGAAGCGCGCGCTGATCCTGCTCGCCGACTCCGACGCGTTCCGCTCGCTCGGGCTCGATCGCCGTGCCGCGCTGTGGGCGGTGCGGCGGCTGCCCGACGATGTGCCGCTGCCATTGTTCGAAGCCGCGCACGCCCGCGAGCAGGACGACGAGCGCGCCGCGCCGCTGCCTTTGATGCCGATGGCCGAGCACGTCGTCGCCGATTATCAGACGGTGCGGCTGTCCCTGAAGGGCCACCCGATGGAATTTCTGCGCGCGCTGTTCGCCGCCGAGCGGGTCGTGACATGCCGAGAGGTGTCGCAGTCCAAGCAGCGCGCGAGCGGCCGCTGGCTGCGCTGCGCCGGCGTCGTGCTGGTGCGGCAGCGGCCGGGCAGTGCCAATGGGGTGATCTTCATGACCATCGAGGACGAGACCGGCATCGCCAACATCGTGGTGTGGCCGGCCATCATGGAGAAATTTCGCAAAGAGGTGATGGGCGCCCGGCTGGTGCTGGTCGAGGGCAGGGTGCAGGCGAGCCCTGAAGGCGTGGTGCATCTCGTCGCCGAACGCCTGATCGATCGCAGCCATGAGATGGGCCGGCTCGCCGAAGGTCTGGTTCGCCCGGCGCTGCCGGACGGCGCCGACTTCTACGAGCAACTGACCTCTGAGAAGCGCGGCTACGAAGCCCTCAACGGCGACCGCCGCGACACGCCCGACGCCCCCGCCCAACGCCATCGCCACCCCCGCGACGTCCGCATCCTGCCGCCGTCACGGGATTTTCACTAAGCGATCACGCCGCCAGCGAAGCGGCCCGTTCGCGGAACGACAACGCGGTCGCTGCAGCGCCGATCTCGAACGGCGTGACGTCCGACCAAAACCGGCTGGTGAATTTCCGCGCATCGACGCGGTACGGACGATCCCACAGGAACCGCATCTCGGTCATCTCCCGCAGCATCGGCGAGACCGTTCCGACCACCGGCAGCAGCCATTGCGGCAGCGACGCGATCCGCGCGGGCGTGCCGAGCGCCCGGGCGCCGAGTTCGAGGATCTGCCGCGGGGTGCGGATCGGTGCGCTCGGCATGTGCCAGGCCTGTCCGAAGGCGTCGTCCGGGGCGTCGAGCAAAGTCGCGACCGCGCGTGCGATATCCGGTACGTAAGCGAAGTCGTGCGGCGTGTCGGGCGGTGCGATCAGCATCGCGCGCTTGCCCTTGGCGAGTGCGCCGAATGCGAGATCGCCGAGATGCGACAGCCCGACGCCCGGCCCGTAGAAGTCGGGCGCCCGCAGCGCCGCGACGCGCACCTGGCCGGCGGCGCTCGCCGCCGTCCACAGCCGCGTAATGGCGGCCCGCACCGCGGGTTTCACGCCGCTGTCGGTCAGCGGCATGTCCTCGCGCAGCGGCTCGTGCTGCGGGCCGTACATATACAGATTGTCGACGAACACCATTCGTGCGTTCGCCGCAGCGGCTGCCGCCAGCACGTTCTGCATCGCTGCCGGCCACGAGGCGCGCCAAACCTCCCCGACATACGGAAAGCCGATCGCGACGACGATCTGCCTGGCGCCCGCGACGGCACTTGCGACCGATGCGGGATCGAGTACGTCGCAAGCTTGAAACACAGCGCCGCGCGGCAGATCGGCGGGCCGGGATCGTTGTGCCACCCGCACCGCGACGTCTTTGGTGGTGAGCAATCCGCTCGTGGCGCGGCCGACCGGGCCGTAGCCGAGAACGACGATTTCTGGCGTCATGGTCATGTCCTTTCAACGTCGATGCCGGGAGACTACGCGCGCGCGTTGCATGACAAAAATGCATTGTTTATATCTTCACCATGCACGAAGTGAATTTATCCGGGCTCGACCTCAACCTGCTGCCGGCACTCGAAGCGCTGCTGCGCCGGCGCAACGTCACCCACGCGGCGCAGGAGGTCGGCCTGAGCCAGCCGGCGATGAGCCGCGCGCTGTCGCGTTTGCGCATTCTGCTCGGCGATCCGCTGCTGGTCCGCGGCCATCACGGCCTAGTGCTGACACCGAAGGCTCAGGCCCTGGTGCCGCGCCTGAGCGTGGCCGTCGCAGATCTCAAGGAGCTGTTTCGCGAGCGCCGGTTCGACCCGGCCACCGAACAGCGCACCATCCGCATCGCCGCGTCCGACAACCAGACCGTGCTGCTGGCGCCGCTGTTGATGGCGCGGCTGGCCCGCGAGGCACCCGGCATCGATCTGCGCTTCGAGCCCTATCGTGCGGATCTGCGTGAGCGGATGGAGAGCGGCTCGCTGGATTTCGCGTTTGCTTTGGCCACCACCGATCTGCCGCCCGGCGCTGTTAGTATGCCGATCGCCGACGACCGCCTCGCGCTGGTGATGCGGCGCGGCCATCCGAGAGCCAACCGCATTTGGCGGATCGGCGACTACGCCGACGTCGACCATGTCGGCATCGCGCTGCTCGATGACGGCCGCTCGGAGCTCGATGGAATCCTGGCAGCCGCGGGGGTGAGCCGCCGCGTCGCGCTGGTCACGCCGCATTTTATCGCGGCACTGGCGGCCGTCGCCGCGACCGATATGGTGACGACGATCTCTCTTGCGCTGGCGCGCCGCTTTGCCGGCGCGTTCGATCTGATCGTCAAGCCGCCGCCGTTCGCCAAGGTCGAGTTGCCGATGACGCTGGTGTGGTCGCATTTGCGCAATGCTGATCCGCTGCTGGTCTGGTTTCGCGGCCTCTTGCGGGAGGTTGCCGGACCGGCTTATGCGGAGCGTCGTCAACGCGCGGCGCGTCGAACGACTTGACGGCGCACCGTTACCAAGACGGCTCCGATGGGGCCGGGAGGACGGCGCATGCAATCTCCCCGCGACCTGCTTGCTGATCTCTGGGCCTCCGTCGGCGCCGACCCCGCCGCGCTGGAGCGCGTGACGCTGACCGGCGACGAGCCGCAGTTGCCGTCGTCGTTTCGCGTCGACGCTGCGGCGCAGGTGGCGATTGCGGCGAGCGGGTTGGCGGCGGCCGAGATCTGGGCGATGCGGAGCGGGCAGGCGCAGGGCGTCAGCGTCGACATGCGCCACGCCGCGATCGAGTGCCGCTCCGAACGCTATTTGCGCAGGAACGACGAGCCGCCGCCGCCCGCTTGGGATCCGCTCGCCGGCGTGTATCAGGTGAAGGGCGGCCGCTATGTCCGGCTGCACACCAACTTTCCGCATCATCGTGATGCGGTCTGCAGGGTGCTGGCCTGCGAGCCGGTTCGCGACGCGGTGCAGGCCGCGCTGCTGCAGTGGGAGGGCGAAGCGTTCGAGAGCGCTGCTTATGTGCCCGGCGGCGTGGTGGCGCTGATGCGCTTGCGCGAGGAATGGCAGACGCTGCCGCAAGCCGCGGTGCTCGATGCGTTGCCGCTGGTGGAGATCAGCAAGATTGGCGATGCGGCGCCGAAGCCGTGGCCTGCGGGCAATCGACCGCTCGCAGGCTTACGCGTGCTCGATCTGTCGCGTGTGATCGCCGGGCCCGTGGCCGGTCGCACGCTGGCGGCGCATGGTGCCGACGTGATGCTGGTATCAAGTCCGAAGCTGCCGTCGATCCCGTGGCTGGTCATCGACACCGGCCGCGGCAAGCTGTCGAGCTTTGCCGATCTCACCACGCCAGAGGGCCACGCCGCCTTGCGTGAATTGCTGAGCGAGGCCGACATCGTCAGCCAGGGCTATCGTCCGCACGCGCTCGCGGCGCTCGGTTTCTCTCCGGAGGAAGCCGCCGCGCTCAATCCCGGCATCGTCTACGTGTCGCTGTCCGCCTACGGACGCTCCGGGCCGTGGGCGGAGCGGCGCGGTTTCGACTCCTTGGTGCAATGCGCCACCGGCTTCAACCATGCCGAAGGGCAGGCGGCAGGCGTCAGCGGGCCGAAGGAATTGCCGATGCAGATCCTCGACCACGCCACCGGCTATCTGATGGCGTTCGGCGCGATGGTCGCCAAGGCTCGCCAGGCCCGCGAGGGCGGCAGCTGGCATGTCGAGGTGTCGCTGGCCCGTACCGGGAACTGGCTGTGGGAGATGGGGCGGCTACCGCACGGTCTGGGTACACCCGAGATCAGCTCAGCGACGGCGGTACCGTATTTCGACGTGGTCGATTCCGGCTTCGGCACGCTGCGGTCGGTCCGCCATTCTGCGGTTCTCAGCGCCACGCCGGCCGTCTGGGCCCGCCCAGCAGTGCCGCTGGGGACCGATCCGGCGGTCTGGCCACCCCGTGGTTAAGGCCTCCGGCTGCCTGTTCCACCGGTTAATGTGCCGTTCAGGATGGAATTCGTAAGGCTGCCGACCGAGACGCGCGTCTCGGTCGGCGGCTGACGCGCTGGTGTCATCATTCGCTGCTAAGCGCATTTTTGCCGTTTTCACTTTGCGCTGGCCACGATTCGGGCATTATCAGCCGTCAGGGAGGCAACGCGGCGATCAAGCCGGAGCTCAGGCAGGGCATGCGCGAAAATTTTCTTCGAAATCTGCGTCTTCGGCGCACTTGGTGGATCGCTGCTGGTTGCTTGGCGGCCGTCGTTGCCGTGGGCGGTTACGAACTGGCTAAGCTCGAGCAGCCCGGGCGCGGCCACACCGATGTTTCCAGCCAGTCGCGCCGCAGTGCCGACCGCTACACCCCGACGCCGGCCGAATGGGCGAGTCTCACGATCGAGCCGGTGAGCGACCGCAGCTTCCGCGCCGAGCACGTCACCGAAGGCAAGATCGCGATCGACGAGGACCGCGCCACCCCGGTGTTTTCGCCCTATGCGGGCCGGGTGACCAAACTGCTGGCGCGTCCCGGCGACCACGTCGCCAAGGGCCAGCCGCTGTTCACCATCGAGGCGCCGGACACGGTGCAGGCGCAGAACGATTTCATCACCGCCTCGACCGCGCTCAACAAAGCGAAGTCGCAGCTCGATCTGGCGCAGCTTCAGGACAAGCGCGCTCGCGATCTGTTCGAAGGCAAGGCGGTGCCGCTGAAGGATTATCAGCAGGCGCAGGCGACGCTGGTCAGCGCCCAGAACGATTTCCAGTCCGCGACCACTGCGCTCGAAGCCGCGCGCAACCGGCTGCGGATCGTCGGCCTCAGCGAGGCTGCGATCTCGGCATTCCAGGACAAGGGCAAAATCAACCCGGAGACCACTATCGTGGCGCCGATCGCCGGCACCGTGGTGCAGCGCAAGGTCGGTCCAGGCCAATACGTCAACGCTGGCGCCAGCGATCCGGTCTACATGATCGGCGATCTGTCGACGGTGTGGCTCACCGCCTTCGTGCGCGAGAGCGAAGCTGCCGACGTTGAGGAAGGTCAGGATGTCAGCTTCAAGGTGCTGGCGCTGCCCGGCCGCACGCTGACCGGCCGGATCGACTACGTCGCCGCCGCGATCGATCCGACCAGCCGCCGGCTGACGGTGCGTGCCACCATCGATAATCCCGGCGGTCTGCTGAAGCCGGAAATGTTCGCCAATGTCACGATCTACTCGCCGTCGGATCATCCGGCCGTCGGCGTGCCGCGCCAGGCGCTGATCTACGAAGGCGATCAGGTGCGGGTGTGGGTCGCCCATGACGACCGCTCGATCGAGCTGCGCACCGTGAAGCCCGGCCTGTCGGCCGGCAATCTCGTCGAGGTGATCGGCAATCTGCGGCCGGGCGAGAAAGTCGTGACCAAGGGCAGCCTGTTCATCGATCGCGCCGCGACCGGATAACTTGCGCTCCGACCTTCCGCGCCGTGCAGTTCTGCTGCCGGCGCGGCTTCCTTCTGCCCGTCGCCGCACCGTTCGTTCGAACCGCCCGCGCCGATGATCGACACACCCGCCGGACCCGCGTTTCGCAGCCTCGGCCTCCCTTGAAAGGTCCGGTCCATGGGCCGCCTCGTCGAATTCGCGGTCAACCGCCGTTTCCTGATGCTCGCCCTGTTCGTGCTGGTGCTCGCCGGCGGGGTGGCGGCGTTCGAACATCTCAATATCGAAGCCTATCCCGATCCGACCCCGCCGATGGTCGACATCGTGACCCAGAGCCCAGGGCTGTCGGCCGAAGAAATCGAGCGCTACATCACCATCCCGATCGAAACCCAGGTCTCCGGCATCAAGAACCTGAAGACGATCCGGACGATCTCGCTCTACGGCCTGTCCGACGTCAAACTGCAGTTCTCGTTCGACTACACCTACGAGCAGGCGCTGCAGCAGGTGCTCAACCGGTTGTCGCAGCTGCCGGCGCTGCCGGGCAACGCCCAGCCCGGCATCTCGCCGCTCAGCCCGATCGGTGAGATCTTCCGCTATCGGCTGGTCGGTCCGCCCGGCTACAGCGTGCTCGATCTGAAGACGCTGCAGGACTGGGTGTTGCAGCGCCGCTTCCGCGCCGTGCCCGGCGTGATCGACGTTACCGGCTGGGGCGGCAAGACCAAGACCTACGAGGTCCAGGTCGATTTCAACAAGCTGATCGCCTACGGCCTGACGCTGCCGCAGGTGCTGCAGGCCGTCTCCAATTCCAACATCAATGTCGGCGGCAACACCGTCGATATCGGCGCGCAATCGGCGGTGGTGCGCGGCGTCGGGCTGATCCGCTCGATCGACGATCTGTCCAACACCATGATTTCCTCGAATGGTGGTAATCCGGTGCTGGTCAAGGACGTCGCCAAGGTCAGCGTCGGCGAGAAGCCGCGGCTCGGCATCGCCGGCATCAACAACGACGACGACATCGTCCAGGGCATCGTGTTGATGCGGCGCGGCGAGCAGAGTTCGCCGACGATCGCGCGGGTCGAGGAGGCGGTCGCCAAGATCAACGCCTCCGGTGTGTTGCCGCCCGGCGTGCGGATCGAGCGGATCTACGACCGCAAGGATCTGATCGACACCACCACCCACACCGTGCTGCACAACATGGTGGTCGGCATTTTGCTGATCGTGCTGCTGCAATGGGTGTTCCTCGGCGATCTGCGCAGCGCCCTGATCGTCGGCGCGACGATTCCGTTCGCGCTGTTCTTCGCGGTGATCATCCTGGTGCTGCGCGGCGAATCCGCCAACCTGTTGTCGGTCGGTGCGATCGATTTCGGTCTGATCGTCGACGCCACGGTGATCATGGTCGAGGCGATCTTCAGGCGGCTGTCGCACTCCACGGTGCTGTCACCGGAGGAGCGCAACGAGATCTCGGCCGAGACCATCATGGGGATGAAGAAACACGCGATCCGCTCGGCCGCCGCCGACGTGTCGCGTTCGATCTTCTTCGCCGCGGCGATCATCATTGCGGCGTTCCTGCCGCTGTTCACGTTGTCCGGCGTCGAGGGCAATATCTTCGGCCCGATGGCGCGGACCTACGCTTATGCGCTCGCCGGCGGCCTGCTGGCGACCTTCACGGTGACGCCGGCGCTCAGCGCCATCATCCTGCCGCATCATGTCAAGGAAACCGAGACCTGGCTGATGCGGATGCTGCACAAGCTGTACATGCCGTGGCTCGGCTGGGCGATGAAGAGCCGTCCGCTGGTGATGGCCGGCGCGGTGGGGCTGGTGCTGACCACGGTGATCGCCACCCGCTTCCTCGGGCTCGAATTCCTGCCCAAGCTGGAGGAAGGCAATCTCTGGATCCGCGCGACGTTGCCGCCGACGATTTCGCTCACCGAGGGCAACGGCTACGTCAACGACATGCGCAAGCTGATCGCCAGCTTCCCGGAGGTCGAGTCGGTGGTGTCGCAGCACGGCCGCCCCGACGACGGCACCGACGCCGCCGGCTTCTTCAATGCCGAGTTCTTCGCGCCGCTGAAGCCGGCCTCGCAATGGCCGGGCAGTCACGACAAGGACGAGCTCACCGCGCGGATGCTGAAGCAACTGCAGGCGAAATTCCCCGGCGTCGAGTTCAACTTCTCGCAGTATCTGCAGGACAACGTTTCCGAGGCGGTGTCCGGCGTGAAGGGTGAGAACTCAATCAAGCTGTACGGCAACGATCTCAAGGCGCTCACCGAGACCGCCAACCAGATCAAGGCGGTGCTGGCGACCGTGGACGGCGTGAAGGATCTGGCGGTGTTCACTTCGCTCGGCCAGCCGACGATCCAGATCGACGTCAACCGGGAACGCGCCGCGCGCTACGGGCTGACGCCCGGTGACATCAACGCCACGATCCGCGTAGCGATCGGCGGCGACAGCGCCGGCGATCTGTACGAGCCCGGCAGCGACCGGCATTTTCCGATCATCGTCCGCCTGGCACCGGAATATCGCAAGAGCGCCGAGGCGATCCACAATCTACGGATCGGCGTGCAGGGGCCGAACGGCATCACCCAGATTCCGCTCAGCGAGCTCGCCGATATCCAGCTCGTCTCCGGCGCCGCCTACATCTATCGCGAGGATCAGGAACGCTATCTGCCGATCAAGTTCTCGGTGCGCGGGCGCGATCTCGGCAGCGCGATCCAGGAGGCGCAGGAGAAGGTTGCTGCGCAGGTGCAGTTGCCGCCGGGATCGCGGATGGAATGGGTCGGCGAATTCGGCAATCTGCAGGACGCCATCAAGCGGCTGTCGATCGTGGTTCCCATCAGCCTCGCGCTGATCGGCGTGCTGCTGTTCTTCAACTTCGGTTCGTTGATCGACACGCTGTTGGCGATGAGCGTGATCCCGATGGCGATCTTCGGCGGTGTGATGGGGCTGCTCGTCAGCGGCATCCCGTTCAGTGTCTCGGCGGCGATCGGCTTCATCGCGCTGTTCGGCATCGCGGTGATGGATGGCATCATCATCCTGTCGCAGTACAATCAGCTCATCGACCAGGGACTCGATCGGGTCCGCGCGGTGATCCGCACGGGTGAGCTGCAATTGCGGCCGGTGTTGATGACCTGCGTGATCGCCGGTGTTGGCCTGCTGCCGGCGGCGATGTCGACTGGCATCGGCTCGCAGGTGCAGAAGCCGCTCGCGATCGTGGTGGTTACCGGCATGATGATGGCGCCAGGGGTGATTCTCATCACGCTGCCGGTTCTGATCTCGTACTTCTCCCGGCGGCGCGCCAACTAATCGGCGCGCCGGCCATTCGCGCTCCCTCGTAGTAACGCGAGTAGGAGTTTTCCGGGTGTGGCGAGATCGTGTTGAAAATACGCGATAACTGCGTTCGTTAGTTTGTGACAGTGTGGTGACGTCGGGGCGCGTCGATGGATCACAGCCGCAGCTTGACCTGGGTCAATGAGGGCAGGCGAGGTCGTGGCACCATTCAACTATGACCAAGCTCCTGGTTTACCGATGTCCTCAGAACGGTCTGATGACTCAGACCTGGATCGCTGACGAAGTCGTTGGCGGGGAGCGGTCGACCTACGAGCAGGTGTTCTGTCTGGCGTGCTCGCAGCAGCATTTCATCAGCCTCGCGACGGGGCGCGCGCTCGGCGACAGCGCTGCGGTGAGGACCGCGACCGGCAGTCCGGCGATTCCGCCGCGCGATCAGCGCTCGCCGATGCTGGCATTGCCGCCGGAAGCTTAAGGTTCCGGACCTCGGCGCGCTCGACGGCGATCCGTTCAAAGTCTCTGTTGGAGCGTTACGCGGCGGTTGCTCTTCGCCTTACTGCCCCGACGGGGTACGCAGGCCGTGCCAAGCGTCGCGGACCTGGTGGTAGTGCACTTCCGGCAGATAGTCTGGCGTGTTCAGGCCGAGGGACTGGACGTCGAGCCGACCGATTGCGCTGAGCAGAGTATAGGAGGCGACGACGCGGTCGCGCTGCGCGCCGATCAGCCGCGCCCGTGCCTGGATCACGTCCTGCTGCGAGTTGAGCACGTCGACGGTGGTGCGCTGGCCGCCCTGTGCTTCGCGGCCGACGCCCTGCAACGCTATCTCGGCAGCGCGAACTTCGGATTCCGCGGCGCTGACGGCGATCTTGGCACCCTCGTTCGATACCCAGGCGCCGATCGCAGCGGTGCGGCTCTGGTTGCGCACCAGATCGAGCACCGATCGGCTCTGCGCGGCCAGCTCCTTGGATTGCCGGGTCTGCGAGGCCGCGGTGCCGCCGTCGTAGATCGGCGCGTTGATCTGGCCGATCACTGAGGCCTGATCGGTGCCGTAGGTGCCGAGCGTCGAATCCGCCTGACGACTGCGGCTGGCGCTGCCCTGCAGGGTCACGGTCGGCAGCAGCGAACCTTCTGCCACCTTGATCGTGGTGCTGGCGACGTCGACGTCGTAGCTCGCCGCCAGTACCGCCGGGTTGCCCTTCGCCGCCAGGGCGATCGCATCCTCGCGGCTGCGCGGCAGCAGCCGGTCGATCGGGGAGGCCGGGCTGAGTCTATCCGGCGCACTGCCGATCACCGCCGCGTAAGTCGCTTGACTGATGGCGAGATTGACTTCGGCAGCGTTGAGGTCGGCGCGGCCGCGGCTGAGCCGGGCTTCGGCCTGGGCGGTGTCGGTCGGGGTGACGTCCCCGGCGTTCAGCCGCTTCTTGGTGATGTCGAGGGTCTGGCTGAGAAAGTCGACGTTGGCCTTCTGCGCCGCGACCAGGGCCTGATTGGCAAGCACGTTGGTATAAGCTGTGACGGCATCGAGCAGTACGCCCTGGCCGACATTGCGCAGCGCTTCACGGCCCGACTTCACCTGCAGTTCGGCGACGCGCACGCTGTTGGCGGTGCGGAAGCCGTTGAACAGCGTCTGCGTTACGGTGACGCCGATCGTCCAGGGCTTCAGCGTATCGCTTTGAAAGGTGTTGCTGGGGAGCAGGTTGCGCACCTGCTGGAGGCCCGCCCCGAGCGAAGCTATCAGCTGCGGCCGGTAGCCGGCGAGCGCCTGCGGGACGTTTTCGTCGGTGGCGCGCTGGCGGGCGCGCTCGGCGATCAGTTGCGGGTTGGACTGGTACGCCTTCACCAGCGCGTCGGATAGTCCTTCGGCCGACACTGGGCCGGCCGCTGCGACGCCGATCGCGGCGGTGACCCCGAGGGTCCATGCCGAACGATGTGCGCGCTGCGCGCTGCCAACGAGTCTCGTCCACCAAACCATGCGGTCCCGCGCCCTCCTGGACATCCGCCCCGCGATGCCTGCGCGTTTGTAGAACGCGGTGCAGCGCGAGGCAATCAGCGGGCGGGAAAGCCTGTGCTTGGCTGCCGAGGTGTTGTGATGCGGCAACGCTGCGACGATCGGGCGCGCGGCTTCGTGCGCGCTTTTGGCCGCCGCAGTCGCGATCCGTCAGCCTGCTGTCAGCGGTTCTGATTGTTCGGCTTGCGCTTCTCGATGAACGCCGCCATGCCCTCGGCGCGGTCTTCCAGCGCGAAGGTCGAGCGGAACAGGTCGCGCTCGACGGCGAGGCCTTCGGCCAGCGTGGTTTCCAGCGCACGGTTCACCGCGCTCTTGGCCATCGCCGCAGTCGGGCGCGACATCGTGGCGATCTTCTCGGCCGCGCCGATCGCTTCTTCCATCAGCTTGTCGGCCGGCACGATGCGGCTGACGAGGCCGGAGCGCTCGGCTTCCTGCGCGTCCATCATCCGCCCGGTCAGGCACAGATCCATCGCTTTGTACTTGCCGATCGCGCGGGTCAGACGCTGCGTACCGCCGATGCCCGGAATCGTGCCGAGGGTGATTTCGGGCTGGCCGAACTTCGCATTGTCGGCGGCGATGATGATGTCACACATCATCGCCAGTTCGCAGCCGCCGCCGAGCGCGTAGCCGGCGACCGCCGCGACGGTCGGCTTGCGGCAGCGTGCCAGCCGGTCGCCGCCGATCGAGGTGAAGTCCTCGTTGAACATGTCGATGAAGCCCTTCGGCTGCATCTCCTTGATGTCGGCGCCGGCGGCGAACGCCTTCTCGCTGCCGGTGATCAGGATGCATCCGATCGCATCGTCGGCTTCGAGATCTTCGACCGCCGCGCCGATCTCGCGGAACACGCCGAACGACAGCGCATTCAGCATCTTCGGGCGGTTGAGCTTGATGATGCCGACCGCGTTCTGACGCTCGACGATGATGAATTCGAATGTGCTCATGATGCATGTCCCCGGGAAGGCCGACCGCGGCCGCGGGCAATCTGCCCGCTGACGTTCGCGGCTTCAAGGGGTGGGCGCTCGCGCCGTCAGGCCATGAACATGCGCGCCGCGGAGGCGAGGGTCAGAAGGCCGCCTGCGGCGATGAAGATCTTGCCGATCAACGAGGCCTTGTCCCAGGCATCGTCGCGTCCAGTGGCTTGCGTCTGGGCTTGCTGCTGAGCCTGCGCGACCGTGGCGGCTTCGCTGGCCGCGGGCTGCTGCTGAACCTGAGCCTGCATTTGCGGCGCGTCGGTCGCGGCGCGGTCGAGATCGTTGACCTGATCGGCGGCGACCACCTCGGGCGTGCTCGGGGTGTTGGCGGCAGGAGCCTCGGCCTGCTTGGCGGGTTCGGCCGTTGCGCCGGCCTGGGCGCCACCAACCTCGGCCGGGCTAGCTTCGGCGTTGGCGTTGGCGATGGAGGCCGGCAGCGCGCCGCTGGCGTCGGCGAGCGGCTTGGGTTCGGTCTGCGGTGTGTTGGCGGCGCGGTCTTCGTCGACCGGCGACTTGATCACGGGTTTTGCCGCAGAATGCTTGGCATTGGCTGGTTTGGCGCGGTGCCGGACGACCTTCTTCTTCGGCGACGGTTTGGCGGTGCTGTCGCTGGCAGCCGTCTGCGGCGCCGCCATGCTCGGAGTTGCTGGTGCTGTGCACCACAACCCCACCGTCAAGCCTGCCGCGATGATAAGAGCCGAGCGCCCGCTGGCTTTGATGTCCATGACATTCTCCCCATTTGCCAGCCCGGCGGCCACAAAGCGCGCCGCGGTGGCGTCAGCGCGGCCAAACCATGAGGAATCGTTGCTGATCCGCGGCAACATCTTGGCAACGATGCGGAAGATGGTTGGCGCTGGCACAACAATGCTATGAGTTTCGCCGGGCCACCGTCTGCCTCCCGGTCTGGTCACGACGGCGTGATCGGAGCGGTGCGGTGTAACGAACGACTATCGGAACCGAACTGTCTTTCGGGAGCGTGCGTGCGCGGACGTGACGATGAATGGACCGAGCTGATGCTGTCGGCCAATGCCGGCGACAGCATCGCCTACCGGCGCCTCCTCGAAAGTGTCACGCCGGTGCTGCGCGCGGGGGCTCGTCGCGGGCTCGCGCGCGCCGGACAGCCCGTCGATCAGGCCGAGGACATCGTGCAGGAGATTCTGCTCGCCGTGCATCTGAAGCGGCACACCTGGGACGGCACCGCGCCGTTTGCACCCTGGTTGCTCGCGATCGCGCGCAACAAGCTGATCGACACCCTGCGCCGCCGCGGTCGCCGGGTGTTCGTCGACATCGACGATTTCGCCGAGACCCTGCCGAGCGAACCGCCGCGTGAGACGCTGCCGGCGAGCGAGGTGACGAAGCATCTCGAAGCGTTGCCGGCGCGGCAGCGCGAGGTGCTGCAATCGATCGCGGTCGACAGTGCCTCGATCAAGGACACCGCGGCGAAGCTGTCGATGAGCGAGGGCGCAGTGCGGGTGGCGCTGCATCGCGGCCTGTCGGCGCTCGCAGCCAAACTGAGAACGGTGTGACCATGGAAACCGATCGCCTGATCCAAGCGCTCGCCGCCGACGGCGCCGACCGCTACCGGCCGGTGGGGCAGGTGCTGGCCGCCTCGCTGTTGGTGGCGCTTCCGGTCTCGGCGGCGCTGCTGCTCTCGACGCTCGGGCTACGCCCCGATTTGTCCCAGGCGATGCACAATCCGTTCTTCGATCTGAAATTCGTGGTGACGCTGGCGCTGTCGCTGTCGGCGATCACCGTCGCGCTGCATCTGTCGCGCCCGGAGGCGACAGCGAAAGGCTGGCGCCTGCTGCTGCTGGCCCCGCTCGCGATTCTCGGTCTTGCGATCGGAGCCGAAGCGATGCTGCCGCATCGCACCTCGGCGATGACGCGGCTGGTCGGCCATAATTCGATGCTGTGCCTCGGCGCAATTCCGGTGTTGTCGCTGCCGATCCTCGGCGCGGCGCTGCTGGGTCTGCGGCGCGGCGCGCCGTCGCGCCCGGTGCTCGTCGGCGCGGTTGCCGGCATGCTGTCGGCGGGGCTCGCCGGTACGCTGTATGCTGCGCATTGTGTCGACGATTCACCGCTATTCGTTGCCACCTGGTACACGCTCGCGACCGCAATCGTCGCTGGCATCGGCGCGCTGCTGGGGCCGCGGGTGCTGCGCTATTGACGCAAAGTCCGCCGCGCCTCCGGGATGTAACTGATTGCGAATGAATTTGACTCGCCTAGCGCCTATGGTAGCAAAACACCAAGGGGCGCAGGATGAGCGGGTTTTCACGACGACGGGCGAGGGCAGTGGTGGCGGCTTGGGTCGCTGCCTACGCGCTCGTGCTCAATGTCGTTCTCGCCAGCGCGCTGCTCGCCAGCCAATCGCCGGTGCAGCTTCTGAGCGGCCATGAGTTCTGCTTCGCCGTCACCGACGCCGATACTGCCCCGGGCGATGCCGGCCAGCCGGCCAAGGCGGTTCCGATCCGCTGTCCGCTGTGCCTCGGCCAGCACGTCAGCGCGACCCCGCCGCTGCTGCCTCCGGCGCTGGCGATCCGGATCGCTTTCAGCATCCGTTACGAGACGCCGCGCGCCGCGCCGTTTGTGGCGCTGCAGCCGTCGCTCGATTACCAGCCACGCGGCCCGCCGGCTCTGATCTGACGATCACGCGTGCTTGCGCGCGTTCGCTTCATCGTCCGATCTGTCGCCGGAGTTTTCTGATGTCATCCGCATGTCCGCGGTTGCGCAGCCGTGTGCTCGCGCAGGCCACCGCGCTCGTCTCCACTTGTGTCTTCGTCGTTCCAGCCGCGGCGCAAAGCCGTTCCGAAAACAACCTGCCGCCGGTCACCGTGCAGGCGCCGGATCAGGCCGCACGGTCCGCACCGGCCCGTCCGAAGCCCGGCGCGACCTCGCGGCCGACCCGCACCGTGCGTAGTGCCGAGCCCGCCGCGCAGCCGTCAGCCGCACCGGCAGCCAGCGACATCGCACGCGGACCGGCGCTGACCGTACTCACGGTGCAGCAGGCGCTCGCCGATATCCAGCAAACGCCGGGCGGCGTCGCGCTGGTACCGGCCAACGCCTATCGCAACTCGACGGTGGCCAATACCATCAAGGACATTCTCGACTACGTGCCCGGCGTGTTCGCGCAGCCGAAATGGGGCGACGACACCCGGTTGTCGATCCGAGGCTCGAGCCTGTCGCGCAATTTCCATCTGCGCGGCGTGCAGCTCTACATGGACGGGATTCCGATCAACACCGCGGACGGTTACGGCGATTTCCAGGAAATCGACCCGACCGCCTACAACTATGTCTCCGTGTACAAGGGCGCCAACGCGCTGCAGTACGGTGCCAATTCGCTCGGCGGCGCGATCAATTTCGTCACCAAGACCGGCCGCGATCCGTTCCCCAACGGCGTCAGCGTCGATGCCGGCGCGTTCGGCTATCGCCGGTTGCAAGCCAATGCCGGTGGCGTCAACGGCGCCTGGGATGGTTACATCACGGCTTCGGCGCAAGCCGCGGACGGCTTCCGCAATCACAGCGATGGTCAGGCGTACCGGCTGAGCGGCAATGTCGGCTATCAGATCACGCCCGATATCGAGACGCGTTTTTATCTCAACGCCAACAGCGTCCGCCAGAAAATCCCCGGCACCGTCACCAAGGACATCGCACTGAACTCGCCGCAGACCGCGGCGGCCGGCAACATCGCGCTCGATCAGCAGCGCAACATCGACACCGTGCGGCTCGCCAACAAGACCACGATCCGGTTCGACAACACCGTGGTCGATTTCGGCGCGTTCGGCGTCGACCGCCATCTGATGCATCCGATCTTTCAGTGGCTCGACTATCGCTACCAGGACTACGGCGGTTTCGCCAAAGTCACCGACGACCGCATCATCGGCGGCTATCGCAATCGCCTGGTCGCGGGTGTCAATCTGTTGAACGGCCGGATCGACAACAAGCAGTATGTCAACGTAGCCGGGCAGAAGGGCGCGCTGGCATCGTCGTCGCTCGACAAGTCGACCAACACCAGCGTCTACATCGAGGACTCGTTCTACTTCCTGCAGAACGTCGCGCTGGTCGGCGGCACGCAATTCCTGCACGCCACCCGCGACCGCCGCGATCGCTTCCTGTCGGATGGTGATCAGTCCGGATCTACCGAGTTCAACCTGTGGAGCCCGAAGGGCGGGCTGCTCTGGCAGATCGATCCGAACTGGCAGGCCTTCGCCAACGTCTCGCGTAGCGCCGAGGTGCCGAGTTTTGGCGAGAGTGCGTCGGGCCCCGGCATTCCGACGATCCCGTTCACCAGTATCCGGCCGCAGCGCGCCACCACCTACGAGATCGGCACCCGCGGGCGGCGGCCCGACGTCACCTGGGATCTCAGCCTGTACCGGGCCGAGATCAAGGACGAGCTGCTGTGTCTCTACAGCGCGTTCGGCAACTGCAACGTCACCAACGCCGACCGCACCCTACATCAAGGTGTCGAAGCCGGCCTCGGCGTGACGCTGTTCAAGCATTTGTTCGAGCGCGCCGGTGCGCCCGACCGGCTGTGGCTCAACATGGCCTACACGCTGAACGACTTCCGCTTCGACGGTGACGCCAAGTTCGGCAACAACCTGCTGCCCGGCGCGCCGCGGCACTATCTGCGCGCCGAGCTGCTCTACAAGAATCCGAACGGCTTCTATTTGGGCCCGAACGTCGAATGGGTGCCGCAGGCCTACTACGTCGACAGCGCCAACACGCTTCAGACCGAGCCCTACGCGCTGCTCGGCCTCAAAGCGGGCATCGACAATGGCGGGCCGTATTCGATCTACATCGAAGGCCGCAACTTGCTCGACAAGACCTACATCGCCTCGGCCAGCATCATCGACAAGGCGAACGCCAATTCGCCGCTGTTCGAACCCGGCACCGGCCGCGCGGTTTATGCCGGCTTCAAGGCAAGGTGGTGACGCGGATGTTGATTTCATGCGTGAAGCACAGGATGTCGTGCATCCTGCCGTCGTCTCGCCGCGTGCTGCTGGCCTCCGCCGCGGCGGTCGCGTCAGTCTCTATGTTCGGCGCTTCCGCGCTGGCGCAGAGCACGTCGAGAGAGCCGCTACCGCCGGTGACGGTGCAGGCGCCGGCTCAGGCGCTGCCTTCCGCCGGCCGTTCGAAGCCACGTGCCACGTCGGGTGGCAGTCGCACAGTGCGCAGCGCTAATCGGGGCGCGGCTTCCGCGCGGCCGACCGCAGGTCCGGGAGTCCAGCAAGGTTCGGGCTCGACGGCAAGCCTGACGGTGCCGACCACTGAGCAGGCACGCCAGGAAATCCAACGAGTCCCCGGCGGGGTTGCGCTGGTGCCCGACACGGCGTTCAAGAATTCGCCGGCCAACACCATCAAGGACGCGCTCGGCTGGGTGCCGGGCGTACTGATCCAGCAGCGCTGGGGGCCGGACGCGCGGATTTCGATCCGCGGCTCGGGCTTGTCCCGCGCCTACGGCAATCGCGGCATCAACCCGTATATGGACGGCATCCCGATCAACACTGCGGACGGCCTGTTCGACCTCTACGAGATCGATCCCACTGCGTATCGTTATATCGAGGTGTACAAGGGCGCGAACGGCTTGCGTTATGGCGCCAACTCGCTCGGCGGCGCGATCAACTTCGTGATGCCGACCGGGCGCGACGCGCCCGAGTTCGAGGCACGTGTTGACGGCGGCAGCTTCGGCTACTTGAAGTCGCAGGTTGCGACCGGCGGGGTCGCCGGCGCCGCGGATTGGTACATGACGATGTCGGCGCAGCGCGAGGACGGCTATCGCGAGCACAGCAAGACCGACGCCGAGCGGCTGAATGCCAATGTCGGCTATCAGTTCTCGCCCGATGTGGAGACCCGGTTCTATCTGAATGTCAGCCGCTGGCGGGCGCAGATTCCCGGTGAGGTCACCAAGGACCAGGCGCTGAACTCGCCGCGTGCGGCGAATCCGGTGTGGGTGCAGCAGGACCAGCAGCGCAATATCGACTCGGTGCGCGTCGCCAACAAGACGACTTTGCGGTTCGACGAGACCACGGTCGATTTCGGTGCGTTCGTCCTCGAACGCCACGTGATGCACCCGATCTATCAGTGGCTGGACTTCCACGTCCACGATTATGGCGGCTTCGCCCGCGCCACCGACGACCGTTTCATCGGTGGCTTCCGCAACCGCCTGATCACCGGCGTCAACATCCAGAACGGCACCATCGACATCAACCAATATTGGAACGTCGGTGCGGCGGTGAAGGGGCCGATGGCGGCGTCTTACCTGTGGAAGTCGCAGAACGTCTCGGCCTATGCCGACAACTCGTTCTACGTCCTGCCCAATGTCGCGCTGGTCGCCGGCGCCCAATTCCTGCACGCGGTGCGCGATCAGCAGGACCGCTTCCTGGCGAACGGCGATCAGTCGGGACGGCGTGCCTACAACCCGTTCAGTCCCAAGATCGGCATCTTGTGGGATGTCGACGCGGCCTGGCAGGTGTACGGCAATATCTCGCGCAGCGCGGAGGTTCCGACCTACGACGTCACCACCTTCGCGTCACCGGCGAGCACGGACATCAATGCCCAGACCGTGACGACCTATGAGGTGGGCACACGCGGCCGGCGGCCGGATCTGACTTGGGACGTCTCGCTGTATCGCGCCGACATCCGCAACGAGCTCCAGTGTCTTACCAGCCCGGCGACGCTCGGCGCCTGCACGATCCGCAATGCGGATCGCACGGTGCATCAGGGCATCGAAGCAGGACTCGGAGTCGCGTTCCTTAAGTCGACCTTCGCGCCGGAGGACCGGTTCTGGTTCAACGTCGCCTACACCTATAGTGACTTCCGGTTCGATAGTGACGCCACCTGGGGAAACAATCGTTTGCCGGCAGTGCCCGCGCACTATGTTCGGGCCGAGGTGCTCTACAAGCATGCCAGCGGCTTCTACGCCGGCCCGAACGTCGAATGGATGCCGCAGGCGTTCTATGCCGACAACGCCAACACGCTGACGGTCGATCCCTACGCGCTCGTGAACTTCAAGCTCGGCTACGACCGCGGCACCGGCTGGTCCGGCTACATCGAGGGACGCAATCTGCTCGACAAGCGCTACATTTCGACCGCGATCGCGGTCGAAACCGCCACGGCTGCATCGGCACTGTTCAATCCGGGGATGGGGCGCGTGGTGTTCGGCGGTCTGCGCTACCGGCTGTGAGCGTGATGCCGCCGGCTGCTCAGGCAGCCGACGGTGCCGCTGCGGCGGCTTGCTGCATGCGGTGGAAACGCAGGACCTGCTGGGCGGTCGAAGGGCGCAGCCGCTCGTAGGTTTCGCGGCATTCCTCGAGATCCGGCGATCTTGTTCCGTTGATCTCGTCGCGCATGTAGATGATCTCGCGCACCGTGTCCCACGTCAGGTTGCAGATCTTGGCGAGGATCAATACGCCCTCGTCGCGGGACTCCACCATCATGGCTTCGGCGGTTTCGACCGTGATGTTGGCGAGGCAGGCGATCGCCTGATTTGTCTCGTCGAATTTACGTTGCGTGGCGAAGTTGTGGACTTCGGCGGCGTCGATGCGTCCTTCTTCGAACAACGAACGGACCAGACCGTGGGCGATGCTTGTCTGTCGGTTGATGCCGCTGGTGGCGGAGCGCGCCAGCCGGCTCGCCTCCCGCACCGCCGTCTCGATGTCGGCCGAAGCCTGCGGATTGACGGCTTCCAGTTTGCTGCGGACCGTCGCCGAGGCGATCGCGATCATCTTCAGGTATTGCGCACGGGGAATGGTGCGCTGGCCGAGCGCGTCCGCGAGGTCGTCGTCGTGCTCGGCGCGCCGCGCCAGTGTGCTGTAGCCGTTGTCGGAGAATTCGGCACCCGGGTTTTTCACCGTGCTCTGCACCACAGCCGGGTCGCCGAGTTCGACGAGCACGTCGGTGACGGCGCCGCTGAGGGTGCGGCGGGTCGAGATCGCCATCATGTGCTGCTGGCTCTTGGCGCGCATATTGG
>NZ_QUMK01000024.1 GCF_010907035.1 Rhodopseudomonas sp. BR0M22
GCGTTTGAAGTAGCTACCTCACCGCCGTCTTCTCGAACTGCCGCAGCATCACGTTGCCGCGGGTGACGGCGGCGTCGAGGGCTTCCTGGGCGGTCTTCTTGCCGGCCAGTGCTTGCTCGATTTCCTCGGCCCAGACGTCGCGGAGCTGCACCATGTTGCCGAGCCGCAGGCCGCGGGAGTTCTCGGTCGGCGGCTTGTTGGTGAGTTCCTTGATCGGCGTTTCGAGGTAAGGCTGATCCTTGTAGAAGCCGTCGGCCTTGGCCTTCTCGTAGGCCGCCTTGGTGATCGGCAGATAGCCCGAGGCTTTGTGGATCGCGACCTGGCGGTCGGTGTCGGACAGGAACGCCAGGAATTTGGCGACGCCCTTGTATTCTTCAGGAGACTTGCCGCCCATCACCCACAGCGAGGCGCCGCCGATGATCGAATTCTGCGGCGCGCCCTTCACGTCGGGATAGTAGGGCATCGGCGCGTTGGTCCAATTGAACTTGGCCTGGTTCTTGACGTTGCCGAAGAAGCCCGACGAGGTCAGAAACAGCGGGCATTCACCCGAGGTGAAGCGGCCCTCGCCGGTGTTGGTGCGGCCGGAGTAATCGTAGGTCTTGTCCTTCTGCAGCTCGATCAGCTTCTGCAGATGCTTGACCTGCACCGGCCCGTTGAATTCCAGCTTGGTGTCGAAACCGTCGAGACCGTTGGCCTTGCTGGCCAGCGGCACGTTGTGCCAGGCCGAGAGCTGTTCTAGATTGGCCCAGGTGACCCAGGCGGTCGAGAAGCCGCAAGTGGCGTAGCCGGCCGCTTTCAGCTTCTTGGCGTCGTCGAACACCTCCGGCCAGGTCTTCGGGATCTCGGCGATGTCAGCCTTCTTCAGCGCGTCGAGATTGACCCACATCACCATCGACGACGAGTTGAAGGGGAACGACAGCATCTCGCCCTTCGAGGTCGAGTAGTAGCCGGTGATCGCCGGCAGATATGCCTTCGGATCGAACGGCTCGCCGGTCTCCTGCATCAGCTTGTAGACCGGCTTCACCGCGCCGGTCGCCGCCATCATGGTGGCGGTGCCGACCTCGAACACCTGCAGGATGGCAGGAGCATTGCCGGCGCGGAACGCGGCGATGCCGGCGTTCATGGTATCGGCGTAGCCACCCTTGTAGGTCGGCACCACCTTGTAGTCGCTCTGTGCGGCATTGAAGTCGTTGGCCAGCTTGACGATGACGTCGTTGTTGCCGCCGGTCATCGCGTGCCACCACTGAATCTCGGTGACCGCATGCGCCGGCGCAGCCAGCGCCAACGTCGCAGCGATTGCCGTCGCGGCGACCGCAGTCAGGCCAAAGGGTCGAAATGCCATGAAAACCTCCCGGTTGGGCACGTCACTGTCGTGGTGGGCGCGCGTAGCAGCACGCAATGACAGGCACATGACCGTATCGAGCGGCCGCCGGGTAGGGAAGCGGCGGCATCGCTGCCGCCGGAGAAGCCTATGATGCGATGCAAGAATTGCTGCATCGCAGTCGTCGGCGCCGGCTTTGCCGCCGGCGCCGTTCCGATCAGCGTTTGCGCTCCGAACCGCTGACGATGCCGTCAGCGACCATCTTGGAGATGTCGTCGGCCGAATAGCCGAACTCGCCGAGCACCTCGCTGGCGTGCTGGCTGAACTTCGGCGGCAGGCTGCGCAGGCTTGCCTTGGTGCGCTCGAACCGGATCGGCGAGGCCACGCCCTTGTACCAATCCTTCTCGATCACATCGCCGCGGTAAGCGGTGTGCGGGCTGGTCAGCGCCTTGTCGATCGACTGCACCGGACCGGCCGGCAGGCCGGCGTTGAGCAGCCGGTCGCACAGCGGCACCGCATCGTGCTGGCTGAACACCGCCTCGAGTTCGGCACGGAGCGCAGCGCGGTTGGCGATGCGGTCCTTGTTGCGCGCGAAGCGCGGATCGGTGCCCAGCTCCGGCTTGCCGATCTCCTTGCACAGCTTGCGGAAGGTGCCGTCATTGCCGACACCGGTAAAGATCTGACCGTCGCGGGCGTTGAAGGTCGAATACGGCACCAGATTCGGATGCTCGTTGCCGGTCAGCGACGGCGGCTTGCCGTGCAGGAAGTAGTTAGCGGTATGCGGATGCATGATCGCGAGACCGGTTTCGTACAGCGTGGTCTCCACGAACTGCCCCTTGCCGGAGCGCTCACGCTCCGCCAGCGCCATCAGGATACCGATCGTTGCGTAGAGGCCGGTGGTGATGTCGACCAGCGGCACACCGATTCGCACCGGTCCGCTCTCCGGCGAGCCGGTCGCCGCGATCATGCCGGTCATCGCCTGGATGATGGCGTCGTAGCCGGGGTTGCCGCCGCGCGGGCCGTCGGCGCCGAAGCCCGAAATCCGGCAATGCACCAGCCGCGGAAACTTCTCGCGAATCACTTCGTTCGACAGGCCCCATTTGTCGAGCGTGCCGGGCTTGAAGTTCTCGATCAGCACGTCGGCGCCTTCGAGCATCTTCAGCAGCACCTCGCGCCCGCCGGGCGAGGCGAGGTCGAGGCCGATCGACCGCTTGTTGCGGTTCACGCCGAGAAAATACGCCGCGTCCTCGTCATGGAAGGGAGGGCCCCAGTCGCGCACTTCGTCGCCGGCCGGCGGTTCGACCTTGATGACGTTGGCGCCGTGGTCGGCGAGGATCTGGGTGCAGTAGGGGCCGCCGAGCACGCGGGTCAGATCGATCACGCGCAATCCGGCGATCGCGCCGGGCATCGATGCAGAGGTCATAAGGGCTTTCTTACCGAAGCTTCAAAGGGACGGCGAACTTACCGTTCTCCGCATCGTCTTGGCAAATGCCGGCGGGCTTCGGCTTCGTTCGCAGCGCGTAGGAGGCTTCAGCGCTTCGGGCCTGAGCGGCGGCGCTGGATGTGCGCCTGAGCAAAACAAAAGCCTGAGGGGGAAGGATGGTGGAGCCAGGCGGGATCGAACCGCCGACCTCTTGCATGCCATGCAAGCGCTCTCCCAGCTGAGCTATGGCCCCTTACCCTGGGTGCGCGGCGCAAATCAAAATTGGCCGCGCGGCAATCGTTGATCACATATCGGCGACGATCTCAAGTCTCCTCATCGCCAGAAACGTCACCAATGATGTCCGTGACGTCTTCATCCTCTTCTTCTTCATCGGCGATGAAGGTCGAATCGTCGTCATCGTCGTCGATCGACTCGTCGATTTCGATATCGTCCTCGGATTCCGGCACCGCGGCCTTGACCTTGCCGGTGTTCTCTTCGGCATCGGCTTCCTCGAGCGACACCAGCTCTTCGGACTCCATCGCCTCGGGCGCTTCGGTATCCGCGCCAGTGGGCGCGCGCTGTTCCGCACGGGTGCGCGGCGCCGCGACCGGTGCAATCGGCACCACTTCGCCGGTATAGGGCGAAATCACGGGGTTCTTGTTCAGATCGTAGAACTTTTTGCCCGTCGTCGGGCAAATACGTTTGGTTCCGAGATCGGATTTCGCCACTTGTGCAACCTTGGGATTTCTTGAAAAACGGTGCTTCACTTGGCTAGTTGGCACGCCGCTGTCAATAGCGGTTTATGCCGAAGGCCGCGAGGCGGGCCGTGGCGCCGAGCCGAATCACCCGCAGCCGCAAGGGACCACCATCTTGACCGATTCGAACCAGCCTACGCCGCTGCAGGCGCGCAAGAGCGGCGCGCTGCACGGCACCGCGCGCGTCCCGGGCGACAAGTCGATTTCGCATCGGGCGCTGATTCTCGGCGCGCTGGCAGTCGGCGAGACCCGAATCTCTGGCCTGCTCGAGGGCGAGGACGTTCTCAACACCGCCAAGGCGATGCGCGCGCTGGGCGCAAAGGTCGAGCGCACCGGCGATTGCGAATGGCGCGTGCACGGCGTCGGCGTCGCAGGCTTTGCGACGCCGGAAGGCCCGTTGGATTTCGGCAATTCGGGCACCGGCTGCCGGCTGGCGATGGGCGCGGTGGCGGGATCGCCGATCGTGGCGACGTTCGACGGGGATGCGTCGCTGCGCAGCCGGCCGATGCGGCGAATCGTCGATCCGCTCGAGCTGATGGGCGCCAAGGTGATGTCGAGCCACGAGGGCGGCCGGCTGCCGCTGACCCTGCAGGGCGCCCGCGATCCGCTGCCGATTCTGTACCGCACCCCGGTGCCGTCGGCGCAGATCAAATCCGCCGTGCTGCTCGCCGGCCTGTCGGCGCCCGGCGTCACCACCGTGATCGAGGCCGAAGCCAGCCGCGACCACACCGAACTGATGCTGCAGCATTTCGGCGCCACCATCGTCACCGAGGCCGAAGGCGCTCACGGCCGTAAGATTTCGTTAACCGGCCAACCGGAATTGCGCGGCGCTCCTGTGGTGGTGCCGGCCGATCCGTCGTCGGCCGCCTTCCCGATGGTGGCGGCGCTGGTGGTGCCCGGCTCCGACATCGAACTGACCGACGTGATGACCAACCCGCTGCGCACCGGGCTGATCACGACGCTGCGCGAAATGGGCGCCTCGATCGAGGAACACGATGTCCGGGGCGATGCCGGAGAGCCGATGGCCCGCTTCCGGGTGCGGGGCTCGAAGCTGAAGGGCGTCGAGGTGCCGCCGGAGCGCGCGCCGTCGATGATCGACGAATATCTGGTGCTGGCAGTTGCCGCGGCGTTCGCCGAAGGCACCACCGTGATGCGCGGCCTGCACGAATTGCGGGTCAAGGAAAGCGACCGGTTGGAAGCGACGGCGGCAATGCTGCGGGTCAACGGCGTCGCGGTCGAGATCGCCGGCGACGACCTGATCGTCGAGGGCAAGGGCCATGTGCCGGGCGGCGGCGTGGTCGCCACCCATATGGATCATCGCATCGCGATGTCGGCTCTCGCCATGGGCCTCGCCTCGGACAAGCCGGTGACGGTCGACGACACCGCCTTCATCGCCACCAGCTTCCCGGACTTCGTCCCGATGATGCGGCGGCTCGGCGCCGAATTCGGCTGAGCTTCAGGCCGCTTCGACCGGCTGAACGCCGACAAGCCGGTCGGTTTCGTTCTGCGCGGCGGTCAGAGCCGCCTGCAGCCGCTCGGCGATCTCTGCGGTCGGCGAGCCTGCCTCGACGGTGATCGGCTCGCCGAACCGGATCGCAACCTTTGCGAACAATCCCGGCAGCATCAGCCGATCCCAGCTCCGAAGCAGCTTGTGACGTGACAGGCTGACCGAGACCGGAAGGATCGGCATGCCGGTCAGCCGCGCCAGATCGAGAACGCCCTCGCTGTTGATGCGCATCCGCGGACCGCGCGGGCCGTCGGGCGTGACGAACAGGCTGTGGCCGGACTTTCCAAGCCGCATCATTTCGCGCGCCGCCCGCATGCCGCCGCGCGAGGACGAGCCGACCGCGGTCTGAATCCCGAACGCGGCCCCGACCCTGGAGATGATCTTGCCGTCGCGATGTCCGCTGATCAGCGCGACCAGCGGCTTGCTCTTGGTCTGCAGCATCGGCGCCATGATCAGCCGCCCGTGCCACATCGCCAGGATGTAAGGCTCGGGGATCGGAACGGCCTGCCGGTCGTACCGGCCGGTCCACATCACGAACTTAAAATAGATCTTGGAAAAGTTGACGCCGAGCGACAGGACCGCATCCGATCGCGTAATGCGTTTGACGAAAGCGGGCGTGGCCATCCAGGAAGGGTCCGGGCAGAGATTGATAGGAAATCGCCAACGAGGCTGGCTTCGGCGGATCGCGGGTTTATACCCAGTCGTTCACGGCTGCAAACGATCGCCTGTCCGCGTCGGAGTGCCACGCTGACCGCACAGGCGCACCAAGCAATTGGAATGCAACAGAGAATGATCATCGCAATCGACGGACCTGCCGCATCGGGCAAGGGCACGCTCGCCAAGCGGCTGGCCGCGCATTACGGACTCAGGCACCTTGATACCGGGGTAATTTACCGCGCGGTCGGCAAGGCGATGCTGGACGCCGGTGCCGACCTGACCGACGAGGCGCGTGCCGCCGAGGTCGCCCGCACGCTCGACCCGGCCCGGTTCGACGACCCGGCGCTGAAGAGTCAAGCCGCCGGCGAGGCCGCCTCGGTGGTGTCGGCGCATCCGCGGGTTCGCGCCGCGCTGGTCGAATTCCAGCAGAGCTTCGCGGCCACGCCGCCGGGCGCCGTGCTCGACGGCCGCGACATCGGCACGGTGATCTGCCCGGATGCCGAGGTGAAGATCTTCGTGGTCGCCTCCGCCGAGGTCCGTGCCCACCGCCGCTTCCTGGAAGCGCAGTCCCGCGGCGAGCCCGCCGACGAGGCGGTCATCCTGGCCGACATCCTCAAGCGCGACGAACGCGACCAGAACCGCTCCGCGGCACCGCTGAAGCAAGCACCGGATGCAGTCTTGCTCGATAATTCCTATTTGGATATAGAAGGCGGCGTCCGGGCCGCCATCGACATTGTCGAGGCCGTTCGAGCGGGCCGGCGTCGGGTCTAAGGACCAAACTGACGCCGTCATTGGAGGTTCGCCCGCTCCGCCGCCACCGCCGCGATGGCCGGATAAAGACCGCGCGATCCGTTTCGGATTCGTCGCTTCTTTTGCCGCCGGACGTTCTGCTGGAATGCCCCTATCTGCGATCCGCCTCACCGCGGATCAACGTCTCGACCGTGCAGGCATGCTGCCGGCCCGCTCCGCACCGATGTGCTGGGCGGTCGTCAGGTTCGCGGACCCCTGACACTGCGCGCGCGAGACGGCCCTCAACCGAACTGCCGGCGACATCCGCATCTGGAGAACAAATGGCTTCGACTGACACTTACAATCCGACCCGTGACGATTTCGCTGCGATGCTCGACGAGTCCTTCGCCGGCGGTAACCTGCAGGAAAGCTCGGTTATCAAGGGCAAGGTGGTCGCGATCGAGAAGGACATGGCCGTCATCGACGTCGGCCTGAAGACCGAAGGCCGCGTGCCGCTGCGCGAATTCGCCGGTCCGGGCCGCGACAACGAGATCAAGGTCGGCGATACCGTCGAGGTGTTCCTCGACCGGATCGAGAATGCGCTCGGCGAAGCCGTGCTGTCGCGCGACAAGGCGCGCCGCGAAGAGAGCTGGGGCAAGCTCGAGAAGGCGTTCAACGCCAACGAGAAGGTGTTCGGCGTCATCTTCAATCAGGTCAAGGGCGGCTTCACGGTCGACCTCGACGGCGCCGTGGCGTTCCTGCCGCGCTCCCAGGTCGACATCCGTCCGATCCGCGACGTCGCGCCGCTGATGAACAACTCGCAGCCGTTCCAGATTCTCAAGATGGATCGCCGCCGCGGCAACATCGTGGTGTCGCGCCGGACCGTGCTGGAAGAGACCCGCGCCGAGCAGCGCCAGGAGCTGGTGCAGAACCTCGAAGAGGGTCAGGTGATCGACGGCGTCGTCAAGAACATCACCGATTACGGTGCGTTCGTCGACCTCGGCGGCATCGACGGCCTGCTACATGTGACCGATATCGCCTGGCGCCGGGTCAATCACCCGACCGAGGTGCTGACCATCGGCCAGACCGTCAAGGTCAAGATCATCAAGATCAACCACGAGACTCACCGCATCTCGCTCGGCATGAAGCAGCTGCTGGACGATCCGTGGCAGGGCATCGAGGCCAAGTACCCGCTGAACGCGCGCTTCACCGGCCGCGTCACCAACATCACCGACTACGGTGCGTTCGTCGAGCTCGAGCCGGGCATCGAAGGCCTGATCCACGTCTCCGAGATGTCGTGGACCAAGAAGAACATGCACCCCGGCAAGATCGTTTCGACCTCTCAGGAAGTCGAAGTGCAGGTGCTCGAGGTGGATTCGGTCAAGCGCCGCATCTCGCTCGGTCTCAAGCAGACCATGCGCAATCCGTGGGAAGTGTTCGTCGAGAAGCATCCGGTCGGCTCGACCGTCGAAGGCGAGGTCAAGAACAAGACCGAGTTCGGCCTGTTCCTGGGTCTCGACGGCGACGTCGACGGCATGGTCCACCTCTCGGACCTCGACTGGAAGCAGCCGGGCGAACAGGTGATCGACAACTTCAAGAAGGGCGACATGGTCAAGGCCGTGGTGCTCGACGTGGATGTCGAAAAGGAGCGCATCTCGCTCGGCGTCAAACAGCTCGAAGGCGATCCCTTCGCCGAGCCGGGCGACGTCAAGAAGGGTGCGGTCGTGACCTGCGAAGTGCTCGACGTGAAGGAAAGCGGTATCGACGTGCAGATCGTCGGCACCGACTTCAACACCTTCATCAAGCGCTCGGAGCTGGCGCGCGACCGCAACGACCAGCGCAGCGACCGCTTCGCGGTTGGCGAAAAGGTCGACGCCCGCGTCATCCAGTTCGACAAGAAGGCCCGCAAGGTCCAGGTGTCGATCAAGGCGCTGGAAGTGGCCGAGGAGAAGGAAGCCATCGCGCAGTACGGCTCGTCCGATTCGGGCGCGACGCTGGGCGACATTCTCGGCACCGCGCTCAAGCAGCGCGACAAGTAAGCCTCGCGCTTACCTGACGAAATCGAAGGGCTCCGGCATCGCCGGGGCCCTTTTTCGTTGCACGCATGTCATTGCACGCGATGTCGTTGCACGCGGTCAGCCATGTGACGGCCAGTACCACGCAACCGCGGCGAGCCGAGTACGCTGCGGCACGAACCATGTTTTCTTCATATTGGATTGCAATTGATGTAATCCGATCATGGGTCGTCAACGATCCCGCCCGACAACCGCATGATGGCCGCCGACCGGAGAACCGCTGATGTCGCTTGATTCCGATGTGATCGTCGATCGCCGCCGGATGCGAAGGAAGCTGACGTTCTGGCGGGTGGCCGCCGTGTTGGTGGCGATCGTTGCCGTGGTGGCGATCGGCGCGATGGTGTCGCCGGCCGGACGCGGTGCGCTGACCTCGACCGGATCGATCGCCCGCATCAAGATCGAAGGCCTGATCCGCAGCAACGACGAACGCATCGAAGCGCTCGACCGGCTCGGCAAGTCGTCCTATTCGGCCGTGGTCGTTCACATCAATTCGCCGGGCGGCACCACCGCAGGCTCCGAGGAATTGCACGACGCGCTGGTCCGGCTGAAGGCGAAGAAGCCGATGGTCGTGGTGGTCGAAGGGCTCGCCGCCTCGGGCGGCTACATCGCGGCTCTCGCGTCCGACCATATCGTTGCCCAGCAGACCTCGCTGGTCGGTTCGATCGGTGTTCTGTTCCAGTATCCGAACGTGTCGGAACTGCTGAAGACCGTCGGCGTCAAAGTCGAGGAAGTGAAATCGTCGCCGCTGAAGGCCGCGCCGAACGGCTTCGAACCGACCAGCCCGGAGGCGCGCGCCGCATTGGAATCGCTGGTGAAGGATTCCTACGCCTGGTTCCGCGGCATGGTGCAGCAGAGCCGCAAGATGACCGACGATCAACTCAACGTCGTCGCCGACGGACGCGTGTTCACCGGGCGGCAGGCGATCGGTCTGAAGTTGATCGACGAACTCGGCAACGAAAAGACCGCAATCGCCTGGCTCGAGAAGGCCAAGAACGTCAAATCCGGTCTGCCGGTGCGCGACTACAAGCTGGCCCCGCAATTCGGCGATCTGACTTTCTTGCGCGCTGCGGCGTCGATCGCATTCGACGCGGTCGGCCTCAGTGCGATGGCGCGCCGCGTCGAACAGACCGGCGCGATGCAGTCGGTCGAGCGGCTCAGTATGGACGGCATGTTGGCGCTGTGGGCACCGGCCGCCTCGCATTGATCTGATCTGTGCCCGCTGGGCGTGCAGGCGCTGGCGGCGTTTCGCCGGAAGACGGTGCCGAAACTGCCGCCAAGCCGCTGTTTCCGCGGACGTCCATCCGATTTAGCGTCTTGACAGTTCACGGCATTTTCACGGAAATGGCGGTCCGCACGCACGGACCACATCTTCGATGATCAAATCCGAACTCGTTCAGCGTATCGCCGAGCACAACCCGCACCTGTACCAGCGGGACGTCGAGAACATCGTCAACGCGATCCTCGACGAAATCGTCGATGCATTAGCGCGTGGGGATCGGGTCGAGCTTCGCGGCTTTGGCGCATTCTCGGTGAAGCATCGTCCGGCACGGGCCGGCCGCAATCCGCGCACCGGGGCTCATGTGCCGGTCGAGCAGAAGACCGTGCCGTTTTTCAAGACCGGCAAGGAAATGCGTGAGCGGCTGAACCGCGACAGCGGCGACGACGCCCCAACCAGCGATACAGCGTAGCGCGACGCTCCATTGCCGAGCCAGGCGAGCGAATGACATGCAGAAATTCCTGACGGCCCTGGTGCTGATCCCGCTCGGTTTGATCCTCGTGGTGTTCGCGGTCGCCAACCGCCACATGGTCGATGTGTCGTTCGACCCGCTCGACCCCACCAGCCCGCTCGGTAATATCCGGTTGCCGCTGTTCGTCGTGATCATCGCCACCGCCATCATCGGCGTGATCCTCGGCGGTATCGCCACCTGGTTCAGACAGCGTCATTGGCGACGCGCCGCCCGCCGGCATCAGGCCGAAGCCATCGAAGCGCAGAACCAGCTCGCGAGCCTGCGTGCCAGCATGGCGACGCCGGCACAGAGCGAACCGCGCCGGCTGCTGCTCGAGAACGGTTCCACCGGCGCCGGACGCGACAAGTCCCGCGCGACGTTGTAAGACTGCGCGTTCTCTGCGGCGCCCTGGAGCGCCGGCAACCCAGATTCAGCGCATAGCCATGTCCACCATTGTGAAAATCTGCGGTCTGACGACCGCCGACACGCTGGAAGCAGCGGTCGAAGCCGGCGCCGATATGGTCGGCTTCGTGTTCTTCCCCGCTTCACCGCGTCACCTCGACATCGACTTCGCCGATGCGCTCGGCCGTCAAGTCCGCAGCCGCGCCGCCAAAGTCGCGCTCACCGTCGATGCCGACGACGACCTGCTCGACGCCATCGTCGAGCAGCTTCGGCCGAACTGGCTGCAATTCCACGGCAGCGAGAGCCCGGAGCGGGTGCGTTCGATCAAGCGGATCTACGGCCTGCCGGTGATGAAGGCGATTGCGGTGGCCGGCCCGGACGATCTGGCGGTGCTGCCGGACTATGCCGCAGTCGCCGACCGCATCCTGTTCGACGCAAGGCCGCCGAAGGACGCCACCCGGCCCGGCGGGCTCGGCACCGCGTTCGACTGGAAGCTGCTCGACGGCGTCGATGTCAAACTGCCTTTCCTGGTCTCCGGCGGGATCAACGCCGGCAATGTCGCCGAAGCGCTGCGGGTGACGCGCGCGCATGGCGTCGACGTCTCGTCGGGGGTGGAAACCTCGCCGGGCGAAAAAGACCCGGACCTGATCCGCGACTTCATCCGCGCCGCCCGCGCGGCCTAACCCAAGAGCTGACATGAACCAAGCTTTGCCGAACTCCTTCAGGTCGGGCCCCGACGAACGCGGGCATTTCGGCATCTATGGCGGCCGCTTCGTCGCCGAGACGCTGATGCCGCTGATCCTCGATCTGGAGAAGGCCTATGCGCAAGCCAAGGTCGACCCGGCGTTCCGTGCCGAGATGGACGGCCATCTCAAGCACTATGTCGGCCGGCCGTCGGCGCTGTATTTCGCCGAGCGGCTGACCGAGCATTTCGGCGGCGCCAAGATCTACTTCAAGCGCGAAGACCTCAATCACACCGGCGCCCACAAGGTGAACAACGTGCTCGGCCAGATCATGCTGGCCAAGCGCATGGGCAAGCCGCGGGTGATCGCCGAGACCGGCGCCGGCATGCACGGCGTCGCCACCGCGACGATGTGCGCCAAGTTCGGCCTCGAATGCGTGGTGTTCATGGGCGCGGTCGACGTCGAACGCCAGCAGCCCAACGTGCTGCGGATGAAGGCGCTCGGCGCCGAAGTCCGCCCCGTGAGCTCCGGCGCCCACACGCTGAAGGACGCGATGAACGAGGCGCTGCGTGACTGGGTCACCAACGTCCACGACACCTTCTATTGCATCGGCACCGTGGCGGGCCCGCATCCCTATCCGATGATGGTGCGCGACTTTCAGGCGGTGATCGGTCAGGAAGTCCGCGAGCAGATCATGCAGGCCGAAGGCCGCCTGCCCGACTCGCTGGTCGCCTGCATCGGCGGCGGCTCCAACGCGATGGGCCTGTTCCATCCGTTCCTCGACGACCCAGGCGTTGCGATCTACGGCGTCGAAGCCGCGGGCCACGGCCTCGACAAGCTGCACGCCGCCTCGATCGCCGGCGGCAAGCCCGGCGTGCTGCACGGCAACCGCACCTATCTGTTGATGGACCCGGACGGCCAGATCGAGGAAGCGCATTCGATCTCCGCCGGCCTCGACTATCCGGGCGTCGGCCCGGAGCACTCCTGGCTGCACGATGTCGGCCGCGTCAAATTCCTGTCCGCGACCGACACCGAAGCGCTCGACGCGTTCAAACTGTGCTGCCGGCTCGAAGGCATCATCCCGGCGCTGGAGCCGAGCCACGCCCTCGCCAAGGTCGCCGACCTCGCGCCCAAGCTGCCGAAGGATCATCTGATGGTCGTCAACATGTCCGGCCGCGGCGACAAGGACCTCGCGTCCGTTGCCGAACATCTCGGGGGGCAGTTCTGATGACCACCCGTATCGACACCCGCTTCGCCGATCTCGCACACGAGGGCCGCCCTGCCTTCGTTACCTTCGTGATGGCGGGCGATCCCGATCTCGACACCTCGCTGCAGATCCTCAAGGCTCTGCCGGCCGCCGGCGCCGATGTGATCGAAATCGGCATGCCGTTCACCGACCCGATGGCGGACGGCCCGGCGATCCAGGCCGCCGGCCTGCGCGCCCTGAAGGCCGGCACCACGCTGAAGAAGACGCTAGCACTGGTCCGCGACTTCCGCACCACCGACAACGTCACGCCGATCGTGCTGATGGGGTATTACAACCCGATCTACATCTACGGCGTCGATGCGTTCCTGGCCGACGCCAAGCAGGCCGGTGTCGACGGCCTGATCATCGTCGATCTGCCGCCCGAAGAGGACGAAGAGCTGTGCCTGCCGGCCATGAAGGCCGGGCTCAACTTCATCCGCCTCGCCACCCCGACCACCGACGAAAAGCGGTTGCCGGCGGTGCTCGCCAACACTTCGGGCTTCGTCTATTACGTCTCGATCACCGGCATCACCGGATCGGCCTCGGCGGACGCCTCGGCGGTCGGCGCCGCGGTGCAGCGGATCAAGCGTCACACCAGCCTGCCGGTCTGCGTCGGCTTCGGCATTCGCACGCCGGAAGCGGCGCAGGCGATCGCCGCGCAGGCGAACGGCGCGGTGGTGGGCTCGGCTCTGATCGATGCGGTCAAGGCCAGCCTCGACGCCGAGGGTCGCGCCACCAAGGCGACGGTCGGCGCGGTGGCGGATCTGGTCGCCTCGCTGGCGGCCGGCGTTCGCGGTGCGAAACAGGCTGCCGAATAGCAGCAATCGAAGCAGGACGATGGTCTGGACGGGGCCGAGCCCCGCCGCCATATCCTGACAACGCCATGAACCCAGGCGGCGCCTTGTCCGGCGACGCGCGGAGCACGTTATGAACTGGTTGACCAACGTCGTCCGTCCGAAGATCCGCAACATTCTGCGGCGCGATACGCCGGAGAACCTCTGGATCAAATGTCCGGATACCGGACAGCTCGTGTTCTACAAGGACGTCGAGCAGAACCAGTTCGTCATTCCCGGCTCCAACTACCACATGCGGATGGGCGCGCTGGCGCGCCTGAAGTCGGTGTTCGACCACGAGACCTGGTACGACGTCGCGCTGCCCGAAGTGGTGGCCGACCCGCTCAAATTTCGCGACGAGCGCAAATACGCCGACCGCATCAAGGACGCCCGCACCAAGACCGGCGCCCATGACGCGGTCCGCGTCGGCTTCGGCAAGCTCGAAACCTTCCCGGTCGTGGTCGCGGTGCAGGACTTCGACTTCATGGGCGGTTCGCTCGGCATGGCGGCGGGCGAAGCCATCATCCGCGGCATGGAACTCGCGGTGGAGAAGCACGCGCCCTTCATCATGTTCGCGGCCTCCGGCGGCGCGCGGATGCAGGAAGGCATCTTGTCGCTGATGCAGATGCCGCGCACCACCGTCGCGGTGCAGATGCTGCGCGAAGCCAAGCTGCCCTACATCGTGGTGCTGACCAACCCGACCACCGGCGGCGTCACCGCCTCCTATGCGATGCTCGGCGACATCCACATCGCCGAACCCGGCGCGCTGATCGGCTTCGCCGGCGCCCGCGTGATCGAACAGACCATCCGCGAGAAGCTGCCGGACGGCTTCCAGCGCGCCGAATACCTCAAAGACCACGGCATGGTCGACATGGTGGTCCACCGCCACGACCTCCGCCCGACTTTGGCGCGGCTGTGCCGGATTCTGACCAAGGCGCCGGCCGCCGTGGTCGAGACCGTGGCCACCACGCCCGTCGACGATGCCAAGCCGGAGATCGAGGCGATCGAGACCACCGACGAGGCGGTGTCGAACCCGACCGAACCGCCGGCTGCGCCGGCCGCGCCGCAGGCGTGAGCGAAGGCAGCACGCCACCATCATCGCCGTCCGTAGCCGAGTTGCGCGCGCGGCTGGCGCAGCTGCATCCCGAGCGCATTGACCTCGATCTCGGCCGGATCGAACGCCTGCTCGCCGCGCTCGGCCATCCCGAGCGCAAGCTACCGCCGGTGATCCATGTCGCCGGCACCAACGGCAAGGGCTCGACCGTCGCGTTCCTGCGCGCGATCCTCGAGGCCGCAGGCCTCAATGTCCACGCCTACACCTCGCCGCATCTGGTCCACGTCAACGAGACCATCCGGATCGCCGGCCAGCTGGTCGGCGACGACGCGCTGGCGACGGCGCTGGCGGATTGCGAGCGCGCCAATGCCGGCGCGCCGATCACGCTGTTCGAGATCGAGACCGCCGCTGCGCTGTGGCTGTTCGCGCAGCATCCCGCCGACGTCACGCTGCTCGAAGTCGGGCTCGGCGGCCGGCTCGACGCCACCAACGTCATCGAGCAACCGCTGGCCTGCGTGCTGACGCCGATCGGCATCGACCACACCGAATTCTTGGGCCCGACCATCGCCGACATCGCGGCCGAGAAGGCCGGCATCCTGCGGCGCGGCGTGCCGGTGATCGTCGCCGAGCAGCGCGACGCCGCAATGGAGGTGATCGAGCGCGAGGCCAAGCGGCTGCGTGCGCCGCTGTTCGCCTGCGGCCAGCAATGGCACGTCCAGCTCGAACACGGCCGGCTCGTCTATCAGGACGAGCGCGGACTACTCGATCTCGACGCGCCGAAATTGTTCGGGCGGCATCAGATCGACAATGCCGGCCTGGCGATCGCAACGCTGCGCGCGCAATCGCACTTTGCGATTCCGCAAAGCGCCTATCAGGCCGGATTGCAGGCGGCCGAGTGGCCGGCGCGGATGCAGCGAATGACGTCCGGCAAACTGCTCAACGATGCACCGTCAGGCTGCGAACTCTGGCTCGACGGCGGCCACAATGCCGATGGCGGACGCGTCGCCGCCGCCGCGCTCGGCGATCTGGAAGAACGGGTATCGCGGCCTCTGGTGCTGATCGCCGGGATGATGGCGAACAAGGACGCATCCGCGTTCCTCGCCAACTTCACCGGCCTGACCCGGCACCTGATCGCGGTGCCGATCCCGCATCGCGACGGCGCGATGCGGCCCGAGCATCTCGCCGATGCCGGCCGCGCGCTCGGCCTACGCGTCGAACTCGCCGATGACGTCCCTGCGGCGCTCCGGCGGATCGCCTCGCTTGCCTACGAGCTCCCGCCGCGTATCCTGATCACCGGATCGCTGTATCTGGCCGGCCATGTGCTGAACCTCAACGGCACGCCGCCTACCTGACGGAAGAGACCCACGGATGCGGATCGCCGCCATCGCCGACATGCACGGCAACATCGCGGCGCTGGAAGCGGTGCTCGCCGATATCCGCACGCAGGGCGTCGATACGATCGTCTGCCTGGGCGACATGGCGAGCGGACCGTTCGATCCGCGGCTCACGCTTGATCTGCTGATGACGCTCGAGATGAGCGTAGTGCTCGGCAATCACGACCGCTATCTGATCGATCGCCCACGCGACCGCATGGGGTCGTGGGACACGATCGCCTTCGATCAGCTCGACGCGCATCATCTCGACTGGCTGCGCGGCATTCCGGCCACGCAAGTGCTCGCCGACGGCGTCTTCCTCTGTCACGCGACGCCGCGCAGCGACGAGACCTATTGGCTCGAAACCGTGACGCCGGAGGGGGCGATCCGGATGTCGGATCAGGCGGCCATCGAGGCGCAGGCGGAGGGCGTGCCGCAGTCACTGATTCTGTGCGCGCACACGCATATTCCACGCGCCGTGCGGCTGCGTGACGGCCGGCTGATCGTCAATCCGGGCAGCGCAGGCTGCCCGGGCTATCGCGACCGCCACCCTTATCCGCACGTGATGCAGACCGGGACACCGGATGCGAGCTACGCGATCATCGACCGGGTGCGCGGCGCGTGGCACGTCTCGCTGCGCCTCGTGCCCTACGACTCGGCCGAGATGGCCGCACTGGCGGAACGCAACTTCATGCCGGATTTGGCCCGCGCGGCCGCGACCGGCTGGATCGTTCCGGCCTGAGCGGGAACCCTCGTACAAACGGCCGGCTTTCGCCGGCCGTTCAGAAAACCGATCCTGGTTCGGCGATCAGACCGCCGCGCTGATCCACTGCTGCAGCTTGGCCTTCGGCGCCGCGCCGACCTGACGCGAGGCCATTTCGCCGCCCTTGAAAATCATCAGGGTCGGGATCGACATCACGCCATACTTCGAGGCGGTGACCGGGCTCTCGTCGACGTTGAGCTTCACGATCTTGACCTTGTCGCCCATCGCCCCGGCGATTTCGTCGAGCGCCGGCGCGATCATGCGGCACGGGCCACACCACTCGGCCCAGAAGTCCACCACCACAGGCCCCTGGGCGTTGAGAACCTCGTTTTCGAAATCGGCGTCTGACACCTTACCAACGGCCATAGGATACCTCGTGAAACCGGATGAAGAGCGGCGGCGGGAATCGCGCCGTGATGACGGGTGAACGTATGAACGCACCGCGGTGCGGTCAAGCACGGCTCACGCCACCGTCAGATCGGCCTGCTCCGCGTCCAGCGCAGAGGACGAAATCTCCATGATTTCAGCCGCTTCGGTCCAGAGCAGGGCGGCCCGGACGGTGCGCTGTGGATAGATCGCGCCGAGCACCGCCCGGTAGCGGGCGAGCTGGCGGACGTAAGCGCGCGGCGCCTCGGCCTCGACCCGCGGCGGGGCGTGGTTGGTCTTGTAATCGACGATCAGGACCTCGGATTCGGTCACCACCAGGCGGTCGATCTGGCCGGAGACCAGCACCGGGCCACCCCGGCGCTGCAGCCGTCCGACGATCGGCACTTCGGCGCGGCTGCCGGGGCCGAACACCGCCGCGAATCTCGCATCGGCGATCAGCCCGAGCACCTGGGCGACGAGCGTCCCCCGATCCTCCTCGCTCCAGTCCGGCGCATTGCGAGCGAGAAACCGCCCGGCAGCGCCGAGGCGATCCAGTGCAGCAATGTCCGGCAGCGATTGCAGCAGGCGGTGTACCAGCGTGCCGCGCTGCAGCGCGCGGCTGCGGCTCGCATCGGTCTCCCCTGGCCGCAATCGCCGGCGATCGTCGTCCTCGGCATCCGAGGGCCGCAACACCTGTTCGGCGGACGGCAGGCCGGGCGCGGGCCGGCGCAGCCAATCGGGCAGCGACGTGACCGTCGCCTCGCGGCTCGGCGTCGCCGCGCCGGTTTCGTCGATCACATCCTCCGGACGGCAGTAGCGCTTGATCACGCCGTCCGGCGGGACCGGCTGCATCATCAGCCCGGACGACTCCAGCCCCTTGCTGATCAGGTCGTACCAGGAGTGCGGCCGCACCTCGTTGCGGTTGCCCGGCATGCAGCCGCCGACGATCAGCCGGTCGGCCGCGCGGGTCATCGCGACATAGAGCAGCCGGCGATACTCGTCCTCGGTCTCCTCGATCATCGCGCCGCGCGCGTTGGCAACGACCTCCGGATCGTCGGCCTTGCGGCCCGCCCATACCATCGCGGCGACAGAACCCGGCGCGGCGTTGCCGCCCGGCAGCCGGATCAGGTTGAGCCGCTGGGTGTCGGCCGGCGACGAAGTGGTGTCGATCAGGAACACCACCGGCGCTTCCAGACCCTTGGCGCCGTGCACGGTCATCACCCGGACCTCATCACGCGAGATTTCCATATCGCGTTTGATCTCGGTGTCGGCCTCGCGCAGCCACGCCATGAAGCCTTGCAGCGACGGCGCGCGCTTCTGCTCGAAGCTCAGCGCCAGTTCGAGAAATTCGTCGAGCGCATCGTTGGCCTCCGGCCCGAGCCGGCGCAGGATGCGGGCGCGGCCGCTGTCGCTGCCGTCGCCGCCGAGCAGCCAGGCGAAGAACCCGAACGGCGTTTCAGCCTGTGCCCGGGCCGCGTAGCTCTCCAGCCGGCGCTGCACGGCCGCAAACCTCTGATCGCCCGCGGCATGATCGGCGAGCGCGGCACGGAGCGGGCCCTTGCGCTGCCAGGCCAGCTTGAACAGGTCGTCGTCGTCGAGCCCGAACAGCGGACTCTTCAGCGCCACTGCGAGCGCCAGATCGTCCTGCGGCAACAGCAGCGCATCGGCGAGATTCATCAGGTCGATGATCGCGATGTGCTCGGTCAGCTTCAGCCGGTCGGCGCCCGCCACTGGAATGCCGCCGCGCTTCAATGCCTGGATCACCGCGTCGAACGCCGAGCCGCGCCGCCGCACCAGGATCAGCACGTCGCCGTAGCTCAGCGGACGGCGCTGGCCGACCGGCCCGGTCCGGGTGCCGCGGCTGATCAGTTCGCTGATTTCGCCCCGCACCTTGTCGGCAAGCCGGACCTCGGGACTGGTTTCGGAGACCGCATCGAACGGCGCCTGCCAGCCTTCGATCTGCTGACGATCGTCCGGAACTTCCAGTGGCCACAGATCGATCAGGCTCGGTCCCGCGTCGGCGAGAGAGGCATGCACCGGATAAGTCGTATCGGCGTGGATGCTGCGATAGATCGCCGGATCGCGAAACACGTGATCGACCGACTGCAGGATCGCGGCACCGGACCTGAACGAGTAGTTGAACGCCACCTTCTCGAAGGTCAGCCCGGCGCCGGTGAACCGCCGCTGCAGCAGATCGCGCCACTCGGCAAACTCCTTCGGCACCGCGCCCTGAAACGAGAAGATCGACTGTTTCTCGTCGCCGACCGCGAAGATGGTGCGCCGGACGCCGTCGCGGGCGCCTTCACCCGCGGTGAATTCGTCGATCAACCGGGCGACGATCTTCCACTGCTTCGGCGACGTATCCTGCGCTTCGTCGATCAGCACGTGATCGACACCGCGGTCGAGCTTGAAATGCACCCATCCGGCCGCGCCGCTGTCGAGCATCGCCAGCGTCTTGTCGATCAGGTCGTCGTAATCGAGCAGCCCACGCTCGCGCTTCTCGCGCGCGATGTTGCCGGCAACCTGCGCGGCGATCACCAGCAGCGCCCGCGTGCGCTCGCGCAACGCCAGCGCGCGGCGGCGTTCGAGCAGCCCGGCAAGCCGCGCGCCTTCCCGCTGCAGCCTCTCGGCGAGACCGGGCGCGCCGTCGCCGAGCTTCTTGGTGATCAGGTTTTTGCGCAGGCCGCTGTCCTTGGTGAAGAACACCTGGAGATAGGCGTCGATCTGCGCCGCGTCAGTGAGCGCCAGCGCCTCGCGCAAGCGCCGAGCCTGCGCCTGATCGTTGGCGCTGCCGCCTTCGAACGTGGCGGCGACCGCAGCCCATTCCGACCGCGGCAAGTTCGGGCCATCGACGATGTCGCGATCGGCCACCTCGCAGCTATCGTCCGGCGCAACGCCGAGCGTGGCGGACAATTGCGCCATCGCACGCTCGACACTGCCGGCCTGCGCCACCCACGCCATGAAGCGATCGCGGCTCATGCAGGCTTCCTGGACCACGTCGCGGAAGGTGACATCGGCGGCGCTGGTCATCGCAAATGCCAGCGCGCGCCCGGCATCGCTGTCCGGCGCCGCGGCGGCGCGCAGCAGCACGTCGAGGCTGGCGCGTTGCATCAGCTCGGCCTGATCGCGATCGTCGAGCACGCTGAACCGCGCCGGAACGTTGGCCTCGAACGGAAACTGCTGCAGCAGCCGCGTACACAGCGCGTGGATGGTCTGCACCTTCAGCCCACCGGGCGTCTCCAGCGCGCAGGCGAACAGTTTTCGCGCCTGCGCCAGCAGCGAAGGACCGACCGTTTTGACCCCGGTAGCCCCGATCGCGGTTGTCAGCGCGTCGTCGTCGAGCTTCACCCAATGGCCGAGCGTGGTGAACACCCGCTCCGCCATGTTGGCGGCGGCCGCCTTGGTGAAGGTGATACACAGGATGCGCTCCGGCGAGACGCCGTCGAGCAGCAGCCGGATCACGCGCTGAACCAGCACATGGGTCTTACCCGAGCCGGCATTGGCGGAAACGAACACCGATGCCGACGGATCGGAGGCGATCTCCTGCCGCGCGCGGGCTTCGTTGGGAATGACGCGGCTCATGACGTCGCGTCTCCGCGACCGCCGGCCGCCGACCATTCCTTGATCCGCGCCAGATCATCATAGGTACCGTAGCGCTGCGACCACATCGACAGCACCAGCGAACGATAGGACTGCTTCTCGTCCTCGAAGCGGCGCACCAATCCTTCCAGCTTGGCACGCGCCTCATCCGCGGCATCGTCGGGGTACTGCGGCTCGTCCTTGCGCTCGATCTTCAGTTCGAGCACGCGCTCATCGCCCGGCGGCGCGTTGCCGCTGAGCTTGACGTAAGTGAGTTCGCTCACCGAGGCGGCCGCCGGAATATCCTCAAAGCCACCGTCGCGCAGAATCGCCGCTTCCAATGTGAGCTGCGGCGACAGCCCCATCCGCACCTGCTTGCCGGTCGGCGGATGACCGGTCTTGTAGTCGAGGATCGCGTAGCTGCCGTCGTCGCGCCGTTCGATGCGATCGGCGCGCGCCGACAGCTCGAAATTGCGCTCGCCACCGAGCGGGATCGTCAGCGTGCCGCGCCGCTCCGCCTGCACCTGCACGACGCCGGTGCGACGCTGCTGCTCCCACCCGGCAAACCAGGTCGCGATCCGCAGGAAGCGCGGCCACCACAATGCACGCGCCTCGGCATGGTCCATCAGCGGCGCGAAGTGTTTCTGGCCGATCTGGCGCAGCGCCGTCACCGGATCGTCCGGTAGCGCGTCCTGGTAGCGCTCGGTGAATTCGCCGAGCGCCGCATGGATCGCCGAGCCGCGATCGGCGCCCGACAACGGCATGTCGACCGGATCGAGCGGCGACAGCCGCAGGATGTACTTGGCGTAGATCGTGTACGGATCGCGCAGCCAATCCTCGATCGCAGTGACCGGCAGTTTCAGCGGCCGCGCGATCCGCGGCGGCTTCGGTGCAGGCTGTGCGATCGGCGTCACGCTCTCGGGGCGGTCGAGTTCGTGCGTGTAGTCCAGATAGATCTGACCGCGCGCTTTCATCGCATTCCAGCGATCCTCGCCGGCGACCGCTTCGAGCCGGTGCAGGAAGCGCGACGCTACCGCCGGCGCGCCGCCGACTTTCGCAGCGTGGGTGATGAACACCTCGTCGGCGCCGAGCGCCTGCGCGAAGTCGTGTGCCGACAGGCCGATGCGGCGTTCCGGCAGATCGAGCCCGAGGTCGTGCCGCATCGGCCGGCTCAGCCACGGATCGATCCGCGGCGCCGGCGGCCAGATGCCCTCGACTAGGCCGCCGAGCACGATGCGGTCCTGCTGGGTCAGGCGCGCTTCGAGCGGGCCGTAAATGCGGATCGGCGCCTCGGCGCGTTCGGGACGACGGACCACGCGATCGCCGAACGCAGTCTCGAACACTTCGCCATAGTCACGCGCGGCGACCAGCACGCCACTCGCCGGTCCGACCGCGGCGAGATCGTCGAACGCCCGCAGCAGTGCCGAACCTTGCGGACCTTCGAACACTTCGACGATGCCGTCGTGATCGGCCGTCAGCGCCTTCAAGACGTCGCGATGCCGCGCGCCGATCTCGCACAGATCGAGCGGGCTCGGTCCGAACGTCTCCAGCGGCGCGAGCGCGGCTTTGAGCTCGGCGATGAGGTGCTGCGCTTCATCGAGGCTAGGTTCGGACAATCGCGTGCGCGGCTCGGACGGATGCAGCGCGCTGGCCTCGCCGCGCTTCAGCTTGGCAAGCTCGTCCCGGAAGATCGCAAATTCCTTGGTGAGCCCATCACAGCCGGCGGGTGGCCGCGGGCCGCGCAGCAGTGCCAGCTCCAAGATCTCGATCGCGCTACGCCAGCCATGATCGGTGCGGCCGAGCCGCAACAGCGGATGCTTGAGCAGCGCCAGCAGCGTCGCCGGTTCGCAGCCTTCGAGCGCAGTCTCAGCCGCGAGCCGCGCGAAAATGCCGGGCTGCGTCTCCATCAGCAAGTCGCCGCCGGAATCGTCGACCGGCAGATGCCATCGGCCGAGCGCGGCGACGACGCGGCGCGCCAACGCGCGATCCGGCGTGACCAGCGCCGCGGTCTTGCCCTGCTCACGCGCCTCGCGCAGCACCACCGCGATCGCCAGCGCCTCGGCTTCCGAATTCGGCGCTTCGATCAGCGTCAGTCCATCAGTGCCTTCGCCGATCAGACGATCGACCTCGGCATCCTTCAGCCGGTCGTGCCACACCGCCGTCGCCGACGATGGCCGCAGCGCCTCGGAGGCGAGCAGTTCGCGGCCGTGCCGAGCCGCCGCGCCGAGCTGCTGCACGTCGCGGCGCGTTACACCCATCCGTTCGAGCAGACCGTGCATGGCGTATTGCGGATGGTTGGGCGACGGCAGCGTCACCAGCTTGCCCTGCTTGTCGCGGCTGCCGCCGATCAAGCCCCACGCCGCATCATCGAGATCGACATCGAGCCCGGGCAGCACCACCGCGCCATGCGGCAATCGCGCGATGGCGGTGAGCAGTTTGGCGGTTGCCGGCATCGAGCCGGTCGAGCCGGCGGCGATCACCGGCCCGCTGCGCTGGGTCGCCAGCCGCTGCGCCTCGGCATCGATCAGCCGGTCACGGCGTGCCGCCGGTTCGATCCGGTCGGTCTCTTTCAGATATTGCGGCCAGGCGTGGCCGGCGATCTTGAGGAATTCGAGCGTCAGGCTCCAGTAGCGATCGAACGCATCGGGCACCAGCGTGCCGAGCGCCGACCAATCGACGCCGCGGGTCGACATGTCGTCGATCAGCCGCGCCAGATCGTCGGCAAGCGCCAGCGCCGAGGCCGGTCCGCCGACCACCAGCGGCGCCTGCGCCGGATCGTCCGGCTTCAGCCGCGCCGCCCAGCTCGCGATCAGCTGCGCCAGCAACAGCCGGCGCGGCAGCCCGTCGAGCGCGGGCGGAATCTCCAGATCGGCAAGGCCTGACGCAGCCTGCGCGAAGGCCAGCTCGTCCTCGTCGATATCGCCGAGCGCGACGATCCGCGGCAGCAGCACCGCATCGGTGCCGAGCACATCGAGGAAGATCTCGCGCGCCATCCGCCCGGCGCGCCGGGTCGGCAAGTAAAGCGTGGCGTCGGCGAGCCGCTCCGGCGCGGTGCGCGCCTCGAAGCCCTCGACCAGCCGGCCGTCGACCAGGGCCGCGATGATCGTGCGCAGAAACGGCGCCGAAGATGGAACGCTGAAAAGGTGCATCGATGTCCTGATTCGCCTTCGCCATCATGGCACGGCAAATCCGGCGAAAGGAGGTGGCCGGCGCCGGCCGCCCTCTCAGGCGACGCTGGCGAGGTAGGCTCGTTCAGCCGCAGTCACCGCGTCCGGCGTGCCGACATGCATCCAAACGCCTTCGAGCCGCAGCCCGTGCAGCCGATGTTGCTGGCCGGCCCGGTCGAACATCTTGGTCAGCGAAAATTCGCCCTCCGGCGCGTCCTTGAAGATCGCCGGCGACATGATCGCGGCGCCCGCATAGACAAACGGCACCACCTCGGTTTCCTTGCGCCGCTGCAAGCCGCCGTTGGGGCTCATCGCGAAGTCACCCTTGCCCGTATAGCCGATGCTGTTCGCGGTCGGCGCCATCAGCAGCAGGATGTCCATGCGGGCCGGATCGAACGCTTCGGCGAGCCGGGCCAGATTGGGCCGCACGCCGTCGATCCACATCGTATCGGCATTGAGGTGATAGAACGGCGCGTCGCCGAGCAGCGGCAGCGCCTTCACCACAGCGCCGCCGGTGCCGAGCACCTGATCGCGCTCGTCGGAAATGATCACCCGGGGGCTCGTCCGCCCGGCGACATGGTCGATGATCTGGTCCGGCAAATAGTGGACATTGACGACCGCCTCGGCGACGCCGACCTCGGCCAGACGGTCGAGAACGTGGTCGAGCAGCGGACGGCCGGCGACGGACACCAGCGGCTTCGGCATATGATCGGTGAGCGGTCGCATCCGCAGGCCGAGGCCGGCGGCAAGTACCATGGCTTTGTGGGGACGAACGGTCATGTTCTCCGACTCGGAACGCACCAGGCGGCGCGAATCGATTGTATCACGCGGCTCCGAACGGTCTATCGGAGGCGACCTCTGGGTAGTCGGGGATCATGACGGAGATACGACGCCGGGGGCAGCTCGGCGGGACACGCAAGAACGCGCTTCAGAACCAGGTCAGGCGTTCTCGGCCTGGGCCGCAGGGCGCTTCTTTTTCTTGTCGAGGCGCAGGAAGCTCACGCCGATCTGGTCGCCGTTGATCCAGCTCAGCTCGCAGCGCCGATAGGCCAGACCGGTAGACGATAGCAGCAGGAAGAACTCCTTGAGGTTGAGCCCTTCGACCGAGCCTTCGATCGTCAGTTTGGCGCCGAGTTCGGAGACGTCCTCGAGCAGACAGGGACGGCGCCAGGTGCCGTCGATCGCCATCATCTGAGCGCGCAACCCGCGGTCGAATACAACGCGGCCGTCCTTATTGCGTTCGGCAACCATCTCGTCGTCCTGCAGTTCGATTTTCGTGCCGCCCGGCCATGCCGCGGCGCCACGCCCCGCAAGACTACGGGTCGCTGCGCTAAAGATGGGTAAAAGAAATCGGCCGAATCAGAGCGGTGGCGGCACATGGTCCCGGTACCAAGCCCGGACCTCGGCGAGCGCCGGATGTGCCAGCGAACGGGCCAGATACGCCCACACCCGCGGCTGATGTTTCAAGTACTGCGACTTGCCGTCCCGCCGGTTGAGTCGGGCGAAAGTTCCCAATAGCCGTGTATTTCGCTGCGCCGACATCACCGCATAGAGCCGCGCGAAGCCGGCGGCGTCGAACTCCGGATCGGCGGCGAGCCGGGCTTTGACGTAGCGGCCGAGCAGCGACAGCTCGACGGCCTCGGGCACGTCGATCCGGGCATCCTGCAGCAGCGACACCACGTCGTAGGCGGCAGGGCCCAGCACGGTGTCCTGGAAGTCGATGATTCCGACGCGCTCGATACCGGGACGGTCCTCCAGCCAGATCAGATTCGGCGAATGATAATCGCGTAGCACCCAGGTCCGCGGCTCGGCCCCGATGCCGGCCAGCAGCTTGCGCCAGAGCGCGGCGAATTCGGCGCGCAGCACCTCGGTCGGCGGTGCGCCGCGATCCGGCAGATACCATTCCGGCATCAGCCCGACCTCGATCATCATCGCGTCTTCGTCGAAACTCGGCACCGCGTAGCTCTCGCGCGCCGACAGCGGCAGATGATCCGGCAGCGGCCTGGCATGCAGCGCCGCCAGCATGTCGGCGGCGGCCTGATAGCGTTCCACGACGGGCGCCGCAGGGGAGCCTTCGACGAAGCCGACGCCGCCGAGATCCTCGGTGATCAGAAAGCCCGCGTCGAGATCGGCATGATGAATCGCAGGCGCCGAGAAGCCGCGTTCGCGCAGCCCCTGGGCGATGGCAACGAACGGCCGGACATCCTCGGCCAAATGCACCGCGGCGCTGTAGCTCTTGCCGGCATACAGCGCCGGACCATCCGGACGACGCGGTGCGTTCATCAGAATCACGCTCTCGCCGCCGCGCTGCAGCCGCGCGTAGGAACGCGTCGAGGCATCGCCCGGCATGTGGCGACGCTCGGCGTCCGCATAGCCGGCGGTTTCGATGAAGCTGCGCAGCGCGGCGAGGCGCTCGACCTGCTTCACAGCCTTGCCGTGACCGGTGATCTCCGCAGCGCGCGCCGACGGGCCCAGCGCCGGGCGATGGCTCAGCGCGATATCGATGCGGTCTTCCGGCAGCTCCGAGGCGGCGCGCTCGGGCCATTCGATCAGCGCGACGGTCCCGTCCGGCAGCGGCGACAGCCCGATCTCTTCCAGCTCCGACGGATCCTCGACGCGGTAGAGATCCGCATGCAGCAGCGGATACGGCGGCAGATCGTAAGTCTGCACCAGCGTGAAGGTCGGGCTCGGCACTTCCAGCGTGTCGTCCGCGGCCAGATAACGGATCATCGCCCGCGCCGCGGCGGTCTTGCCGGCGCCGAGATCGCCCGACAGGGTCACGACATCGCCCGGGCCGATCAGCAGCGCCACTTCGGCCATCAGCCGCGTGGTCGCGACCTCGTTCGCGAGCGCGACCGAGAATGTCGCCGCCGCGCTCATTCGGCGGCGTGACGTTGGGCGGCCGGCTCGATCGGAAACTCGCAGGTCACCGAGGTGCCGCGGCCGATCGCCGACTCGACCTGGACTTTGCCGCCGTGCAGTTCGACGAACGAGCGCACCAGCGACAGCCCGAGCCCGGCGCCGCGATGCCGCGACCCCTGCGGGTCGCTTTCGAACAGATCGAACATCTTCTCTTTGAACGCCGGCGCGATTCCCGGCCCGGCGTCGGCGACGGTGAACGCCACGCGCTGCTCGCCCTTGCGCACGGCCAGCCGAACCGTCCCCTGCGGCGGCGAGAAATCGATCGCATTGGCGAGCAGATTGTACAGCACCTGCACGACTCGCCGCTCGTCGCCGATGAAGCGGTCGATCGTCGGATCGATGTCGATCTGCAGGGCGATCTGGTCGCGCGCCAGCCGGTCCTGAATGCCCTCGGCGGCGGCGTCGATCGCTTTGCGGATGTCGATCGGCCCGAGATTGAGCGTCATCGCCCCGGCATCGATGCTGGCGAGATCGAGGATGTTGTTGATGATCGCCATCAGCGCGTTGGTCGAGGTCGTGATGTAGTTCACGTACTCGGCCTGCTTGTCGGTCAGCGGTCCGGTCGAGGAATCGCTGAGGAAATGCGCAAAGCCGATGATCGTGGTCAGGGGCGAACGCAGCTCGTAGGAAACGTGGTGGACGAAGTCGATCTTAATGCGGTCGGCCGTCTCCAGCGCCTCGTTGCGCTCGCGCAGCGCCCGCTCGACGTTCTCGGTGTCGGTGATGTCCTGGAACGTCAGCATCGTGGCGCCGTCCGGCAACGGCATGGTCTTGCACGCCAGCACGCTGCCGTCCTTCCGCTCCAGCTTGAGCAGGACGTGACGGCGATCGTCGATGCCGGTAATGGCACCGCGCAGCGCCTGCCAGAACACGTCGTCGTCGAACAGCGGCCGGCACCACTCCTCGATCGCCTCGATGTGCGGCTGGCTCTGCATCGCCTCCGCGGTCAGATGCCACATCCGCGCGAACGGCGGATTGAACAACTGCGCGCAGCCGTTGGAGCCGAACACCGCGACGGCTTCGGAGAGGTTGTCGAGCGTCTCGCGCTGGACGTCGATCAGGCCGCCATAGCGACGCTTGAGGTCGAGGCTTTCGGTGACGTCGTCGAACAGATAGGTGACGCCGCCCTCGGGATTCGGCGTAGTGACGATGCTGACGGCGCGGCCGTCCGGCAGATACCAGACGTCCTTTTCGGCTTCGACCGCCCGATAGGCTTCGTGCAGCTTGTTCTTCCAGGCCTTGAAGTCGCGCTCTTCCGGCAGCTTGCGCTCGGCGCGCAGGCGGTCGAGCACTGTGGAATCGTCGGGACGGCTGTCGAGGAAGATGCGGTCGAAGTCCCACAGCTTGCGATAGGAGTCGTTGTAGAACTTCAGCCGCCGCTGCGCGTCGAACACCGCGACGCCGGACGAAAGCTGATCGAGCGTCCGGCGATGCGCATCCGCCATTCGCTCCAGCGCGGCGCCGAGCGCGGCGGTTTCGGTAGCGTCGACCGCGATGCCGGCGCTGCCGCCGGGCACCTTGAGCGCCCGCACGTCGAAATAGCGGCGCTCGCCACCGACCACGATCGGCAGCCGGCCGGTGAATTCGGCATTGTCGCCGAGCGAGCGGGCCAGAGCGGCGCGGTCGCCGGTATCGAGCAATTCGAGATTGCGGCTGATCGCATCCGCCGCGTCGCTGGCATCGGTCGCGCGCGCATAGGCTGCGTTGGCGAAGCTGAGCGTGCCGTCGGTGCGTCGGGTCCAGATCGGCCACGGCGCGGCGATGGCGAAGCCGCGCAGCATTTCGGTTTCTTCCTGCAGCGCCTTGAAGCGCCGGGTCATGTCGGCGAGTTCGCGGCGCACGCCGCTGAGTTCGCGAATCCGCACCACCGCCTGTCCGCCGACGGCCCGCCCCATCGCCTCGATCGCTCGGCCGCCGGAGGTGACGAGCTGCAGCAGGAACCCCTCGCCCTTGTCGAGCAGCGCATCGACCGCGTGATCCATCTGCAGCGCCGGCTCGGGTGGCAGCCAGGTGCCGAACGCCAGGATGCGCTGCGACTGGCGGTTCTGGGCGTCCGGAGGCATGAACAAGGCGGTGTCGCCGCTGATCTGCGGCTGGCTCTCACCCGCGGTCCAGGACACCAGCACCTGCGGCTCTGCGAACAGCAACGCCTGGAAACGATCGGATTCCGCCTGCAGGCCGTTGAGATCGGCGCGCAGCGCAGCCTCGCGCTCGACCGCACGCTGCCGCGTCCGGACCAGCATGATCGCCGCCATCACCGAAAAGCCCAACGCCGCGAGCGAGACGATCAGCGTCATCATCTCGTGGCGGTTGAGATCGATCAGCAGCGACGAGGTGACGGCGGCCAGGCGATCGTCTGCGGCGCGCGCCGGCGACGACACGACCATCACGGCCGTCCCAGCCAGACCATGCACCAACGCCGTGCACGACAGACTGGTCCGACGTATGGACCCCAATACGCCTGACATCGATTGCCCCAAACCGCACGGCGCAACTCACAAGCCGCGCCATAGCCGAATCAATGGACATTATCGCCATCGCGACTCGGGGGGTAAGAGTCCAGACCGTGAACGGAGGCGCGACCGTTCGCAAACGGACGGTTTATATTTTCCGGCGCCGATTCCGGCCGTGCTTGACACTAAATGTAGTGGAGTCGCGGAAGTATCACCTCAATGCGGTGCCGCTACTCAGCGGCCGGTCGAGCCGAAACCACCGGCGCCGCGGCCGGTTTCCGGCAGTGCGTCGACCGCAACGAACCGAGCGCGGCTGACCGGCGCGATCACCATCTGGGCGATGCGTTCGCCGCGGCAGATGGGGAAGGGCTCGGTGCCGTGATTGATCAGCAGCACGCCGATCTCGCCGCGATAATCGGCGTCGATTGTGCCCGGCGCGTTCAGCACCGTGACGCCGTGCTTGGCGGCGAGCCCCGAACGCGGCCGTACCTGAGCCTCGTAGTTTTCCGGAAGTGCGATCGTGAGCCCGGTCGGGACCAGCACATAGCGGCCGGGCTGCAGCGTCAGCGGCGCGCCCTGCGGAACCGCCGCGATCAGGTCGAGCCCGGCGGCATTCGCTGTCTGATAGTCCGGAAGCGGCAGGCCTTCGCCGTGCGGCAGATGGCGAATCGAAACGGTGATCACTTGGCTCATGCTAGAACTGCCATTGCTTGGGCGATCCGCGCCACCAGCGCGGTCGCCACTTCGTCCTTGGTCATCAGCGGCCACGATTCGAGATCGGTGGCGGCGCCATGGCGCATCAACAGATGCACGGTGTTGCGATCGCCGCCCATCACGCCGGTGGCCGGCGACACGTCGTTGGCCACGATCCAGTCGCAGCCCTTGCGGGCGAGCTTGGCGGTGGCGTTGTCGATCAGGTTTTCGGTTTCGGCCGCAAAGCCGATCACCAGCGGCGGCCGGCCTTCGGTCAACTTCGCAATCGTGGCGAGGATGTCGGGATTCTCGGTGAGCCGCAACGGCGGCGGCCCGCCGGCCCCCTTCTTGAGCTTTTGCTCGCCTTCGCTGGCGACGCGCCAGTCCGCCACCGCAGCGGCGAAGATCGCCACATCGGCCGGCAGCGACGATTGGACGGCAGCAAGCATCTCGCGGGCCGACTCCACACGGGTGAGATCGACACCCGCCGGCGCGCGCAGCTCGACCGGACCCGAAATCAGCGTCACCTCGGCGCCGGCGGCAGCCGCAGCAGCCGCAATGGCGTAGCCCTGTTTGCCGGACGAGCGGTTGGCGATGTAGCGCACCGGATCGATCGGCTCGTGGGTGGGACCAGCGGTGATCAGCACGCGCTTGCCGAGCAGCGGCTTCGGCGGCTGCGGCCGCCACAGCGCCTCGGCGGCGGCGGCAATCTCGATCGGCTCCGCCATCCGGCCGACACCGGCCTCGCCGCGCTCGGCCATCTCGCCGGCATTGGGGCCGACCATCACGACGCCGTCCTGCTTGAGCTGGGCGACATTGCGCCGGGTCGCGGCGTTGTTCCACATCAGCGGGTTCATCGCCGGCGCCAGCAGGATCTGGCGATTGGTGGCGAGCAGGATCGCGGTCGCAAGGTCATCGGCATGACCGCCGGCGATCTTGGCCATCAGGTCGGCAGTCGCCGGCGCGACGACGATCAGGTCGCAATCGCGGGCCAGGCGGATGTGCCCGGCATCGAACTCGCTGGAGGGGTCGAACAGATCGGTGTAGCAGCGCTGATGCGACAGCGCGCTGGCGGTCAGCGGCGTGACGAACTGCTGGGCCGCCTTGGTCAGCACCACGCGGACATCGGCACCGCGCTCCTTCAGCCGGCGGATCAGGTCCATCGCCTTGTAGGCCGCGATGCCGCCGCCGACGATCAGCGTCACCCGCGCGCCGCCCGGCTGCGGTTGGGAGCGCGCGCCCTCCGGCGGATCCTCGGGCATGGGGACTGACGGAACGGAAGGTTCGGCCGACAAGGGTTCCGCGAAGCCGAGCCGCTTGTGGCAGGCATCGCGCAGGATCACCCGGACCTCGTCCTCCATCGAGCGGCCATTGGCGGCCGCGCGCTGGCGCAGTTCGGCTTTGAGGACGTCGTCGAGCTTGCGGATCGTCAGATTGGCCATGCGGAAAGGCTAATCGACGCCCGCATTGCATTCAAGAGATGAATGCAATGCGATCAGATCATCCGCGACAGCGCGATCAGCACGCCGATGAAGGTTGCGGCGATCACCCACAGCGCCACCGTCCGGCCGCGGGTACGGCCACGCTCATTGCGACCGATCGCGGCGATGGTCTCCGGCGCCAGCACCAGGCCGTCCTTGGTCATGACCTCGAGCTGGTTCAGCACCGTGACGGCGCGCGACACGATGGTCGGCAGGCCGCTCAGGGTGTGACCAAGCTCACCAGCGCCGGCGAGCGCGCCCTCGACCTTGCCGATCGGGCCCAGATTGCGCTGGATCCATTCGCGCACCACCGGATCGGCAACCTTCCAGATGTCGAGCTTGGGATCGAACGATCGGGCCACGCCTTCGACCACCACCATGGTCTTCTGCAGCAGGATCAGCTCCGGCCGGGTCCGCATGTCGAACAGGCCGGTGACCTCGAGCAGCAGCGTCAGCAGCTTGGCCATCGAGATTTCTTCGGCGGTGCGATTGTGGATCGGCTCGCCGATCGCACGGATCGCCTGCGCGAAATTCTCGACCGAATGATGCGGCGGCACATAACCGGCCTCGAAATGCACCTCGGCGACGCGGCGATAATTGCGGGTGATGAAGCCGAGCAGGATCTCGGCGAGGAAGCGCCGCTCCTTCGGCAGCAGCCGCCCCATGATGCCGAAATCAACCGCCACCAGCTTGCCGTCGCGATCCAGGAACAGATTGCCCGGATGCATGTCGGCGTGGAAAAAGCCGTCGCGCAGCGCATGGCGCAGAAAGCTCTGGATCACCTTGCGGCCGAGCTCGACGGTGTCGACGTCGGCGTCCTTCAGACGGGCGTGATCGTTCAGCGGGATGCCGTCGATCCACTCCATCGTGAGGACGTTGTGGCTGGTGCGATCCCAGTCGACGGTCGGGACGCGGAAGTCCGGATCGTCCTTGGTGTTCTCGGCCATCTCGGACGCCGCGGCTGCCTCCAGCCGCAGGTCCATCTCCATCGCGACCGAGCGCGACATCGTGTTGATGACCTCAACCAGCCGCAATCGCCGCGCCTCGGCGGAGTACAGCTCGGCCTTCTCGGCCACATAAAAGAAGTCGGACAGGTCGCGCCTGAACCGCGACGACACGTTCGGCCGCAGCACCTTGACGGCGACCTGCTTGCGCACCCCGTCGACTTCGATCTCGCCGCGATGCACCTGGGCGATCGAGGCCGCCGCCACCGGCGGGCTGAGACTGATGAACAGCTCGCGGACCGGCCGCTCCAGCGAAGTCGCGATCACCTGCTCGGCTTCGTCCTGTGAGAAGGGCGGCAGCCGGTCCTGCAGGCTTTCGAGATCGCGCGCCATCGCGACGCCAACAACGTCGGGGCGGGTGGCGAGGAATTGGCCGAGCTTGAGATAGGCCGGACCGAGCCGGGTCAGCGCCCGCGTCAGCCGCGCGCCCGACTTGGCGCCGCGGCGCTCGATCAGCCGCGCCAGCCGCACCGGCACCTGACCGGCCGGCGGAATCAGCGCCGGATCGACCACGCCGAACACGCCCTCGCGCGCGAACACGAAGGCGGCGCGGCCGAGCCGCGCCACATGAGTGAGTGCTGCGATCACAAACGCCAGCCCGAATGCAGCGCGACGATGCCGCCGCTCATCACCTGCCAGTTGGCGCGCGCAAAACCGGCGTCACGCATCATCTCGGCGAAGTCATACGGCTTGGGGAATTTGCGGATCGATTCGACCAGATACTGATAGCTGTCGGCATCGCCGGTGACGACGCGGCCGATCTGCGGGATCACCTTGAACGAGAACAGGTCGTAGATCTTGTCCAGCCCGGGCACATCGACGCTGGAGAACTCCAGGCACAGGAAGCGGCTGCCCGGCTTGAGCACCCGATACGCCTCCTTCAGCGCCAGATCGATCCGCGGCACGTTCCGGATGCCGAACGCGATGGTGTAGGCGTCGAAGCTGCGGTCGTCGAACTGCAGGCTCTCGGCATTGCCCTCGACGAAGTCGACCTTGTCGTCGAGATTGCGCTCGACCGCGCGCTGGCGGCCGACTTCGAGCATATCGGTGTTGATGTCGCAGACGGTGGAGTGAAAGCCGGCGCCCGAGGCCTTGGCGGCACGGAACGAGATGTCGCCGGTGCCGCCGGCAACGTCGAGCAGCCGGAACGGCGTGTCGTCGCGCGGCGGGTTGAGGGTCGTGATCATCACGTCCTTCCACAACCGGTGCATGCCGCCCGACATCAGATCGTTCATCAGGTCGTAGCGGCCGGCGACGCTGTGAAACACGTCGTTGACCAGCGTCTGCTTCTCGTCCAGCGGAACGTCGCGATAGCCGAAATGCGTGGTCTCGCCCGGCTCAGTCATGCCTTCAACTCCTGCGCGCGGACGGCTTTTCGGGCCGAATGCCGCCCGAAACACGAAAACGCGGTCCGCGGCCGACCATATAGCGCGCTTGATGCGGAGGCGCTATTGCCTGAATGCCCTAGCTTTGGGGCACCGATTTTCGCGACGAATCAAGCCCTCCCCGTCATCCTGACGAGCCAATCATGCCTGAACTCCCCGAAGTCGAGACCGTCCGCCGCGGGCTGCAGCCGGCGATGGAGGGATTCCGGATCGACCGCGCGGTAGCGCACCGGGAGAATTTGCGGTTCCCGCTGCAGAAGGATTTCGTCGCCCGCCTCACCGGCCAGACCGTGACGGGCCTGGGCCGGCGCGCCAAATATCTCTTGGCGGACCTGTCGAGCGGCGACGTGCTGCTGATGCATCTCGGGATGTCCGGCTCGTTCCGGGTGGTCGAGGCCGACGGCGAGACCACGCCGGGCGAGTTCCACTATCCACGCAGCGAGAACCGTACCCACGATCACGTCGTGTTCGACATGGCGTCCGGCGCCCGCATCGTGTTCAACGACCCGCGCCGGTTCGGGTTCATGAAGGTGTTTCCGCGCAGCGAGATCGACACCGAGCCCCACCTGAAGGGCCTCGGCCCGGAGCCGCTCGGCAACGCATTCGACGCCAGCCTGCTGGCGAAAGCCTGCGCCGGCAAGCAGACCAGCCTGAAGGCGGCGCTGCTCGATCAGCGCGTGGTTGCCGGGCTCGGCAACATCTATGTCTGCGAGGCGCTGTTTCGCTCGCATCTGTCGCCGAAGCGCAAAGCCTCGACCCTGGCCAATCGCAAGGAGGAGCCGACCGACCGCGCGGTGCGGCTGACCGAGGCGATCCGCGAGGTGCTTGGCGAAGCGATCAAGGCCGGCGGCTCGTCACTGCGCGACCATCGCCAGACCAGCGGCGAACTCGGTTACTTCCAGCATTCGTTCAAAGTCTACGACCGCGAAGGCGAGCCGTGCCCGACCTGCGGCGGCACGGTGCAGCGCTTCGTGCAGAACGGCCGGTCGACGTTCTGGTGCCCGAACTGTCAGAAGTAGGCGCCCCCAGCGGAACAAGCACAAACCAGCAAAACAATCTCGTCAGATCAAGGCGTTGGCAGAGATCAAACCGATTCGAAACTTGAAACTCCAGCCGTTGAAACTAAGTACCTTGTACGGTATCATGTGTACATGAAGCGATAGATCGGTTGGAAAAGCGCTTCCCCGCCAAGTTCGCTTGGTCCACGCGTGAGCGAGATAGGCCGAACGGCCGAAGTGGAAACCGAAACGAGACCTCCCTTCGGGGAGGTCTTTTTCGTTTCAACGTGGCGCGAACCTGACCGGCTGGTTGGCCAAGATCTTATACGCCAGGATCATGAAACGAATGCTGTTTGGACGTCGACTGACGTTCGAGCCTGCTTCAGCAAGGTACGCGCTTTCGACCATCAGGCGCAAATCGGCCTCGGCATTGTTCGCGGCCCTTTGGAGCATGAAATAGATCTCATAAGGACGCTTCTCCAGTTCGAGCCGAACGACGTAAACGTAATTGCGCCGTTGCGAGGTCTGGTGGACCTTGCTGCGTGGCAGAGCTTCAATCAGCTTTGGGAGCCGGAAGGAAAGCTTGTACCGGACCGGACAGAACACTCTGTGCCGATCTCTTGCTTCAGTCACGACAATCTGGTCGGGCGAATGGATGCCCTTGATGAATTTCTCGGTGTAGCAATGATTGGCGAATCCAACGTCGATCAGCAATTCTCGATTCATCGGCGCGCAGGGGCACGCGATTCTCATTGGCGCGAGATGACCGATCGGCATCTCCTCGCCGCAATAGACGATCGGCTTCACGAAATTCAGCTTTCGGCAATCTCATAAATATCAGCCGAACATCATGATACACGTCGATCCGACCAACCCTAATTTGCTGGGCAAGCCGAGCTGCACGGCGTTTACTTCCGCACACAAATCACCCGGACGACGCTCGCTTTGACATCCTTGACACTGCCATCGGCCGACTTGACGCCGAGCCCGGTGAGATAGCTGCGGACGGCGTCGGCTGGAATCAGCGACGCTTGCACCGCGGCGCCATCCGCCGCCCCTGCGACCAACGGCAGACGCAGCGTTGTCAGCCCGGCGAAACGTCCCTCCGCATCGCGTGCCGGTGCCCCGGAAAAGCCGAGGCTTGGTGGCGGCGTCACGGCGAGGCCGCCGGTGCTGCCGGCCGGTGTGAGCTGCGCCTTGACGGTGGTGATGGCCGCGCCGCCGCCCTGGCTCTGCGGATCGGCGACGCCGGTGACCTCGACCGGGCCGGGCTTGGCGGCGCCGCCGCCGATCGGCAACGGCTTCAGCTCGGACGCGCCGTAGATCCGCAACAGCGCCAGTTCGTGCTCCTTGCTGCGATCTGCAAGATCGGCAGGACCGTAGCCCGCCACCACGATCGACAGACAGCCGTCGACTGCCTCGCGATCGGCGAGGATCGCGCCGTCGGCGCCCACGATCGTGCCGGTCGAATATTCGACCTTCTTACGCGGCGGTGGGCCGGCCTGGACGCCACCCGGAAACGGATTGTAGGCGCTCGACATCGCCACTACGACCGGCTGCATGGTGCCTTCGGTGGCCTGGTCGTACAGCACGGTGAGGATGCGGACTTCGGCGTCCTTGAAGCTGCCGCGGATGTAGAACTTCTTCTGGTTCTGCGTGCCCGACAGCACGAAGAAGTCCGGTTTGACCGCGCTGTATTCCACCTTGCGGCCGGGCTCCTTCTTCTCCTGATCGGCGAGCTTGGCAGTCGAAAGGTTCGCCTCCTTACGCCGTGCAAGCGAGACTTGGATCGTGCCGGTAGAAGAGCTCCAGCGCGTCCCGTTGGCGTCGGAAGCCTGCTGCGGGACCAGCCGGGTCGGCACGCCGAGCCGCGCGCCGGTGACCGGATCGGACACCAGTTTCCATCCGACGCTGGCCTGCAGCTTGCGCGAAGCCTGGGCGAGCTGTCCGCGCTCCTGCGGATTGAGCACACCGGTCGGCTTGTGGCCCTGATTGGTCTGGAATTGCTTGATGGCGGCGATCATCCGGTCGGACACATCGCCGTTGATCAGACCGTTGTAATCGCCGGTCCAGGCGAGATCGGACTGAATCGCCTGACGCTCGGCAAGGGTCAGGGTCTTCGCCGTCTCGGCCGGTGTCTGTGCCGCCGGAGGCGCGGCGGCAGCCTGCTTCGGTGCGGCGTGAACGCCATGCACCACCAGCGTGGCGGCACTGGCGACGATCAGGGTTGCAGCCAGCATCGATCTCATGACAATTCCCGAACAACGTTGCGCCATGCGCAAATAACCACACCCGCTTGGTCGGCGCCAATGCTGCGCCGGTTCGACGCGCCCCGCAGCGTGACAGCTCGCCTGCCTCATCCCCATTGCGGCGACAGGAAAGGATGAACCGGATGCGCGTCTTCCAAATGACGGTGCCGGCCCGGCCGTGGAAGTGAAGGATACCATCCGATCATGCTGAGTGCCGAGGAACTGGAACGCTATGCCCGCCACATCGTGCTGCGCGATGTCGGCGGCCCCGGGCAGGCGGCGCTGAAGAACGCGCGGGTGCTGGTGGTCGGCGCCGGCGGGCTCGGCGCGCCGGTGCTGATGTATCTGGCCGCCGCCGGCATCGGCATGCTCGACATCGTCGACGACGACATCGTCACGCTGTCGAACCTGCAGCGGCAGGTGATCCATGCCACGCCGGACATCGGCGCCCGCAAGGCCGACAGCGCAGCGAGCCGGATCCTCGCGCTCAATCCCAATGTCCGCGTGGTGCCGCATCGGGTACGGCTCGACGGCTCCAACGCGCTGGCGCTGATCGGCGGCTGCGACCTGGTGCTCGATGGCTCGGATAATTTCGCCACGCGCTATTTGGTCTCGGACGCCTGCTATCTGGCCAAGAAACCGCTGGTCACCGCCGCGCTCGGCCAGTTCGACGGATCCCTGACCACGATCCGCGCCCATGAACGAAACGCCGCCGGCGAGCCGAACCCGACCTATCGCTGCCTGTTTCCGGAACCGCCGCCGGCCGGAACGGTGCCGAGCTGCGAAGAAGCCGGGGTCATGGGGGCGCTGGCCGGCGTGCTCGGCTCGATGATGGCGCTGGAGGCGATCCGCGAGATCGTCGGATTCGGCGAAGGCCTGGTCGGCCGGCTGGTGATGATCGACGCCCGCGCCATGCGGTTCGAGACGCTGCGCTACGGCCGCGACCCGCAAAATCCGCTGAACGGCGACGCGCCGACCATCACCGATCTCAGCGCGCACCTGTGAGCCGCACCCTGGCCTGAGAGCTGCGCCACGTTGGCTCTGGACAGCGCGAGCGCTTCGCAGGCATCACTGTTCGAGCGCCGATGAATCGGCGATGCGGTGAGGACGGCGGAGGGTCAGACCCAGATGGCGGGCACGGCGAAGCGCGGGCTGTTTTCCGGCGACGGGATCGCGGCGCCGCTGCGGCACGCGCTGTTCCGGCGGATCTGGCTGGCGAGCCTGCTGTCCAATCTCGGCCTGATGATCAACGGCGTCGGCGCCGCCTGGGCGATGACGCAGATGACCGCGTCCGCCGACAAGGTGGCGCTGGTGCAGACCGCCCTGATGCTGCCGATCATGCTGGTGGCGATGCCGGCCGGTGCCATCGCCGACATGTACGACCGCCGCCTGGTGGCGCTGGCCGCGCTCGGCATCGGCCTCAGCGGGGCCACCACGCTGGCGGCGCTGGCACATATGGGGCTGGTGACGCCCAACATCCTGCTGATGTTCTGCTTCGTGATCGGCACCGGCATGGCGCTGTTCGGCCCGTCCTGGCAGGCCTCGGTATCCGAGCAGGTGCCGCCCGAAACGCTGCCGGCCGCGGTCGCACTGAACGGCATCAGCTACAACATTGCACGCAGCTTCGGCCCGGCGGTCGGCGGCATCGTGGTGGCGGCTGCCGGCGCTGTGGCGGCGTTCGCCGCCAATGCGGTGCTGTATCTGCCGCTGCTGATCGTGCTGCTGCTGTGGCGCCGAGAGAGCGAACCGCCGCGGCTGCCGCCGGAGCGGCTGAGCCGCGCGATCGTCTCCGGCGTGCGCTACATCACCAACTCGCCGGCGATCCGCATCGTGCTGACCCGCACCCTGGTGACCGGCATCGCCGGCTCCTCGGTGCTGGCCCTGATGCCGCTGGTGGCGCGCGACCTGCTGCACAGCGGCGCCGAGACCTACGGCCTGCTGCTCGGCGCCTTCGGTATCGGCGCGGTGATCGGCGCGCTCAATGTCGGGATCGCGCGGCAGCGCCTGAGCAGCGAAGCGGCGATCCGGCTGTGCGCGATGATCATGGGCATCGCCATGGCGGTGATCGCAATCAGCCGCTCGCCGCTGCTCACCGCCGCCGCTCTGGTGATCGCCGGCGCGGTGTGGATGCTGGCGATCGCCCTGTTCAACATCGGCGTGCAGCTTTCGGCCCCACGGTGGGTGGCGGGCCGCTCGCTCGCCGCGTTCCAAGCCTCGATCTCCGGCGGCATCGCGATGGGAAGCTGGGGGTGGGGCCACGTCGCCGACCTGTCCGGCGTCGCGCCGTCGATGCTGCTGTCGGGGCTGGCGATGTTGGCCTCGCCGCTGCTCGCTTTTCTGCTGCCGATGCCGCCGGTCGGGACCCGCACCGAGGACGCCGAGCTGCTGGACGACCCGGAGGTCAAGCTGGCCCTGACCTCGCGCAGCGGTCCGGTGGTGATCGAGATCGACTACCGCGTCCACGCCGACGAGGCGCGTGCGTTTCACAACGTGATGCAGGAGGTTCAGCTCAGCCGGCAGCGCAACGGAGCCTATGGCTGGTCGATTGCGCGCGACGTCGCCGACCCGGAACTGTGGACCGAGCGCTATCAATGCCCGACCTGGCTCGATTATCTGCGCCAGCGCAGCCGCTCGACCCAGGACGACCGCGCGCTGCACCGGCGCGCCATCGCGTTCCATCGCGGCCCGGAACCGTTACGGGTTCGACGAATGCTGGAGCGGCCGTTCGGTTCGGTGCGCTGGAAAGAAGAATCGCCCGATCGGACCACGGCGACCGAAGTGCTCCCGGTCGCCGGCGTCAGCGGCGGATCGACCTGATCGCATCCCGCGCGTGCATCCCACGCGTCGTGATTGCTGCGTGGCGTCGGCCCGCCGGATCTTCACTGACCGTTGTCAGTCAGCACCTTGGCGCATTTGGCGCTGAGTTTGGCGCGATGCTGTTGCAGGCAGTTGAGGATCGCGCCGTCGGATTCATTCATCACCGCGCGGCAAAACCGCGACACATCGCGGCCGCAGCCGGGGTCCGGGCGGCGCTGCTCCTGCGCCTGTGCCGGACCGGCGATCAGTACCAGTGACATCATCGGGACAATGAACTTCAGCATGCCTCTCATCCAAGTCTGAACGGGTCGCGTCGGGTCCCTGGTCAATGCCGATCGGACATCGCCGTTCCCGGCAATCACACTCTGCTGCGCCGCACGCACCGGTGGCGAAGAATCCGGGTCGCCTCGAACCGACCTAACCGTCGTGCGGAATGATCACGGTGGGACGGGTCATCTCGACCACGTCCTTGGCCTGGTCGGTGAGCACGCGGAATTGCGTCTGCAGGAATTCGGTCTGGATCCGGACGACGTCCTGAAAATCCTTGGCGTGCAGCAGCGCCTGCGAGAAATCGAAAGTCGCCTGAACGTTGCGATCGACATAGTCCTTCAGCGCGGTGGCCTGAGAGCTCTGCCCCATCGGCGCCACCGACATGCTCTTGCTGATGAACTCGAGATAGTTGGTCATCGCGCCGCGCGCCTGATCGAGGTTCTTGGTCATCATGTTCAGGATGACGTCGGACGATTTCTTCTCTACCATCGCGATCTCCTCGAGGCTCCCCGGCTACTTAAGCACAGACGACCGCAAGGCCGGAGCCCCATGCACGGCGCCTGCACGCAGCCATGATCGCAAAATCTGCAGCGCCGTCCAGTACTAACTGATCAGCTCTTAAAGATGCCTAACCGCCGAAGCGCGAACGGCGGGCGTGGGCCCTGCCCTCACCCGCCGTTTCCAGCATCGTCATCGCACACGCCGATCGAACGGCGCTGCGCCGAATTAGTTGAAGCGCGCGCGGTCGAGCTGATCCATGCCCTTCTGCGACCGGTAGATCTCCAGGCAGTACCACGCCAGCACGATCAGCGTCCCGATGCGCACCACCGAGGTCGGCAGCATCAGGCTGAGCGCGACGATCAGCAGCGGCACCGCGGCTGCTTTCACCACCTTGGTCCGGTCGTCGAAAATCGGATAGAACCAGACCTTGTTTTCCGCCGCCCAGAACGGCGGTTTGACGCGCTGCAGGCCGTAGCGCGACCAGGTATCCTTGAAACCGAGGTCGCGCGCCCACACCAGATACAGCGTGACCCAAAACGCCAGGAAGGCGACGACGACGGACATCGGTCCGGCGGCGAAGCCGATGAGCAGAAGCACTGCGACCGCGAGTGCGATGAACCAGTTTTGCATCGGAGAGAACCTTTGAGACTGACGGGAGCCCGCGGGTGGTTGGATCAACCGCCGGCTCCCAGACGCGAACTGCCTGCGTTACTTGCGGGCGCAGGACACCACGATCGAGGAGGAGCTCGGGCCGCAGCTCGCGGTCATCTGCCCGTTCTCCAGAGTGAGGTTGTCGCTGAACTTGGCGCTGCTGGGGCCGATGCAGATCGCGGAAATCAGCGCTTCATCAGCCTCGCACGCAGTCGGACAGCCGTTGGACGAACAGGTCGACGACGTCACCGTGCGGAAGGCGCTGACCGGCGGCGCAACCGGCGTGGCGGCGACAGCGGGTTCGATCAATGCAGGATGCGGCACACCGACCTGATTCACCACCGACAGCGCGGCGACGAACGCGATAGCACCGAAGAAGATCATCGATGAGGAGCGCATACTACCTCCATACCTGTTGGAATTGTCACCAGACCGTTTGCAACTGCAGCATGTTATCAACACCCCGGAATTTCAACAGGCGCAAGTTTCAGCACGCTTAAAGGCCGCGCAACTACTACTAAGGGCGAGGTTCCGTGAAACCGCCCACGCTGCGGGCGCATCTCGCCGACGAGCCAATCGCGACCGCAGGCAGCGATCGCGGACCGCGACGACAAACCACCTCTGTAATTTACCTTCGCGCATCGGACTGCGCGAGTTGGTGATTTGCCGGACAAGCCAGCCTCGCTCGATACGCCGGGCGTCTCCGAATTCGGCATCGGAGACGATGGCGCGGCAACGCGACGCATGCGGGGCGCGCGCGCGAAAAACCAGTCACGGATGACGAGCCGAGGTGATCGGGGCCGCAGTGCAGACGACACCACCCTGTGATTCGGGATTTCCCGGACAAGACGCCACGCCCCGCTCAGCTTCGCGAACATCGATCATCCGAACGGTCCGGCGCTTTGCGGCACCTGTCAGCGAAACGATAGGTTCGGCGGTCTACAACGCAGCATGTCCGGCTCGCGAAATGAGGAGCTGCAAGTGCTCGCTGTGGCAACGAGACTGACCGACAGTCATGCGGCATGCCGGACGACCCCAGGAGCGCCGACGCAAGACGCCGTCGACGTTCAGGCCCTGATCAACGACGGGATCGGCATTCGTCTCGCCGCTGATCGCAACCCGAAGTCCCACCATGAACAATGTACTTCTGCTCAAACTGCATCGCTGGACCAGCCTCGTGTTCGCGCTTCCGCTGCTCGCCGTCATCGTCACCGGACTGATCCTCTCGGTCGAGCCGATGCTCCAAGGCCGCGGCCTGCCGGCCGGAACGCTCGATGCCGCCCGCCTCGCAAGCTTGATCGAACGCTACGATCCGCAAGGCCAGGCGCGCGGGCTCGCAATCAACGCCACCGGCCAGCAGATGCGACTGCTCGGCATCAAGGCGCCGCCGATCGATCTGGCGACAGGCGAAGCTGCCGCCGCCAGCGATTCCACCGGCGACCTGCTGCTGTGGGCGCGGCGCACCCATGAGCGCCTGCTCGGCTACGAATGGCTGGTGATCGCCTCGACCATCGCCATGACGGTGCTGATGACGATCGGCGTGCTGATGGGGCTGCCGCGGCTCCGCAACAGCCTCTCCGGCTGGCACAAGGGCGCGGCGTGGTTCACGCTGCCGCTGTTGCTGCTCAGCCCCCTCACCGCGCTGTGCATGGCGTTCGGCCTGACGTTCTCCAGCGGCCCGCCGCCGGCCCGCATGACCATCGGGCTGACCGACGCGGTGCAGCAGATCAGCCAATCGCACGACGTCTCGCATCTGGCGATGATCGCCAACCGCGGCGGGCGGATGATGGCGCGGATTTATGAAGACGGCGAACTGCGCGCCTACACCTTTACGCCGGACGGCGTCACGCCGCTGCCGCGCAACTGGCCGCGGCTGCTGCACGAGGGCAATTGGTCGACGTGGCTGTCCGGCACGCTCAACGTCGTCACCTCGGTGGTGCTGCTCGGCCTGCTGATCACCGGCGTCTGGCTGTGGACCCGGCGCAAGCTGCGGCGGCGTCCACAGCGGCCGGCGACGCAATCAGTCTGACGCCGCGGCAGGATTGAGAAAGGATTGGCTGGATCGCTCAAATTGCACCCAAGCGGTGCACGGATCGTTGGGAGGTGCGGGCGTCTTCTGCCCGCACCTGTCCGCCGCAACGAGCGCATCCATGTCCAGCATTTCGTCGATCGCAGTCTCCGGCCTGAAAGCAGCGACCCGGCGGCTGGAAGTGTCGGCCAGCAACATCGCCAATCAGCAATCGACCGGCGCGCTGCCCGGCGCCAACGGCACGGTGCCGGCCGGCGCACCGCAGGCTTACAAGCCGCTGCAGGTCAATCAGACCGACACATCGACCGGCGGCACACAGACGAGCCTCAGTACGACCTCGCCCGCCACCGTCCCGGTGTCCGACCCGCAGGCGCCGTTCGCCAATGCGGACGGCATGGTGGCGGCCCCGAACGTCGACCTGGCGCAGGAGTTCATCGGCCAGATGGTCGCCAAATACAGCTACACGGCGAACCTCGCCTCGCTGAAGACCGACCGCGAGATGAGCAAGGCTCTGCTCGACGCCACGGCGTAACTTCTTTCATCATTGCGAGGCGGCGCAGCCGAGCAACTAACCGATCGGCCCGCTCACCGGGCGCGGGGTGAAATCGGGCACGCCGATCTCGTCCTTGCGGTGGCAGGCGACATAGTGCTCGTGCCCGGTGGCGTCGAGGAAGGGCAACTCTTCGCGACAGCGCGCCTCGGCGAACGGGCAGCGCTGGGCGAACCGGCAGCCGGGCGGCGGATCGACCGGCGACGGCGGCTCGCCCTTGACCAGATACTTGGCCTTCAGCTCGTCGCGGAGCGGACCGGGCGGCACCGCGGCCGACACCAGCGACCACGTGTAGGGATGGCGCGGCGCAGTGAACAGCGCCGAGGCCGGCGCCTGCTCGGCGATCTTGCCGAGATACATCACGGCGATCTCGTCGCAGAACTGCTGGATGACGCCGAGATCGTGCGAGATGAAGATGTAGGTGAGGCCGCGCTCGCGCTGCAGTTTCTTCAGGAGATTGAGGATCTGCGCCTGGATCGCGACGTCGAGCGCCGACACCGCCTCGTCGCAGACGATCAGCTCGGGCTCCGGCGCCAACGCGCGGGCGATACACAGCCGCTGACGCTGACCGCCGGAGAACTGATGCGGAAACAGATCGGCGGCTTCCGGCGGCAGGCCGACTTCGGCCAGCAGCTTGCGGACGCGGGCATCGCGTTCGCTGCGGTTACCTATCTCGAGCAGATCGAGCGGTTCGCGGATCTGGTCGCCGGCGCGGCGGCGCGGGTCGAGCGCCGAGAACGGGTCCTGAAACACGATCTGCAGATGCTTGCGCGCCTTGCGCAGCGGCTCGCCGGTGAGCGGCATGATGTCTTCGCCGCGGAACACCACCTGCCCCGAGGTCGCCTGCACCAGCCGCATGATCGCCTGCGCGGTGGTGGACTTGCCCGAGCCGCTTTCGCCGACGATGCCGAACGTCGTGCCGCGCTTGACGCGGAAGCTGACGCCGTCGACCGCGTGCACGAACGACGGCTTGTCCCACAGACGCTTACGGCCGGCGCGGAAGTGCACCACCAGATCGTTGACGTCGAGCAGATAAGGATCGCCGTCGGCCGGACGCAGGTCTTCATGGATCATCATGCGGCGATCTCCTCGGCGCGCCAGCACGACACCGCATGCCCGGCTTCGACATGTCCGAGCGGCGGTTGCGGCTTCGAACGGCACAGTTCGGAGGCGTTGGCGCAGCGTGCCAGGAAGGCGCAGTCCGGCCCGCGATTGCCGAGCCCCGGCACCATGCCGGGAATCTCGCCGAGGTCGGTCCAGACCTCGGGCTTGGCGACGCCGACCGCAAGATGCGGCACGCAGCCGAGCAGGCCGCGCGTGTAGGGATGGCGCGGCCGCGCTGCGATCTCATGCGCAGGCCCGGTTTCGATGCAGCGGCCGGCATACAGCACAGCGATCTCGTCGGCGAGCTCTGCGACGGCGCCGAGGTCGTGGGTGATCAGCACGATCGCGGTCTCGGTCTCGTCCTGAAGCTGCGCGAGCAGATCGAAAATCTGCGCCTGCACGGTGACGTCCAGCGCGGTGGTCGGCTCGTCGGCGATCAACAGCTTCGGCCGGCAAGCCAGCGCCATCGCGATCATCACCCGCTGCCGCATGCCGCCGGACATCTGATGCGGATACGCCTTGGCGCGCTGCTCGGCGGCCGGGATCTGCACCGCCTTGAGAAACTGCACCGCCTGCTCGGCGGCGTCCTTGCGGCTGAGCCGGCGGTGATAATACAGCACTTCGGCGATCTGATCGCCGACAGTGTAGAGCGGGTTCAGCGCCGTCATCGGCTCCTGGAACACCATCGACATCGCATCGCCCCGCAGCGCCCGCATCCGCTTCGGCCGCGCGGCGAGCAGATCCTCGCCGTCGAGCACGATGCGGCCGCCGGTGATCACGAAACCTTCCGGCAGCAGCCGCATGATCGCCAGCGCGGTCATGCTCTTGCCGCAGCCGGATTCGCCGACCAGCGCGATGGTGCGACCCTTGTCGATGTTGAATGACAGATTCTCCAGCACCGGCACCAGATCGCCGTCGCGATTGGTCATGCTGACGCTGAGATTTTCGACAGAAAGTACCGGCGTCATCGTTACCTCCGTCGCAGCCGCGGATTGACCGCATCGTTGACGCCGTCGCCCACCAGACTGACCGCGAGCACCGCCAGGAAGATGGCGGCGCCCGGGAACGTCACGGCCCACCAGGCGTCGAGCACGTAGTTGCGGTTCTGGCCGATCATCAGGCCCCAGCTCATGGTGTTGGGATCGCCGAGGCCGAGGAAGCTGAGGCCGCCCTCGAACAGGATCGCGGTGCCGATCGCCAGGGTCGCCGACACAATAATCGGGGGCAGCGCATTGGGCAGCACCACGCGCAGGATCAAATGCAGATTGCCGGCGCCGGCGGCGCGCGAGGCCTTGATGAAGTCGAGGTCGCGCAGCCGCATGAATTCGGCGCGCGTCAGCCGCGCCGCCGAGGTCCAGCTCACCGCGCCGATCGCCACCGTGATGGTCGACAGTTTCGGGCCGAACAGCGTCACCAGCACCATCGCGAACAGCAGCGGCGGCAGCACCTGGAAGAACTCGGAGATCTTGACCAGGAGGGCATCGACCCAGCCGCCGAAGAAGCCGGCGAGCGCCCCGACGGTGACACCGATCACGATGGTGATCAGCGCCGCCACCGCGCCCACCGTCAGCGTCGCCCGGCCGCCATAGATCAGGCCGGCCAGCACGTCGCGGCCGAGATAATCGGTCCCGAACAGCGCATCGGCGTCCGGCGGCGCGAACGGCATTCCGACGATGTCGAGCGGATCGACCGGATGCAGCCACGGTCCGAAGATGGTGCCGGCGATCAGCACCAGCAGCAGAACCGCGCCGGCGACGCCGGACGGGCTTTTCATGAACTGCCGCAGCGCAGCCCGTGCCGGCGACACCGCCTTCGGGACCTTGGTGACGGCAGGAACCGGCTTCTGTGCCATGGCGAGCCTGGACTCCATCGTGCTCATCGGGCACCTGCGCGAATACGGGGATCGATCAAACGGTAGACCAGGTCGGTGAGAATGTTGGCCGCGATCACCATCACGGCGGAGAAGAACAGCACGCCCATCAACGTCGGGTAGTCGCGGCGCAGGATCGAGTCGAACACCAGCCGGCCCATGCCCGGCCAGGAATACACCGTCTCCACCAGCACCGCGCCGGCGAACAGATTGCCGAACTGCAGACCGACCACGGTGACGATCGGGATCAGCGTGTTGCGCAGCGCGTGCTTGACCAGAACGACCCGCTCCGGGAGGCCCTTGGCGTGGGCGGTGCGGATGTAATCGGCCGACAGCACGTCGATCATGTTGACGCGGGCGAGCCGCGAATATTGGGCGACGAACACCAGCCCGAGCGTGATCGACGGCAGCACCAGATGCTTGGCGACATCGGCCGCATAGGCCAGGCCGGTTTTCGGATCGACCACGTCGGTCATGCCGCTGACCGGCAGGATCGGCCACACCGAACCGAACAGAAGCAGCAGCAGCAGGCCGGTCCAGAAGATCGGCGCCGCGTGGCCGGCGAGCGCCAGCACGGTGACGCCGTGGCTGAGCAGGCCGTTCGGCCGCCGCGCGCTGATCACGCCCAGCACCGTGCCGATCAGCACGGCGATCACCAGCGACGCCGCCGCCAGATACAGCGTGGCGGGCAGACGCTGCAGGATCAGGCCGAGCACCGGCTGGTTGAAGTAGTAGGAATAGCCGAAGTCGCCGTGCACCACCTTGCCGAGATAGGTGAACAACTGCTCGAGCAGACTATGGTCGAGGCCGTACTTGGCCCGCAGCGCCGCGATTACCTCGGGCGACGCCCCACCCATCTCGCCGGCGATCACCTGCACCGGATCGCCCGGTGCGAGATGGATCAGGCAGAAATTCATCACCAGCACCGCCAGCAGCAGCACGACGGCGTTGGCGAATTTTCCGAACAGATGGGTGAGGAGGGCCATTGATGCTTCGTCGCTCGAGAGTGGCGGATCAGTTCTTCGGCGGAGTCACCCAGTACAGCTCATCGAGCGGCGAGGCGACACCCCACACCGTGGTCGGCAGGTTGCCGAGCCCCTTGGCGAACGAGGTGTGGTACGGCGTGGCGTTGATGTAGAAGATCGGCGCGTCTTCGACGACGATCTTCTGGAACTCCGAATACAGCGCCTTGCGCTTGTCCGGCGAGCTCTCCTGGGCGGCCTTGCCGAGGATCTCGTCGACCTTCGGATTGGCGTACTGCTGGGTGTTCGACCAGATGATGCCCTTGCGAATGTTGGAGCTGAGATAGGTCCGGTCGACGCCGATCACCGGATCGCCCCAGTTGAAAACCGTGTCCATCGTCATATCGAAGTCGAAACTGGCGACACGCTGGGCCCAGGTCGGGAAGTCCGGCGCGGCGCGGACTTCGAGATTGATCCCGACCCGCTTCAGCGCCGAACGCAGATATTCGGCGACGTTGCGCTGCTGCTCGTCATTGCCGGGGATGTAGTCGATCGTCAGCGAGGTGCGGACGCCGTTGCCGTCCGGCTTCAGCCCGGCCTCGTCGAGCAGCTTGTTGGCCTTGGCGATGTCGAATTTGTACTGCTCGACATTCTTCTCTTCCAGCGGCGAGCCCGGCGCGATCGGTCCGGTCGCCGGCATCGCCTTTCCGCCCATCAGCTTCTTGACGATGAAGTCGCGGTTGGCCGCATAGCCGATCGCCTGACGGACGCGGGCGTCGTCGAGCGGCTTCTTCTTGGTGTTGAAGGCGAGCCAGTTCAGCGCGCCGATGCCGGCAAATCCCTTGTCGGTGACGACGACGTTCGGCGCCTTCTCGAGCCGCTCGATGTCACGCACGCCGGTGAAGTAGGGCACCATATGAACGTCGCCGCGCTCGGCCGACACCATCAGGGCGTTCGGATCCGAAATCAGCCGCACCACGATCTTGTCGAGCTTCGGCCGGCCCGGGATGAAGAACTTGTCGAACTTCTCCAACGTGTAGTAGTCGCCCTGCTTGTATTCGGTGAGCCTGTAGGGGCCGGAGCCGATCGGCTTCAGGTTCGCGGGGTGCGATTTGACGTCCTGGCCGTCGCCGTAGATGTGCTTCGGCAGAATCGGCATCAAGGCCGGCGACATCGCCAGCAGCAGCGCCGGATGCGGATGCGCCAGCTTGATCACCGCGGTGTGCGGGTCCGGCGTATCGACGCTCTCGACCGCGGCCAACATCGTCTTGAACGGATGGTTCGCCTTGATGGTCATGATCGAGAACGCGACGTCCTCGGAGGTCACCGGCTTGCCGTCGTGGAAGGTGGCATTCTTGACCAGCTTCAGCGTCACCGTGAGGCCGTCTTTCGACACATCCCACGACTCGGCCAGATACGGCTGCGGATTCCAATTGTCGTCGTAGCGCAGCGGGCTCGCGAAGATCTGGGTGCTCGGCAGCGCGGTGGCGATGCCGGACTGGACCGCGCCGTTGAAATGCCGCGGCACCTGGGTCGAGCCGATCACCAGCGTGCCGCCGGCGCCGCCTTCCGCAGCCCGCGCGGTGAATTCGAATGGCAGACCGATCAGGGCGGCACCGCCGATGGCTCCGGCGAGGAAGGATCGCTTGGTCAACTTCATGGTCGGGACTCCGCTGTCGAGAGGCATGAAAGGTGCTTGGAAACCGGGGCAAAGCGGCCGCGGTCAGATGCGAAGGACAAGGCTGCCGCCATCACGACGTCACCCCGGCAGGTGCGAGCGCGCGATCGAGAATCGCATCGAGTTCGGCCGGCGGCGGCAGGTCGGCGGTGCCGACGCCTACCAAAACGATTCCGGGCTCGGCGGGCTCGGCATCAACGGGCGACAGAGTCCAGACGCTCTCGACCATCTGAAACACCTTGGCGTCGTCCTCTCCGGCGAGGCGGCAGGAGCCCTTCAGCCGCAACAGTTGCGGCGGCAGCTTGTCGACCGCGCAGGCCAGCCGGTTGCGGTCGAACCGACCGGGACGGCGATAGGCCCAGCTCTTGAAAGTGGCGCCGTGATCGACCACTGGCTCCCCGACGGCCTCGGCCCGAAACCCGTTTTCCGCCGCGGACGTTTGCAGCGCTGCCAGCGTCGGCATCGCACCTTGCGCGGTGTCGACGATCCGAACGTCGGGGCGCAGGCTCCGCACTGCGGCGCGCGCAACCGTCAGAGCCTCGGCGTCCACCAGATCAGTCTTGTTGAGCAGCACCACGTCGCAGCGTTCGAACTGGCCGCGCACGGTATCACCGACCCGCGCGTCATCGATCAGTTGCGCAATCCGGCCGGCATCTGCGAGCACGATCACCTGATCGAGCCGCAGCGACGGTTCGATCAGCGCGATCTCGGCGATCTTCCACGGATCGCCGACACCGGAAGCTTCGATCACGATCCGCTCGAACGGCACGGCGGCGTCGAGCACCTTGCACATCGTATCGATGAAACTCGTCCCGATGCTGCAACAGATACAGCCATTGGTCAGCGTCATCGTGGTGCCGTCGTGGCTCGCGATCAGCGTCGCGTCGATATTGATCTCGCCGAAATCATTGACCAGCACCGCGGTCCGCGGGCCGCCGCTGCGCAGCAGATGATTGACGAAGGTGGTTTTGCCCGCACCGAGAAAGCCGCCGATCACCGTGACTGAAATGGTCGCGGATGCTGCCGTCATGCGCGGGGCGCCTCCTGGATCAGGCCGCCGACCACCGTGCCCCAAACCGCGACATCCTTCAGCTGCTCGGCCGGCACGGCGAGCGGATCGTCCTCGAGCACGACGAAGTCGGCGAACTTGCCGGTTTCGATGCTGCCGACCAGATGATCCATCTTCAAAGTATAGGCCGCGCCGATCGTGATTGCAGCAAGCGCCTGCTCGACGGTCAGCGCTTCGGTATCCCGGCCCAGCACACGCCCGCTCGACGAGACGCGATTGACCGCACACCATGCGGTGAACAGCGGCGCCAGCGGCGTGACCGGCGCGTCGGAGTGAATCGCAAACGGCACTCCGATCCGCTGCGCGGTGCCGGTGGCATCGAGCCGCGCCGCCCGCTCCGGCCCCATCGTCAGCTCGTAGTGAGCGTCGCCCCAATAGTACAGATGATTGGCGAACAGATTGGCGCAGACGCCGAGGCTCTTCATCCGCCGGAACTGCGCGGCGCTGGCCATCTGGCAGTGCTGCAGGGTGTGACGATGATCGGGACGCGGCGCAGCGATCTGCGCCGCTTCGATCGCATCGAGCGCAACCTCGGTCGCTTCGTCACCATTAGTGTGAATGTGAAGCTGGACACCGGCACGGTGATACGCCTCGACCAGCCGCGGCAGCTCTTCGGGCGCGATGTACCACAACCCGTTGGGAGCGCCGTTGTGATAACCGGGCCAGCGCAGCCGCGCGGTGAAGCCCTGGATCGAACCATCGACCACCAGCTTGACGATGCCGTAATGCAGCTTGTCGCCGGCATGGCTGCGCAAGGTCTCGAGCTTGGCGATGGCCTGCTCCGGCGTATGCGACACCGCGGCCAGCGCCGGCACCAGCCGAACGCCGAAGTCGGCGGCGCGGGTCGCGCTGCGATACACCTCGATGGTCGGATCGGCGAGGTCGTTGTGCAGATCGGTGATGGTGGTGACGCCCTGCACGCAGGACGACGCCGCGTAGCGCCGGACGTCGGCCTCGGTGATGGTGCCGGCGAGCGGGTTGTGGCCGAGCGCGCGGAACAGCCGCATCCGAGCCGGAATGCCCTGCAGCTCGCCGCTGGCCAGTCCGTCTGCTCCCGCGACCACGCCGGAGATGTTGGTGGCGTGGAGCAGCTCGGCACGCTCGAGCGTCAGCGTGTTGACGTTGTTGATGTGGAACGAGGCGTGGACCACCAGCACCGGACGCTTAGTCGATACCTTGTCGAGATCCTGCCGGGTGAGCATTTTGCCGCCGATATGCAGCGGATCGAAGCCCCAAGCATAAAGCGGCGAGCCGTCGTCCGGCATTTCGGCCTCGGCCTGCTGCAGCCGCGCGACGATCGCTTCGATGTCCGGCACCCCGGACACCACCTTACCCTCGGGCGACCGCCGATCGAACGCGCCGACATAGGGCTGCTTCCACATCAGTCCTTCCATGATGTGGCTATGGCCCTCGACGAAGCCCGGCATCAGCACCTTGTCGGCAAAGCGTGTATCGAGCCGGGCACCGCTCACCATCAGTTCGTCGGCGCTACCGGTGGCAACGATCCGCCCGTCTCGCACCGCAACATGCGTCGCGCGCGGCCGCGACGGGTTCATGGTGATAATCTTGCGGGCGGAATAAACGACGGTTTCAGGCGTCACGCTTAGTCTCCAAGCTTGCGATTGCGAGCGTGAAGCGATCGACCCGCCGGCACTAGCGCCAGATGCCGAGCACGAATGGAGCCAGGGCCATGCACCAGCCGCCACCCCCGATGGCTCGGTTCTTGCAACCACCTTGTAAAGGCTTCATGCTTCGGAATTGCAGCGGCTTCGCGTCGTCGCGTCAGTAAGGGTATCGCGTCTTGGGAAAGCTAGCACAGCTCACATACCGGGAGTCGACTGTGACACGCGCGCCTAACGGCGATGCAATTGCCTCCTCGGATGCCGCCGCATTAGGCAAAGACGAACTATTCTGGGGCGCACTGTTCCGTGGCCTCAATCGCGGCGGCTCCTTTCTGCAATTGCAGATTCGCCAGATCATCGTCACTGCGATCGAAGACGGACGGTTGCCGCTCGGCATGAAGATGCCGTCCAGCCGCGACCTTGCGACCGTCCTCAAGGTGTCACGGAACACCGTGGTGATCGCTTATGAGCAACTCGTCGATCAGAACTTTCTGGTCTCGCGGCAACGCAGCGGTTATTTCGTCGCCGGCCTTCCGAAGAAATTCGCCACCAATTCGCCCGGTCTCACCGAGGTCACGAGCCGCGGCGACGACCACTGGACCGAGCGGTTTGCGGTCAAGCCGTCGGCGCATCGCAACATCGTCAAGCCGCTCGACTGGCAGACCCATCCGTATCCGTTCATCTTCGGCCAGTTCGATCCGAGCCTGTTTCCCACCAACGATTGGCGCGAAAGCGCGCGCGCCGCGCTCAGTGTTCCCGAAATCAACAATTGGGCGCGCGACCTGATCGACGGCGACGATCCGGCGCTGATCGAGCAGTTGCAGCTACAGGTGCTGCCGCGCCGCGGCATCCACGCCCGCGCCGACGAGATCATGATGACGATCGGCGCCCAGCACGCGCTGTATCTGATCGCGACGTTGTTCATCAACGGCCAGACCAAGGTCGGTATCGAAGAGCCTGGCTATCCGGACGCTCGCAACATCTTCCGGATGCTCACGCCCAACGTGGTGCCGCTTTCCGTCGACGCCGAAGGGCTGGTGCCGGACGCCACGTTCCAGAGCTGTGCGCTGGCCTACGTCACCGCCAGTCATCAGTGCCCGACCGCCGTGACCATGCCGCTGCCGCGCCGCGTCGAGTTGTTGAAAGCCGCCGCGGCCGGCGACGTCGTGGTGGTCGAGGACGATTACGAGGGCGAGCTGATGCCGGAGACGGCGACACTGCCGCCGCTGAAGAGCCTCGATCGCGCCAGCAACGTGCTCTATGTCGGCAGCCTGTCGAAGGCGCTCGCCCCCGGTCTGCGGCTCGGCTACGTGGTCGCGCCCGCTCCGGTGATCCGCGAGCTCCGCGCGCTGCGCCGGCTGATGCTGCGGCATCCGCCGCTCAACAATCAGCGCGTCGCGGCGCTTTTCATCGGCCTCGGGCATTATCGGGCGCATCTCGCCCAGGTCGGACGGGTCCTGCTCGAACGCGCCAAGCTGCTCGACCATCTGCTGCCGAAGTACCTGCCCGGCTGCAGTTTCTCACGAGGGCCGGGCTCGACCAACTTCTGGGTGACCTGCCCGACCTCGATCGATGCCACCGCGCTGGCCGAAGCCGCGCTCGAACAGGGCGTCGTTATCGAGCCCGGAGCGGTATTCTCGATGGACGAAACCGCGAGCCGGCACTGCTTCCGGCTCGGCTTCTCCTCGATCCGCACCGACCGCATCGAGGTCGGCATCGAACGGCTGGGCAAGGTTCTGGCGACGCAACTCGAGGGCTAATCAGACGTCGCAGCCTCTCCGCGTCATTGCGAGGAGCGTAGCGACGAAGCAATCCAGAAGCTCCATGCTCGGCATTGGATTGCTTCGCTTCGCTCGCAATGACGGGGAGAGGCGTCTGCCTCACATCAGCTCGGACAGTCCCTTCGCGGCACTGAGCAGTGCGACGGCGCCGAGGCTGGCGATCGAGACCCGGCGATGCAGCCGCTCGCTGCCGCGGCGAAAGCCTTGCTCGCCGATCCAGGTGCCGAACACCATCACCGGCAGCGCCATCGCGGCCAGCCACAGCACGTTCACGGTAGCGAGGCCGACCAGCGCAATGCTGGTGAAACCGGCGATCGAGGTCGCAAGGAAGAACACCAGCAGCGAGGCGCGCACCGCGACCGCGCGGAACGGCCCCGACATGTAGTAAACGATCGCCGGGGGGCTCGGCATCGCGGCGAGGCCGTTGAACAGACCGCACAGCATCCCGACGCCGGTGGTCACGGGCGGCGACGGAATCTTCTCGATCGCAAAGCCACGACCGAGTACCACCACCGCCGCCGCCGTGATGGTCGCGATAACGATCCGCGCCACCGGCGCCGGCGCAACGCTGAGCGCCAACGCCCCGATCGGCGAGCCGATCACCGCGCCGACGATCAGCCAGCGCAGCGACGCCCAGTGACAGTCGCGATGATTGCGGCGGAGATCATTGAGCCCGCCGAGCAGTTGCAGCAGTACGGCAACCGGCACCGCCTTCGCGGGCGGCATGAATATCCCCATCAGCGGCACGGCGGCGAGCGCGAAGCCGAACCCGGTGAAACCGCGCAGCAGCGCTGCCGCCAGGACCGCGCTCAGCACGCCCACGATCGCCATCGGCGACGGCAGCGTCGACAGGAAACTCGCAGACGCTTCGGCGATCAGCTCGTGCATCGCCGTCGTCACCGCATATCGATGACGACGGTCTTCTTCTTGGTGAAGTGCTCGAGCATCGCCTCCAGCGACGCTTCCTTACCGAGGCCCGACTTGCGGAAGCCGCCATAGCTCAGATTCGGCTGGATGGTGAGGTTCTGATTGACCTGGACGTAGCCGGCGTCGAGCCGCTGCACGGTGCGCAGCGCGCTGCGCAGATCGTTGGTCCACACCGTCGCGGCCAGGCCGAAGTCGCTCTCGTTGGCGCGCGCGATGACGTCGTCCTCGTCGTCCCACGGCTGCACGCAGACCACCGGGCCGAAAATCTCTTCGCGCATCAGCGGCGAATCCTCCGGCACGCCGGTGATGATGGTGGGCTGCAGGAACAGACCGTCCTTGAGATGGCTCGCGGCCGGCAGTTCGCCGCAGCGATCCACTTTGGCGCCGGCGGTGCGCGCGCCGAGATCGATGTAGGATTCGACCTTGGCCTTCTGCCGCTGCGAGATCACCGTGCCGATATCGGTCGCCTCGTCCAGCGGATCGCCGATCTTCAGCTTGCTCACCGCTTCGCGCAGCGCCGCCACGAAAGCGTCGATAAGCTTGGTGTGAACGTAGATCCGGCTCGCCGCGGTGCAGCTCTGGCCCTGACGAGTGAACCGCATGCCGGCGATCGCGCCGGCTACGGTGCGCGGCAGATCGGCGTCGGGATAGACGATCATCGGGCTCTTGCCGCCGAGCTCGAGGCTGACCGGAATGATCTTCTTGGCCGCCATCTGATAGATCAGCTCGCCGACCGCCTGCGAGCCGGTGAACGTCACCTTGGCGACCGCGGGATGCTCGACCAGCGCTGCGCCGCAGTCGCGGCCGGTGCCGCAGATCACGTTGAGCACGCCGTCCGGCAGAAGCCTCGCCATCAGCCGCGCCATTTCGATGGTCGCATACGGCGCCTCTTCGGAGGCTTTCACTACCACCGTGTTGCCCGCCACCAGCGCCGGGGCGATCTTCAGCATCATCAGCACCAGCGGCACGTTCCACGGCAGGATCGCGGCGACGACGCCGAGCGGCTCACGGCTGGTGTAGGTGAGAATCTGCGGATCGAACGGCAGCGTCTCGCCCTTCAGCTCCGAAGCGAGGCCGGCATACATCGTGGTGATATCGACCGCGGTCGCAACTTCGCCGCGGCATTCGGTCCGGATCGCCTTGCCGGTTTCGAGCGCCAGCACGGTGGCGATGACGTCGCTCTGCTCGGCGATGGCGCGTGCCGCAGCCGCGATCAGCTTGCCGCGCTGCCGCGCCGGCATCGCGGCCCAGCCGGGGAACGCGGCCGACGCAGCCGCAACCGCACGGGCGACATCGTCGCCGGTCGCGGCCGGCGCCTTGCCGATCACTTGCCCGGTCGCGGGGTCGACGACGTCAAGCGTGGCGCCGGCGACGGACGGCACCAAGGCGTTGCCGATCAGGTGACGGGCCTGAAGTTGCGAGATCACCTCCGACACGGCGGGGGCGATGGCGGGATCGATGCGGGTGGCGATGTTGATCATCACGCCACCTTGGCGATCCGGCTTCCAACGCGAAGGTCCAGCGCGGCCCAAGCCATTGGGCCAGACGCTAGTGCTTCGCGTCTGGTCCGCCGAGACCGCGCCATCTGGTTCTAAGGCACCGGCGGCAGCTCGTGACACGCTTCGCATGAAGCTGCCGGCGTTCCCGTCAATCGCGGACACGCTCGCGGGCCCACCATGATGGAATCGACATGTCCGATCTCGATACTCAGCGATTGCAGACGCTGCATCAGCTCTTCGATGCGTTCAACCGCCACGACGGCGCTGCGGTGATGGCCGCGATGACCGACGACATCGTGTTCGATGCCGCGGCCGGCCCCGAGGCTTGCGGTCGCCGCATCGCCGGCACGGCCGACGTCCGCGCTGCGTTCGAGACAACGTTCGCCACGTTCCCGGATGTGAGCTGGGAGTGTACCCGCCACGCCGTGTTCGGCGACCGCGGCATCTCCGAATGGATCTTCCGCGCCACCACCAAGGACGGCGGCAGGATCGAGGCCGAAGGCGTCGATCTGTTCGGCTTCCGCGGCGATAAGATCTGCACCAAGAGCGCGTTCCGCAAGGATCGCCCGGTGCTGCCGGCGACGGGGGCATCGGCATGAACAAGCCCATCAAGACCCCGCCGCTCGCCGCCTACGATCCGCACTACGACCCTCTCGTCAGCGATGGTCCCGGCCGCAACCGCGACTACGCGCCGACCTACTGGACCGCGAATTGCGGTCCGTTCCCCGAAGACGACGGTCCGATCAGCCGTGACACCGACGTCGATGTCGCGATCGTCGGCTCCGGTTTCACGGGGCTCGCGTCTGCGGTGTTCCTGGCCCGCGAGCACGGCATCAAGGCTGCGGTGCTCGAAGCCAACCGTGTCGCGTGGGGCTGCAGCACACGCAATGGCGGCCAGGGCCAGAACGCCGCCGGCCGGTTGACGCGCTCGCAATGGATCGCGCGCTGGGGCCGCGATGTCGCGCTGAAGCTGCACGCCGAAATCAGCGACGGCTTCGAGACCTTCGAGGAACTGATCCGGCAAAGCCCGATCGACTGCGAACCGCAGCGCGGCGGTCATCTCTACATCGCGCATCGGCAGCGCAATTTCGAGAAGATCTCCGCCGAGGCCAAGGTACTGAGCGAGGTGTTCGGCGAGCCCACCAAGGTGATCTCGGCCGATCAGCTCCGAAGTGATTATCTCAACGAGGCCGAGGCGGTCGGCGCCACGCTGGAGCCGCGCGGCACCGGCGTGCATCCCGCCAAGCTCGCCTTCGGCTATCAGCAGATGGCGCGCGACCTCGGTGCCACCGTGCATCCGGGCAGCCCGGTGATCGAGATCACCGAGCGGGGTGGCGCGTTCTATCTCCGCACTCCGGGCGGCACCGTGAAGGCGCGCGCGGTCGGCATCGCCACCGGCGCCTATACGGCGCCCGGCCTGACGCCGTTGCTGCGCGGCCGGTGCATGCCGATCCTGTCGAACTCGATCGTCACCCGGCCGCTGACTCCGGCCGAGCTCGAAGCCACCGGCTTCAAGACCAAGCTGGTGCTGACCGATACCCGCACGCTGCGCTACTACTACCGGCTGCTGCCGGACAACCGCATCCAGATCGGCAGCCGCTCGTCGATCACCGGCGCCGATGCGGATCATCCCAAGCACCTGCAGCTCCTGATCGACGGCCTGCACCGCAAGTTTCCGGTGCTGCAGGGGATCGAGATCGATTACTCCTGGTGGGGCTGGGTCGACGTCAGCCACGACATGATGCCGCGGATTTTCCAGCCCGACCCGTCGCAGAAGCTGGTGTACGCGCTCGGCTACGGCGGCAACGGCGTGTCGTATTCGGCGCAGGCCGGGCGCCGCATGGCGCAGATGATCGCCGGGCAGCGCTTCAAGGGTCAGGATCTGCCGATCTTCACCTCGCCGCTGCCGACCCATACCTTCTCGCCGTTCCGCCGGATCGGCCAGCGCATGCTGTATCGCTGGTACCACTACCGCGACGAAGCGGCGTAAGCCTTAAGGGCCGTGCTTACCGGCCGAGGCGAGGCCGGGCCGAACGGAGCGACCACGAAAAATCCCGGCAGGTCCGACCTGCCGGGATTTTTGTTTTCAGAACTGAACCGGCATCGTCTGCCGGAGAAGCCGTGAGCCGATCAGGCGGCCTTCTTGAGCGGGCGCACCGTCGCCGTCTTGGCGCGGCGGACATCGGCCACAGGCTGCGAAGAGCGCTTGTCGAAGGCATCGCCCGCCGTCAGCACCACCAGACCGGCAATGCCGGCGAACGCACCGGCCACCGCAACGGTGATCACCAGCGGATAGCCGAAGGTGTAGATCAGCGCGGCGCCGACGACCACGACGTTGAACAGGAAGAAGTACGGTGCCTCCGGGCTGCCGTGCTTGGCATCCTTCACCAGCCAGCCGATGACGGGAATTTGGTAGAAGGCTTTAGTCAGGAAATTCAAGGCGCAGCTCCTCTGCCTGGACCGCTGCCATCTGAAGCGAGAGGCATTCGGCGCTCCCGCGGCGGCGCCCGCAGCGAGGGGCGTGGCACTGCAAACTTTAGTCTATCGCAATGCAGTAATTGTCAATCACGAATGCGACGAATTTGCATTCGTAAGACAACGGGACTGCGAAAAACGACGACTTTTCCGTGAAGATTTGCTCGCCGAATGTCCGGGTTTGCAGCGTCCGGGAACCTCACCGTTGCGTTTCGTCCCCGGCACCGATCCGATAGCCGATGCCCGGCTCGGTCAGGATAACCTGCGGCTCGTCAGCGCGGGCTTCGATCTTCTGCCGGAGCTGGCCGATGTAAACCCGCAGATATTGCGTGTCGGAGGTGTGGGCCGGTCCCCACACGGCCGCCAGGATCTGCCGATGGGTCACCACCCGGCCGGCGTGACGAACCAAAAACGTCAGCAATTCGAATTCCTTAGGCGTAAGCTTGATCTCCGCGCCGCCGCGCGTGACCCGCCGCCGCACCGCGTCGATCTCGAGCCCGCCGACAGTCAGCGCGGCGGGCTCGTCATGGCGTTGCATCCGGTGGCGCATCGCGGCGCGCATTCGGGCCATCAGCTCGCCGGTGGCGAACGGCTTGTTGACGTAATCGTCGGCGCCGAGGTCGAGCGAGGCGATCTTCTCGGCCTCGCGCTCGCGCGCCGACAACACCACGATCGGCAGATCGGACCAGCTCCGCACCTGCCGGATCACCTCCTTGCCGTCGCCGTCGGCCAGACCGAGATCGAGCAGCACGATGTCGGGCGCCTGTGACGCGATGTGCTTGACGGCGTCGGTCACTGTTTCGGCGTGCGCGACCTCGTAGCCGTTGGCTTCGAGTGCCGGCTTCAGAAAGCGAAGGATCGCCGGTTCGTCGTCGACCACCAGTGCACGCGGTTTGCCGCTCATGATGTCTTCACCTCGGTCGCAGCGGTGTCCACGAAGCTCAGGACCATCCGGGTGCCGCGACCGGCTTCGACCGGACTGACGGCGAGAATCGTGCCGCCATGAGCCAGCATAATGCCACGGGCGATCGCCAACCCGAGCCCGACGCCGCCACGATCATTCGAAGCGGTCTTGGCGGAGGCGCTCTGCACGAAGCGCTCGAAGATCTGTGGCAGATCCGCTGCAGGAATGCCGGGACCATCGTCGGTGACCCGCAGGCGCACCCAGCCAGCCTCGACCACGGCATCGATCACGATCGTGGAGGTCGGCGGCGTGTGTGCGACCGCATTGGCAACGATATTGCCCAGCGCCTGCTCGATCAGGGACGCATCGGCATTCACCAGCGGGACCTCGGCCGGCCACTCCAGGACCAGACGATGCGCTGCGCCGCGCCGCCGGGTTGCGGCGATCACCCGCCCGGCGATCTCGCGCAGATCGATCCAGTCGCGCCGCAGTTCCAGCGCCCCCGACTCGATTCGGGTGATCGACAGCAGGTTCCGCACCATCTCGTCGAGTCCCTCGGCCTCCTCGCGAATATTGGCGAGCAGATCGCGGGTCGCGCTGGCGTCGATCTTGTCGCCATAGGTCAGAAGGCTGGTGGCCGAACCGAGAATCGACGACAGCGGAGTGCGGAAGTCGTGCGAGATCGAGGCCAGCAGCGTGTTGCGCACCCGCTCGGTCTCGGTCGCGGTGCGGGCGCTGACCATGTCGCGGGTCAGCGCCGCGCGCTGCAGCGCCGCCGCGGTCTGCTCGGTGAGCGTGTCGAGCAGCGCCTGCGCTTCGGAATCCAGCGCCGCGCCGTCCTTGCCCTGCATCATCACGCCGACCACGCCGTAGGTGGTGTCGCCGGTGCGCACCGGCAGAAACCGCCACGGCACGATCGGCAGCGTGCCGGTTTCGAACCCGGCCGCCTCGGCATGGGTAAAGGCCCAACGCGCCGCCATCGTGCCGGCCTCGTCGAGCAAATCCTCCGGCGGCCAAGCCGCGGCCAGGACCAGTTCGTCGCCCTGCGGCAGCAGGACCATCACCGGCCGGCCGAGACTGGCGTGGATCTCACTCGCCGCGCCTTCGGCAATCGCATCCATCGTCGCGAGCCCGGACAGCCGCCGGGTGAATTCGTACAACCGGCGCATCGCCCGGACACGCCCCGCCGAGACGCGCGCCTGCTCGCGCAGCCGGCCGGCCAGCGTGGCTGCGACCACGGCGACCACCAGATACACCAGCAGTGCCAGCAGCTCGTAGGGCTCGGCGATGGTGAAGGTGTAGAGCGGTGCGATGAAGAAGAAATTGTAGGTGAGGAACGACAGCGCCGAGGCGAAGATCGCCGGCCCGACGCCGGACTTCACCGCACTGAACAGCACCGCCATCAGGAACACCGCCGACAGGCTGGCCGACGGAATCACCTGCGCCAGGCCGCGACTAACCAGCAGCGCGCCGGCCACCGCGACCGCGGCATAAAGGAAGTGAGCCGGCGTCGAAGCGTTCATCCTTGCCACCAGCGACGGCGACGTCCGGACCGTGGAGTCCGCCGGCAATGGCACCAGATGGATGGCGATATCGGTCGAGCGCTGCATCAATCTTTGCGGCAGCGGGCGCTGCAGCCATTGCCGCAGCGTGCCGCCGCGCGCTCGTCCGATCACGATCTGGGTGACGTTCTCGAACCGCGCGAACCGCAGCAATTCGTCGGGCAGATCGTTGCCGGTCAGGGTGTGAATCTCGGCGCCCAGGCTCTCGGCGAGCTTCAGCGCGCTGTCCACCCGCTTGCGCGACGCGGCGTCGAGCCCGACGCCGGAGCGCTCCACCGTCACGGCGATCCACGGCGCATCCATCAGATCGGCGAGCCGCTTGGCGGTCCGCACGACGCCCGGCGACGCCGCATCCGGGCCGACGCAGGCGAGGATACGCTCCCCCGCCGCCCACGGCCCCTCGATCGCCTGCGCCTGCATCCGCTCGACCAAAGCGGCGTCGACCCGCTCGGCTGCGCGGCGCAGCGCCAGCTCGCGCAGCGCGGTCAGGTTCTGCGGCTTGAAGAAGCTCTCGACCGCACGGGCCGCGGTATCCTGGACATAGACCTTGCCTTCGGCGAGGCGCTTGAGCAGTTCGTCCGGCGGCAGGTCGACCAGAACGATCTCGTCGGCGCGGTCGAACACCTTGTCCGGCACGGTTTCGCGCACCCGGATCTTGCTGATCTTCAGCACGACGTCGTTGAGGCTTTCGAGGTGCTGGATGTTCAGCGTGGTCCAGACGTCGATGCCGGCGGCGAGCAGCTCATCGATGTCCTGCCAGCGCTTCGGGTGCCGGCTGCCGGGGACGTTGGTGTGGGCGAATTCGTCGACCAGCAGCAGCGACGGCTTGCGCGCGAGGGCGCCGTCGAGGTCGAACTCGCGCATCACCCGATGCCGGTACACGATCGGGGCGCGCGGCAACTGCTCGAGCCCCTGCAGCACCTGCTCGGTCTCGCGCCGCCCGTGGGTCTCGACCAGCCCTGCGACGACATCGCGCCCGCCAGCCTGCTCGCTGCGGGCGGCGGAGAGCATCGCAAAGGTCTTGCCGACGCCGGGAGCGGCGCCGACGAAGATCTTCAGCCGGCCGCGCCCTTCCTTGCTGGCGAGCGCCAGCAAGGCATCCGGGGAAGCGCGCGCAGTGACGGTGACGGACATCAGGTCCTCGGCCGGTTTTGCCCCAATCTATCCAGCGCCAGGTTTAATTTCAGTACGTTGACGCGCGGTTCGCCGAACAGGCCGAGGTCGCGGCCTTCGATCCGGCTGTCCACCAGAGCGCGCAGCTCGGCCTCCGGCAGGTTCCGCACCTTGGCAATGCGCGGCACCTGAAACAACGCCGCCTCCGGAGAGATCTCCGGGTCCAGGCCGCTGCCCGACGTGGTGACCAGATCGACCGGCACCCGCACGCTCGGGTTCTCCTGCTTGGCTGCGGCGACGTCCGCCGCCAGACGGTCGGCCAGCGCCTTGCTGGTCGGGCCCAGATTGGAGCCGCCGGAAGCTGCGGCATTGTACGGCGCCGGCACGGTCTTGCTGGAATCCTGCGGGTCCGGCGCGGTGGTGGCCGACAGCCGGCCGTGGAAGTATTTCGCGTCGGCGAACGACTGGCCGATCAGCGTCGATCCGATCACCCGGCCGTCCTGCTCGATCAGGCTGCCGCTCGCCTGAGCTGGAAACAGGGCTTGGGCGATTCCGGTCATGGCCAGCGGATACACAAGTCCGGTCAGGCAGGCGAGTGCAACGAACGTCACCAGCGCGGGGCGAATTTCCTTCAACATGGCGTCACCTTTCAGGCGAGATGCAGTGCGGTCACCGCGAGGTCGATGACCTTGATTCCGATGAACGGCAGCACGATGCCGCCGAGGCCGTAGATCAGAAGATTGCGTCTTAGCAGCGCCACCGCCCCGACCGGCCGATAGGTCACGCCCTTTAGCGCCAGCGGAATCAGCGCGATGATGATCAACGCATTGAACACGATCGCCGACAGGATCGCGCTTTGCGGCGTCGAGAGCCCCATGATGTTGAGAGCGCCGAGCTGCGGATAGAACGCCACGAAGATCGCCGGGATGATGGCGAAGTACTTGGCGACGTCGTTGGCGATCGAGAAGGTGGTCAGCGCGCCGCGGGTCATCAGGAGCTGCTTGCCGATCTCCACCACCTCGATCAGCTTGGTCGGATCGGAATCGAGGTCGACCATGTTGCCGGCTTCGCGCGCCGCCTGGGTGCCGCTCTGCATCGCCACGCCGACGTCGGCCTGGGCGAGTGCGGGCGCGTCGTTGGTGCCGTCGCCGCACATCGCGATCAGCCGGCCATTGGCCTGTTCGCCGCGAATATAGCGCAGCTTGTCCTCGGGGGTCGCTTGGGCGATGAAGTCGTCGACGCCCGCTTCCGAGGCGATCGAGGCGGCGGTCACCGGATTGTCGCCGGTGATCATCACCGTCTTGATCCCCATCCGCCGCAGCGCCGCGAAGCGTTCCTTGACGTCGGGCTTGACCACGTCCTTCAGATGAATGACGCCGAGCAGCCGGCCGGCTTCCGCGAGGCCGAGCGGCGTACCGCCGGCACGGGCGATACGATCGACCGCCGCGCGAAACGCCGGGGGCTCGGCGACATCGGCGCGGGATTCGTCTCGGACGAATTTCAGCACCGAATCGACCGCGCCCTTGCGTAAGCGGCGGCCGCCCGCGTCGATGCCGGACAACCGGGTCGTCGCCGAGAATGGGATGAACGTCGCATCCGACGGAGCCTCATCCATCGACAGCCCGAACTTCTCTCGCGCCAGCGCCACGATCGAACGCCCTTCGGCGGTCTCGTCGGCCTGACTCGCCAGCAGCGCCGCTTCCGCCGCTTCGGCTTCGCTGACGCCGGGCACCGGAATGATCTCGGAGGCGAGCCGGTTGCCGAAAGTAATCGTGCCGGTCTTGTCGAGCAGCAGCGTGTCGATGTCGCCGGCGGCCTCGACCGCGCGGCCCGACATCGCCAGCACGTTGAAGCGCACCAGGCGATCCATCCCGGCGATGCCGATCGCCGACAGCAGCGCGCCGATCGTGGTCGGAATCAGCGTCACGAACAGCGCCACCAGCACGACCACCGAAATTGAACCGCCCGCATAGGTGGCGAAGCTCGGGATCGCGTCGACCACCACCACGAAGATCAAGGTGAGGCCGACCAGCAGGATATTGAGCGCGATCTCGTTCGGCGTTTTCTGCCGCTCGGCGCCTTCGACCAGCTTGATCATGCGGTCGAGAAACGACGAGCCGACTGCCGTGGTGATGCGGACCACGATCCGATCCGAAATCACCGTCGTGCCGCCGGTCACAGCGGACCGGTCGCCGCCGGATTCGCGGATCACCGGCGCGGACTCGCCGGTGACTGCCGCTTCGTTGACGGAGGCGATGCCTTCGATCACTTCGCCGTCGCCGGGGATGGTATCGCCGGCTTCGCACAGCACCAGATCTCCGACCTCGAGACGCTCGGCCGCGACACCTTCGTACAGCTCGTTGTTGCCCGGCATCAGCAGCCGCTTGGCCGTCGTCTGCGCCCGCGTCTGCCGCAGCGTGTCGGCCTGCGCCTTGCCGCGGCCTTCAGCGACCGCCTCGGCGAAGTTGGCGAACAGAATGGTGAACCAGAGCCAGATTGCGATCTGCAATTCGAACAGCATGTCGCCGCCGCCCGTGAAGGCGTCACGGACGGTCAGAACGGTGGCGAGCGCGGTGACGACTTCGAGTACGAACATCACCGGATTCTTGACCAGCGTCCGCGGATCGAGCTTGACGAACGCCTGACCGATCGCCGGCAGCAGGATCGCCGGATCCAGCATCGTGGCCGATGGTGAGTTTTTGCGTAGTTTCGAGACTTTCATGACCGTTGCTCCGAACTAATAGGCGACGCCTTGCAGCATCGACAGATGCTCGGCGATCGGACCGACCGCGAGCGCCGGGAAGAAGGTGAGGCCGCCGACAATCAGGATGGTTCCGACCAGCAGACCGACGAACAGCGGTCCGGTTGTCGGGAAGGTGCCGGCGGTCGCCGCGACGGATCTCTTGGCGGCGAGCGAGCCCGCAATCGCCATCGCCGGGACGATCATCCAGAACCGGCCCAGGAACATCGCGATCGCACCGGTGAGGTTGTAGAACGGCGTGTTGCCGGAGAGGCCGCCGAACGCCGATCCGTTGTTGGCCGCCTGCGAGGTGAAGGCGTACAGCACCTCGGAGTAACCGTGCGGACCGGCGTTGCCCATCGACGCCACCGCGGACGGAACCACCACCGCGATCGCCGTGAAACCGAGCATCACCAGCGGCAGGATCAGGATCGCCAGCATCGCCATCTTGACCTCGCGCGCTTCGATCTTCTTGCCGACATATTCGGGCGTGCGGCCGACCATCAGCCCGGCCAGGAAGATCGTGATCACGACGAACAGCAGCATGCCGTAAAGGCCGGCGCCGACGCCGCCGATCACGATCTCGCCGAGCTCCATGTTGATCAGCGGGATCATGCCTCCGAGCGCGGTGAACGAATCGTGCATCGCGTTGACCGCGCCGCACGAGGCCGCGGTCGTCACCACTGCGAACAATGCCGAAGCGGCGATGCCGAACCGCGTCTCCTTGCCCTCCATGTTGCCGCCGGCGAGGCCAAGCGCCCGCATCGCCTCGGTGCCGTGAGCTTCTGCCCAGTAGCAGACCGCGACACCGGCGATGAACAACACGCCCATCGCGGCGAGGATCGCCCAGCCCTGGCGCTGATCCCCGACCATCCGGCCGAACACGTTGGTGAGCGCGGCGCCGAGCACGAAGATCGACAGCATCTGCACGAAGTTCGACAGCGCGGTCGGGTTCTCGAACGGATGCGCCGCGTTGGCGTTGAAGAAGCCGCCGCCATTGGTGCCGAGCATCTTGATCGCGACCTGCGATGCCACCGGACCCAGCGCGATGGTCTGCTTGCCGCCCTCGACGGTAGCCGCATCGACGTAGGGGCCCAGCGTCTGCGGCATGCCCTGCCAGACCAGGAAGATCGTGAACACGATCGAGATCGGCAGCAGCACGTAGAGCGTGCAGCGGGTGACATCGACCCAGAAATTGCCGATGGTCTTGGCCGAGGCGCGGGCGAAGCCGCGGATCAACGCCACAGCCAGCACCATACCGGTCGCGGCGGAGAGAAAGTTCTGCACCGTCAGGCCGAGCATCTGGGTCAGATAAGACAACGCGCTCTCGCCGCCGTAGTTCTGCCAATTGGTGTTGGTCAGGAACGAGATCACGGTGTTGAGCGCGAGATCGGGCGCTACCGCGCCCTGCTCCGCCGGATTGAACGGAAGCAGGCTCTGCAGCCGAAGCAGGCCATACAACAGCGCGAAGCCGGCCACATGAAACAGCAGCATCGCCACCGTGTAACTGAGCCAATGCTGTTCGCGCTGCGGATCGACGCCGGCGAGGCGATACAGCCCGGTCTCGACCGGGCGTAGCAGAGCGATGCGGCCGTCGAAGACGCGGGTGAGATAGGCGCCGAGCAGCGGCGTCAGCGCCACCACAACCGCGCAAAACAGGATGATCTGGGTCCAGCCGATCAGGGTCATCGCCGCCTCCTCAGAATTTTTCCGGGCGCAGCAGCGCGACCACCAGATAGACCAACAGAGCGGCACTGACCGCTGCGGCGAGCGACAGGTCAAACGACATCGCGGCCTCCATCAGATCCGGTCACAGACATAGGCGTAGCCGATCGTCGCGGCGAACAGCGCGGCGGCGACCAACAGCATGAGCACGTCCAGCATCGAAGCCTCCTGACAAACGGGCCAAGATGCAGCTACGGTGCGGCGCGTAAGGATACGATGCGGAATTGCCCCGCCCGCCATAAAGACGGCATAAAGCGGGATGCCGATGACAGCACCGCACCGGCCGCTCGATTGCCCCGCAATCCAACCCTAGACGATTGATGACAAAGCGTTTTCTCGTTACCGGCGGCGCCGGCTTCATCGGTTCGGCAGTGGTCCGGCGGCTGATCGGGACCACCCCGCACGAGGTGCTGGTGGTCGACAAGCTGACCTATGCGGGCAATCTCGACTCGCTGGCGCCGGTGTCCGACGATCCGCGCTTCCGGTTCGTCCGAGCCGACATCGTCGAACAGGGCACCATGCGGCTGCTGTTCGAGGAGTACTCCCCGGACGTGGTGATGCACCTTGCCGCGGAGAGCCATGTCGACCGTTCGATCGACGGCCCCGGCGACTTCATCCAGACCAACATCGTCGGCACCTATTCGCTGCTGCAGGCGGCGCTGGCGCATTGGCGCTCCCTGCCGCCGGCCCGCAAGTCCGGCTTCCGCTTTCACCACATCTCCACCGACGAGGTGTTCGGTTCGCTTGGTGCCGAAGGGCTGTTCCGGGAAGACACTCCGTACCAGCCGAAGTCGCCCTACTCCGCCTCGAAGGCGGGGTCGGACCATCTGGTGCGGGCCTGGCACCACACCTACGGCCTGCCGGTGGTGATCACCAACTGCTCCAACAATTACGGCCCCTATCACTTCCCCGAAAAGCTGATCCCGCTGGCGATCATCAAGGCGCTGCACGGCGAAGCGATCCCGGTGTACGGCACTGGCGCCAATGTTCGCGACTGGCTGCACGTCGAGGATCACGCCGATGCGCTGCTGCTCGCCGCCGAGCGCGGCGAAATCGGCGAAAGCTACAATATCGGCGGACGCAACGAGCGTACCAACCTCGACGTCGTGCAGGCGATCTGCCGCCTGCTCGACGAGCTTGCGCCCGATGCGGCGATCGGATCACGGGCGAAGCTGATCAGCTTCGTCGCCGACCGCCCCGGTCACGACGCCCGCTACGCGATCGATGCCAGCAAGGTCGAGCGCGAACTCGAATGGCGGGCGCACTACACTTTCGACGACGGCCTGCGCCAGACCGTGCAGTGGTATCTCGACAATCGGACGTGGTGGGAACGGGTCCGTTCAGGCGTGTACCGCGGCGAGCGCCTCGGCGTGGCGGTCTAGCGACGAACGGAGCAACAAGAAGGTCATGCTGACAGTGACGTCCACCGCGATCGAGGCGGTGAAGATTATCACGCCCAGAGCGTTCGCGGATTCCCGCGGCTCGTTCGTGGAAACCTACAACAGGCAGCGCTTCGTCGATCACGGCATCGCGCTCGATTTCGTGCAGGACAACCAGTCGATTTCGACCGCAACCGGCACCATCCGCGGCCTGCATTTCCAGAGCGCGCCGTTCGCGCAGGACAAGCTGGTGCGGGTCGCGAAGGGCCGCATCCTGGACGTTGCGGTCGATCTGCGCCGGTCCTCGCCGACCTACGGGCAGTGGGTCGCCGAAGAGCTGTCGGCCGAGGACGGCAGGCAGTTGCTGATTCCGATCGGCTTCGCCCACGGCTTCTGCACGCTCGAGCCCGACACGGTGGTGGCCTACAAGGTGACCAACTACTATTCGCCGCCGCATGATCTCGGCATCGCCTGGAACGATCCCGATCTCGCCGTGCGTTGGCCTGTCACTGCGGACCAGGCGGTGCTGTCGGACAAGGATCTGAAATTGCCACCGTTTGCATCACTGCCGAACTACTTCGAGTAGCGCGATGCGGATCGTCGTCACCGGTCGTTACGGTCAGGTCGCGCAGGCGCTCCACGAGCGCGCCGCCGGAACCAATGCCGCGATCGTCCTGCTGGCCCGGCCGGAGATTGACCTGACGCGCCCGAGCGACATCGAAACAGCATTGAGCGCAGTCGAGCCGGACGCTGTCGTCAATGCTGCGGCCTACACGGCCGTTGATCAGGCCGAGAGTGAGCCCGACCTCGCTTATGCGATCAACGCCGAGGGTGCGGGCGCCGTGGCTCGCGCGGCCGCGAAACTCGGTGTGCCGGTGGTGCAGCTGTCGACCGACTACGTGTTCGACGGCACCGGCGAGCGACCGTATCGCGAAACCGATCCGACCAACCCGCTCAGCGTCTATGGCGCCAGCAAACTGGCCGGCGAGCGCGCGGTGGCGGAAGCAGCTGCTGATTACGCGGTGTTGCGGACCTCCTGGGTGTATGGCCCGTCCGGCAAGAATTTCGTGCGCACCATGCTGGCCTTGGCCCGGCAGCGCGATGAGGTGCGGGTGGTCTGCGATCAGGTCGGCGCCCCGACCAGCGCGCTCGATATCGCCGACGGGGTGCTGGGCGTCGTCCGCAATCTGCTGGCGGAGCCGGCGCGGCCCGAGTTGCGCGGCATCTTCCATATGACCGCGGACGGGACCGCCACTTGGGCCGCGTTCGCCGAAGCGATTTTCGCCGCATCACGAGAAGCCGGCGGACCATCTGCGAGGGTGATTCCGATTCCGACCACGGAGTACCCTACCCCCGCCAAGCGGCCGGCGAATTCCAGACTCGACGGCTCGGCACTCGCCGCCGCTCACGCCATTCGCCTGCCGCACTGGCGGCAATCGCTGCAGCCGTGTATCGAGCGGCTGCGAGCGCAGGACGCAAACTGACATGATCACCAAAGGCATCATTCTGGCCGGTGGCAGCGGCACGAGGCTGCATCCGATGACGGCCGCGGTGTCGAAGCAACTGATGCCGATCTACGACAAACCGCTGATCTATTATCCGCTCGCGACACTGATGATGGCCGGCATTCGCGACATCCTGGTGATCTCGACGCCGGCCGATCTGCCGCGATTCCAGCAACTGCTCGGCGACGGCGCCTCGTGGGGCATGTCGTTCAGCTATGCCGAACAGCCGAAGCCCGAAGGGCTGGCGCAGGCATTCGTCATCGGCGCCGATTTCGTCGCCGGCCAGCCGTCCGCCTTGGTGCTCGGCGACAATTTGTTCTACGGCCACGACCTGATCCCTCTGCTGCAGCATGCTGCGCAGCATCCGGAGGGCGCCACGGTGTTCGCCTATCAGGTCAGCGATCCGGAGCGCTATGGCGTCGTCGAATTCGATTCCGATCAGGTCGCGCGCTCGATTGAGGAGAAGCCGGTGCAGCCGCGCTCGAACTGGGCTGTCACCGGCCTTTATTTCTACGACCAGGACGTCGTCGAGATTGCAGCGAACCTGAAGCCCTCCGCACGCGGCGAGCTCGAAATCACCGACGTCAATCGCACATACTTGGAACGCGGCAAGCTGCGGGTCGAGAAGATGGGCCGGGGGTTCGCCTGGCTCGACACCGGCACGCCCGACAGCCTGCTCGACGCCGGCGAGTTCGTGCGCGTGCTGGAGAAGCGCCAGGGCTTCAAGATCTGCTGCCCCGAGGAGATCGCTTTCCGGTTCGGCTGGATCGACGCGCGCCAGCTCGAACGGCTGGCGCAGCCGCTCGCCAAGAGCAATTACGGCGGCTACCTGCTCAAGCTGGCGGCGAACCCGTGAGCGACGCAAGCGGGCAACCGAGACTTGCCTCGACGGCGCGAAGCTGCTGAGGAGATCGGGCGCGCCGCCCCCGACAGAACAGAGACTTAGCCGTGCCGAAGAAGCTCTCCGACTATACCTTCGCCGACTGGACGCATTTGCGACCGCTGTCGCAGGGCCTGAAGACTGCGCGCTACAATCGGATCGATCGGCGGTATCGGCAGCAACCCGCCAAGGTCGGAGATCCCGCCGCGGTAGCCAAGATGATCACCGGCCGGCGCGCGCTGTTCACGGTGGCGTATCAGGACCCGCAGGCGATCGATCTGCAGATACCGCTGATCCGGCTGTTCGTGCCAGACGCCCTCTACATCGTGGTCGACAATTCGCCAGATGACGACCGCGCCGCCGAGATCGAACGGATCTCCGCAGCGCACGGCGTGCCGTATCTGCGCGCCCCCGAAAATCCATGGCAGAAGAGCAGCCGCTCGCACGGCATCGTGCTGAACTGGATCTGGCACAACATCATCCGGCCGGGCGCGCCGGAGCTGTTCGGCCTGCTCGACCACGACCTGTTTCCGACCGCGCCGGACGATCCGTTCGCGCCGCTCGCCACCCAGGACGTCTATGGCTATGTCCGCACCACCGAGCCGCCGAGCGAGCGCTGGTTTCTGTGGGCCGGCTTCACCATGATGCGGTTCTCAGCGGTGCGCGATCTGCCGCTCGACTTCGGCCAGGACTGGTTCCTCGGCCTCGATACCGGCGGCGGCAATTGGGGGCCGCTGTACCTGTCTCTTATA
>NZ_QUMK01000025.1 GCF_010907035.1 Rhodopseudomonas sp. BR0M22
CCGTCGTCGGCAGCGTCAGATGTGTATAAGGGACAGTGCCAAGCTGCAGCAATCGCCCTCGCGCTTCGTGCCGTACCGGGAAGGTCTCGCCACCTATGACGGGCCGTTTCAATGGTGCGGCACCTGGCTGCATGAAGTCGGCCAGATGGGCGAGCCGGAGATCATGCGCGACAAGCGCCGGGTGGTCGTTGACCTGCTGACGCCGCATCTGGAAGCTGCGCGAAACCTGCCACCTCGCTGATCCGGGTCAAAGCGTCCGCCACGGTCCCATCACAAGCTGTGCCGTCAGGCGGATGCCGGAGCGGATGGCGGGAGGCCGAGCGAGGACGTGATGGGTGAGCCTGATAGCGGCGGCATCGTCACCGCCAGGAACGTCGATCTGTCGAGCTGCGACCGCGAGCTGGTGCAATATCCGGAAGCGATCCAGCCGCACGGCGCAATGCTCACGGTCGACGAGCAATCCGACCGGGTGCTGCACGCGAGCGCCAATTGCGCGGCGTTCATCGGCAAGCCGCCCGAAGCGGTGATCGGCGCCCCGATCGCTTCCGTGCTCGGGCCGGGCTGGCGCGACCTGATCGGCTCGCTGCACCGGATGCCGCTCGACAGCGGACCGGTCAACATCGCGCGGGAGTCCTTCCTCGGCTCGGACCAGGGCTGGCATCTGTTCGCCCACCGCTGCGGCGGGCTGATCATTCTCGAGTTCGAGAAAGCCGAGCCGGAGGCCGCCGGAACGACATCGAACCTGTACTCCGAAGTCCGCGGCGACCTCGCCGCGCTGCAGGCGACCGAGGGCGTGCAGGCGTTCTTCGATCTTGCCGTCGAACGGATCCGCGCCTTCACCGGCTACGACCGGGTGATGGCCTATCGCTTTGCCGAAGACGGCAGCGGCCAGGTGATCGCCGAAGCGAGGCGCGACGACCTCGAACCCTATCTCGGGCTGCATTATCCCGCGACCGACATCCCGGCGCCGGCGCGGAGGCTGTTCGCACTGAGCTGGGTGCGGCACCTGCCGGATGTCGGCTACACGCCGGTGCCGCTGCTCGCCGCCAACTCACCGCTCGTCACCGGCCCGGTCGACATGAGTTTTGCGAGCCTGCGCAGCGTCTCGGTGATGTACACCGGCTATCTGAAGAACATGGGCGTGCAGTCGACGCTGGTGATGCCGCTGGTGAAGGAAGGCCGGCTGTGGGGCCTGATCTCGGCGATGCATCATGCCGCGCCGCGCCACATCTCGCATCAGATGCGGATGGCGGCGGAGTTTCTTGCGCATACGCTGTCGCTGCTGATGTCGGCCAAGGAAGACGCCGAACAGTTCGAACGGATCAGCGCCCGTAAGGCAGCCGCAGACGAACTCACCCGCCTGCTGACCAACGAGGCCGACGTCGGCGCAACGTTACGCACGTCGGGCTCGCTCGACTTGCTGAACGCACTGATCGACGCCGGCGGCATTGTGGTGCTGTCCGGCGGCGACTTAGCAACCCGCGGCGACACACCAGCCCCCGGGCCGCTGCGCGAACTGACGACCTGGCTGCTCGATCACGCCGCGCCGGTGTTCGCCACTGATCGGCTGCCGGATCTCGCCCCCGCCGCGCAAGCCGTCGCCAGCCAGGCGAGCGGTGTTTTGGCGGTACGGCCGCTGCCCGAGCAGCCACTGCTGATCGCCTGGCTGCGGCCCGAGCAGATCGAGGACGTGCAATGGGCCGGCGACCCGCGCAAGCCGGTCGAAATCAGCGAGGCGGACGGGATGCAGCGGCTGCGGCCGCGCAACTCCTTTGCGCTGTGGAAGGAGAGCGTGCAGGGCCGCGCGGTGCCGTGGCGCGACGACGACAAGGATGCCGCTACGCGGCTGGCAACCGCCATCGCCGAGATCGTCGCGACCCGCAAGGGACGGATCGAGCGGATCAACCGGGCGCTCGAAGCATCGCATTCGGAGCTCAGTCACTACACCGACGTCGCCTCCGCCGAACTCAAGGAGCATCTGCGCGGCATCCATCATCTCACCACCTCGCTGCGCCGCCGCCAGGGCGAGGCGCTCGACGAGGAAGGCCGCCAGCAGGTCGCCACCATCCTGAAACTGACGCAACGGATGGACGCGCTGGTCGATGCGCTGCTCGACCGCAGCCGGGGCGGCAGCGAAGCAGCCTCCGAGACGGTCGACCTCGACGCCGTGCTCGATGACGCCCTGGTGCCGTTCGCGCGCCGGATCGCCGAAGACCGTATCGACGTCCGCCGGCCGATGCGGCTCGGCACGGCGCAGGGCCACCGCGAATGGATCGGCGAAGTCTTCACCAATCTGATCGGCAATGCGATCCGCTACAACGACAAGTCGGAACGCTGGATCGAGATCGGCGTCGAGGCCGGTCCGCCGCCGCGCTACTATGTGCGCGACAACGGCGTCGGGATCGCCGACGCCGATCAGCAATTGATCTTCCAGATGTTTCACCGCGTCGACCAGCCGGAGCAACGGGCGGACGGTGCCGGCGCCGGCCTCGCGATGACGCGCCGGATCGTGGCGCATCACGGCGGGCGGATCTGGGTGCAGTCCCGCCCCGGCGAAGGCTCGACGTTCTACTTCACCCTCGCCCCCGAGGCGGAGCACGGCGATGCGTAGCATCGTCCGCCTCGGTCTGTCGCGGCTGCGCCCGCCGCTGATCCTGCTGGCGCTGGTGTTTACGCTGTCGACGCTCGGCCTAATGCTGATCCCGGGGATCGATGCCGATGGACGCCCGTGGCGGATGACGCTGTTCGAGGCGTTCTACTTCGTCACCTACACGGCAACGACGATCGGCTTCGGCGAACTGCCGCATCCGTTCACCGACCAACAGCGCGTCTTCGTCACCATCATCATCTATCTGTCGGTGATCGGCTGGGCGTGGCTGCTGGGTTCGCTGCTCAGCCTGGTTCAGGAGAAGGCGTTTCAGCAGGCGCTGGTCGACCGCCGGTTTCGCCGCGCGGTCGAAAAGCTCGATCAGCCGTTCTATCTGGTGTGCGGGCTCGGCGACACCGGCATGACCGTGGTGCACGCGCTGCGCCAGCTCGGTTCCCGTCTGGTCGCGATCGACAAGGACGAACGCTCGGTGCAGCAGCTCGAGATCGAGGGACTGAACGGCAAAGCGCCGGCGCTGGTCGCCGACGCCCGCTCGCCCGAAACTCTCACCGCCGCCGGCCTGATGAAGCCCGAATGCAGCGGCGTGCTGACGCTGTGCAACGACGACGAGGTCAACCTCGCGGTCGCGATCGCGGCTTCGATCCTGCGGCCGGGCCTGCCGGTGATCGGCCGCGCCGATACGCAAGCGACCGCGGCGTCGATGAGTTCGCTCGGCACGCACCGGGTGATCAATCCGTTCCGCGAGTTCGCCGAACACCTGACGCTGGCGATGCGGGCGCCGGACGTCTACCGGCTGACCGCCTGGCTGACCAGCGCACCCGGCGCCTATCTGTTTCCGAGCGCGCCGGCGCGAATGCCGGCGGCGCCCGGGCATTGGATTGTCTGCGGCTACGGCCGGTTCGGCCGCGAGGTCGTGGCCGCCGTGCAGCGCGGCGGCTTCACCGCCGCAGTGATCGACCCGGTCGGCTCACGGGTCGATGGTCGTCATGCCGTCCACGGCCGCGGCGCCGATGTTGCGGCGCTGCACGAGGCCGGCATCGGCCATGCGTCAGGTATCGTCGCGGGCACCGACGATGACGCCGAGAATCTGGCGATCGCGCTGGCGGCGCGGCGGTTGAAACCGGAAATCTTCGTGATCGCGCGGCAGAACCAGCGCGCCAGCCGGATGCTGTTCGCCAAGCTCGGCGCCGACATCACCATGGTGCCGAGCGAGATCATCGCCAATCAGTGTCTGGCCGCGCTGCGCACGCCGCTCTTGGCGGACTTCCTCGAAGCCGCACGTCACCAGGATGCGTTCTGGGCCTTCACGCTGTCGGAGCGGCTGCGCGCCGCGCTCGGCAACGAGACGCCGCAGTTCTGGAGCACGGTGCTCGACGCCGACCATGCACCGAACCTCGTGGGCAGCGACGGCGCGCCGAGACAGCCGCCGACGGTGGCCGGCCTGTGCGTCGATCCGGAGCACCACGACGCCGCGCACCCGCTGCGGCAACGTGCGATCGTGCTGCGGCTGATCCGAGGCGATACCACGATCGAGACCCCCGCAGACGAAGCCGTGCTGCAGCCAGGCGATACGCTGCTGTGCGTCGGCTCCGCAGCTGTCCGTGCAACACAGCAGCGGCGGCTCGGAGGCCGCTGAGACGCGTCAGAACGAGACGCGATGCAACGCGACGCTGTCGTGCAGCGAGAACAGCGGCCCGTCGTACATGAACGAGCACTGGTGGATGACGATACGGTCGGCCTCGACGCTGACATGGGCGTAGTCCGGCGGCTCGTGCGAACCGGGAATGTGGCCCTCGGCCACCAGATCGAACGCGACCTGATGCGCCAGCCCGCGCTGGATGTGATACGGGATGCCGCGCCACACCCCGGAAATCGGCCGGTGCAGGTGCCCCATGAACAGATAGTCCGGCGTGCGGGTGCGGGCGATCACCTCCCACTCGGCGTCCGGATTGGCGAGCCGGATCGTATCCATGTAGCGCAGCCCGGTGTCGAACGGCGGGTGATGTTGGAACAGCAGCAGCGGCCGGTCGGCGGGCGCCTCCGCCAGCGCGTGTTCGAGGAACGCCAGCCGCGCGTCGCACAACAGCCCGGAATGATCGGGCGCGGCCTCGTTCAGCGTATCCAGCGTGACGATCGTCGCCGCCTCGAACACCTGCATGGTCTGCACGAAGCCGTTCGCATCGCGCGGCACGCCGGGGAAGAATTTGGCGAAGGCCTCGCGCTTGTCGTGATTGCCCATCATCAGCATGGTCGGCGCGCGCAATCCCGCCAACACCGAAGCCAGATTGTCGTAGGCCGGCTCCTCGCCCCAATGCGCCAGATCGCCGGTGACGATCACGAACGCGATGTCGGGATGCTCGCGGTTGATCCGGGCCACCGCGGCACTGAGCCGCTCGGCGGGATCGAGCCCGTAGATGCGGCGGCCGCGGGCGACGAAATGCGTATCGGTGAGAACGACGAACTTCATCGCAGCATGGTCTCCCTGTTCCAGGCGTTGTAGTCGGGCGAGCCCTCGACCCGGACCTCGCCGGTGTAGCCGAACTCGACCATGTGAACGGTGACGTAGTCGTCGCCGAAGAACACCACGCCGTAGGATTCCGGCAGGTCGGAAGCGCTCAGCATCCGGCGCTCTGAGAACAGCGGATAGCTGGCATGGTTGGTGCCGCGCAGCGAGCTGACCGGCACGCCGGCCACCGAGCCGGCCAGCGGCAGATGGCAATGGCCGAAGAAGATATGGCGGATGCGGTCGCGATGCCGGCCGACGATCTGGCGGAACGCGCTATCGTCGAGCAGCCGGATCTGATCCATCGGGGCCAGATGCGTCGGCATCGGATTGTGATGCATGAACAGCAGGAACGGCCCGGGATGTTCGGCGAGCTGCCGGCTCAGCCACGCCCTGCGCGTCTCGCAATAGCGCCCCGCATGGGTGCCGGCCTCGGCGGTGTCGAGCAGCAGGCAGCGACCGGCCGGCGTGTCGACCACGCCCTGCGCCAGGCCGTGCTCGTCGGCATAGTCCGGAAACACGCTCAGGAACGTCTCGCGGGAATCGTGATTGCCGATGCACAGCCGCACCGGAATCGGAAACGCGTCGATCTGCGCTTTCAGCCAGCGATAGTCGTCGGCGTCGCCCCAGTCCGACAGGTCGCCGGTGATCACCATCAGCTCGGCATCGTGATGGTCGCGCAGGATATGGGTCAGCGCCCGCTCGAAATTCAGCCGTGGATTGCGTCCGCCGATCGTCGCGCCCGGCGTGGTGAGGTGGATGTCGCTGAGATGGATCAGTTTCATGGCCCGCTCCAAAACGAGACGCGACGGAGCGCAGGATGCACTCCGTCGCGAGTTTGTCCGCGCGTTACTTGGCGGCGCCGACGGTCTTCGGCAGCAGGGCCTGGACGTCGCGGCTCATGTCCGCCAGCACCGCGTCCGGCTCCTTGGCGCGCGCGCCGGAGACGATCGAGTTGAGGTGGTCCTTGATCACGTCGGTGATCTTCAGGCCGTTGTCGCCGGGGAACGCGTACCACTTGGTCAGCAGGCCGAGCTGGCTGACCGCGGTGTAGTTGTTCGGGTTCTTCTCGTAGAAGTCCTTCAGATAGACGTCGTTGGCGACCTTGTTGGGCGGCATGTAGCCGGTGGTCTCGGCCATGATCGCCGCGCCCTTCGGGCCGGTCCAGAACTTCACCACTTCCCAGGCAGCGTCGCGCTTGGCCTTGTCCTTGGCGGTGATCAGCACGACGTTGCCGCCGGCCGGCAGCCGGCCGTTCGGCTTGACCACGTCGGGGAACGCGATGGTCTTCAACGCGAACTTGCCGCCGATCATGTCGGTGGTCTTCTTCAGGTCCGAAGTCGAGGTGATGTGGATGCCGGTCTTGCCGGCCGCGAAGGTGGCGCGCATCGACGGCTGGTCGAGATTCGGCATGCCGCCTTCGGTGACCAGGCGGGCGATGGTGCGCATCGCGAACTGGCCTTCGGGGCCGTCGAACGCCACCTTGGTTTCATCGGCGTTGAGCATGGTGCCGCCGCGCGAGAACACCGGCGCCTGCCACAGCCAGTTGCCGGTGATGTCCCAGGCATAGGTGATGCCGTTGGTGTCGGGGCCGAGCGCCTTCACTTTCTTGGCCAGATCCAACAGGCCGTCCCAGGTGGTCGGCAGGTTGTTCACGTCGCCGCCGGCCTGCTTCACCAGGTCGAGATTGACGTAGACGATCGGCAGCGAGATCGCGAACGGCAGCGCATAGACTTTGCCGCTGGCGGTGCCGATGTCGTACATCGCCTGATGGAAGCCCTGCTTGTCGAAATCCTTCTCGGCCGCGATGTAGCCGTCGAGCGGCGCCGGGATATTCTTGTCGACCAGAACGCGGATGCGGTTCAGGCCCTGGAAGGTGACGTCCGGCAGCTGATTGGTCACCGCCTCGCGCAGCACCTTCTGGGTGGCCTCTTCATACGACTCGTAAGGTGCACGGAACGTCACCTTGATCTCCGGATGCACCTTGGCGAACTCTTCGGCGATCCGCTTGTGGGTCTCGGTGAACAGCTCCGGATACGGGAACTGCAGCACCACTTCGGTCTGCTGCTGGGCGTGGGCGATACCCGCAACCAGCGTCATCGCGGCTGCGGCGATCCATCTCTTCAGCATATCGGTCTCCTGTTGGGTTGGATTACTTGAGTCCGGTCAAAGTGATGCCTTCGATGAAGCGGCGCTGCGCGAGCAGGAAGGCGACGACGAGCGGGGTGATGATCACGATCGCGGCCGCCATCAGCGGGCCGTAGCTGGTGCCCGCCTCGGCGTTGCGGAAATGCGCGACCGCGAGCGGCGGCGTGTAATACTGCTGGCTGTTGAGTACGATCAGCGGCCAGAAATAATCGTTCCAATGCGCCACCACCGAGAAGATGCCGAACGCCGTGACGGCCGGGATCGCGGTCGGCAGCATCACCCGCCAGACGATCGCGAACTCCGACATCCCGTCCATCCGCGCGGCGTCGAGCAGATCGTCCGGCACGGTCATGAAGAACTGCCGCATCAGGAAGATGCCGAACACCGAGATGGTGAACGGCAACACCAGTGCCGCGTAGCTGTCGAGCGCGCCGAGCTGATACAGCAGCAGGAACACCGGGATCGCGGTCGCCTGCGGCGGGATCAGGATGCCGAACAGCACCAGCGCGAACAGCGCCTTGCGCCCGAGGAAGCGCAGCTTGGCGAGCGCATAGGCGGCCGGCAGTGCGACCAGCACCTGGCAGGTGAAGATCGCCACCGTGACGATCACGCCGTTGAGCAGGAAGCGGCCGAGATCGGCCTTGCCGAACGCGATGCGCAGATTGTCCCACAGCGCGAAATGATGCGGGATCAGATGAAGGTCGCTGGAATAAATCTCGTCCGGCGGCTTGGAGGCCGTCGACAGCATCCAGACGAACGGCGCCAGCATCAGCACGGCTCCACACATCAGAGCGGCGTGGCGGAGGCTGGAGCGGATCAGGCTTCGTCGCGCGGCGCTCATGCGTAGTGCACCTGCTTGGCGGCGAGCCGCGACTTCACCAGGGTCAGCAACAACACGAGGCCGAGGAACACCACGGTCACGGCGGCGGCATAGCCGGAGCGGAAGAACTCGAAGCCTTCCATGTACATGGTGTGGATCAGCACTTCGGTGGATTTCGACGGGCCGCCCTTGGTGAGGACGTGCACGGTGTCGAACACCTGGAACGAGCGGATGCCGGTGATCACCACCACGAACAGCGTCACCGGCCCGAGCATCGGCCACGTCACCAGCCGGAACCGCGACCACGCACTCGCCGCGCCGTCGATCTCGGCGGCGTCATAGAGATGCTTGGGGATCGACATCAGCCCGGCGAGGAACAGCACCATGTTGAAGCCGACCGCCTGCCAGATTCCGATCACGCACAGCGCGTACAGCGCGGTGCCGCGATCCTGCAGCCACGGATGCGGCGCGAGGCCGACCATCTTGATCAGCCCGTTCACCAGACCGAACTGCGGATGCAGCATGAACTCCCACACGATCGCCATCGCGATCAGGGTCGCCATCACCGGCAGGAAGTAGATGGTGCGATAGAAGGCACGGAGATGCGTGCCGCTCTCGATCAGCATCGCCACGCCGAGGCCGAGGGCGACCGAGCCCGGCACCACGATCACCGCATAGGTCAGCGTATTGGTCAGCGAGATCCAGAACACCCGATCGGCGAACAGCTGCTGGTAATTGGCAAGGCCGATCCAGGCGAACGACGGTGCGCCGAGCTGATAATCGGTGAACGACAGCGCGATGACGCCGGCGAGCGGCCCCAGCAGCATCAACAGCATCAGCGTGAACGCCGGTGCGACCAGACCGTAGGCGACGGTGCTGCGACTACGGCGACGCGGTTTGGCCGACGCGCGCGCCTTGGGCAGCGCATCGAGATCGCGCAGCGAGACGACAGTGTCAGACATCGCGACCTCAGACATGAGCCACCTCGCGGATCATCTCGACCGAGGCTTCGGTGCGGATCGCAATCCGCTTACCGGCGGCATCGAACAGCCGGATCGCCTCGGGCGCAAAGCCGAACCGCTGGGTGCTGCCGATCGCCGGCAGCCGCAGCGGATCGTCGAGCCGGATCACCACCGGATCGGTCAGCCCGTCGCAGCCGAGATGCACGAAGGCTTCGGCGCCCATGTTCTCGACGTGCACGACGACGCCGGACAGATCGCCGCCGCCGAGGCTCAGACGCTCCGGCCGGATCGCAACACGGCAGGGACCGGTGCTCGCCGCGGCGCGGGCCGCCAGCACGCGATCGAGCATCACGATGCGGCCGTCGGCCTGCACCGCACCCGGCAGCACGTTGATCTTGGGGCTGCCGATGAATTCGGCGACGCGGATATCGCGCGGATTGTCATAGACATCGCTCGGCGTGCCGACCTGAACCAGCTCGCCGCCGATCATCACGGCGATCCGGCCGGACATCGTCATCGCCTCGGCCTGATCGTGCGTGACGTAGACGAAAGTCGCTTTGAGCCGGCGATGCAGCTGAGCGATTTCGGCGCGCATATGCACGCGGAGTTTGGCGTCGAGATTGGACAGCGGCTCGTCGAACAGGAAGCCGACCGGCTCGCGCACCAAAGCGCGTCCGACCGCAACCCGCTGGCGCTGGCCACCTGACAGCTGCCCTGGCTTGCGCGTCAGCAGCGGCGAGATTTCGAGCTGCGACGCGACGCGCTCGACATCGGCGCGGATGCCGCGCTCGACGCGGTAGCGGTTCGGCAGCAGCCGGCCCAGCAGTGGCGCCCGCTCCAGCGCCGACAGCCGCTTCATCCGCAGCGGCACCGCGATGTTGTCGAACACCGATAGATGCGGATACAGCGCGTAGGATTGAAACACCATCGCGAGATTGCGCGCGCTCGGCCGGACGTGATCGACCGCAACGCCGCCGATCTTCACCTCGCCGGAGCTCTGCGGCTCCAAGCCGGCGATCACCCGCAGCAGTGTCGACTTGCCGCATCCGCTCGGGCCGACCAGCGACACGAACTCACCGTCGTGGATCGACAGATCGACGCCCTTGAGGACTTCGGTGTCGCCGAACGATTTGCGGATCGCGCTGAGCTCGATCTTCGCCATCACCTGTCCCCTGGCCTCGTTGCAATGCGGCACAGGGTTAAGGGCAGCGTCTGACAGTCACATAACGGTCAGCAGCTTGGCTTATGACCCTCACCAGGTTTCCTGGTGATACGGAGCAGCGAGCGCAATGGCTCTGACGTCGGCGCGGGTGCGCGCCGTCAACGCCGTTTTCGATGCCGGCAGCTTTGCAGCCGCGGCGCGGCGGATCGGCGTGACGCAATCGGCGGTGGCACAATCGGTGCGCGAACTCGAAGGTGAGTTCGGCGTGACGCTGTTCGAGCGCCATGGCGCCAATCTGATTCCGACCTCGCTGTGCCGGCAACTCTACGGTGCCACCAGCCGGATGCAGGCGGTGGAGACCGATGCGCTGTCGATCCTGTCGCAACGCGAGGAGCTGGCCGGCGGCGAACTGCGCGTCGGGCTCGGCAACTCGATGCCCGGCATGGCGCTGATCGCAACCTTCAAGCAGATGTACCCCAAGGTGCAGGTCGCGATCGAAATCGGAAGCTGGTCGGCGATCGTCGCCGCCGTGGTCGATCAGCGCGTCGATATCGGCGTGCTACCGGACGTGCCGGCCGACCGGCGCTTCCGCCGCGAGATCTGCTTGGAGCAGCGCGTCGTAGCGCTATGCCATCCGACCCATCCGCTGAAGAAGAAACCGCAGGTGACGATCGCCGAGCTGATGCGCTATCCGCTGGTGTTCCGCACCCGCGATTCTTCAACACAGCGCGCCGTCGATCGCGCATTCCGCACTGCCGGCCTGCGTCCGGTCCCGTCGATCGTGGTCAACACCCGCGAGGGCATGCTGGAGGCGGTCGCCAACCATCTCGGCGTCGGCTTCATGTGGGAGCACGGCTCCAGCCGGGTCGACCGCATCGCCAAGGTGCCGATCGCCGAACTCGACGCCGAAGCCCCGGAGTGCATCTTCGCGCTGGCCGGCAAGAAAGGGCGGCTGGTCGAGCTGTTCTTCCTCGCGAGCGGCGCGCACTCGCCGCCGCGCGGATAGCCGGGAAGGAAAGCGATAATCGTTGCGACCCGCTGCGGTCGGCCCGGCTCGGTAACCGGCGCCTAGACGGTCGGCACCTAAAACAGCTCGAAGTCGCAATCGCTCGCGGCGGGCGCCTGCTGCCTGGTGGTGATCCCGAACGGCAGCAGGAACGTGCGATGCACATCGCGCTCCCGCTCCATCGTGTAGCGAGCGTAAAGCTCATCGAGCACGGCTTCGTCGTGATCGCCGAAAGTGGGGCGGCCCAGATCACCGCCCGCCTCTTCGAGACTATGTGCCACCGTCGGCAGCGCCGACGCGCTGGATCCCAGCGACGTCATCTGCTCGCGGGCGCCGTTCATCACCGCATCGAACTTGGCGCCTTCGTCGATCAGGCGGCCGATCAGTCCGCCGAGCCGGTCGTTACCGGCCTCGACGTCGTGCAGCGTATGGAGAATGGCGGTCTCCATGCTGGTCAGATTGGTCTGGTCGCTGTTGGCGCGCGACTTCCGCAGATCGTCGCCGACCTTGCCGATCTCCTCCAGGAGTGGCCGCAGCCGGATCGCCGCGCCGGTCATCTGATCCGCGGTCAGCTTCATCTCGTGCGCGATCACCACGAAGGCGCGGCCCTTGACGCCGAGATGGCCGGCGCGCAGCCCGGCGTTCATGCCGATCAGCGAGATGTCGACCACGGAGTCGGACAGGTTGGCGATCGCGTCGCGAAACTTCTCCAGCGTGCTTTCGACCACGCTCAAGGCTTCGTCGATCGAGCGTCCGCCATCCTCGCACATCGCGATCAGGTTCGACGCCTGGGCCAAAGTCTGCCGCACCCGCGACAGGAACGAAGCGGACCCGCCCTCGCGGCCGCCGTGCAACGAGCGGCCCTTCTCGACCAGCGTGGCGACCTCGGCGAGAATCGTCGACAGCGCCCGGACGATGTCGGCGATGCCAGCGTCGAACTCCTGCTGGGCGTCCTGCAACTGTGCGGCTTCGAGATTGACCAGCAGCCGGGGCAACGGCTGGACTTCGACGATGTCCGGCACCAGCGTCGGCTCCGGATCAGCGGCGCGCCGCAGCCCTTCGCAGACGTGCTCGAGCCGCTGACGGGTGCTGTCGCCGGCCTGCAGCGACACGATCGATCGTCCGACCGCCTCACTGATGGTTCGCGCGCTGCTGCCCGCCAGTTCGGCAACGCCGACGCTGTCGCTGCGCTGCCGGCCGAGATCGGAGAACGCCGACATCAGTTCGCCGCCGGAAGCGCCGAGCTGCGGCCGATAGCGCCGTTCGAACTCGCTCTGATGGCCCCAGGTGGTTTCCACCGCGGCGGCGAGCAACTGCTGATCCCTGACGCAGGCTTCGATCGACGATTGCACCGTTCTGCCGAGATCGTAGGCCTCACGGGTGAAGGCGATGAAGCCCTCGCGGTCACCTTCGAGCGAGGCCGACTCGATCCTGGCGCTGCGGGCGATGGTGGTGATCATCTCGACATGCTTGAGGAGCTGCTTCAGCAAAGTCCCCGCTTCGGCGACATTGCCGCGAAGCTGGTCGAGCAGCGCACTTTCGGCCGGCAGCGTGTCGGCGAGACTTTTCAGCCGGCCGGCGATGTCGCGCAGCGCACCCGATGCGCCCTCGATCTGCGCGGACGAGAGTTCGCGGGCGAGGTCGGTCAGCGCCTCGTTGAGCCCCTGGAAGATGCCGTGACCTTCGCCGAGCTGGCCGCCGACCTGAGCGAAAGTGGTCTCGATCCGGGACGCGACCAGTTCGATCGACGCAACGGCGTCGGCGATCGGATGTTTCAATGAGGACACGCGATCAATCCGCCGAGGCTGGTTGCTGCGCTTGTTGCCAAGCCATGATCTCGCGCGGAATCTGGTTCAACGGCACCACCTTCTCGACCGCCCCGCAGGCGATCGCTTCCTTCGGCATGCCGAACACCACGCAGCTCTCTTCGTCCTGCGCGCAGGTGTAGGCGCCGAGCTTACGCATCTCGAGCAGGCCGCGCGCGCCGTCGTCGCCCATGCCGGTCATGATGATGCCGAGTGCATTGGCGCCGGCATATTGGGCGGCGGAGCGAAACAGAACGTCCGCCGACGGCCGATGCCGCGACACCGGCGGGCCGTCCTTGATGGCGATCTGATAGCGCAGGCCGCTGCGGACCAGCAGCATGTGGCGGGCGCCCGGCGCGATATAGGCCCAGCCGGGCAGCACCGGATCGCCATCCTCGGCTTCCTTCACATTGATCCGGCATCCGGCGTTGAGCCGCTTGGCGAACGCCGCGGTGAATCCCTGCGGCATGTGCTGAACGATCAGGATGCCGGGACAATTCGGCGGCAGCACTTCCAGCACGTCGTAGAGCGCCTCGGTGCCGCCGGTCGACACGCCGATGCACACGATCCGCTCGGTGGTCGGGCGCGAGCGGCCGGCCACCGGCGGCGGGATGATGGCGTCCGCCGTCAGCTTCTGCTCGATCACCTTGCGTGCCGCGCGCGGACGGACCCGGGCGCGTGCGGCGGACTTGATCGCCTCGCGCAGCCGGCCGGAACTCTCCATCAGCGCCTGCCGGGTATCGACCCGTGGCTTGGGCACGATATCGACGGCGCCGGCCTCGAACGCCTCGAACATCAGGTCCGAGCCCTCGGGCGTCAGCGACGAGCAGATCACCACCGGAATCGGATGCTGCGCCATGATCTTGCGCAGAAACGTAATGCCGTCCATCCGCGGCATCTCGATGTCGAGCAGGATGACATCGGGCAACTCGTTCTGCAGCCGCTTCGCTGCGACGAAGGGGTCGGACGCGGTGCCGATCACCTCGATCTCGGGATCTTCGCCGAGGATGCTACCAAGGACCTGTCGCACCGAGGCGGAGTCGTCGACGATGAGGACCCTGACCTTCTGCTTCGGCATCTGATGCGCTCCAATCATCCCTAGAGTTTAAAGACGGTTGGTTGAACCTGCCTTAACTTCGGCAGAGCGCTGTGAATCATCGACTCGGAGTGGCCGACCAGCAGATAGCCGCCCGGCCGCAGATGCGAGCATAATTGCTCGACCACTTTGCGCTGAGTCTCGCGATCGAAATAGATCAGGACGTTACGACAGAAAATGATGTCGACATCGCGGTCCACCGGATAGGACGAATCCATCAGGTTCATCCGCGAGAAGTTCGTCAGGCGGCGCAGCTCCGGCACCACCCGCACCTCTTGCCTGGCTCGGTCCCGCGAGGTCAGGAAGTAACGCTCGATGAACGGCGCCGGCACAGGCGCGATCACGTCGCGATTGTAGATCGCGGCCGTCGCGACGCGCAGCACCGCGGTCGAGATATCGGTTCCGAGGATCCGAAACTGAAACCGGCGGCCGGCCTGCACCATGTCGTCCAGCACCATGGCGATGGTGTAGGCCTCCATGCCGGTCGAACACGCAGAGCTCCAGATCTTCAGATCGTTGGATTTGCGGTCGGGCAGCTTGAGAAGCTCCGGTACAGCCACCGTTCTGAGAAATTCGAAGTGCTGCGGCTCACGGAAAAAGTCGGTCTTGTTGGTGGTGACGACATCGATCAGATGCGTCAGCTCTTCGTCGAGCACCGCTTTGTCGAACAGGTTGTCGACATATTCGCTGACGCCCGAATAGTTCAGCGCCCGCACGCGCTTGTGGAGACGCCCCTCCAGCATCAGACGCTTGGCGGTCGGCATCTTGATGCCGACCTGCCCTTCGATCAGCTCAGCCAGCGAACGAAACTGCCTGTCCGACAATTGACGATTAGCTTGGACCATAGGGGATACTCGAACTATCGGTCCAACGACCGCTCGTCTCGCAACGTGCAACCAGTGCCGTCGATGGCGCGACGGCCATCCGGCGCGTGGGGAAGGTGAACGCCCGGTCGGGGCGTTCACCTTTGTCAGGTTCGGACCGGCGGGCGCACTGTCCCGCCTTCCGCCTTCCGCTCAGCGCTGGAAGTCGGCGTCGCGGTCGTCTTCGCCGTCACCCAGCGCGAAGGCGAAGCCACCGCCGCCAGCGGCTTTGAGCTGACGCTGCGGCTTCACAGCCGGCTGCTTCTTAGGGCCGCGATCGACGGCTGCCATGTGGGCGGCCTTGGCGCGAAGCTGCGTGACCGCCTTGTCGAGCGGAGCGCTGTGCGACATGGACGCGCCCTGCTCGATGCGGAAGAACGCGATGGTCGACTGCAGTTGCTCGGCCTGCGAGGCAAGCTCTTCGGAGGTCGAGGAGACCTGCTCGGAGGCGCTGGCGTTCTGCTGGCCGACCTTGTCGAGCTGCTGGATCGCCTGGTTGATCTGCGACGACCCGACGTCCTGTTCGCGGCAGGCCGACGAGATTTCCTGCACCAGCTCGGAGGTCTTCTTGATGTCCGGCACCAGCTTCGCGAGCATGTCGCCGGCTTCCTGCGCGACCCGCACGGTTTCGCCGGAGAGTTCGCCGATCTCGGTGGCGGACGCCTGGCTGCGTTCGGCGAGCTTGCGGACTTCCGAGGCGACCACCGCGAAGCCCTTGCCGTGCTCGCCGGCGCGGGCCGCTTCGACCGCGGCGTTGAGCGCCAGAAGATCGGTCTGCCGTGCGATCTCCTGCACGATGGTGATCTTCTCGGCGATCGTCTGCATCGCCTGAACCGCACGGCCCACCGCGGTGCCGCTGGCCTCGGCGTCCTTGGCGGACTGCGCGGCGATCTTTTCGGTCTGGCTGGCGTTCTCGGCGTTCTGCTTGATGTTGGCAGCCATCTCTTCCATCGACGAGGAGGCTTCCTCGGCCGACGACGCCTGCTCGGTGGCACCCTGCGAGAGCTGCTCGGCACTGGCCGAGAGTTCCTGGCTGCCGGCGGAGACGTTCTGAGCCGCGGTGAGCGCTTCCGACACGATCTGACGCAGCTTCTCGACCATCTGCTCCAGCGCGATGCCGAGCGTGTCCTTCTCGGACAGCCGCTTGGCCTCGATGGTGAGATTGCCGCGGGCGATCTCGTCGGCCACGCCGGCGGTGGCATTGAGGTTGGCGGTCATCGCGTTCAGCGACTTCACCAGATCGCCGATTTCGTCGTTGCTCGAGACATCGATCTTCTGGCTGAGATCGCCGATCGCCACGGCGTCGGCAAGGCCCACCGCACGGGCGAGGCCGCGGCTGATGTTGAGCGCGATCCAGAAGGCCGAAGCGACCGCCGCGAGCAGCGACGCGATCACGATGCTGATCAGCAGCAGCTTGGCGCTGGCAGCGTCGGCCGCCGCCTGCTCGCTCATTTCAGCCATCGCCTTCTTTACATAGTTCACATAGTCGGTCGTCGCCTGGATCGCGGCATTCGTGGCCGCAACGCCTTCGGTCGACGCGAGCGCCGCGGCGCGGATATTGCCGCCTTCCTTCACGATGTCGGACACCCGGCCGGCGATCTTGACGACGCGTTCGGCCTGGCCGACGATCGCCGACGACGACAGTCCTGCGGCGGACAGCGCGGTGACACTCTGCTGCGCGTCCGAGCGCAACCGGTCGGTCGCGTCCCCCAATGCCTTGATGGTGGAGGCGAGATCCTCGAGAGTGGATGCGTAAAACGAGAAACCGAGGTTCTTTTGAACGGCCTCACCTTCGGCACGAAGTGACAGGACCGAGATCAGCGCATTCGCACGCTCCGCCGACACCGGCAGCTTACGAGCCTCGGCCAGCGTGGTGTTGATCGCCTCATTCCAATCCTTGACGATCGGCGCGCCTTCTGAGGCCCAGAGCTGAGCGCCCCGGTTGTTGGAATTGAGCATCGCGAACTTGATGATCTGATCCTCGGTCGCCTCCAGTCGTTCATAGGAGGCGGAGAACTTCTCCATCAGCCGCTTGCCGGCCTCGGTGGCCGACGCCGTGATCTCGTCGCGGGTCCGAATAGCATCCTTACGATACTGCTTCACCTCGTCGGTGACCTTCCGCAGTTCGGAATCGGTCGAGGCGATGATGACGTCCCGCTGGGCGCGGGCTTGGTAGAGGATCTGGTTCTGCAATTCGCCGGCCTTGTCGATCCGCGCCGAGCGTTGCACCAGCCCTTCGGACGTTTCAGCGAGGTGCGTCAGCTTGACGTAGGCGATTCCGCCGGTGATGGCGGACAGCAGGATCACGACGCCGAAGGCGCCGGCCAGCTTTGCTTTGACAGTCAGTCTCATTTCGAGATTCCTTGAGGTCGAAGATTTGGGCCAAACTCACGCAACAACAGATCCGGACCTGGCGGCTCACGCCGCCAGGTCGTTCGACGGGTTCGCGGCAGCGTCGGCGGACACGTCGGTGCCGGCCATCAGGCGCGCCAGATCGAAGATGATGACGAAGCGATCGCCTTTGCGACCGATGCCGGCGATGTAGTCCGACTTCCACTTGCCGCCGACGTCGGGGATCTGCTCGAGCGAGCTCTCCTCGATATCGGTCACTTCGTAGACACAGTCGGCGACGAAGCCGATGCCGACGACGCGGCCGGCGACCGGCACGTCGAGAATGATGATCCGGGTCGCCTCGGTGGGCGGCACTGGCGGCAGATCGAGCTTCAGCCGCAGATCGAGGATCGGATAGCCGGTGCCGCGCACGTCGATCATGCCCAGCATGAATTCGGGCGCATGCGGCAGCCGCGAGATCGGCCGCATGTCGAGGATTTCACGCACGTTGCGGATCGCCATGCCGAACGTCTCGCCGGCAAGTCCGAGCGTCAGATATTGCGCCGTTTCGGCCATGTCTTCCTCACTTCAGCGTAGGTTGGCGGCAGGCACTGCCGGATGTCGGGCCGAGGGCGTTCAATTCAGAATCCGTTCCATGTTCGGGACGACCACGAACTCGTCGCGCCACTTGGTGATGAAGCGGATGTATTCCGGCCTCCAATGCATGCCGACGCGGGGCGTCTGCTGCACGTCTGTGCGAGAAATCTCGGTGACCTCGTAGACGCGATCGGCACTGACGCCGACCAGCACCGGCTCGTTGTCGATGCGGACTTCGATCACCACGATGCGGCTGTCGGCGGTGTGGCTCAGCACAGGCATGCCGAAGCGGATGCGCAGATCCGCGAACGGGATGACGTTGCCCCGGACGTTGATCACGCCGGGCACGAACGCCTTGGCGCCGGCGACCTTGGTGGCCGGAATCGGATCGATGATTTCGCGGACCGTCCCGGCGTCGAGCGCGAACTTCTCGTCGCCGAGCCCGATCATCACCACCTGCATCGCGTCGGCATCGCCGTCGGCTGCGCTTCGAACTCTGTCGCTATTCATCAGGCTGCCTCGCTCATCTGCTTCTCCGCCTGCGCCTGGGCGAGGGCGACGAGCTGCACCACGTCGAGGATCAGCGCGGCGGTCCCGTCACCCAGGATGGTGGCGCCGGAGAAAATCGTGACGTTGGAGTGCAGCTTCGACAGCGACTTGATCACGGTCTGGTGGTTGCCGATGATCTGATCGGCCACCAAGCCGACGCGGGTCTCGCCGGTCGAAATGATGATCGTCTTCTGGTGCTGATCCGGCTCGCCGTCGGCATCGAAGACGTCGCGCAGGCGCAGGAACGGCACGAGATTGCCGCGGACGTTCAGGAAGTTTCGGCTGCGCGAGCGTTCGTCCTCGGCGGTGAGTTCGACGCACTCTTCCACCGCGGACAGGGGAATGATGTAACGGCCGCTGCCGACACGGATCAGCAGACCTTCGATGATCGCCAGCGTCAGCGGCAGGCGCAGCGTGATGGTGGTGCTCTCGCCGGTCACGGTGGAGAGATCGATCGAGCCGCGCATGTTTTCGATGGTGCGCTTGACCACATCCATGCCGACGCCGCGCCCCGACAGAGCCGAGATGGTCTGTGCGGTCGAGAAGCCGGGGTGGAACAGGAACTGATGGATCTCCTGGTCGGTCGCCGAAGCGCCCGGAGCGATCAGGCCCTGTTCTTCGGCCTTGGCGCGGATCCGTGCGGTGTTCAGACCGCCGCCATTGTCCTTCACGGTCACGAGGACCTGCGCGCCGGCGTGCACGGCGGCGAGTTCGATCCGGCCCTGCTCCGGCTTGCCGGCGGCGGCCCGCGCGGCCGGCGGCTCGATGCCGTGATCGATCGCGTTGCGGATCAGATGGACGAGCGGATCAGCCAGGCACTCGATCATCGTCTTGTCGAGCTCGGTATCCTCGCCCGAAGTGACGAACTCGACCGGCTTGCTGAGGTCGCGCGACAGGTCGTGCACCAGGCGGCGGAAGCGGCCGAACAGCGAGCCGATCGGGACCATCCGGGCCCCCATGGTGGTGTCGCGCAGGCTGGAGGCCAGACGCTCGATCTCCTCGGCGATCAGCTTGATCGAAATGTCGTTGCCGGAGGCCGCAAGCTGGCTCAGACGCGCCTGCGCGATCACCAGTTCGCCGACCCGGTCCATCAATTCGTCGAGCCGCTCGGCCTGAACCCGGACAGTGGCGATGCCGCGATCGTCGGCGCGGCGCGGCTCGCCGCTGCGACGCTCCACCGCCGGCGCGGCGGCCGCGGCCGGCTGCGGCGCAGGCGTTGTCGGCTCGGCAACCTGCGGCGGCTCGGGCGGCACAATCGAGACCTCGGGCAGGTCGAGCATCGGCACCGGCTGCGGAGCCTCGCCCTCGAACAGCGGCTCCAGAACGAGCTGCATCTCGTCCACAACGAACATGAAGACGTCGTCGATCGCGGCCTTGTCGCAGTCCGAATGCAGCGAGACGTCCCACTTCAGATAGCAATCCTCGGGCACCAGTTCGTCGAGGAACGGGATGCCGTCGGTCAGCGGCGTCGCGAAGCAGGAGCCGAGCTTGCTGAGGTCGTCGAGCAGATCCAGCGGATTGGATCCGTTGCGCAGGATCTGGGCGTCGAATTCGAAGCGCAGATGCCAACCGACCTGGCGGCGCTCCGACATCGGAGTCGAGGCCGGCGATGAAACGGGCGACGACACCGCGGCTTCGACGGCTTCGGCGGGCGAAACGAACCGGCTGAGATCGGCCAGGATCGCGTCGCCGATGATCGTGTCGGTCTCGTCGGGCGTTTCGATCAGTGCGCGGATGTAATCCTTGGCGGCGAGCGCGACCGAAACCAGATCCTGCGTCGGCTTGATCTCACCCTTGCGGACGCGCTCGAACGCGGTCTCGAATTCGTGGGTGAAGCTGGCGACCTTGTCGAACCCGAACATCGCGCCCGACCCTTTGATGGTGTGTAGGGCGCGGAAAGCGGAATCGACCAGCTCGCGGTCGTCGGGGTTCTGGCCGAGATCGAGCAGCGCCGCTTCCAGCACTTCGAACAGCTCGGCCGCCTCTTGGCGAAAGACTGCTGCCGGATCGATCGTGGTCATGACCGCACCAGCTTGCTCACCACGGAAAGCAGTTGCTCCGGCTTGAACGGCTTGGTGATCCAGCCGGTGGCGCCGCAGCTCTTGGCCTCCTGCTTGACCGCGTCATTGGACTCGGTGGTGAGGAACACGATCGGCAGGCCGACCAGGTTGGGCTGCTTGCGCAGCGCCTTGATCAGCTCGAGGCCGTTCATCACCGGCATATTGAGGTCGGTGATGACGAGGTCGACCTTGGTGGCCTGCGCCTTCGACAGGCCCTGGGCGCCGTCGCCGGCTTCGAGGACGCTGTGGCCGGCCGGCTCGAGCGTCACCTTGATCATTTGGCGAATGCTGGGCGAATCGTCGACGGTCAGGATCGTGGCCATTGCGAGCCACCTTTCTTCTGCGGGAAATGCTGGTCGATCATCGCGCCGTCGGTGAAGCCGGCGCGCTCAATGGTGTTACGGAGGACTTCGGAGAGCTCGGTCAGCACCACCGGGCGCCCTTGGGCCGCCCCGGTCTTCGCAGTCGAAAGCAGGAGCTGGATCGAGGTGAGGTCGGCTCGATTGACTTCCGAACAGTCGATCTCGAGCGCTCCCAGGCGACCGAGCGCTTCCTGAATGCTCTCGTGAATACTTCGGATAGACGAGATACTACAATCGGAAGGCAGCCGAAGCGCGCCTCCCGCTTCGGTGGGTTCTAACGTCATTGCACGCCCCAGCCGCGAGGCGACTCGCGGTCGCCGCACGATTACTTTGTCGATACCGCTGAACGTGACGCGCAATTATTAATTTAGTGTACTACACCGCTGGTGCGCAAAGCCCCGAGGCGCCAACGCATGGCTCAAACGTCGACACTACGGATAACTACTAGGTAATTCCCCGTTCGGCTATTTGATCAAACGATACACAGGCGGCAGACGCTTAGTTCGCACTTAAGAGGTAACTGATAGAGTCAGTTTCGGCGCACGTATATTTCAGGTTGAATAAAATGCTCATTCAAGCACTGGTTGTCGACGACAGTCGGTCGGCACTTGAGTATCTGACGCGGACGATCGAGGCGGACGGACAGGTCCATGTGTTCGCCTTTACAGACCCGTTGCAGGCGCTTGCTTCGGCCCGCAACATCGACATCGACATCGTCTTTGCCGATTATGAAATGCCGAAGATGGACGGCATCAGCCTGATCCGGCGGCTGCGATCCCTTCCCAAATTCGCCGACATTCCGATCGTGATGATCACTTCGATCGAAAGCGACGAGGTGCGGCTGCATGCGCTCGACGCGGGTGCGACCGACTTCCTCCCGAAGCGGCCGAAGAATCTCGAGACCCAGGTCCGGCTCCGCAACATGATCCGGCTCGGCTATGCGGTCCGCAAGCTGAACGACCGAGCCGCGCTGCTCGCCAGCGAAGTGGCGCGCGCCACCCGTGCGCTGCAGGAGCGCGAGGAAGAGATCATCCTGCGGCTGGCGCTCTCGGTCGAGTACCGCGACAACGACACCGGCGATCACACCCTGAGGGTCGCAAAATACAGCAGGATGATTGCAGAAGGACTGGGACTGCCGGAACGGCTGTGCCGCGACATTTACCTGGCCGCCCCGCTGCACGATGTCGGCAAGGTCGCCACCCCCGACCATATCCTCCTGAAGCCGGGTAAGCTGACGCCGGACGAGATCGCCGTGATGCAGACTCACACCACGATCGGCGCTTCGATCCTGGCCGGCAGCCGATGCGAACTGATTCAGCTCGCCGCCGACATCGCCATCGGCCATCACGAGCGCTGGGACGGCAAAGGTTATCCGAACCGGCTCAAGGCCGAGGAGATTCCGATCGCGGCGCGCATCGTCGCGGTCGCGGACGTGTTCGACGCGCTGGCGACCGCCCGCCCGTACAAGGAGGCGATGCCGCTTCCGGTGGCGCGGCAGCACCTCGAAAACGGCCGTGGACAGCACTTCGATCCGACCTGCGTCGACGTCTTCCTGGCACGCTGGGACGAAGTCGTCGGGATCGCGACGGACCGACTGCAGCTTCATCCGAAAGACGAAGCCTCGCTCCAGCCTGCGCTGAACTCGGACGTTGCAGAGCACAGCCCATCGGCAGCCTGACCGGCCCGGCAGCCCCGGACATCGCGGAGAGACCCCACCGCGCCTCGCGCAGCGCCGGACGATCGATTACACGTCTGGGTCCTCGGTCAACGAATAGCCGAGACTGTGAACCGTGATGATCTGCAGCGCGCTCCCGGCGATGCGCTTGCGGATTCGGGACACGAGCACGTCACCTGTGCGGTCGCCATAAACCCACTCCCGTCCCCCGATGGCCCTGCTGATGTCGCTGCGGCTTTGAGGGATGTCGATGTTCTGCATGAAATGAGCCAGAAGGCGGCACTCTGCCGGCGAAAGGCACTCGGTTCGTCCCGCCACGCTGAGCCGGCGGGTCACCGGATTGAGATGGAACGTCTTGCCGATCGACAATGTGGCTGGGGCGGGCGCGTCGCGCCGCGTCGCAAGGTGCCTTTCCATGCGGGCCTTCAAAACGGCCGGCTCGACCGGCTTGGCGACGTAGTCGAGAGCCCCGAGACCGAGCCCCAGCAACTCATCGTTCGGCGTCGCCAGACTCGAAAGAACGATGAAGGACGATCGCGGGTCGGCCTGTATGTCCTGAGCAAGGAGCAGACCGTCGGTGTCGGGAAGACGCCTGTCGAGAATGACGAGATCGAAATGATCGTCCTTGAGTGCGGCTCGTCCACCGGCTCCGTCGGCCACGCAGGTGATCGAGTGTCCCATCTGCCTCGTGATGTCTTCGATCATGTAGTGAATCACCACATCGTCGTCGACCAGGAGAATTTTCGCAGGAGAACTCATGGTGATCGCTTCGTCAGCTCGGCTTCCAGACGTTCTTCGGGGATCACATAGGCGAGTAGACGGCCAATGATCGGCCCCGTGACCGACCAAGGCGCCCGCTCCACGCCGGCTTGCTCGAGTTGACGCAACATTGTGGCAAGATCGTCGAGTCCGAAGATCGCCGAACCGCTCGCCAGCTTGTGGGCCTGCGCAGTGAGCGCAATATCGGGATACCCTGGCTTGATCTCGCTCAACATCGATCGAAATTCCACCCAGCTCTGCAAGAATGCCTCGGCCATCCGGGTCCGCGCGGCGACGGATAATCCACCGAGCATGTCGGCGGGCCGCGGCGAGAGCCCATAGACTGCCTTTGACAGAGCTTCGGCATCGAGCGGCTTCTGAAGCAGGGCGGTGAACAGGCCGGACTGCTCCGCCGACTCGCGCACGACATCCACATTCGCGCTCAGCAGAAACAGCGGTGTGGCGCTGTAGGCCGGATCACGCCGGAGTTCCTGCGCGAACTGGACACCCGTCCCGTCGGGAAGGCGATAGTCGACGATGAAGACGTCATAATGATCCGATGCGGCATGGCGCAGCATATTGGCCTCCGCCAGGGTCTGCGCATGATCGACCGCCAGACCGGCCCGCTCCAGCATCGCGGTCGTGACCCATGCGTTGATGTCGTCGTCATCGATCAGCAGGCAGCTCAGACCGAGCACCTTTTGGACGACACCGCCGCTGTCGACGATCGCTCCCGGATCCGGAAGGACGAGAGGCAAACGGAGTTCGAGGACGGCGCCGTCGCGCTCCTCGACCGCAGCGAGGCTTCCGCCGAGCGCGAGCGTCATCCGCTGCGCGATCGCCAGACCGAGACCCGAACCGGTTCGGTGCGTGACCCGCGGCCGCAGCTCGCTCGGCGGATGCTTGAGCATCTCGGCGATTTCTTCGGGCAGACCGGGGCCGTGGTCGGACACGCTGAAGACGAGCCAGCTTCCATCGAGCCGGGCACCGACCTCGACCCCGCGGCCATCATCGTAGCGTAATGCGTTCTGGATCAGATTGCCGAGGATCTGTTCGAACATCGACCAATCGAGCTTGACCTCATCGGGCACTCCCTCGGCAATATCGAGCCGCAGCGGAATCGCTCGCTGCCGCGCGAACACGCCCTTCAGGCGGATGACGTCGTTGAGAGCTTTGCTCAAGACCACCTTCTCGCGTCGCGGCACCGGCGCCTGGTGCTCGAAGCGCGAGAAATTCATGACGTTGCCGAGCGTCGAATTCAGCGACCGCGCCGAGACTTCGAGAAGGTCGACGAGTTCGCGCTGCTGGGAGCCGTCCGCTCCCTTCATCAGGCCCACGATCCCCAGGATGCTGTGAAGCGGACCACGAATTTCGTGGGACATCGCCGCCAGAAATGCCGACATCATGCGCTCGGATTCGCGCGCCTTGGAAATTGCCGCCCGATGCTCCGTGACATCATGCAGCAGCAGGATCAGCGATGCCTCGAGTTTGTTGGCCGTATCCTCCATGCGCCGCAACCGAATATCGAAGCATCGGCTGCCACGACTGGTCGGCATCCAGATGGCGTCCCATTCGCTCCCGGCTACGCCGACGATCTGATCGACGACAGCCTGCAGATCATGGCGATGGGGTTGCAGAGCCAGGCGATAATTCAGCCCGCCCGGCTCCGAGACGCCCGCAAACGTCTGGAGCGCCGCCTGATTGGCGGTGATCAGCTTGCCGCCTTCGGCGACGATCAGGACAGGGTTACGTAAGCTCTCGAAAGCGGCGAAGTATTGGTCGCGCTCACGCGCGAGGCGTCTCTGAGCCTCGGAGAACGCGCTTTCTTTGTGTTCGGTCGTCGCCCAAGGGGCCAACATGGCGAGCTCGGCCTCGCCGAAAAAATCGTCGAGCCTTCGCATGAATTCTTCGGGCTGCGAGAGCCGCAGCGCGAGTTCGTCTTCGGCAGACGCCGAAGCCAGAAGCCCCGTGAAGTGTTCGCGGTAGGCCTGATGGTAGACCTTGAAGAGGCCATTGTGCAGTTCGAGCGGGATACCGAGGTCGTGGTGAGCCTGCGCGGCTTGGCGTAGCCGGGTGAACCGACTGTCGACGCGGTAGTCGTAGCGCCCGTTGTGTCCGCCACCGCGCATCGAATCGGCCAGATAGGCGACCAGCCCGTCGTTCAGGCTCTCGATCGATTCGGTCCATGCCGCGCGCAGCGAGCTCGTTCTGTCGGAATAGCCTCGGTCCTGTGCGAGCTTGATCGTCTCGTCGACCAACTGCTCCTGCTCTCGCAACATCAACGGGCGAGTCAACTCCGCGGGCCAAGTCGTCACTGCTGCTCCTTCAACCAACCGTCATCGCGCGTTTTGCGCGGGCGCACGAGCGGGCCCACGACATCGGTCGTCGCCCCGGCTGTTTACAAGCCATTTACATCCCCCTCACAACACGAGAGCCCAACCCGACCGCCACCCTACTAGGATAATCCTGATCCACTGGACGCTTTCCAATGCCAGGAGGCAAGCACATGCGACTGCGCCACAAAAAGCTCTATCTCCTGGCTGGGACCTGTTTGCTCCTTGGTTCGGTCGGCTTCGCGGTTTTGACCTCTCCCTGGACATGGTCTGCCACCCATCCGTCGCGCGAGGCGATCGATCTCGCAGGGGCGGATCTCGCCAACGGCCGGAAGGTGTTCGTTGCATCGGATTGCGCGACCTGTCACATGACGCCGGGTCAGGAAGACGACACGAAGCTCGGAGGCGGCGGGACACTTCAGACCCAATTCGGTGTGTTTCACATGCCGAACATTTCGCCCGACCGCGAGACCGGTCTGGGTGGATGGACGCTCGCCGAGTTCGACCGCGCATTGCGCGAGGGCGTCGGACCGGACCAAGTCTGGCCGGACGGCAAGAACCTCTATCCGGCATTCCCCTACACCTCCTATCAGAGACTGAAGGGGAACGATGTCCGGGATTTGTTCGCGTATCTCAAAACGCTTCAGCCGATCCGCAACGTCGTGTCCGACCACGAGCTGAAATTCCCCTATAACATCCGCCGTGGCGTGGGCGCCTGGCGACTTCTGTTCCTCGACGGCGTCCGCAAGGAAGTGCCCGTCCCCGCAGGCGTCGATGTCGCGAAGTTCAAGCGCGGCGAATACCTCGTGGAAGGCGCCGGGCATTGCGCAGAATGCCATTCGCCCCGCGGCATCATGGGCAACGTCATCGCCGACAAGCGCTATTCCGGCGGCCCCGCGCCCGACGGCGTCGACTACTTTCCGAACATTACGCCCGACGAAACCGGCATCGGCTTCTGGTCGCCCGCGGCAATCGCGAACTATCTGGCCACAGGGGTGAATCCGATCGGCCGCACCGCCGCCGGCGACATGGCCGAAGTGATCAAGAACACCTCACAGCTTCCCCGCGAGGATCTGGAAGCGATGGCGCTCTACTTGAAGCACGTCCCGGCGGTCGACAAGCCCGCGCCCGGAGTGCCGGAGCCGAACCGCACCGACAAGGTGGTGATGCTGAAGAACGCCGTGCGGGTCGCGCCCTCGCTGCCGGTTTCGCCCGAAACCGCGATCGTGCAAGGCGCAGACGTATGGGTCGCCGGGACCAAGTCGGTGTGGATGTCTCAAGACGGCGCCGGCAGCGCCGCGCCGGAGCAGGGCAAGCTGCTCGGCGGCGCGCATGCGAAGGTCGGACAACGTGTCGGCGCCAAGGTTCAGCTCACCGTGAAGGGCTGGCAGATGGCCGACGTGCCTTCGATCATCTACCAGGCCAAGGGCCACCGGATCATGGTGGCGGTCCTCGACAAGGAGGCCGTCGCCGCCGTCGAGCGCGGCACCGTCGAAAAGGACACCGAGACGGGTCAGTCGTGGCTGCCGGTTCAGGTCACGTTCTGGAGCGACGAGAAGAACCTCAATACGGACCGCCAGGCACTGTGGAGCTACAGCGCGACGACCTTCCAGAAGTCGTGCTCGGCCTGCCACGTCCTGCCGCAGAAGACTCACTTCACGGCAAACCAATGGATCGGCACGCTGAAGGCGATGAAGCGCTTCACGTCCTTCAGTGACGATCAATACCGGCTGATCCTGGCCTACCTTCAGAACCATTCCAAGGATCTGAACGAGGCGAGCGGGGGGACGAAGCATTGAGCAACCAGATGTGCTCTTTCGACCCCGACGGCGCCGACATGATTCTGGCGTGCGAGTGGCTGGCGAAGCAGTTTCTCGCTCCACCGGACGACGATCAGGTCCGGTCGATCCGCAGCCTTCGGGGCCAGATCGCCCTGCGCGAGATCGGAGCGTCGCTGAATCAGCAACAGGCCGCCGACACGATCTGTCAGATCATGAATGCGGATTCGAGCGAGACCGTCGCCGAAACGCTGCAGCGCCGGCATGTGGCGCTGTTCGAGGGCATGTTTCGCCAGCGCTGCGTTCTCCCTTATGCGAGCGTCTGGGACGGAACCGATCGGCTCGGCGGTCCCGCCGTGACCCGCATCAAGCGTCTGATGCGCGATCTCGACATCCACCTCGACAGCACATGCACGGAGATGCCGGATCATCTCGGTATCTGTCTCGCCGTGCTCGCCGAAGCGCTGCGACAGCAGCGCGAGGATGTCGCATCCATCCTGCTGAGCGACATGCGCGGCTGGGTACCCCGCTTCGGCGAAGCGCTCATTCGGGCGGATGGAACGAACTACTACGGAAATCTGGCGCGCCTCCTGATGCCGTTGCTCGACCGCATCGGCGAAGGCCTGTGCAGCGAAACAGGCCACGAGCAGAACAATGCCAGGGACTATGAAAGGGCAGGTTATGAGCAATAATACGCCGTCAAAGGCTGCACGCAGCCTGTCTTTGTCCAAGCGGGATTTTCTCAAGGGGTCAGCTGCGACGGCCCTCGGCTTGTCCGGCCTCGGTCTGTTCGGTCGCGGCGCCGAGGCGCAAGGCAAGACCCGGCAGATCCTGTCGGGCTGCCATTGGGGCGTGTTCTACGGCAAGGTGGAAGACGGGCGAGCCACGGCGTTCGTGCCCTGGGAAGGCGATCCGGCGCCTTCGCCGCAGCTTCCCGGCGTGATGGATTCGATCTATTCGGAATCCCGCATCCGCTATCCGATGGTGCGGCGCGCCTGGCTCAAGGATGGTCCGGGCGCCGATCCGGATGGCCGCGGCAGCGGCGATTTCGTGCGCGTGAGCTGGGACAAGGCCATCGAACTCATCGCTGGCGAGATCACCCGGGTGCGCGAAAAGTACGGGCAGCAGGCCGTGTTCGCCGGCTCCTACGGCTGGAAGAGCCCCGGCAAGATCCACAATTGCCAGACGCTGCTGCGGCGCATGATGAACCTGACCGGCAGCTTCACCAACAGTGCGGGCGACTACTCGACCGGCGCTGCCCAGGTCATTCTGCCCTACGTCTCCGGCTCGATCGAAGTCTACGAGCAGTGCACGACCTGGAAGAATCTGGCCGAGAACTGCAAGCTGATGGTGTTCTGGGGCTGCAATCCCCTCAACAACTCGCAGATTTCCTGGCAGGTCGCCGATCACGGCGCTTTCCCCGGCGTCCAGGCCCTGAAGGCCGCGGGCACCAAGGTCATCTGTATCGACCCGATCCGGACGGAAACCTGCAAGGAATTGAACGGCGAATGGATCTCGCCGCGGCCGCAGACCGATGTGGCGCTGATGCTCGGGATCGCCCACACGCTCTACGTCGAGAAGCTGCACGATGCGGAGTTCCTGGCGCGCTACGCGACCGGCTTCGACAAATTCCTGCCGTACCTGCTGGGTGAGAGCGACAACACCCCGAAGACCGCCGAATGGGCGTCTCGGATCTGCGGGCTGCCGGCATCCCAAATTCAAGATCTTGCACGTCGTTTCGCGTCCAACAGAACAATGTTGGCGCTGGGCTACTCGACGCAGCGCCAGCATCACGGCGAACAGATTCACTGGATGCTGATCACCCTGGCGGCGATGCTCGGGCAGATCGGCCTGCCGGGAGGCGGCTACGGCCTGAGCTATCACTACGCGTCCGGCGGCGCGCCGACGCATACGACGCCGATTCTCAAGGCGATCGACGATGCTTCGGGACAGAAGGTCGACGGCGCGGCGTGGCTCGCCCAGAGCGGCGGAGTCTCCATCCCGGTGTCCCGGCTGGTCGAGACCTTGCTCAATCCCGGCAAGACCATGCAGTTCAACGGGCACGACATCAAACTCCCGCTGATCAAGCTCGCTTATTGGGCCGGCGGGAATCCGTTTTCGCATCAGCAGGACCGCAACGAGATGCTGCGGGCTTGGCGGCAGCTCGACACCTTCATCGTCCACGACTTCCAATGGACGGCGTCGGCGCGGCACGCCGATATCGTGCTTCCGGCGACCACCAGCTACGAGCGCAACGACATCGAGCAGGTCGGCGACTACGCATTGAGCCACATCGTGCCGATGAAGAAGATCGTCGAGCCGATGTTCGAGTCGCGCAACGACTTCGACATCTTCGCTGCGATCGCCGCCAAGCTCGGCAAAGGCTTCGAGTTCACCAAAGGCCTCAGCGAGATGGACTGGATCCGCGGCATCTACGAGGCCGCCAAGGTCGAAGCACGCGCCAAGGGCATGGAATTGCCGGTGTTCGACGTGTTCTGGGAGAGCAACAAACCGCTCGAATTCCCGCTCAGCGACGAGCAGGTGAACTTCGTGCGTCATGCCGATTTCCGCGCCGATCCGCTTCTGAATGCGCTCGGCACCGCATCGGGCAAGTTCGAGTTGTACTCCACGGCGATCGAGAAATACGGCTACGACGATTGTCCTCCGCACGCGACCTGGATGGAGCCGATCGAACGGCTCGATGGGCCGACGACGCGATACCCGCTGCACATCGCGTCCAACCATCCTCAGATGCGGCTGCATTCCCAGCTTTGCGGCACCTCGAACCGGCGCAGCTATGCGGTGGCCGATCGTGAGCCGTGCTGGATGCATCCGCAAGACGCGAAGGCTCGCGGGCTGTCCGACGGGGACGTGGTCCGCGTCTTCAACGACCGCGGCCAGATTCTGGCGGGCCTGAAGATCACCGACGACATTCGTCCCGGTGTCATCCGCATCAACGAGGGTGGCTGGTTCGACCCAGTCAATCCGCGCGAGATCGGTAGCCTGTGCCGATATGGCGACGTCAACGCTCTCACGACAGGCGTCGCGACGTCGCGACTGGCGCAGGGCAATTGCGGCCAGACCGGCGTGGCGCAGGTCGAGCGATACACCGGCCCCGTTCCGGCCGTGACGGTGTTCTCGCAACCAGCCTGACGCCACGCTGGGGGCAGATGCGGAACGCGGGTGGGCGCTGACAGGCGCCCGCTCAGTGCACCGCGATGATGACGTGATCGGCTTCGAAGGTGACGGCCGCCTCGCCGTTCTCCACGATTCCGAGATCTTCGGCATCTTGGCGCGGGACCACCGCAACGATGGTCTTGCCGCCGCCGATGTCGAGGTTCACTTCCGAGTGGACTTCGGCGTCGACCCTGCGCTTGACGATGCCGCGAAACACATTGCGGCGCAGCCTCGACGCTTCATCGGGTGCGACGAGGCGCACGAACGGCGCCTTGATCAACGCGAGCGCCTTGCGGCCGGGGGCGAGATCGAGCTGTTCGGCGGCGGCGTTGGTGATCGTCGCATGGATGGTGTGGTCGTCGGACACTTTGAGCTCGACTTCGACATCGACCGGCCAGCGCCGGACGTTGACGACCTCGACGATGAACTTGTTGCGTGCCGAGACCTTGAAGCCGCTCGCCCACAGCAGCGCGTCGCCGATTTCCTCCAACCCTTCTTCGGCGATCAGCGTCGAGATCTTCGTCAGATGTTCTTCGAGCCGGTGGAAGACGGTGATCAGCCGCCGCCCCTCCGGGGTGATGTCTGCAGCGCCGCCGACGCGGCCGCTCGTCCGCGTCAGGAACGCGGGCGTCGGCAGCAGATTGTTGATGGCGTCGACGGCTTCCCAGGCGGTTTTGTAGCTCAGGCCCATCGCTTTGGCGGCCTTGCTGATGCTGCCGTGTTCGGCGACGGCCTCGAGCAGGTGGATGCGGTCGCGGCCGGCCAGAAGACGCCCGCCGCTCCGCAACACCAGATATGCGTCGATCTTGTTGTTTGTCATCGCTCGTGCCACGGGTCGCTAGCCGCCGGCTAACCTAGGCGATCCGGTCTCGATACGAAAGCGCACGGGGGACAGAGCCAAAGCCAGTCATGCCGATCGCATCACCGGCATCGCAATCAGGCGGCGGCGGACTGGCGCTGTGCGGCGAGTGCGATGAACCAGGCAACGACAGCGTCGGCAGTGGCAGGTAGCATCGTCCAGTCTTCGGCCGCGAACGCGATCCAGCCCGGCAGCATGCTGCGCTCCACAGCAACCAGTGCCGGAACGTCTTGCGCGAGGGCCAGTCCAATCTCTTCGCGGATGCCGCGCCCGGCGATCTCTTCCTTGGCGAATCGGCCGAAGAACACCAGGTCGGGCCGGCCGGCGATCGCTTCGGCCAGACGCACCCGCGCGGCCGCGAGGCCATCCGCGCTCAGGATGCACGAGGTCGAACCCGATCCGAGATCCAGAGACAACGCGACCGAATCGCCGCGAGCGATATCGTCGAGCCAAAGCGAGGCGCGGCCGTTGGAGTGGCGCGGTCCGAGCCGCGGCACCAGCCCGGCGATACGAACGTCCGGCAACTCGACAAGGCGATCGCGCGCGGCGGCCAAAATCTGCTCGAGCGAATCGCCGGCCTGGTAGACCATCACGGCGAGAGGAAGCGGGGCCATTGGTCGGGTCTCCTTGAGCTGAGTTACCGGGGCGGCGGCTGATCGCATCGCGTGACGACGCGCCGTCCCATCGCGGTCGTCTCGATCGCGAGGTCGAGGCCATACAGCTTGCGCAGCCGTTCCGCGGTCAGAACCTCGTCGACCGGCCCGACCTCGACGCGCTGCTCGTGGCCGAGAATCATAACACGATCGGCGATCGCAAACGCGTGCTCGGGTTCGTGGGTCGACACCAGCAGCGACAGGCCGCGCGCCGACAGCGCCCGAATCTGGTCGAGCAAGCCGAAGCGGTTGCCGAGATCCAGACTGGCGGTGGGCTCGTCCATGATGATCAGTTCGGTATCCTGCGTCAGGGCGCGGGCGATCAGCATCAATTGCCGCTGACCGCCGGAGATGCGGTCGGCGGATCGGTCGGCGATGTCAGCGATACCAAGCGCCTCCAGGGCGCGCCAGGCCGCAGCATAATCGTCGCGGCCGGGCGACGCGAACAGACCGAGCCGCGCGGTTCGGCCCATCACCACGATATCAAGCACGGTATGGGTGGGATCGCCCTGGTAGGCTTGCGGAACATGCGCGATGCGGCGCGCGATCTGCTCCGGGCGGAGCGTCGAGATATCGTGACCGCCGATGACGATCCGGCCGCGCAGCGGTGGCAGAATCCCCAGCACGGTCTTGAACAGCGTGGTCTTGCCGACACCGTTCGGCCCCATCAGGCAAGTGATGCTGCTGCCCGACAGAGCAAGGTCGATTCCTTCGGCGAGCGGCTGGCCGTCATAGCCGATCGCGACGCCGTGGAGCACGAGGCGTTTGGTCACTCGCGCCTCCACAGCGAACGAGATCCCCGCCGCGTCATCAGCCAGACGAACAGACCGCCGCCCACCAGGGCGGTCAGCACGCCGATCGGAATCTCGATCGTTGCGGCGGTGCGGGCGATGGTGTCGACCACCACCATGAAGGCCGCGCCGATCAGAATCGACACCGGCAGCAACCGGTCGAAGCGCGGCCCGACCAGGAGCCGGGCGAGATGTGGCACCATCAGGCCGACCCAGCCGATGATGCCGGAGATCGCGACGACGCTCGCGGTGATCAACGTCGCCGCGACGATGACGATCTGCCGGGTGCGGCGGACATCGACGCCGAGTGCACGCGCGTCGTCGTCGCCGCAGGACAGCACGCTGATGCGCCAGCGCAGCAGGAACAGCGGGATCATGCCGACCGCGACCGTCGGCGCGACGACTGCGATGTCGTCGGGCCGGATGCTGGCCAGGCTGCCGAGCAGCCAATAGGTGATCATCGGCAGTTGCGCGTAAGGGTCGGCGACGATCTTCACCAGCGAAATCGCCGCGGCCGCGAGCGCGCCGACGACGATGCCGGACAGCACCAGCATCAGGATATCGCCGCGCTGTCGCAGCGACCACGCCAGCGTCACGACCAGGATCACCGTCAGCGATCCGCTCACGAAGCCGAGCGCTTCGATCATCACCACCGGCAGCCCGAACAGAATGCCGATGACGGCGCCGAAGCCCGCGCCCTGCGAAACGCCGAGGATGTCCGGAGACACCAGCGGATTGCGGAACAGACTTTGATAAGCCGCGCCGGCGGCCGACAACGCTGCGCCGACGCAGATCGCCGCGGCAATGCGCGGCAGCCGCACCTGAAACAGCACCGCCGCGATCTGCTGGTCGATGTGGCCACCCCCGATCCTCGCCATGATCGCCGCAACAACGTCGCCCGGCGCAATGCGATACGGCCCGATCCCGGCGGCGATCACCACGACGACCAGCAGCAGCATGGCAAGGCCGGCGACGACCGGCGTGACGCGCAGGATCGGCACCTCAGCGACGAAGCCCTTCGAGGAGCCTGTCGAGATCGGCGTCCTGCACATCGACCTGATAGAACAGACGATAGAAGTCGCGCAGTTCGGTCTTCAGATCGAACGTTGCCTGCGCCGGATAGAGCGCGTGCAGCAGCAGCGGCAGACCGATCAGCCGGTTGAGCGAAGGCGGCAGGTCGATCGTGCCGAACGGCTGGTTCGGCAGCAGAAATACCCGCTTGTTCCGAACCGCCGGGACCGGCTGCCACTCGGGACGGCTCATGATCAGATCCCGCACGGCGGGATCGATCGTGATGATCGTATCCGGCGCCCAGCCGATCACATGCTCGGGCGACACGCGCGCGAGCCCGCCAGCCTCGCGGATGCCTTCGACGACATTGACGGCGCCGACCCGCTCGATGATCTCGGTATTGATCGAGCCACGCGATCCCGTTTCGAAGCCGTCATTGCCGCGCGCGAGATAAATGCGCGGACGCGACGCTTCGGGCACAGTCGCAACCACACGGTCGACTTCGGCGAAGATCGCCTCGCTGGCTTTGGCTAACTCCTCACCGCGCGCGCTCACCCCGAGGATCTGCGCGAGCAGCCGGATCGCAGCGGGCGTGTTTTCGAAGCGACCGTCGATCAGGACGTAGGGAATCCCGGTCTGCGCCTGAATGCGGTCGGCAATCGAGCGATAGGTCTCGTTGACCGATCCGAGATCGATGATGAGATCCGGCTTCGCGGCCATCAATCGCTCGGCGCTGATGGTATCGCCGCGCCCGGTCAGCCGGCCGAGTTCGGGAACATCGCGGACCATCGGCAGCAGGAACGGCTTGTCGATGTCGCGTGGCGCGCGGCCCCAGCCGATCATCTTTTCGGGCGCGACCACATAGAGAAAGATCCCCGCGGGCGGCCCCGCAGCGAACACGCGGGTAATGGTGTCGGAAACCTCGACGCGGCGGCCCACGGAGTCCGTCACGGTGCGCGCATGCGCGTCAGGCGCGCATGCGGCAAAGATCAACATCGTGAGCGCAAGCAGGCCCCCCAGACGTCGGGCAGGTCCGATCATCGCCGCGGCTCGCCGACCTGGAAGTCGCCCGGCTTCGGCGGCGCCAGCGGCATGAATTCGGCGCGGTCCGGCTTCAGATCGACCAGCGGCGTGCCGTCCAGACAATCGAGTCCGCGCACGAACAAATTGGCGCCGTCGCGGCGGTCGACACGGGCGATCGAGGTGCCGATCGGATTCGGCCGCAGCGGCGAGCGGATCGAAAACGTGCCGCGCGCGTCACCGTCATTGCGCGGACATTGCAGCAGCAGATCGCGCCGCGACCGATGCAGCCAATAGAACACTTCGAGCAATGTGCCGTCGTCGATGCCGGCGAGAGCCGGCAGCCAGGTCTCGAACACCTCGATTCGACAAACCGGACCATCGGCACGGCCGTGGCGGGGGCACTCCTCCAGCCTGTTCCACGGCGTGTGAATGCGGCCGATGAAGACCACGCCGGCGTCGGGGCTTCCCGACCAATCTGAGGCGAGTTCGCCAGCTCGGATGTCGTCGGTCGCGCCCATGTCTCGGCTCACATGCCCTTTGCTGCCCATCGAGAGGTCTCGACGAAGGTAAGAGCATAATCAGTTATATGTATATAAAAGAAACAAGCTCGACCTTCGACTAGCGGGGACGGCCGACGGTCACACGCCCATCCTTCGCTAGCGACGCCAGCTCGCGATCACGCGATCGCCCCCGACATAGTTGCAGAAATGCAACGTATGGCACCAAAAATACCCGCTTCCGGCCGTTTCGGCACACCCAATTACCGAATTGCTTAACGTCCAGGCACTTGCGCGCGAACTGACCGATTTTGCCCATTGCGGTCCGCAAAGCGGCCAGCGCAGATATTGTATGTAAATGGTTTATACGATTGTGACATCGTGATGGCTTTCCCAGAATTTCTGCCGGCCACGGGAGCGACCTGTCGCTCGGCACGCGGGGATCCGGCGACGCTCCAGATCGGTCTCTTCGCCCCGACAACCCAGCACGATGACGCGTTTGCCGCGGAATCGTCGCGTCTCGATCGCGCGACGCTCGATCGGATCGGCCGGAGCACCGACATCACGACACCAGTATCGCCGGCGGCCGACCAAGGACCGCGGCGCTTCTCGTTTTCCGACGCAAAGGGGCGTCGTTCACAGGGGGCAAGAATGAAACGAGTGAGCCAGCTGAGCATCCTGCTCGCGAGCGCGGCGACGATGACGTCAGTCGACGCGGCACGAGCGGGCAACGAAGGCGTCTATGAATTGGGGACGATTCATGTGACCGCGGCAGGCGCCAACTCGTCGGAGTTCAACAACTTCGGCGGCAGCACGGTCTCCAACCAGCAGACCGAGCGTTTCGACAAACACACGCTCGACCGGGCGATCGACCTCGTTCCGGGCGTGGCCGCAGGCACCACCGGCAGCCAGCGCAACGAGACCAACATCTATATTCACGGCTTCGACCGGCTGCAGGTGCCGCTGTCGATCGACGGCGTGCGCATTTATCTTCCCGCCGACAACCGGATCGATTTCTCGCGCTTCCTCACCGACGACATCTCCGAGATTCAGATCGCCAAGGGCTACGTCTCGGTGCTCGACGGTCCGGGCGGCCTCGGCGGCGCCATCAACCTGGTGACGAAGAAGCCGGTGCGGCCGATCGAAGGCGAATGGCGCTCGCAAGCCGAGTTCGGCAACGGCGGCCGGTTCGACGGCTTCCGCAATTACGGCCGGGTCGGCGGCCGGCAGAACGACTATTACTTCCAGGCGAGCGCGAGCTGGCAGAAGATCGACGGCTGGGAGCTGCCGTCGAGCTTCACGCCGACCGTGAACGAAGACGGCGGGCGGCGCGACTTTTCGTCGTCGAACGACTGGAGCGTCAACCTGAAAGCCGGATGGACGCCGAATCCGGAGGACGAATACTCGATCAACTTCATCCGCCAGAACGGCCGGAAGGGCGCGCCCTACAACGTCGAGCCGACGTCGTCGCAGAAATACTGGTCGTGGCCGTATTGGAACGTGCAGATCCTGTCCGCGGCGACCAAAACGGCGATCGGCGACGACGCCTACGTCAAGACGCGAACCTTCTGGGAGACGTTCGACAACGCGATCGACATGTGGGACGACGCCGCGCAGACGCTGCGCTATTCGAGCAGCGCGTCCCGCTCGATCTATCAGGACTGGGCGATCGGCAACACGATCGAGGTCGGCAAGGATTTCGGCCAACTCGACACGCTGAAATTCGCCACCCATGTGCGGCGCGACAATCACTCCGAGTGGAACGAACTCTATACCGACAGCTACGGCCTGAACGGCACGACGACACCGAAAAGCAAGACCTGCGCCACCACCAAGACGGCCAACTTCAATTGCTTCGACGAACCGGCCCAGACCTCGACCGAAGACACTTATTCGGTCGCGACCGAGAACACCGTCCATTTCGGACCCCAGATCGACTGGGTGCAGGGCATCAGTTACGATTGGCGCCACATCAGTAAGGCCGAGGAGTATGTGCTCGGGCAAGTCAGCAAGTCGGTTTACTACCAGCCGTACTGGATCAATTACCCGCTGAGCGATTCCTCGGCGCTGAATTGGCAGACCGCGGCGGTCTGGCGCTATTCGGAGACCGCCAAGGTATTTGCGAACATCTCCGACCGCACCCGCTTCCCGACGCTGTTCGAACGGTTCAGCTCACGGTTCGGCACCGGCGCCTCGAATCCCGGCCTGGCGCCGGAGCGCGCCATCAACTACCAGATCGGCTGGACCAACGCATTCGCGCCGAAGAGCCAGATTTCGATCCTCGGCTATTACGCCACGGTCGAGAACATGATGCAGTCGGTCGCCACCGGCCGGAGCTACACCGACCCGATCTCCGGCAAGGTCTCGGCGATCACGCAATACCAGAACGTCGGCGACGGCTACCGCTACGGCGTCGATTTCGCCGTCGATTACGCCTTCACCCCAACACTGATTGCGGGCGGCAACATTTCCTACATTCACAACACGCTCACCAATCCGATCGACCCGTCGATCCAGCAGACCGGCATTCCGACCGTGAAGGGCATGCTCTATGCGAGCTACAGCCCGGTCGAAGGACTGACTCTGACGCCGAACGTGACCTACGCGGACGAACGCTGGTCGCAGAAGACGGAGGTCATCAGCAACAAATCGGTCTCCAGCTACGTCAAGACCGGCGCCTATGTGCTGGCCAACTTCGCCGCTGATTACAAGGTGCGCGAGAATTTCACCGTGTCGGGCGGCGTGAAGAACATCTTCGACAGGGATTACCAGCTCGCCTGGGGTTATCCGGAGCCCGGCCGCACGTTTTACGTCGGCTTCAAGGGCACCTTCTGACCGTGTGAACGCAAGCAGGCCCTGCTCCGGCGGGGCCTGCGACGGAGAATTCGATGCACGACGTCTCGCTGACGCCCACCGCGGTGTTCGCCCAGGCCGGGCCGGTCGTCAAAACCGTGCTGATCCTGTTGCTCGCGGCATCGATCCTGACCTGGGTCTGGATCGTGGAAGCGGTGGTGGCGTTCATGCGGCTGTCGGCTGCACTCCGCCGCAGCCGCGACGGCGACGACGCCACCATCCTCGCCGCTGTCTCGGCCGCAGGTGCGGCGGCACGCGAGGCGTCGCCGCGCGGCACGAGCGAAGCCGACCGCCGGGCAAAAATCGTCGACGCAATGACCCGAGCTGCACGCGACCTGGTCCTGAAGGCCGAAGGCGGGCTACCCAATCTGGCGATCGTGTCCTCGGTCGCGCCGTTCGTCGGCCTGTTCGGGACGGTGTGGGGAATCATGACGAGCTTCGCCGGCATTGCCGAAGCCCGAGACACCAGCCTGGCCGTGGTCGCTCCCGGTATCGCCGAGGCGCTCGCGGCGACCGCGTGGGGACTTGCGGCCGCGATTCCGGCGTCGATCGGGTACAACCGCATCGGCGCACTGTTCAACAGGACCGCAATCGCGCTCGACGATTTCGTGCAGGCAGAGGCCGAGCGCCTGACCGGAGCGGAGCTCGAGCGCCCCTCCGCGAGATCCCGGTAGGAGCGCCGCCTCATGGGCGTTCTCGAAGCGATGCGTTCTCGGGGCAGCGAGCTGCGCCCGCAGGCGGACATCAACGTCACGCCGCTGGTCGACGTGATGCTCGTGCTCCTCATCGTCTTCATGGTGACCGCGCCGATGCTGACCGCCGGCCTGCCGGTCGATCTGCCGAAAGCCGCAACTGCACCTCCGCTCGAGCGATCCGAGCCGATCGTCGTCACGCTCGATCGCGACGGCAACGTCCAGCTCGGCGACACCGGCGTCGCAGTGGACGGGCTCGGCGATGCCATCCTGACGCTAACCGCCGGCGACCGAACGCGCGCCGTCCATATCCGCGCCGATCGCGAATGTCGGCACGGAGCGGTGGTGGCGGTGCTCGACCAACTCGGCGCCCACGGCCTGTCCCGCGTGGCGATCCTGACCGAGCGCGCCCCTGGCGGCCGCGCGCCGCGTCACGACGACAAACCGCGCGATCCGAGATGACGGAGCCGACTCCGGCGCTGACACCCGGCGGACGGCTTGTGCTGCTCGGCGCGGTCGCCGCCTGTCACGCGATGATATTCCTGCATTGGGCGGCGACGCCGTCGGCGCTGGCGACTGAGACGCCGATGGAGGTGACGATCATCGCGGCCGGCGAAGCGGCGATCGATATCCCCAAGGCCGTCGCGGCGCCGGCGCGGCGTTCGCAGCCCGAACCGCCCGAAAGCTCTCCAACGCTCAACGAACCGGCGCACACCAACGATCAGCCGCCCTCCCCCGAACCTTCCCCGGCCATTGTCGAAACACCGCAATCCCCCATCCGGGTCGAGACCTCGGCGAAGCCGAACCGGCCGCAGCCATCGCGACCGGATAAGCGTCACGACAAGAGAGACCACAAGCACATCGCCGCACCGGCTCGCCCGGCCTCGCGCCCCGCAGCCGCGACCTCCGACGACACCGGCGATTCCGAGATATCACGCGTCCGGACGCGCATGGGTGCGGACACCGGACAGCAGACATCGACCGCCACGTCCCGGGCGAGCTACGCAGCGCTGGTGGTCGCCGAATTCAATCGCCGCAAGGTGTATCCGGAATCCGCGCGCCAGACCCGCCAGCAGGGTACGGCTTCACTGTCGTTCGCGATCGGGGCGTCCGGCAAAGTGATCAGCTACAAAATCACCCGCTCGACCGGCAACGAAGCGCTCGACCGCGCAATCGATTCGATGATGAAAACCGCCCAACCACCCCCGCCGCCGGACGGGCTGTTTCGCGGCCATTTCGTCGTGCGCTTCTCGCTGAACGATTGAGTTGGGCTGTCATCCGGCGTGGCCGCAGCTTGCACCCCGGCGAAGCGAAAGGCACAGCGGAGCTCAGAGTCACTCGAACAGAACAGCAGTCTGCAGGCTAATGGCGGAGAGGGAGGGATTCGAACCCCCGATAGGCTTGCACCTATGCCGCATTTCGAGTGCGGTGCATTCAACCACTCTGCCACCTCTCCTTCGGTGCCAAAGCGGGCGATTCTCGCCCGGTGGTCGGGGCGTGTTCTAGGCGAGGAGAGACGGATAGACAAGGCGCACGAAAGCGGTTTTCTCGCCAGAATTGACCGGCGAGCGCCAGATCGCCGGTCCCGCTGGGCCGGCAGCCGCGGAGGATCAGGCCTTCTCCTTGCTATCCTTGTCTTTTTTCCCCTTCTCCTTGTCTTTCTCCTTGTCCTTGTCTTTCTCCTTGTCCTTGTCTTTCTCCCGCTCCTTCTTCGCCTTGTCCTTGTCGCGGCGATTGGTGAAGCGGGCGTTGCCGAGGCCGGTGCCGATCGTCAACACGCCCCAGCGCTCGAACTCCTGCATGAACGGAACCTCGCTCAGCCCCTGGGCGACGCCGTCATTGTGCATCAGGATCGCGGTGTCGTGCTTGCCGATCATCGGGATGCCTTCGACCAGGCTGCGCGGCAGATGGAATTTGCTGCTCTCCCAATTGCCGGGCAGGTTCTGTGCGCCCTTCTCGATCGCCCCATCGGCGTTGATCACACCCGGGCAGGAGATGCCGATAAAGGGCGCCAGCTTGAAGCCTTCGTCCTCGGCGTCCGAGATCAGATCCTTCAGCATCCGGGTCAGCCGCTTGACCGCCGCTTCGCGTGTCGGCTCGTCGTCCGCATGCCGCCACAGATCGGACTTCCACACCGAGGCCTTCGACAGGTCCGGCGCCTTCTTCCAGGCCGTCTCGACCACGCCGCAGCGGATGTTCGAGCCGCCGATATCGACCGCCAGAATGCTGTCGTGCGCTTCGAAGATCCAGGACGGCGCCAGATGCAGGCATCCGATCAGCCCGGCCTCGTCGGGGTGAAATCGGATCGGCACCAATTCGATCTTATGTCCTTCGGATCGCAGCAGGATTTCGGTCCGCGCGATGGCGATTTCACCGAGCCGGCTCTGCCGGAAGCCGCCGCCGACCACGATGCACTCGGTATCGGCCCAGGCCTTGGTCTTGAGGAAGCGCTTGGTGACGTAGGCCAGCTCCTGGGCGAAATCTTCAATCGCACCGTGCACCAGCGCCGCGGCGCTGGCGTCGTCTCCGGTCAGCACCTTGTCGAGCATGCTCTTGGAGATATCCTCGGTCGCGGTGTCGCCGAACGGATCGGTGCCGGACTTGCGGAGCGGCTTGCGCCAGGAATCGAGGATACGCTGGAAGGCCCCCTTGCTGGCGCGATCGCCGAGAAAGCCGTCGTCGTCCTTCAGTTCGATATTGTAGGTATCGATGTCCACCGACGGCAGCCGCGCCGCACCGTGAACGGCGATGCCCGCGGTCGTCGTGGTCAGCGTATCCTCAGCCATAGCCGCTTCCCCCGCATGAAAACCGGATGACAACGATCCGGGAACCGGTTGGTTGCATGCACGGGACGGTGGGGGACGACTTGGCCGACGACTTGGCCGTCGGCCCGGCCGCCCTCGGACCGGCTGGTGCGAGTCGAGTTCGGCCGGCTTTGTCTTGACTTGACGTTGCCGGCCGATATAAGTCCCGCAGCGGCGCGGGCAAGTCTCGCGCCGAATCCTTTTGTGCGGCCAGAGGCGCTTTCGCCCGGCTCAAGTCCAACCGCACGGAAACCCGCGGCGTTTTCGCCGCAAGTCCGCAACAGACTGACCAAAAAGCCGGCCCGGGTCACCCGAGGACGGGATCGAACACGAAGGAAGAAAAACGATGTTCGCAGTCATCAAAACCGGCGGCCGGCAGTACCGTGTCGTTCCGGAAGATGTGCTCGAAGTAGGCAAGCTCGACGGCGACGTCGGCACCATTATCCAGCTCGGCGAAGTGCTGGTGCTGGGCGGCGACACCCCGGTTCTCGGCGCGCCCACCGTGGCCGGCGCCACCGTGGCGGCCGAAGTGCTGGATCACAAGCGCGGCCCGAAGGTGATCGCGTTCAAGAAGCGCCGCCGCAAGCACTCCAAGCGCAAGCGTGGCTATCGCGACGAAATCACCGTGCTGCGGATCACCGAGATCCTCGCCGACGGCAAGCAGCCCTCGGTCGGCCCCCGGCCCAAGCGCGCCAAGGCGGCCCCGGCTGCGGAAGCTGCCGAGTAAGTCGCAGCGCGCAGCAGGCGTGTCAAAAAAGCGGGATGATTCCGTAACGGGATTCATCTAAAAGGTATTTCGGATTTTGGAGACGAGCCATGGCTCATAAAAAGGCGGGCGGTTCCTCGCGCAACGGACGTGATTCCGCAGGCAAACGCCTCGGCGTCAAAGCGTTTGGCGGCGAGCATGTGATTCCCGGCAACATCATTGCGCGTCAGCGCGGCACTCAGTGGCATCCCGGCCTCAACGTCGGCATGGGCACTGATCACACCTTGTTCGCCAAGGTGGAAGGTCGCGTCGAATTCCGCGCCAAAGCCAACGGCCGCACCTACGTATCGGTACTCCCGATTGCGATGCAGGCGGCCGAATAGACGGTGGACCGAAATATGTGTCCGCCGGGTCCTGTCAAACCGGCGGAGCACACCTAAGGGCTCCAGGGGAGGCGGGATAACCGACCTCCCTTTTTCTTTGCGTACTTTCTACGGCGCATCTTCAGGAGCCCGCCATGTTGCAGGAGATCCCGACCACCACGCCCTCGTTGCGCGAGGCGAGACCTTGCGTCCTCGAGACCGAGCGGCTGACGCTGCGCAAACCGGTTCTCGCCGACGTTCAGGCCATCGCCTCGCTCGCCAACGATCGCCGCGTCGTCGAGATGACCCGGCGGATGCCCTTCCCCTATACGCGCGACGACGCCGCGCGCTTCGTCACTGCGCTGACCCAGGGCCATGACAGCGTGTTTTTGATCGAGGCCGAGGATCTGGAGCCGATCGGTCTGGTCGGCGTCGATTGGAGCGAGCGCGACGCGCCCGAACTCGGCTATTGGCTCGGCGTCCAGCACTGGGGCAACGGCTACGCCACTGAAGCTGCACGAGCGGTGATCGACTTCACGTTCGACGTGCACGGCGCCAAGCAGATGATCTCCGGTGCCCGCGTCATCAATCCGGCGTCGCGCAACGTGCTGGAGAAGTGCGGCTTCCAATGGACCGGTGTCGAGCTGCACCGCTTCGAGTCGATCGGATCGTCGACCCCCGTCGACTGTTTCCGCCTGACCCGCGGGGTGTGGTCGTCGCTGAAGAAGTGGGGCACCACCAAGCGGCGGTGCTGACCAGCGCCTCGACGCGCCATCATTAAACTGAACGGATCGGCCGGGCTGCGACCCGGCCGATGCTGTTTCGAGACAGTCGTATCAAGCCGCACCTGCGCTGTTACCCGCCGCTTAACCACGGCCACACGACCAGCCGCCAGCCTCGGTCAGAACCGAGTTCAGCTCAATCCGCAGGCTGCGTAGGACGGACTTCCAACCACGGAGGTTCGAAATGCCCGCTCATCGCTACATCCAAGCCATCCTCGCCCGCGAGCTCGCCGAAGAGATCCAGCCGCTGGCGCCGGCGACGATCGATCAGATTGAACGCGCCGCCGAACGTGCTGCGGAAGCGGAAAAGCATCGCGAACGCACCGAGCAAATCGGTTTCCGTTTCGTCGATCTCGACCGCCGTTTCGGCATCTGATTGCGATCGGCACAGCGCGGTCCATCGGCGCTTAACTATCGCCGATCGATCGCGCCGCATCGACCTTCGCACATACGCGATCTTCATCAACGCCGTGTAGTTAGGCGTGAGTTCGACCAGGGAGGCCGAGATGCCCGATTCGCCCGACCAGACCGTCCCCGTCCGTGACGTGCGCGACGAATTCCGAGCCGACCTCGACGCTTTCGAGGCGACCGAACGCAAGTTGCTGACCGAAGAACGCCGCGAACGCGCGCGCCAGCTCGGCGAACGCTTCAGCGGGCTGACGCTGCGGGTCGGCGAGTAATCAGCTGCGATCCGCCGCCCTCGATGCGCCGCGTTCGCGCCAGCCGAGATACAGCCCGGCCGCGATGATGATCGCGACCCCGGCCACCGTCGCCCGCGACGGCACATCGCCGAACAGCAGCCAGCCGAACGCGGCGGCGAAGATGATCATCGTGTACTGATACGGCACCACGACGCTCGCCGGCGCCAGCCGCAAGGAACGGTTGACGCATAGCAATCCAACCGCCGACACCGCGCCCGAAATCGCGAACCACACCAGATCGGTCGCCGACGGCGTGATCCAGCCCGACGGTGCCAGCACCAGCCCCAGCAACAGCGTGCCGACGAACTGCTGCGACGCCAGCACCATGTCGGGAGTCTGGCGCAGGAATCGCGTCAGCAACAGCAGACCGGCGAACAGCACACTGGCCAGGATCGCGATCAGCGCCGGCCAGCTCATCGTCTGGGCCGACGGCTGCAGCGCGATCAGCACGCCGACAAAACCGGTGACGATCGCAATTCCGCGCGGCCGGTCGATGGTCTCGCCGAGGAACAACGCGGCGCCGACCGACACGAACAGCGACGACGCCAGATAGAAGGTGATGACGTCGGCGAGCGGCAGATAAACGGTGGCCAGATAGAACACTGCGACTTCGCAGGCCGCGATCAGTGTCCGCGCCAATTGCAGACCCGGCCGCTCCAGCCGCAGGAACGCCGAGCGCTGGCGCCAGATCAGCGGCGACAGCACGAACAGCCCGGCCAGCGCCCGCAGCACCAGGAGCTGCCCGACCGAATAGATCGCGACCACTGTTTTGCCGGCCGCATCGGCGAACGAAAACGCCAGCATCGCCAGCAGCATCAGCAGGATGCCGGCGATACGGGACGTGCGCGGGTCGGACCCGGTGGTGATTTTGGCGAACAGCCCCATATTGGCCCGGATGGTTGTGACCGCCGCTTATCGCCCCGGGGCGCTGGCCGGAGCAAGGCGGCCGAGGGTCGCTTCGACTTTCAGACCGTCTCGGCCGTCCAGACTGATCGAAGTGTTGCCGCGCCCCCCGACCTTACGATACGGATGACCCATGAAATTCCTCGATGAAGCCAAGGTTTACATCCGCTCCGGCGACGGCGGGAACGGCTGCGTGGCGTTCCGCCGCGAGAAGTTCATCGAGTTCGGCGGCCCCAATGGCGGCAATGGCGGCCGTGGCGGCGACATCATCGTCGAGGCGGCCGACGGCCTCAACACGCTGATCGACTACCGCTACCAGCAGCATTTCAAGGCGCCGAAAGGCGGAAACGGCATGGGTAGCGACCGCCATGGAGCCGGCGGCAAGGACGTCGTGATGAAGGTGCCGGTCGGCACCCAGATCTTCGACGAGGACAAGGAAACGCTGATTCACGACTTCACCAAGGTCGGAGAGCGTTTCGTGCTGGCCAAGGGCGGCAATGGCGGCTTCGGCAACGCCCATTTCAAATCCTCGACCAACCGGGCGCCGCGCCACGCCAATCCGGGCCTTCCGGGCGAAGAGCGCTGGATCTGGCTGCGGCTGAAACTGATCGCCGATGCCGGCCTGGTCGGGCTGCCGAACGCCGGCAAATCGACGTTTCTGTCGAAGGTCAGCGCCGCCAAGCCGAAGATCGCCGACTATCCGTTCACCACGCTGCACCCACAGCTCGGCGTGGTGAACAGCGACGGCCGCGAATTCGTGCTGGCCGACATTCCCGGCCTGATCGAAGGCGCCCATGAAGGCGCCGGCCTCGGCGACCGCTTCCTCGGCCATATCGAGCGCTGCCGGGTGCTGCTGCATTTGATCGACGCCACCTGCGAGCACGCCGGCAAAGCCTACAAAACGGTCCGCGGCGAACTCGAAGCCTATGCCGAGACGCTGGTCGACAAGATCGAGATCGTGGCGCTGAACAAGATCGACGCGGTCGAGCCGGACGAATTGAAGAAGCAGAAGGACCGGCTGAAGCGCGCCGCCAAGAAGACGCCGCTGCTGCTGTCCGGCGTGACCGGCCAGGGCGTGCCGGAGGCGCTGCGGGCACTGGTCGCGGTGATCGGTGAAGCTCCCGTCTCGGACAAGGCGATCGGGACGGCCGACAATCCGGCCGAAGCCAAGCCCTGGGCGCCGCAGGACGCCTGAACCCTCGCAGTTGGCCGGATGACGGCAGATCTGCCGGTCCGTTCGCACGGCTTGCGTAGGCCGGCCCGGTGCTGCAGAACGGGCCTCTTCCTGCCAGTCGCCCCGCTTTGCGGGCCGTGACCTCGTGATCGATACTCCCCATGACCAGCCCCAAGCTCCACGATTTCCGCCGTATCGTCGTCAAGGTCGGCTCGTCGCTGCTGATCGACTCCGCCGCCGGTGAGGTGCGAGCCGGGTGGCTGACGGCGCTCGCCGCCGACATTGCCGAGCTGCATCGCGGCGGCCGTGATGTGATGGTGGTGTCGTCCGGCTCGATTGCGCTGGGACGAAGCCGGCTGAAGCTGCCGCGCGGGCCGCTGAAGCTCGAGGAGAGCCAGGCCGCCGCCGCGGTCGGCCAGATCGAGCTGGCGCGAACCTGGTCGGAAGTGCTCGGCGCTCACGGCATCGGCGCCGGACAGATCCTGGTGACGTTCCAGGACACCGAGGAACGCCGGCGCTATCTCAACGCCCGCTCGACCATCGGCAAGCTGCTGGAATGGCACGCCGTGCCGGTGATCAACGAGAACGACACCGTCGCCACCACCGAGATCCGTTACGGCGACAATGACCGGCTCGCGGCGCGGGTCGCCACGATGGCGAGCGCCGATCTGCTGATTCTGCTGTCCGATATCGACGGATTGTACACCGCACCGCCCGGCAGCAATCCTGACGCCACGTTGATCCCGGTGGTCGACTCGATCACCGCCGAGATCGAAGGCATGGCCGGTGCGGCCGGCTCGGAGCTGTCGCGCGGCGGCATGCGGACCAAGATCGAGGCGGCCAAGATCGCGACCTCGGCCGGAACGCATATGCTGATCGCCTCAGGCAAGATCGATCATCCGCTCAAGGCGATCGCCGAGGGCGGCAAATGCACCTGGTTCCTGACGCCCGCCAACCCGGTCACCGCGCGAAAGCGCTGGATCGCCGGCTCGCTTGAGCCGAAGGGCACGCTGACGATCGACGCCGGCGCGGTCAGTGCGCTGCGCGCTGGCAAAAGCCTGCTGCCGGCCGGGGTGATCCGTGTCGACGGCCAGTTCTGCCGCGGCGACGCGGTGATCGTCCGCGGTCCCGACACCGACGAGATCGGTCGCGGTCTGGTCGCTTACGACGCCGAGGACGCCGACAAGATCAAAGGACGGTCGTCGCCCGACGTGATGATGATCCTCGGCATCACCGGCCGCGCCGAGATGATCCATCGCGACGATCTTGTGGTCGGGACAGCGCCGGCCTGAATTCATCTGAAATCTTCAGGGGTGATGTCCTGTCGTCCGTGCAGGACACGGATAACAGCCACACCATCTTTCAAGGGAACATAGTACAGCACGTAGCTTCCCGACGGGAAGCTACGTAGTTCCGGTAAGAGCTCCGAGCGCGTCCGTCCCAGCAAAGGCGATTGCGCCAGGATGTCGAACACTTTTTCAATCTGTTCCAGTAACCGATCCGCAGCTTTGATATTGTCGTCGGCAACGAAACGCCAGATCGCGGCAATGTCGCGCTCGGCCTGCGGACTTTTACGCGCTCTATTGGTCACGTTCCGCAGCCAGCCGCTTGCGGCCTTCGGCTTTGATGCGCTCAAACATATCGCCGACTTCTTCCATCGGCCCGCTGTCCAGCCCCTTCTGGATCTCAGTGCGCAGTGCTTCGAGCTTGGCCTCGCGCGCCTGCATCTGGCGCAGGCTTTCCCGCACGACATCGCCGGCGGTCTCGTAGCGTCCGCTTTCGACCAGACTGTCGACGAACGCCGCAGAGTGCTCGTCGAGGGTGTAGCTGCCGGCCATGGGAGCCTCCTTGAGCAGATTTCAAAAGGATAGGGATCACCCGGTGTCCCTGCAACCGGCTTGGCGTACCGGCGTTTTCCGCCTATTTACATGACGCACCACGGATTTTTCAGGCTTACCCCTATGACCGCCTCGCTCAAAGCCATCGACGGCAGCGCCGAACTGACGACGCTGATGACCGACCTGGGTCGGCAGGCCCGCGCTGCTGCGCGGATCCTGGCACTGGCGCCGCCGGAGCAGAAGAACCGCGCGCTCGAAGCGATGGAGCGCGCGATCCGGGCCGGTGCCGACAAAATTCTGGCGGCAAATGCCGAGGATGTCGCCGATGCGAAAGCGGCCGGCACCACGTCGGCATTCTTGGACAGACTAACGCTGACGCCGGCGCGCGTCGAAGCGATGGCCGAAGGCATCGCGGTGGTGCGCGGCATTGCCGACCCGGTCGGCACCGTGACCGAAAGCTGGCAGCGGCCGAATGGAATGACCATCGAGCGCGTCCGCGTGCCGCTCGGGGTCGTGGCGGTGATTTTCGAAAGCCGGCCCAATGTGGCCGCCGACGCCGGCGTGCTGTGTTTGAAGTCCGGCAACGCCGTGATCCTGCGCGGCGGCTCGGAGAGCTTCCGCTCCTGCCGCGCGATCCACGATTGCCTGGTGCAGGGGCTACGTGAAGCCGGACTGCCGGATGCGGCGATTACTTTGGTGCCGACTCGCGACCGGACCGCGGTGGGGCTGCTGCTCGGCGGGCTCGACGGCGCGGTCGATGTCATCGTGCCGCGCGGCGGCAAGAGCCTGGTGGCCCGCGTCGAAAGCGAAGCGCGGGTGCCGGTGTTCGCGCATCTGGAAGGCGTCAATCACGTCTATGTCGATCGCAGCGCTGATCTCGAGATGGCCAAGTCGATCGTGCTGAATGCCAAGATGCGCCGCACGGGCGTCTGCGGCGCAGCCGAAACGCTGCTGATCGATCGCGCGGCCGCTGCAACGCATCTCGCGCCGCTGGTGACGATGCTGATCGATTCCGGGTGCGAAGTGCGCGGCGACCAAGCTGTGCAACAGGCCGACCCGCGCGTGAAGTCGGCGAGCGATGAGGACTGGGACACCGAGTATCTCGACGCGGTGATCGCGGCCAAGACCGTGGACGGCGTCGATGCGGCGATCGCGCATATCCACGACCACGGCTCGCACCACACCGATGCCATCGTCGCCGAGGACGCGCAGGCCGCCGCGAAATTTCTCAGCGAGGTCGACTCCGCGATCGTACTGCACAACGCCTCGACGCAGTTCGCCGACGGCGGCGAATTCGGCTTCGGCGCCGAGATCGGAATTGCGACGGGCAAATTCCACGCGCGCGGACCGGTCGGCGCCGAACAGCTCACGACGTTCAAGTATCGCATCCATGGCAGCGGTCAGACCCGGCCGTGATGCAGCCCTGTCGCCGAGGCTGAGGTGACGACGGACTTCGCGGCAGCCCGCCGCGCGATTCCGCCGTTCACCCCCGGAATGCGGATCGGCCTGCTCGGGGGCTCGTTCAATCCGCCGCATCTGGCGCATCGCGCGATCAGTCAGTTCGCAATCAAGAAATTGAAGCTCGACCGGGTGTGGTGGCTGGTGTCGCCGGGTAACCCGCTGAAGGATATCTCGAGCCTGCGCGAGATCGATGCCCGCGTTGCCGCCGCGCAGGCGATCGCGGACGATCCGCGGATCCAGGTCAGTCGTCTCGAAGCCGTCATCGGCACCCGCTACACTGCCGACACTCTCCGCTATCTGCGCCGGCATTGTGCCGGCGCTCGCTTCGTCTGGATCATGGGCGCCGATAATTTGGCTCAGTTCCATCGCTGGCAGCAGTGGCAGCAGATCGCGGCCGAGGTCCCGATCGCGGTGATCGACCGGCCGCCGACCAGCCTTCGCGCGTTGGCATCTCCCGCCGCGCAGCGCCTGATCCGCGCACGACTTCCTGCTAACGAGGCAGCCAAGCTGGCAGATTGCGATCCGCCGGCTTGGGTGTTTCTGACGGGGCTGAAATCGCCGGTGTCCTCGACCGCGTTGCGGAACCCCGATGGAAGCTGGAAGACATGCTGATCGCGGGCGCTGGACTCTCGTCGCGCAGCACCCCACATCGGACCTGTGACTTTTGCGAGACGGCACCGCAGCCTCGTGGACTCGCCAAGGCCACCTGGATTCCACTTGGCTGGAAATTGCTTTAGAATGAACTGGGCGCGCCGAGAGTCGGTGCGCACGATACAGTGAAAGGAAAGGTCCCTGACCACTTCTGTATTGTCCTCGTCGGCTTTGCCGAAATCGGTCGCGGCAAAGGTAACGCGGTCCGCGTCAAACAGGACTGCGCCGGTACCGTCCCCCGAAGCGATCGCGCCGGTTGCTCCGCAGTTGAAAACTGCGCCTGATGCCGAGGCGACGCTGCAACTGATCCTCTCCCGCCTCGACGACATGAAGGCGGAAGAGACGGTAACCATCGACCTCCGCGGCAAATCAGCGATGTTCGACTACGTGGTCGTCACCAGCGGGCGGGCTAACCGCCATGTCGGTGCGATTGCCGAGAACGTCGTCAAGGCGCTGAAGCAGGCCGGCATCGCCGCCCCGCACGTCGAAGGCTTGCCGAATTGCGATTGGGTGCTGATCGACAGCGGCGACGTGGTGTTGCACGTCTTCCGCCCCGAGGTCCGCGAGTTCTACAACCTCGAACGGTTGTGGACCCAGGGACCGTCGCCGGCAAAGACGCTGTAGCCGCAGCGCTGGGCGTCGTCGCGCCCGAACGGCGCGAGACCGAATGATGATTGGCGCGGTTGCGCGCGAAGGGCGCGTCAGCCGATGCGATTGACTGTTGTTGCTGTCGGCAAGTTGAAGCAGGGACCGGAGCGCGAGCTTGCCGAGCGGTATCGTTCGCGGTTCGACGATCTCGGCCGCAAACTCGGCTTCCGCGGGCTCGATGTTCATGAAATCGCCGAAAGCCGCGCCCGCGAGGCGCCGGCACGGATGGCGGAGGAAGCAGCCGCAATCGCCGCCCAGGTGCCGGACGGAGCGATGCTGGTCACGCTCGACGAGCGCGGCCAAAGCCTCGGCAGCGTCGCCTTCGCCAACCAGCTCGGGCGCTGGCGAGACGAGCAGGTGAGCGGTACTATTTTCGTGATCGGCGGTGCCGACGGACTTTCGCCTGAATTGCGGCGCAAGGGAAAGTTGAGCCTGTCGTTCGGTGCGGCGACCTGGCCGCATCAGATGGTCCGCGTCCTGCTGCTGGAGCAGATTTATCGGGCCGCGACGATCTTGGCAGGACATCCTTATCATCGTGCGTAACCGACGCCGTAGTGACCCGATGCATGCACCGCGCGCCTCCGCTGCGAGTGACGAAGCGACCGCCTCGTTCTGGCGGCCCGCAGCGCTGTTGTCCGCCGGCATCGCCGTCGGCGGCCTGCTCGGCGGCGATCTTGGGCACGCGCTGATCGCTCCGGCAGCGGCCCAGACCGCACCGGCCAAGACCACGGCGGCGCCGTCGATGGCCGATCTGATCAAGCAGCACGAGCAGGAACTGGAGGCGGCTCGGGCGCAGCAAAAGAGCGCCGCGGAGCAGCAGGACAAGCTCAAGGCCGATCTGGCCGCGATCGGCGCCGACCGGACCAAACTCAACCAGGAACTGATCGACGTCGCCGCCAAGGTGCGGACGGTGGAAACCCGCATCAGCGACGCTGAAGCCCGTCTTCGCCCGCTCGACGCCCGCGAGACCGAAATCCGGAGCTCTCTGGATCAGCGTCGCGACGAGATCGGCGAGGTTTTGGCGGCCCTGCAACGCGCCGGCCGCCGCGCTCCGCCGGCGCTGCTGGTGCGCCCGGAAGATGCACTGGAGTCGCTGCGCACCGCGATCCTGCCCGGCGCGGTGGTGCCCGAGCTGCGCACCCGAGCCGAGCGGCTTGCAACCGACCTCGGCGAACTGATCGCCGTGCGCCAGAAGATCGCCACCGAGCGCGACCAGCTCGCCGCGGACCGGAGCCGCATGACCACGGACCAGACCCGGCTGACGGCGCTGGTCGAGGAACGTCAGCGACAACAGAGTGCGGTCGAGAAGGACATTGAATCCGAGCGCGGCCGGGCGCTGACGCTGTCGCGTCAGGTCGACAGCCTGCAGGGCCTGATCGCCAAGATGGAGCAGGACCTCAAGAGCGCCGCGAAAGCCGCCGCAGCCGCCGATCAAAAGGGCGCGCCGGCTTCGGGCAAACCCAATCTGGCTGCGCTGAAGGATCCCGGCCGGCTCAGCCCGGCGATCGCCTTTGCCTCCGCCAAGGGGATGCTGCGGCTGCCGGTCAACGGCACCAAGATCCGCGAATTCGGCCGCCCCGACGGGGTCGGCGGCGTCGAGCGCGGGATCTCACTGGCGACGCGCGCCGGAGCCCAGATTACGACACCTTGCGATGGTTGGGTGGTGTATGCAGGGCCTTTCCGCTCCTATGGACAACTCTTGATCCTCAACGCCGGTGGCGGATATCATGTCCTGATCGCCGGGATGGAGCGCATTTCAGTCAATATCGGCCAGTTCGTGCTCACGGGAGAGCCGGTCGCGACGATGGGGTCGACGTCGCGGGTCGCCTCGATCCTCGCGGCCAACGCCAGTCAGCCCGTGCTCTACGTCGAGTTCCGTAAAGACGGCACTCCCATCGATCCTGGCCCATGGTGGGCCGCAAATGAAGGCGAAAAGGTTCGCGGATGATGCGCAAGACTTCGGTAATCCTCCTCAGCGCCGTCACCGGCGCCGCGCTTACACTTTTCGTCACTCAGCCGCGCACGATGCTGATGGGCGCCAGCGCGCGGGCTGCCACGTCCGACACCTATCGCCAGCTCAATCTGTTCGGCGACGTGTTCGAGCGCGTCCGCAGCGATTATGTCGAGAAGCCTGACGACTCCAAGCTGATCGAATCCGCCATCAGCGGCATGTTGACCGGCCTCGATCCGCATTCGAGCTACATGGACGCCAAGAGCTTCCGCGACATGCAGGTGCAGACCCGCGGCGAATTCGGCGGGCTCGGCATCGAAGTCACGATGGAAGACGGCCTGATCAAGGTGGTGTCGCCGATCGACGACACCCCGGCATCGAAGGCCGGCATTCTCGCCAACGACATCATCACCAATCTCGACGACGAAGCCGTGCAGGGGCTGACCCTGAACCAGGCCGTCGAGAAGATGCGGGGTCCGGTCAACACCAAGATCAAGCTGAAGATCATCCGCAAGGGCCAGGACAACCCGATCGAAGTCACGCTGGTGCGGGACAACATCCGGGTCCGCTCGGTGCGTGCGCGTGTCGAAGGCGGCGACATCGGCTACATCCGCATCACCACCTTCAACGAGCAGACCACCGAAGGGCTCAAGAAGGAGATCACCAATCTGACTAATCAGATCGGTGCCGACAAGCTGAAGGGCTTCATCCTCGACTTGCGCAACAATCCGGGCGGTCTGCTCGAGGAGGCCGTGACGGTTTCGGACGCGTTCCTGGATCGTGGCGAGATCGTCTCGACCCGCGGCCGCAACGCCGAGGAGACTCAGCGCCGGACCGCTCATCCGGGCGACCTCACCAAGGGCAAGCCGCTCATCGTGCTGATCAACGGCGGCTCGGCGTCGGCATCGGAGATCGTCGCCGGCGCGCTGCAGGATCACAAGCGCGCCACGGTGGTCGGCACCCGTTCGTTCGGCAAGGGGTCGGTGCAGACCATCATTCCGCTCGGCTCGGGCAACGGCGCGCTGCGACTGACCACTGCACGCTACTACACGCCATCGGGCAAGTCGATCCAGGCCAAGGGCATCACTCCGGACATCGAGGTGATGCAGGACGTGCCGGCCGACCTCAAGGCGCGGACCGACACCAAGGGTGAGGCTTCGCTCCGCGGCCATCTGAAGGGGTCTGACGGCGACGAAAAGACCGGCTCGCAATCCTACGTGCCGCCGGACGCCAAGGACGACAAGGCGCTCAAGGCCGCCGACGATCTGTTGCATGGCATCAAGGTCGACGCGACGGCCCCTGCGGCCGACAAGGCTGTCACCGGCGACAAGGCCGCGATCGACAAGCCGGCCGGCAACAAGGCGGCGAACTGATCGTTCGTCTCTGGCGGATCGATGTGTTGCGGAAGGGCGGCCTGCGAGCCGCCCTTTTTGCTGCGCGGCAGCCTGAGACCGGCGACGCGGCGTCGGCCGCTGCAGCATCGTGCTATCGTCGCAGCGGCTGATTCGGGAGATCGTTGGCAGTGTCGGCGGACGAACTGAGTACCCCGCTGGGTCAAAAGCAGAGCCGTTGGCAGCGGCTGCGCCGTTATCGGCTGCCGATCACCACGACGCAGGTGATTGCGACTGCGCTGGGCCTGTTCGTGCTGGGCTTCCTCGGTTTCGCGGTGTTCGGCAACAATCCGTTCGGCGGCGAGCCGATCGTCCATGTCGAGATCAAGCCTGCCCCCGACGAGCCGAAGCAGGCCGCTGCGCAGACCGGCAAGCAGGATGGCGGCAACGCTGAAGGTGCGCCGGGCGCAGCAGCGGTTCAGCACGGCAGCAAGGACGCGGCGCCGGGCCAGAAGACCATCACCATCATCGACGGCTCGAAAGGCACCCGTCAGGACGTGGTGGTCGGGACCGATGGAGCGAGCCAGGCAGAACTTCCGGCCAGCCAACTGACGGCCGATGGGATTGATCCGAAGCTGCTGGAGCAGTCGCGCTACGGCATGATCCCGGTGATGGCCGGTGGGTTGAAGCCGTTCTCCGCCTACGCGATGACCAGCGACGGCGATCGCGCCAAGGCGGAGCGGATGCCGACGGTGACGATCGTGGTCAGCGGCCTCGGCATCGGGGCGACCCGAACCAACGACGCGGTGATGAATCTTCCGGCGGCGGTGACGCTGGCATTCACGCCCTATGGTTCAGATCCTGGGAAGCTGGCGACCGAAGCGCGCCAGCGGCGCCACGAAGTGGTGCTGCAGATCCCGATGGAGCCGTTCGACTACCCCGACAACGATCCTGGACCTCAGACCCTGCTGACCTCCAGCGCGCCGGAGCAGAACCTCGACCGGCTGAACTGGCATTTAAGCCGGATCCAAGGCTATGTCGGGCTGTCGAATTTCATGGGCGCACGGTTCGTCGCCACCGAACCGGCGATGCAGGCGGTCATCCGCGATGCCGCCAAGCGCGGCCTCGGCTACCTTGACGACGGCACCGTGCCGCGGAGCGTCGCCGGCACCCTCGCCAAGTCTCTGGCGATGCCCTATGCGCGAGCCGATCTGACGATCGATGCGGCGCCCACGGGAACCGATATCGACAAAGCCCTGGCACGGCTGGAGAGCATCGCCAAAGAGCGCGGCAGCGCGATCGGCATGGCTTCTGCGCTGCCCGTGACGATTGAACGAATTGTCAACTGGAGCAAGAGCTTGGAAAGCCGAGGCATCCTGCTGGTGCCATTGACAACGGCGATGCTGAAATCAAAATCGAGTTGAGTCCCTCGTACCGAGGGACGTGGAAGGCACTAACGGAATGGCTCGCTACGAAGACCTGCCCTATCGAACCTGTGTCGGCGTGATGCTGATCAACCTGGAGGGTCTGGTGTTCATCGGGCGCCGCGCCGGTGGCATCGAACACGTCGACGACACCCACGTCTGGCAAATGCCGCAGGGCGGCGTCGATCCCGGCGAAGACACCTGGGACGCCGCCAAGCGCGAGCTCTACGAAGAGACCAGCGTGCGCTCGGTCGAGAAACTCGGCGAAGTCCCGGACTGGCTGATCTACGACATCCCCCGCACGGTGGCCGGACGGGCCTGGAAGGGCCGCTATCGCGGTCAGCGCCAGAAATGGTTCGCGGCCCGCTTCACCGGCGCCGACTCCGAGATCAACGTCGTCCACCCCGGCGGCGGTCACAAGGCGGAGTTCACGAGCTGGCGCTGGGAGCCGATGCACAATCTCCCGGAGCTGATCGTGCCGTTCAAGCGGCCGGTCTATGAGCGCGTCGTCAAGGAATTCTCGCAGCTCGCCGCGGCGGTGTGAGACGACCGATCCTGACGTCACCGATCCTTACGTCATTGCGTGCGCAGCCAAGCACCCCAATGGCTCGGTGAACTGAGCCCTGGATTGCGTGGTCGCGACGCTCCTTGCAACGACGCGGGAATTCCCTGACCAATCTTGCCGCCTCGTCGGGCGGTGGCGGGGCGATCACCGCGCCGCCATCGCGGCCTGCAGGATGTGATCGCAATGCGCCTTCACGGTATGGTGGGCGAAGACGTGGTCGCGGGCCGCGAGGGCCATGGTGCGCAGCTTGTCTTTGTCGGCCAGCGCCGAGGTGACGGCGCGTTCCAGCCCGCCCGGCTCGATGTCGTAGTACACCCCGTGCTGCCCCGACAGCAGCGGCGCGTAGCGCAGGATGGTCGGGTTGTTCATCAACGGCACGGACTGCACGATCGGCGCCTCGTAGTGGCGGTAGCAATCCCAGCCCATGCCCTCCGGCGACCACGCCAGCCAGGAATGCGACATCCGCTCCATGAAGGCGTCGTAGGGCAGCCGCTCGGTCGGTTGATCGATCCGCACGCCCATCGCGCGGAGCCGCTCGAGCTCCGGCAGGCCGTCGCGGCGAACCGTTGAATTGCCGTCGACCGAACCGATGAAGAAGATGTCGTGGGTCTTTTCGGGGAATGGCGCATCGCGCCAGCGCGCGTCGAAGCGGAATTGCGGCAGCGAGATCGGCCGCAGCTTATCGATCCGTTGTAGCCACTTGTCGCTGCGGCGATAGCGTAGCGTCGGCAGATGCGGGTGCACCGTGCCGGCCAGCGCCTGCCATTTGTCGCAAGGCAGTTCGCGCTTGAAATACGCCTCGGCCTTGTCGAGCAGAAACACGCTGCTCTTGGAGATCGCGAAGTGATCGTCCATCTCGACAGCGACCAGCGGCACCGGCGACTTCACCCAGCGAAACACGCTCGGGCCGAACTGCCGGGTCAGCGCAGCCCACGGATGGGTCGGGGTGTAGAAGATGCCGCGGGCCCAGTAGCGCGGATGCCACGGCGAATAGCGCAGGCTGTTGACCACCACGACGTCGTATTCGCCGCGGCCGGCGGCGCGCAGCTCGCGCAGCACGCGGTCCGGCGTCGAGAACCCGTCGAGTTCGCCGAAATCGTCCGTCAGCTTGGTCCAGGTCCACAGGCAGGTAGTGCGCTCTGGATACTGTAGTTTGAAATAGCCGCCGCCGATTTCGAGAATGCGGAGCTGCGAGGTATCGACGGGCGTGGTCATGGAGAGAAATCGCCTGGCGTGAGATCGCATGCAGGCGCGGGTCGCGCCCGTGGCGTCGGCGCTGGGCCGGTTTCGACACTTGCCTAGCATGGGGTTTCTTGCCATTCAATGCGGCGGAAAACGGCTGCCGCGACCGCAGTCGGCCGTCCGTTTCGAGCCAAAGGGCACCCGTTCCCGCGACTGCGGCGCGTTCGAACCCGCCCTTGTCCAGGACCCAGTGATGCGATTGTCCCGACGAATTCTCGTGAGCGGCGGCGCCGGCTTCATCGGCTCGCACTTGTGCGACAAGCTGCTCGCCGAGGGCCATGAAGTGCTGTGCGTCGACAATTATTTCACCGGCTGGCGCCGCAACATCGAACATCTGGTTGGCACTCCGCGCTTCGAGGTGATGCGCCACGACGTCACCTTCCCGCTCTATGTCGAAGTCGACGACATCTACAATCTGGCCTGCCCGGCCTCGCCGGTGCACTATCAGCATGATCCGGTGCAGACGCTGAAGACCAGCGTGCACGGCGCGATCAACATGCTGGGTCTCGCCAAGCGCACCCGCGCCAAGATCTTCCAGGCCTCGACCAGCGAGGTGTACGGCGACCCGAACGTGCATCCGCAGCCGGAGAGCTATTGGGGCCACGTCAATCCGCTCGGGATTCGCGCCTGCTACGACGAAGGCAAGCGCGCCGCCGAAACGCTGTTCTTCGATTATCACCGCCAGCACAAGGTGAAGATCAAGGTCGCGCGGATCTTCAACACCTACGGGCCGCGGATGCATCCGAACGACGGCCGGGTGGTGTCGAATTTCATCGTCCAGGCGCTGTCCGGCAACGACATCACCATCTATGGCGACGGCAGCCAGACGCGTTCGTTCTGCTACGTCACCGATTTGCTCGACGGTTTCGCTAAGCTGATGGCGACCGGCGACGAGTTCATCGGTCCGGTCAATCTCGGCAATCCGGTGGAATTCACCATCCGCCAGCTCGCCGAGATGGTGATCGAGATGACGGATTCCAAGTCGAAGCTGGTGCTGATGCCGCTGCCGTCGGACGATCCGCGGCAGCGTCAGCCCGACATCTCGCTGGCGCGGCGCGAGCTCGGCTGGGAGCCGAAAGTGCCGCTCGCGGACGGGCTGAAGGAAACCATCGGTTACTTCCGCACGCTGATGGCGTCGTGACTGCGCATCCGCCCGTCGAGTCGCTTCCCTATCGCCGCAACGTCGGCATCGCGCTGTTCGGCGGCGATGGCCGCGTCCTGATCGGGCGGCGGTTTCGTGACGACGGGCCGGAGATCATCCTGCCGGGATTGGAATGGCAGATGCCGCAAGGCGGCATCGACGAGGGCGAAGAGCCGCGCGTCGCGGTGATGCGGGAATTGTGGGAAGAGACCGGCGTCACCAACGCCGAGATCCTCGGCGAGACCGATTGGGTCAGCTACGACTTCCCGCCTTACGACGGTCCGGCCCACCGCCTCGCGGTGTTTCGCGGCCAGCGCCAGAAATGGTTCGCGCTGCGCTTCACCGGCACCGAGGCGGAGATCGATCCGCTCGCCGTCCGCAACGACATGCCGCCGGAATTCGACGCCTGGCGCTGGGAGCGCCTCGACCGTGTCGCCGACCTGGTCGTGCCGTTCCGCCGCGAAGTCTATCGGGAAGTTGCCCAGCAATTTGCTCGGTTCGTGTAGTCGCCTCCACGGTCATTCCGGGGCGCTTGCGGAGCAAGCGAACCCGGGATCCAGAGGTGGTGGAATGAAGATCCAACAACGTCGAGATTCCGGGTTCGCGGGCTTCACCCGCGCCCCGGAATGACTGCGGAGACTTAAAAAGCAGATGGCCGGGACGATGCCCGGCCATTCGATTCGTCAGCACACCTGTTCGCGGCGTCAGTGCATCGCGGTGGTGTTGAGCTCGTGCTGGATGCTCTTGAAATGATCGAGGCGCTCGATCGCGCTGTCCAGCTCGTCGCCGACCTTGCTGGGAAGCTGCTGCTCCATGGTCTGGATCGTCGCGGCGAACTCTTCGAGATCGACGTCCGGAGCCGCCGTGGCGACGTCGGCCAGCACGGTCAGGCCCTTGTCGGACACTTCGGCGATGCCGCCGAGAACCACGATCTTCTGCGTGTTGGCGCCCGCCGTCACGGTCAGGATGCCGGGACGGATCACCGCCACCACCGGCGCGTGGCCGGCGAGAACGCCGAAGTCACCCTCGGCGCCCGGAATGTCGACCTGATCGACTTCGCCGGAGAAGGCGATCTTTTCGGGCGAAACCAGATCGAAGTGGAAGGTGGACATATCTCGTCTCATCCGCTGCCCTCATCCTGAGGAGCGCGCGATTGCGCGCGTCTCGAAGGATGAGATGATGGTCGACACCCTTCGAGACGCCGGCCTGCGGCCGGCTCCTCAGGGTGAGGTTCGTTTGGTTAGGCCGCCTCGGCGGCGAGCTTCTTGCCCTTCTCGACCGCCTCTTCGATAGTGCCGACCATGTAGAACGCCGCTTCCGGCAGGTGGTCGTACTTGCCTTCGCAGATCGCGCGGAACCCCTTGATGGTGTCGGCGAGGTCGACGAACTTGCCCGGCGAGCCGGTGAACACTTCGGCGACGAAGAACGGCTGCGACAGGAAGCGCTCGATCTTACGGGCGCGGGCCACGGTCAGCTTGTCCTCTTCGGACAGTTCGTCCATGCCCAGGATGGCGATGATGTCCTGCAGCGACTTGTACTTCTGCAGGATCTGCTGAACCATACGCGCGGTGGTGTAGTGCTCTTCGCCGACGATCGAGGCGGACAGCATGCGCGAGGTCGAGTCGAGCGGGTCCACCGCCGGGTAGATGCCCTTTTCCGAGATCGCGCGGTTGAGCACGGTGGTGGCGTCCAAGTGCGCGAACGAAGTCGCGGGCGCCGGGTCGGTCAAGTCGTCGGCCGGCACGTAGATCGCCTGCACCGAGGTGATCGAGCCCTTGGTGGTGGTGGTGATGCGCTCCTGCAGCGCGCCCATGTCGGTCGCGAGCGTCGGCTGATAACCCACCGCCGACGGGATACGGCCGAGCAGCGCCGACACTTCCGAACCCGCCTGGGTGAAGCGGAAGATGTTGTCGACGAAGAACAGCACGTCCTGGCCCTGATCGCGGAAGTGCTCGGCGACGGTCAGACCGGTCAGGCCGACGCGGGCGCGGGCGCCCGGCGGTTCGTTCATCTGGCCATACACGAGGGCGCACTTGGAGCCTTCGCCGCCGCCCTTCTTGTTGACGCCGGATTCGATGAACTCGTGATAGAGGTCGTTGCCTTCGCGGGTGCGCTCGCCGACGCCGGCGAACACCGAGTAACCGCCGTGGGCGCGGGCGACGTTGTTGATCAGCTCCTGGATCAGCACGGTCTTGCCGACGCCGGCGCCGCCGAACAGGCCGATCTTGCCGCCCTTGGCGTAAGGCGCCAGCAGGTCGACGACCTTGATGCCGGTGACGAGGATTTCAGCTTCGGTCGACTGGTCGGTGTAGGCCGGGGCTTCCTGGTGGATGGCGCGGAGGCCTTCCGACTTGATCGGGCCCTGCTCGTCGACCGGCTCGCCGATCACGTTCATGATGCGGCCGAGCGTGCCGTCGCCGACCGGAACCGAGATCGGCGCGCCGGTGTCGGTGACTTCCTGGCCGCGAACCAGACCTTCGGTGGTGTCCATCGCGATGGTGCGGACGGTCGATTCACCGAGATGCTGCGCAACTTCGAGCACCAGGCGGTTGTCGCCGTTCTTGGTTTCGATGGCGTTCAGAATGGCCGGCAGATGCCCTTCGAACTGAACGTCGACGACGGCGCCGATCACCTGCGTGATGCGTCCGGTCTGATTGGCGGGTGTAGCCATTTCAACTGTCTCCCTGAAGTCCGAAAATCCGTCCACGGTCGATCGACCGGACGTAAAACCTTGTGAAGTCGCGTCAGATCGCCTCGGCGCCCGAGATGATCTCGATCAGTTCCTTGGTGATCATCGCCTGCCGGGTGCGGTTGTAGACCAGCGTCTGCTTGCGGATCATTTCACCGGCGTTGCGGGTGGCGTTGTCCATCGCGCTCATCTGCGCGCCGTAGAACGAGGCGTTGTTCTCCAGCAGCGCGCGGAAGATCTGAACCGCGAGGTTGCGGGGCAGCAGGCCCGACAGGATCTCATCCTCTTCCGGCTCGTATTCGTAAGACGTCGCCACCGCGCCGGCGGCAGGCGCCGTCACTTCCAGCGGAATCAAACGCTGGGCGGTCGGGATCTGCGAGATCACCGACTTGAACCGCGAATAGAACAGCGTGCAGACGTCGAACTCGCCGGCATTGAAGCGGGCGATGACCTTCTTGGCGATCTCCTCGGCGTTGACGAAGCCGATCTGACGCACCGAGCGCAGCTCGACATTGTCGATGATCTGCTTCTCGAAATTGCGGCGGAGCTGCTCGTAACCCTTGCGGCCGACGCAGAAGAACTTGACGGTCTTGCCCTGGCTCATCAGCTCGAGCGCGCGCTCGCGGGCGAGGCGGACGATCGAGGAGTTGAACGCACCGGACAGGCCGCGCTCGCCGGTGCACACCAGCAGCAGGTGAACCTGGTCCTTGCCGTTGCCGGCCAGCAGCACCGGCGCGCCGGGCGAACCCGCTGCGGCACCGGCGATATTCGAGATCACCGCTTCCATCTTCTCGGCGTAGGGCCGCGCTGCTTCCGCCGCCATCTGGGCGCGGCGCAGCTTCGAGGCGGCCACCATCTGCATCGCCTTGGTGATCTTCTGCGTCGCCTTCGTCGAGGCGATGCGGACGCGCATGTCTTTAAGTGAAGCCATTCTCAGTCCACCCCGGCGATCTGACCTGTGATCCGACCGCAAACCTCACATTCGTCATGCCCGGGCTCGTCCCGGGCATCCACGATGTCGAATAGCCACGTCGAGGACGTGGATGGCCGGGGAAGACCCCGGCCATGATAGTTATCAAGCAAACGTCTTGGCGTAGCTCTCGACCACCGCCTTGAGCTTCGCAGCGGTATCGTCGCTGAGATCGCGGCTGGTGCGGATCGCTTCGAGAATGCCCGACTCCTTGCCGCGCAGCAGCGCCAGCAGGCCGTCTTCGAACGGACGCACCTTGGCGAGCGGCAGCGCATCGAGATAGCCGTTGGTGCCGGCCCAGATCACACAGACCTGCTCTTCCATCTTCAGCGGCGAGAACTGCGGCTGCTTCAGGAGTTCGGTCAGGCGCGAACCGCGGTTCAAGAGGCGCTGGGTCGCGGCGTCGAGGTCGGAGCCGAACTGCGCGAACGCCGCCATTTCGCGGTACTGCGCGAGCTCGCCCTTGATCTTGCCGGCGACCTTCTTCATCGCCTTGGTCTGCGCCGACGAGCCGACGCGCGAAACCGACAGACCGACGTTCACGGCCGGACGGATGCCCTGGAAGAACAGATCGGTTTCCAGGAAGATCTGACCGTCGGTGATCGAGATCACATTGGTCGGGATGTAGGCCGACACGTCGTTGGCCTGGGTTTCGATCACCGGCAGAGCGGTGAGCGAGCCGGCGCCCTTCTCGTCGTTGAGCTTCGCGGCGCGCTCCAGCAGGCGGGAGTGCAGATAGAACACGTCACCCGGATACGCTTCGCGGCCCGGCGGACGGCGCAGCAGCAGCGACATCTGGCGGTAGGCGACGGCTTGCTTGGACAAGTCGTCATAAATGATCACGGCGTGCATGCCGTTGTCGCGGAAGTACTCGCCGATGGTGCAGCCGGTGAACGGCGCGATGTACTGCATCGGAGCCGGGTCCGACGCGGTGGCGGCGACGACGACCGAGTATTCCAGCGCGCCCTGCTCTTCCAGAACCTTCACGAACTGGGCGACGGTGGAGCGCTTCTGACCGACCGCGACGTACACGCAGTACAGCTTCTGGCTCTCCGGCGCGCCTTCGACGTTGAGCGACTTCTGGTTCAGAATGGCGTCGAGCGCGATCGCGGTCTTGCCGGTCTGACGGTCGCCGATGATCAGCTCGCGCTGGCCACGGCCGATCGGGATCAGCGCGTCGATCGACTTCAGGCCGGTCGCCATCGGCTCGTGCACCGACTTGCGCGGAATGATGCCGGGCGCCTTAACGTCGACGCGCTTGCGCTCGACCGCCTGGATCGGGCCCTTGCCGTCGATCGGGTTACCCAGCGCGTCGACGACGCGGCCGAGCAGACCCTTGCCGACCGGCGCGTCCACGATCGAACGGGTGCGCTTGACGGTCTGACCTTCCTTGATCTCGCGGTCGGCACCGAAGATCACGACACCGACGTTGTCGGTTTCGAGGTTCAGCGCCATGCCGCGCGTGCCGTTTTCGAACTCGACCATTTCACCGGCGAGCACGTTGTCCAGGCCATAAACACGGGCGATACCGTCGCCGACGGACAACACCTGTCCAACCTCGGAGACTTCGGCTTCCTGGCCGAAATTCTTGATCTGGTCCTTGAGGATCGCGGAAATTTCCGCGGCGCGGATGTCCATCAGCCTGCCTCTTTCATCGCGTGCTTGATCGAATTGAGTTTGGTGCGGATCGAACTGTCGACCATTCGGCTACCGAGCTTGACGACAAGCCCGCCGATGATCGCCGGATCGACATTGATATTGAGAGCGACGTCCTTGCCGGTCACCGACTTCAGCGCAGCCTTCAGCGCCTCGAGATTCTTGTCGCTGAGCTTTTCGGCAACGGTCACGTCGGCGGTGGCTTCGCCCTTGAACCTGGCAACCAGCGCGCGATAGGCGCGGATCACGTCGGCGACCACGAACAGCCGGCGATTGGCCGCGAGCACTTTCAGAAAATTGGCGCTGATGCCGGAGATGCCCGCCTTGGCGAGCACTGCGGCCAGCGCCTTGCCCTGCACCTCGGAGGCGAACACCGGGCTACGGACCAGGCGAACCAGATCCGGACTCTCCGCCAGCATCGCGCTGAACTTCTCCAGATCGGCAGTCACCGCATCGATGGATTTCTCGTCGCGGGCCAGTTCAAACAAAGCGGTCGCGTAACGACCGGAAACTCCGGAAACCGATGGATCTTCAGATGCCACGAGCGCGCTCTTCTTGCTGTCAAACGGCCAAGGAAAAAACCGTCGCCACGAAGCGGCGCCCCCGATTTAAGCCCTTGGAATTCAAGCTGGACTTCGATTTCTGACCGGCACGATGGTCCGGCGGCCCTTAAAATCGCGGCTTTGCTAACATAGCGCGCGCGGAGGTGCAACACGATGGCACGAGCCCGCGTCGCCTTGTTGCATGTCGTCTTGCATCTCGTCGCGCGCGTCACTCCAACGAGCGCCGGCGCCCCCCTCCGCGCCACGACCGGCAGCTCCTGGCACGCGCCGGCCAGCCGCCCGACGCATCGCAGACTACGCTCGCTCACGCGTCAGCGGCCTCGCGCGAAGGCACCCGCTGCCCTTCGCAGGGCGCATGGAGCCAGTCGCTCGGGTCGCAACTTCTCTATTTGCAGTTGCAAAAACTCGCTCGACACACGCACGCAGCGTTAACAGCCGATTACTTGTGTGATTCGGCGCAGCGCGTCGTGAAAACTTCGTAATACAATATTCGATACACGCTCGAAGTATTTATCAAGTAACACACTTGTTGATATCAGAGTACCGCGCTGTACTGCGAAACATCACCAAATATTGTGGCGTGAAATAAGGCGGATTGACCGTCAATATTCAGCCTCATTACAAGACCACTCGTTCGCCCGCGAACACAGGGACGGGGGTTCCACTTGCCGCATGTAGGGCAATACTCGACTTAAGGATAGGATATGGTTCGAAAGAAAACACCGGCGCTGCTCACCACCGGGCCGGCCGCGGCCGCGGCGATGATCGTCGCCTCTGTCTTCCTTGGCGGATCGGTCGGCGAAGCCTCAGCGAAGAGCCGGCATCACCGCCACCACCATCATCACCATAGCCACCATCACAGTGACTGGCGTTCCGCTAACGCCTCGGTCGAGAGCAGCGGCGGCGGTCGAACCTTCTCGGGCATGGCGTCCTACTACGGCAACGAGTCGGGCAGCCGCACCGCGTCAGGCCAACGCATGAACGCGAACGCCATGACGGCGGCTCATCGCACCCTTCCGTTCGGCACCAAGCTTCGTGTCACGCATGGCGGCCGCAGCGTCGTCGTCACCATCAACGACCGCGGTCCCTTCATTCGCGGCCGCGTTCTCGATCTGTCGACCGGCGCCGCCCGCGCCATCGGGCTCACCAGCCGCGGTGTCGGCCGGGTGGTCGCGGAAGTGATGTAAGCGCGCAAAATCCGTCACTCTGCGTTTCTTTCGACGACAACGCCTGACGAAGGGTTTGGTTCAATCGCAAGCGCGCGCATTACCTTTCGCCATGTGACAAAGCCTGCCGGCGACCAGACGGCAGGCTTTTGTTTGGGGCGCTCGACGGCCGTCCAAAGTCACAAGAAGCTTTGCGGGTCGACGTCGACTTCGAGCTTGAGATTACCCTTGGTCTTCGGCCCGTTCGCCAGCCAAGAGCGTAAGTAGTTCGACAGATCGAAGCCGCGCACCGATTTCACCAGCAGCCGGAATCGATAGCGCCCCTTGATCACGGCGAGCGGCGCTTCGGCTGGGCCCAGCACCTGCACCCGCTCGTCGAACGGCGCGGCGCTGGCGAGTTGGCGGCCGAAGCCTTCTGCGGTCGGCCGGTCGCCGGCCGAAATGATCAGGCTCGCGAGCCGGCCGAACGGCGGATACAGCGTGCGCTCTCGGATATCGATCTCGCTGGCGTAAAACGCCTCGCGGTCACAGGCGACCAGCGCCTTCATCACCGGATGTTCGGGCTGATGTGTTTGCAGAAAGCCGACACCCCGTCCCTGTTCGCGGCCGGCACGCCCGATCACCTGATTGAGCAACTGGAAGGTCCGCTCGGCGGCGCGCGGATCGCCATTGGACAGGCCGAGATCGGCGTCGATCACCCCCACCAGATTGAGCCGCGGAAAGTTGTGGCCCTTGGCCACGAGCTGCGTGCCGATGATGATGTCGACGCGGCCCTCGGCGATCTCATTGAGCTCGGCGCGCATGGTCTCGATCGAGGTAATCAGGTCGCTCGACAGCACCATGGTCCGCGCATTGGGAAACAGGTTCGCCGCCTCCTCCTGCAGCCGCTCGACGCCCGGGCCGACCGCGACCAGCGAGCCCTCGGCACCGCAATGCGGACAGGCCGGCGGTCGCGGCATCGAGAAACCGCAATGATGGCACACCAGCCGTTGCCGGAAACGATGATCGACCAGCCAGGCATCGCAGATCGTGCATGAAAACCGATGGCCGCAGGCCCGGCACAGCGTCAGCGGCGCATAGCCGCGACGGTTGAGAAACAGCAGCGCCTGTTCGCGGCGCTCGATCGCGAAGCCGACCTGCTCGGCGAGCCGCGGCGAAATGAAGCGGCCGCGCATCGGCGGTTCGCGACGCAGATCGATCGCTTCGATCTGCGGCATGTGCTGCCCGCCGAATCGCGACGGCAGAGGGATGCGCTGGTAGCGGCCCTTGCGGGCATTGACCTCGGTCTCGACCGACGGCGTCGCCGACGCCAGCACGATCGGAATCTTCGCGATCGACGCCCGCACCACCGCCATGTCGCGAGCGTGATAATGCGCGCCGTCTTCCTGCTTGTAGGCCTGGTCGTGCTCCTCATCGACAATGATCAGCCCGAGATCGGCGTAAGGCAGAAACAGCGCCGAACGGGCGCCGACCACGACGCGCGCCTGGCCCGCCGCGATCGCCGCCCAATTGCGGGCGCGGGTGCGCGGCGTCAGTTCGGAATGCCACTCCAGCGGCCGCACACCGAATCGCTGGGAGAAGCGGTCCAGGAACTGCCCGGTCAGCGCGATCTCGGGCATCAGAATCAGGCTTTGCCGCCCCTGCCGGATCACCTCGGCGACCGCTTCGAAGTACACTTCGGTCTTGCCGGAGCCGGTGACGCCGTCGATCAGTGCAGCCTGAAAACCACCGGCGGTCACGAGGCCGCGCATGGTCTCGGCAGCACGGGCCTGCTCAGGTGAAAAATCAGCCGGCGCAAAATCCGGATCGGGCTCCGGTGCCGGGTTCTCCCGCGGCATCGGCTCGACCTGCAGGGTGCCTTCATCGACCAGCCCGTCGATCACGCCCGAACTGACGCCGGCCTCCTTGGCGACGTCGGATTTGCCGTGCAACAGGCCATCCGACAGGATCTCCAGCAGGCGCCGGCGCGCCGGCGTCATCCGCTGCGGCGGTGCGCCGACCAGCCGCACACCCATGCGCTGCCGCTCCGGGCCGAGATGCTCGCCCATCCGCAGACACATCCGCAGCACCATCCCGCGCGCCGACAGCGTGTAGGTCGAAACCCAGTCGACCATCCGCCGCAGCTCGTCGCGCAGCGGCGGCACATCGAGCTTTTCGGAAACGTCCTTCAGCCGGTTGTGCAGCCGTGGATCAGGATTGGGATTCTCCGCCCAAACCACGCCGAGCACTTCGCGGGCGCCGAGCGGCACCGCCACGACGTCGCCGGGCTTCAGCGAGACGCCGCGCGGCACCCGGTACGAATAGGCCTGATCGATCGCGACCGGCACCAGCACGTCGACGACGCTGGCAGGCGCGTGGGAGGCCGGGCTGCTGGTCGGCAAATCATCCATCGGCCCGGTGT
>NZ_QUMK01000026.1 GCF_010907035.1 Rhodopseudomonas sp. BR0M22
ATCTCGAACGGGCCGGCGGAGCCCATGCCGCCGCCGACGCACATCGTCACCACCGCGTACTTCGCCTTGCGGCGGCGGCCTTCGATCAGCGCGTGGCCGGCGAGGCGCGCGCCCGACATGCCGTAGGGATGGCCGACCGAGATCGCGCCACCGTTGACGTTGAGCTTCTCCGGATCGATGCCGAGCTTGTCGCGGCAGTACAGCACCTGCACGGCGAAAGCCTCGTTCAGCTCCCAGACGCCGATGTCGTCGACGGTGAGGCCGTGGCGCTTGAGCAGGCGCGGCACCGCGAACACCGGGCCGATGCCCATCTCGTCCGGCTCGCAGCCGTGCGAAACCATGCCGCGGAAGATGCCGAGCGGCTTGAGGCCCTTCGCCGCCGCGGTCTTGTCGCTCATGATCACCGTGGCGGAGGCGCCGTCGGAGAGCTGGCTGGCATTGCCGGCGGTGATGGTGAAGCCCTCGCCGCGCACCGCCTTCAATCCCGCCAGACCTTCAGCGGTGGTTTCCGGCCGCGGACCTTCGTCCTGCGACAGCGTGATGTCCTTGAACGACACCTCGCCGGTCGCCTTGTCGACGACGCCCATCTTGGTCGAAATCGGTGCGATCTCGTCGTTGAACTTGCCGCCCTGCTGCGCAGCCGCGGTGCGGCGCTGGCTTTCCAGCGAGTACTCGTCCTGGCGCTCCCGCGAGATGCCGTAGCGCTTCGCCACGGTCTCGGCGGTGTCGAGCATTGCCATGTAGACGTCGCCCTTGATCGCCTGCAGCGCCGGATCGACGGCATGGAAGCTGTTCATCTTGTCGTTCTGAACCAGCGAGATCGACTCGCCGCCGCCGCCGACCGCGATTTCGACGCCGTCGAACAGCACCGAGCGGGCGGCCAGCGCGATCGCCTGCAAGCCGGAGGCGCACTGCCGGTCGATGGTGGTGCCGGCGGTGGTCACCGGCAGGCCGGCGCGCAGCAGCGCCTTGCGCGCGATGTTGCCGCCGGTGGCGCCCTGCTGCATCGCCGCGCCCATCACCACGTCTTCGACCTCCTTCGGGTCGATGCCGGCACGCTTCACCGCGTGCTCGATGGCGTGGCCGAGCAGCGTGGCGCCCTCGGTGGCATTGAGGGCGCCGCGATACGCCTTGCCGATCGGCGTGCGCGCGGTGGAAACGATGACGGCATCGGTCATGGGCAGGCTCCTGCGGTTGCTAGTGTCGATTACGATTAGGTCTTGGTTGCGGTCTGCTGATTGCGTAGTTCGTGGCGGGACAGTTTGCCCACCGTGGTGCGCGGAAGTTCGTCGCGGAATTCGACCGCGGTCGGCAATTCGTGCTTGCCGAGCTTGCCGGTGAGGAAGGTGCGCAGTTCGTCGATGCTGAACGGCTTGGCGCCGTCACGCAGCTTGACGAAGGCTTTCGCGGCCTCGCCGCGGTAATCGTCCGGAATACCGATCACGATCACTTCCTGCACCGCCGGGTGTTCGTAGATCGCCTGCTCGATCATCTGCGGATAGACGTTGAAGCCGCCGGAGATGATCATATCCTTCTTGCGATCGACCAGGAAGAAGTAGCCGTCCTGGTCCATATAGCCGATGTCGCCGGTGAGAAAACGGTCGCCGACGAAACTGTGAGCAGCCTCTTCCGGCCGGTTCCAGTACCCCTTGGTGACGTTCGGGCCGCGAACCCGGATCTCACCGACCTCGCCGGGCTTCAGCACCTTCGAAGTATCGTCGAGCGCCACGACATCGAGTTCGATCCCCGGCAGCATCAGGCCGATCGAGCCCGGCTTGTCCGGCCCTTCCGGCGGATGGCCGGTGCCGGGCGAGCAAGTCTCGGTCATGCCCCAGCCGCTCTTGAGCGACAGCCCGGTCTTGCGCTCGAACAACCGCGCGACTTCCACCGGCAGCGGCGCGCCGCCGGAGCCGGCTGTGACCAGCGACGACAAATCGCGTTTCTCCAGCGACGGATCGTTGGCGAGCGCGATCCACATCGTCGGCACGCCCGGGAACGAGGTCGCACGCTTCTCCTCGATGTCGCGGAAGATCGAAGCGACATCGAAGCGCTGATGCAGCGAGATCAGGTCGCCCTGGCGCAGCGTGCGAAACAGGATCACGGTGAGCGCGTAGATGTGGAACAGCGGTAGCACGCAGATCACGCGCTCGATCACGCCTTCACGCCGGTTCGGCGCCCACCAGATGCTGAAGATAGCTTCGGCAGCGGTGAGATTGCCGTGGGTCAGCATCGCGCCCTTGGGCATGCCCGTGGTGCCGCCGGTGTATTGCAGCAGCGCGATGTCGTCTGGCGTGACGGTCGGCCACGCCATCGGCTTCAGGGCGTCCTTGACGAATTCGGCGTAAGTAATCACCCGCGGATCGTCGGGCAGCGGCGCTTGCGGCGTGCCGGCCGCCCCCCAATCGTCGTCGGCGCAGACGATCAGCCGGTCGAGAAGCCCCTTCTCCAGAAACTTGGTGGCCATCGGCAGCAGCGCCGCGGAATTGGTGGTGATCAGCACCCGCGCGCCGGAATCGGTCAGCTTGTGCGACAGCGCCCGCTCGCCGTCGAGCGGCGACAGATGCACCACGCGGGCGCCGGCCTTCAGCGCGCCGAAGAAGTTGATCGGATGGTCGGGCGTGTTGCCGAGGAATAGCGCGACCGAGCAGTCGCGCCCGTATCCCGCCGCCAGCAGCGCCGCGGCCGCGGTCTCGGCCATCGCTTCGAGCTTGGTGTAGGTGATCTGCCGGTCGCGGAATTCGAGCGCGGGGCGCGCGCCGTAGTCCTTCGCCGCCTGCGCGAGCAGATCGACCAGCGTGCCGCGCGGGATCGGCACGTCCCAGCGGATTCCAGGGGGATAGAACTGTTCGCCGGGTTTGGACATGCGGGCCACTTCGCGATTGGGGGTGAACTATGAGTTCGTCATTCCGGGGCGCGGGCAGCGCGAGCCCGGAATCCATATCCCCTGGCTTCGCCGCGAGAAAAAGAGCGCCGCCACGCATTGCTCAACCGAAAAGCCAGGGTATGGATTCCGGGTCTGCGCCCCAAAGGGGCGCATCCCGGAACGACAGGTGGAGAGGCCTGTGATCACGCAGCCGCCTTGCTGGGCTGGCCGATCGACGCGAAGGTTTTGCCTTCGTCGGCGAGCTTCTTCAGCAGCGGCGCCGGCTCCAGCGACGGATCATTGGTGGCCTTGGCATACGCGCTGAGCCGGTCGGCGATGTGCTTGAGGCCGACGCTGTCTGCGTAGTGCATCGGACCGCCGCGGTAGATCGGCCAGCCGTAGCCGTAGAGCCAGACCACGTCGATGTCGCTCGGACGCGCCGCGATCTTCTCCTCCAGGATGCGGGCACCCTCGTTGATCATCGGGTACACCATCCGCTCGAGGATCTCCTCGTCGGTGATGTCGCGGCGCTTCAGGCCGAGCTTGGCGAGCGTGTCGTTGATCAGCGTCTCGACTTCCGGATCGGGCAGCGGCGAACGCGAACCCTGCTCGTACTTGTAGTAGCCCTTGCCGGTCTTCTGGCCGAAGCGGCCGGCTTCGCACAGCGCATCCGCGATCTCCGACTTGATGCCGCGGTCCTTACGCGAGCGCCAGCCGATATCGAGGCCGGCGAGATCGCCCATCGCGAACGGGCCCATCGGCATGCCGAACTTGGTGACGACGGCGTCGACCTGCTGCGGCAGCGCGCCTTCGAACAGCAGCTTCTCGGACTGCTTGGAGCGGGCCGCGAGCATGCGGTTGCCGACGAAGCCGTCGCAGACGCCAACCACGACCGGCACCTTCGCGATCTTCTTGGAGATCGACACCGCGGTGAGCAGCGCGTCCGGCGCGGTCTTGGCGCCACGCACGATCTCGCACAGCTTCATGACGTTGGCCGGCGAGAAGAAATGCATGCCGAGCACGTCCTGCGGACGCTTGGTGACGGCGGCGATGTCGTCGATGTTGAGATAGGAGGTGTTGGAGGCGAGCACCGCGCCAGGCTTGGCGTGGGCGTCGATCGCGGTGAACACTTCCTTCTTCACCGCCATCGTCTCGAACACCGCCTCGATCACCAGATCGGCGTCCTTGACGTTTTCGAGACCGACCACGCCGGTGATCAGCGCCATCCGCTTGGCCGGCGCATCCGCCGGAATGCCGCCGCGCGCTGCGGTGGCTTCCCAGTTCTTCTGCATGATGCCGAGGCCGCGCTTGAGCTGCTCCTCGCCGGTCTCGATCAGCGTCACCGGAATGCCGGCATTGGCGAACGACATCGCGATGCCACCGCCCATGGTGCCGGCGCCGATGATCGCGACGCGCGCCACAGCGCGCGGCTTGGTGCCGGCCGGCACGCCGTCGACCTTGGCGGCCTCACGCTCGGCGAAGAACGCGTAGCGCTGTGCCTTCGACTGGTCGGAGACGAGCAGCTTCATGAAGCCCTCGCGCTCCTTCTTCATGCCTTCGTCGAACGGCAGATCGATCGCCGCACCAATCGCGTCGGCACAGGCGAACGGCGCCTCGAGGCCGCGCGCCTTCTTGGTGATCGCCGCGACAGCGTTGGTGAAGATCGAACGATCGGCCTTGGCAGCGGCGAGCTTGGAGTCGTCGTCGCGCAGCCGGCGCAGCGGGCGCTTCTCGGCCAGCACCTTCTTGGCGAACGCCACCGCCCCCGCGACCAGGTCAGTGACGACCTCTTCGACCAGACCATCCTTCAGCGCTTCGGCCGCACCGATCGGATTGCCGCCGACGATCATCTGCACCGCAAGCTCCGGACCGACCGCGCGCGGCAGCCGCTGCGTTCCGCCGGCACCCGGCAACAGTCCGAGCTTGACCTCGGGGAGACCCAGCTTAGCTTCCTTCACCGCGACCCGGAAATGACAGCCGAGCGCGACTTCGAGACCGCCGCCGAGCGCGGTGCCGTGAATAGCTGCGATGGTCGGCTTCGGTGAATCTTCCAGCGCGGCGATCACTTCGGTGAGTGCCGGCGGCTGCGGCGGCTTACCGAACTCGGTGATGTCAGCGCCCGCGATGAAGGTGCGCCCCGCGCACACCAGCACGATCGCCTGCACGTCCGGATCGGCGACGGCAGCGTTGACGTTCTCCAGGATGCCGCGGCGAACAGCCGCACTCAGCGCATTGACCGGCGGACTGTCCACAGTGACGATCGCGACCTGATCCTGCGTTGCGCGTGTGACTACTTCGCTCATGCCGTTCTCCTTGGGTTTCCGTTTCTTGGTTCGTTTCGCACTGCGAAAATTAATTCCACATCTTGACATCGAGGGTTATTTTGAAGAGCGTCGATTGTCAACGACGTCCATAAAACGAAACGCGTGTAGGGATGAAGCGTCCGCCCAAGAAAACCGCCACCGACCGTAGTTTTGTCGTCGCCCTGGCGCGCGGACTGGAGGTGTTGCGTGCGTTCGGCCCCAACGACGGATTGCTCGGCAATCAGGAGCTGGCGGCACGCACCAAGCTTCCCAAGCCGACGATCTCGCGGCTGACCTACACCCTCACCAAGCTCGGCTATCTGACGCAGGTCCCACGGTTCGAGAAGTATCAACTCGCTCCGGCGGCGATGTCGCTCGGCTACGCCGCGGTGGCCAACCTCGGGTTGCGGCATTTGTCACAGCCCTTCCGCGACGAATTGATGCAGCAGACCGGCGGCGCGGTCGCGGTCGGCGCGCGCGATCGTCTCAGCATGATCTATGTCGGACAAGCGCGATCGAGCCTCACCGTCGGCGTGCAACTCGACGTCGGCTCTCGGATTCCGATCGCCACCACCGCGATGGGCCGCGCGTATTTGTGTGCACTGCCGAATGAAGAACGCGCGATTTTAATGCGTGAAATGCGCGAGTATTACGGCAGTCGCTGGCCGCGCATCAAAGACGGCATCGAGCGCTCCGAAGAAATGGTGGACAAGCGCGGCTTCGCGATCTCGGTCGGCGAGTGGCAGGACGACGTGCATGCGGCCGGCGTCGCAATGACTCTGAACGACGGCACCGGCACCTACGCATTCAACTGCGGCGCGCCGGCTTTCCGCTTTACGGAAGACCGGCTGATCAACGACATTGGACCTCGCCTCGTGGCGATGGTAAGGAAAATCGAAGCGGCGCTCGGGGGAGTAGCTGCGCCGCAACCAAGAAAATCCGATAACAAAAGAACAAAAGGAGGGAAAGTTGCGCGTGTCGTCGAGGGGATCAGGTAGCAAGTCGCTGCCTCGACCGGGCTGCTGCAAATGACGCAGGCTCAGGTTTCGTCTTCCGCGTCGCCGCTTCTTGCGGTGCGCGACGTCAGCGTCGTGTTCGGTGGCATCGTCGCCCTGAACGGCATTTCTTTCAACATGCAGAAGGGACAGATCCTCGGCTTGATCGGCCCGAACGGTGCCGGCAAGACCACGCTGTTCAACTGCCTGTCGCGGCTGTATCAGCCGAGCAAGGGTGACATTCTGCTCGAAGGCGAGAGCATTCTCACCCGGCCGCCGCATCGCATCGCCGAGATCGGCATCGGCCGCACGTTCCAGAACGTCGCGCTGTTTCCCAACATGTCGGTGGTCGACAACGTGCGCGTCGGCGCGCATTGCCGCACCAACAGCGACATCGTCTCGGATTCGCTGCGGATGCCGTGGATCCGCAGCAGCGAAAAGGCGCTCAACAAGAAAGTCGACGACATTCTCGGCTATCTCGAGCTGCGCAACGTCGCCCACACCACGGTGTCGGGCCTGCCGTTCGGCACGCAGAAGCGCGTCGAGCTGGCGCGTGCGCTCGCCGCCGAGCCGAAGATCCTGCTGCTGGACGAGCCCGCCGGCGGTCTCAACCACGAGGAAGTCTACATCCTCGGCGACCTCGTGCGCCGCATCCGCGACGATCGCGGCATCACCGTGCTGCTGGTCGAACACCACATGGGCATGGTGATGTCGACCGCCGACTACGTGGTCGCGCTCAATTTCGGACGCAAGCTCGCAGAGGGAACGCCGACCCAGGTGCAGAACGACCCGGATGTGATCAAGGCCTATCTGGGGAGCAAGGACGAACAATGACCGCGATGCTCAACGTTCGCGACCTGCGCGCCTATTACGGCCAGGTCCAAGCGCTGCACGGGCTCGAATTCGAACTGCACGAAGGCAGCCTCACCACCCTGCTCGGCGCCAACGGTGCCGGCAAGACCACCACGCTGCGGGCGATCTGCAACATGGTGCGCTCGACCGGCTCCATCCAGTTCGAGGGCAAGACCATCAACAAGAGCTCGACGGAATCCATCGTCAAGCTCGGCATCGCCCACGTTCCGCAGGGCCGCGGCACCTTCACCACGATGACCGTGGAGGAGAACCTGCAGCTCGGCGCGATGACCCGCAAGGACACCAAGGCGATCGCCTCGGACATCGAGCGGATGTACGCGCACTTCCCGGTGCTCAAGCAGCGCCACACCCAGCAGGCCGGCACGCTGTCCGGCGGCGAACAGCAGATGCTCGCGGTCGCCCGCGCCCTGATGCTTCGGCCGCGGCTGATGCTGCTCGACGAACCCTCGTTCGGCCTCGCTCCGCTGATCGTGCGGGATCTGTTCAAGATCCTCGGCAAGATCAACCGCGAGGACAAGGTCACCATTCTGGTGGTCGAACAGAACGCCCAGCTCGCGCTCGAACTCGCCGACAAGGCGTATGTGATCGAGACCGGGCGGATCGTGATGTCGGGGAACGCGACGGAAATCGCCAACAACGAAGACGTCCGCAAATCGTATCTGGGTTACTGAGGAGACCGGCCGTGGATCTGTTTCTGAACCAAATCCTGGCTGGCATCGCCACCGGAGCGATCTATGCCTGCATGGCGCTCGCCGTGGTGATGATCTACCAGGCGATCGACCACCTGAACTTCGCCCAGGGCGAAATGGCGATGTTTTCGACCTTCGTCGCCTGGCAATTGATGCAATGGGGCGTGCCCTATTGGGGCGCCTTCGTGCTGACGCTGGCGTTTTCGTTCGCCGGCGGTGTCATCATCGAACGCGTGCTGTTCAAGCCGCTCGGCAATGCGCCGGTGCTGACCCACGTCGCGGGCTTCATCGCCCTGTTCGCGATCATCAACTCCGTCGCGGGCCTGACCTGGGACTTCACCATCAAGCAGTTCCCGTCGCCGTTCGGCTCCTCGCCATTCCTCGGCAGCCAACTGATCTCGACCCATCAGGCCGGGATGATCGGCGTCACCATCGTGCTGCTGATCCTGCTGTTCCTGTTCTTCCAGTACACCAGGATCGGTTTGGCCATGCGGGCTGCGGCGTCTCAGCCTGAATCGGCCCGGCTGGTCGGCATCAACACCTCGTGGATGATCGCACTCGGCTGGGGCATGGCGGCCGCGATCGGCTCGATCGCCGGCATGCTGATCGCGCCGGTAGTGTTCCTCGAGCCCAACATGATGGGCGGCGTGCTGATCTACGGCTTCGCCGCGGCGGTGCTCGGCGGTCTGTCCAGCCCGTTCGGTGCGGTTGTCGGCGGCTTCCTGGTCGGCGTGTTCGAGAATCTCGCCGGCACCTACATCCCGGGTGTCGGTAACGAGCTCAAACTGCCGATCGCGCTGGCGCTGATCGTCACCGTTCTCGTCGTGAAACCCACTGGCCTGTTCGGCCGCACCATCGTCAAGCGAGTCTGAACATGAGTGCACTCCAGGAAGTCGTCAACGACACCCAACCGGTCGAGACCACGCCGAAGAAGTACATGGCGCTCGGCACCACGGCCTCGGTCGTGGTGGTGCTGCTGCTCTGTCTTGCCCCGTTGATCGCCAAGAACTTCGTCATTTTCCAGATGACGATGGTTCTGATCTACGCCATCGCCGTGCTGGCGTTGAACATTCTGACCGGCGGCTCCGGACAGTTCTCGCTCGGCCAGAGCGCGTTCTACGCCGTCGGCGCCTACAGCTCGGCGATCCTGATGGAGAACTTCGGCGTCAACTACGCGTTGACGCTGCCGATCTCCGGCGCGATCTGCTTCCTCTGCGGCTATCTGTTCGGCCTGCCGGCGCTGCGATTGAGCGGCATCTATCTGGCGCTCGCGACCTTCGCGCTCGCCACCGCGATGCCGCAGCTGCTCAAGCTGCACTACTTCGAGCACTGGACCGGCGGCGTTCAGGGGTTGGTCATCACCAAGCCCGACGCGCCGTTCGGCCTTCCGATGTCGCAGGACATGTGGCTGTACTACTTCGTGCTGGTGGTCTCGATGGTGATCTACGTCGCCTCGGTCAACCTGCTGAAGTCGCGCTCGGGCCGGGCGATGATGGCGATCCGCGACAACGAAATCGCCGCTTCGGCGATGGGCGTCGACGTGGCTCGCTACAAGACGCTGGCGTTCGGCGTCAGCGCCGGCATCACCGGCGTCGCCGGCGGTCTCGGCGCCATCGCGGTGCAGTTCGTCGCGCCGGACAGCTACACGATCCAGCTCGCGATCGCGCTGTTCCTCGGCATGGTGGTCGGCGGCGTCGGCTGGCTGCCGGGCTCGATCGTCGGTGCGGCGTTCATCGTGTTCGTGCCGAACATCGCCGAGGAGTTCTCCAAGGGCCTCTCCGGCGCAGTGTTCGGCGTGATCCTGGTGCTGATCATCTTCCTGCTGCCGCACGGCTCGCGGCAGATCGCCTATACGGTGCAGAACTGGGTGCACAAACTCGGCCGGCGGGGATAACCCGCCCGCACCGCTCCACTCCGGCCCCTCGCGACCCGCTCGCGAGGGGCTTTTTCTTTGGCCGCCGCTGCGTTCCGTGTCGCCCCACCTCCGCCCTGCCGGTGGGGCGATTGCCCGATCGGAGGGTGTCGCGCCCAGCCGCGCGGGCGTATGCAGAAGACCAATCAGGCGAGCGTCAGCGCGCGCCCCCACAACCCGATAGAACCATGCCCTCCATTGTGTTTCGCCGATCGCGCCGAGATGCGTTGCTGACCCTGTCCGCCGCGGCCCTCACCCTCGCCTCGCCGGCGCTCGCAGAGGGCGTCGTTTCGGAGCGCGCCGACCGCGTCATCCGGATCGGCAATCTGATGCCGTATTCCGGGCCGGCCTCGGCCTATTCGATCGTCGGCCGGATCGAGCAGGCCTATTTCAAGATGATCAACGACCAGGGCGGCATCAACGGCCGCCGGGTCGAATTCATCTCCTATGACGACGCCTACAATCCGGCTAAGGCCGTCGAGCAGGTGCGCAAGCTGGTCGAGCGCGACCAGGTGCTGCTGGTGTTCAGCGCAATGGGCACGCCGACCAACGCCGCGATCCAGAAATATCTCAATCTCAAGCAGGTGCCGCAATTGTTCGCCGCCAGCGGCGCCACCCGGTTCGGCGATCCGCAGGCGTTCCCCTGGACGATGGGCTGGCAGCCGCCCTACCAGAGCGAGGGCCGGGTCTACGCCAAATTTATCCTCGCCACCCGGCCGCAGGGCCGAATCGCGGTGCTGTATCAGAACGACGATCTCGGCCGCGATCTGCTGAAGGGCCTCAAGGACGGGCTCGGCGACAAAGCCGCGATGATCGCCCTCGAAGAGAGCTACGAAGTCGCCGAGCCTTCCGCCGACAACCACATCGCACGCCTGAAGGCGTCCGGAGCCGACGTGTTCGTCTCGATCACGACGCCGAAATTCGCCGCCCAGAGCATCAAGGCGGCCGCCGCGCTGGACTGGCACCCGCTCTACGTACAGGCGCTGGTTGCGGCCTCGATCGCCGCGGTGCTGCGGCCCGCGGGACTCGACGCTTCGCAGGGGCTGGTCTCGGCCGCCTACAACAAGGACGCGTCCGATCCGCAGTGGCGCGACGATGCAGGCATGCAGCGGTTCCACGCTTTCCTCGACGGCTACGCGCCCGACGTCGACCGCGGCGACAATTCGGTGGCCTACGGCTACGGCGCCGCGCAATGCCTGGTCGAAGTGCTGCGCCGCGCCGGCGACGATCTCAGCCGCGCCAACATCATGAAGCAGGCCGCGAGCCTCCAAGGCTACGCACCCGATACGCTGCTTCCCGGCATCACCGTGAACACCGCAGCGGACGACTTCCATCCGATCGAACAGCTTCGCATGATGCGTTTCTCCGGCGACCATTGGGAGCTTTTCGGCCCGGTCATCGACGGCAAGCTGCGCGACTAGCTCCGCATCATCGAGGCCGCCGGCCAATTCCATTTTACGGGATACAGACGCCGGCGCCGTGGCGATTTTCCTCGCCACGGCTTTTAGTTGCTGCACCCGCGAGAAACGTGTTCAATCGGCCTCGGACCTCGACGTCCGCACAAGAAAAATGAAAATCCCCAAGGAGCCTATTGATGCCCACCTTCCGTTCGGGCGCACTCGCCGCTTCGGCTGCAGTCGCCGTCAGTTTCGCCGCGTTCACCGGCACCGCCTTCGCCCAAAAGAAATACGACACCGGCGCCTCCGACACCGAGATCAAGATCGGCAACATCATGCCGTACTCGGGTCCCGCCTCCGCCTACGGCGCCATCGGCAAGACCGAGGAAGCCTATTTCCGGATGATCAACGATCAGGGCGGGATCAACGGCCGCAAGATCAACTTCATCAGCTACGACGACGCCTACTCGCCGCCGAAGGCCGTCGAACAGGCGCGCAAGCTGGTCGAGAGCGACGAAGTGCTGGCGGTTTTCAATCCGCTCGGAACGCCGTCCAACACCGCGATCCAGAAGTATCTCAACGCCAAGAAGGTGCCGCAACTGTTCGTCGCCACCGGCGCCAGCAAGTGGAACGATCCGAAGCACTTCCCGTGGACGATCGGCTGGCAGCCGTCGTACCAGAGCGAAGCTCAGATCTACGTCAAGTACATCCTGAAGGAGAAGCCGAACGCCAAGGTGGCGATCCTGTATCAGAACGACGACTTCGGGAAGGACTACCTCAAGGGCACGCTCGACGGTTTCGGCGACAAGGCCAAGTCGATGGTGATCGCCGAGGAGGCTTACGAGATCTCCGAGCCGTCGATCGACGGCCACATCGTCAAGCTGAAGGCGCTCGATCCCGACGTTCTGCTGATCTACACCACGCCGAAATTCGGCGCGCAGACCATCCGCAAGACCGCCGAGCTCGGCTGGAAGCCGATGCAGATCCTGACCAACGTCTCCGCCTCGGTCGGCAGCGTGATGAAGCCTGCCGGCTTCGACAACTCGCAAGGCGTGCTGTCGGCCGCCTACGCCAAAGACCCGACCGACCCGCAGTGGGACAACGATCCGAAGTTCAAGAACTGGCACGCATTCGTCGACAAGTACATGCCGGGCGCCAGCAAGTCCGACAGCAACCTCGTCTACGGCTACGGCGCTGCCGCCACGCTGGTCGAAGTGCTGAAACGTTGCGGTGACGATCTGACCCGCGCCAATGTGATGAAGCAAGCTGCGAGCCTGAAGGACTTCGAGCCCGATACGCTGCTGCCGGGCATCAAGATCAATACCTCGCCGACCGACTTCGCCCCGATCAGCCAGCTGCAGATGATGCGGTTCAAGGGGGAACGCTGGGACCTGTTCGGCGACATCATCTCGGCCGACACCACCGCGGCAGACTGACCGCCGGCCGCAACCGCCATCTTCCCGTTCGACCGAGCCCCCGGCAAGCAATTGCCGGGGGCTTTGCTTTGTCGCCGCACGCGAATCGCGCCACCGCCCCCCCGCCAGCCGAATACGACGGACCTCGAGGGGCCGATACCGCACCGACCACAACATCAAGCACAACCGCGACGAGCGGGTGCAACGCACCAAGACTAATCACGACAGCACTTCAAGTAGTTCTACCAGGATGATTAGTTCGCAACTGGTTACTTCGCATTGCAACAACACGATTGAGCTAACGCAATCACCGAACGCTGCTTGATGGCAGCGCCCGGAAGGTGTTCAATATCGGCAATGGGCCGACAAGAGCCCACATTCGACACAACAATCACAAATCCAAGAAAAGGGAGTCAAAGATGCTTTCACTCCGTTCGCACGCGGCTGCGCTTTCCGCGGCACTTCTCGTCAGCTTCGCAGCCTCGAGCGGCGCACTCGCGCAGAAGAAGTACGATCCCGGCGTCAGTGATACCGAAATCAAAATCGGCAACATCATGCCCTACAGCGGACCCGCTTCCGCCTACGGCGTGATCGGCCGCACCGAAGCCGCCTACTTCAAGATGATCAACGACAAGGGCGGCATCAACGGCCGCAAGATCAATTTCATCAGCTACGACGACGCCTATTCACCCCCGAAGACGGTGGAGCAGGCGCGCAAGCTGGTCGAGAGCGACGACGTCCTGCTGATCTTCAACTCGCTCGGCACCCCGCCGAACTCGGCGATCCACAAATACATGAACAGCAAGAAGGTGCCGCAACTGTTCGTCGCCACCGGCGCCAGCAAGTGGAACGACCCCAAAAACTACCCCTGGACGATGGGGTGGCAGCCGAACTACCAGAGCGAGACTCAAATTTACGCCAAGTACATCATCCAGAATATGCCGAACGCCAAGATCGCCGTGCTGTATCAGAACGACGATTACGGCAAGGACTATCTGAAGGGCTTCGAGGACGGCCTCGGTCCCAAGCACGCCTCGATGATCGTGATGAAGGAGAGCTACGAGGTCGCCGAGCCGACGATCGACAACCACATCGTCAAGTTGAAGTCGACCGGTGCCGACGTCTTCATCAACATCACCACGCCGAAATTCGCCGCCCAGGCGATCAAGAAGCTGGCGGAGATCGGCTGGAAACCGACGCACTTCCTCAATAACGTGTCGGCTTCGGTCGGCAGCGTGATCAGGCCGGCCGGCTACGACAACGCGCAAGGCATCATCTCTGCCGCCTATCTGAAGGACGTCTCCGACGATCAATGGAAGAACGACCCCGGCATGAAGGAGTTCATCGCCTTCATGGACAAGGAGTTCCCGGAGGGCAACAAGCTCGATGGCGGCACCGTGGTCGGCTACGGCGTCGCCCAGACGCTGGTGGAAGTGCTGAAGAAGTGCGGCGACAATCTCACCCGCGCCAATGTGATGCAGCAGGCCGCCAGCCTGAAGGACTTCCGTACCGAAGTTCTGCTGCCGGGCGTCAAGATCAACACCTCGCCGACCGACTTTGCACCGATCAGCCAGTTGCAGTTGCAGCGCTTCAAGGGCGAGAAGTGGGAGCTGTTCGGCGACGTGATCAGCGCCGACGTCGGCGGCTGAGCCGTCGTACACTGAGCTTCACGCTGAAGCCCCGGGCGTGATCGCCCGGGGCTTCGTCGTCTTATCCTCCGATGATCGATCGATGGCCGGCGCCAGCGATCACGCCGCGGCGGCCAGATTGACGGCGCTTTCGGCCAGCTTGGTCAGACTCTGGTCGGTGGTCTTTTCCTGCTGCAGGGTCTGGTCGATCAGCTTGGCCGCATCCTTCATGCCGAGCTGGATCGCCCATTGCTTCAGCGTGCCGTAACGGGAGATCTCGTAGTGCTCGACCGCCTGGGCGGCGGCGAGCAGACCGGCATCGAGCGCCTCGGTGCCCTTGTATTCCTCCATGATCTCCTTGCCCTCGTCGATGATGCCGAGGATCGCGTCGCAGGTCTTGCCGCGGGCCGGCTTCTCCAGCAGTTCGAACACCTGCTCCAGCCGCTCGATCTGACCTTCGGTCTCGTCGCGATGCTTCTCGAACGCCGCGCGCAGTTTGTCCGAGGTGGCCGCCTTCGCCATCTTCGGCAGCGCCTTGAGGATCTGCTTCTCGGCGAAATAGACGTCCTTCAAAGTATCGAGGAACAGGTCGTTGAGGTCCTTGTCCTTGGTCCCAGCCATATCCGTACTCTCCATGCCATCGCGAGTGAGGAGGCTTCCTCTCCCGCCCAACGCGAGCTTCGGTCGATCGTTCCTGCGGCACCGCTGTCATCCAACTGTCAAATCGCTGCGGCACAGTCGTCGTCCTGCTGCGAGGTGCGCATGATTTCCGAAACGTCCGGTCCAACGACCGCAACGGCCGCGGCCGGACACAGCTTGCAGAGCCTCCGGGCTAGCGCGATGTCCGTTCCCCTGCCCCGCAACCGAGCGATCACCGACCGCTTCGGCGACACGCCCCAATCGCTGGCCGACGGCGCATCAGGATCACGAATGCCGGTGCCCGGTCTGGTCTGGGCGTTCCGGATCGATGCCGCTGGCGTGGCGCAGCCGTTGCCGCACGAGGCTCCGTTCAGCTTCGAGCACGACGGCTGGTATTGGCTGCATTTCAATCTGGCCGACTCGCGCGCCCAGCTCTGGCTGTCGGAACTCGTGTTGCCGCCGCCGGCGCGGGCGCTGCTGCAATCGAAAGACACGTATCAGCAGCTCCACAGCGTCGACGGCTGCGTCTACGGCGTGATCGCCGACCTGATGCGCGACATCGCTGACGCCACCGAGGACACCGGGTTCCTGCGCTTCGTGATGACCGAACGGCTGCTGATCACCGGCCGCTACCAGGCGCTGTGCGCGGTGGACACCGCGCGGCGGGCGTTGGAACGCGGCCTCCGCGTCGATCATTGCGCGGCATTGTTCGAGGTGATCGTTCACAACGTCGCCGACGCGATGGAGAGCATCACCGACAATGTCGCCGAAACGCTGGATCGGATCGAAGACAAGCTCCTGTCCGAGGACACCGACGATCTGCGCCAGGGGCTCGGCCGGCTGCGCCGCACTTGCGTGCGACTGCATCGGCATCTGTCCGGCCTGCGCGTCGTGCTGCACCGGTTCGATCGCGACCGCGGCGACGACCTGCCGCCGTCGCTGCGGCCCCACGCCGGCAAGCTGGCGCAGCGGCTCGATGGGCTCGACCGCACCGTGACCGAAATGCGCGAACGCAGCCGGCTGCTGCAGGAAGAACTGCACCTGCAGATCGAAGAGCAGGGCAACAACAGCCTGCGGGTGTTGTCGGTGCTCACCGCGCTGCTGTTGCCGCCCACCCTCGTCACCGGCATGTTCGGGATGAACCTGCACGGCCTGCCGTTCTCCGAAGACGGCGGCGGCTTCGCCTGGGCGATCCTGATCATGCTGCTGTCGTCGTTCATCGCCTATGTGGTGATGAAGCGCTTCGGCCTGATCAGGTAGTTCCGGTGTATCTCCTCTCCCACTCCCCGCCGCGCCTTGCGGCGCTCCGCCGGCCTGCCCGGGGCATGGCTGTGGCTCGATGGCTACGCCGCCGCGAAATCAGCCGGCGTGCCCAATCCATGACGCCGGCGCTCCGATCGGTGTGATACGGGACGCGGCATTGAAGATCAGGATCATCCAACGCGTGCGACACTCTCTGCTCGTTCCGGTCCTCGCGGCCGCCTCGGTCTGCACCGTCCCTGCCGCCGCGGCCGATCTGCCGCGCAAGGTGCCGGACGCCCCGCGCGCGGTGTTCGACTGGAGCGGCTTCTATATCGGCGCGCATGTCAGCGCGGTCGCCGGCCGTTCGGACTGGAGCGCGGCGCCGGCCGGCGGCAGTGGGTCGATCGACCTGTTCGATGCGTTTCAGCTATTCAAAGGCACCGGCAGCTACGTGATCGGGCTGCAGGCCGGTTACAACTGGATGCTGCCGTCGCGCTGGTTGATCGGCATCGAGGCCGACCTCAATTCACCGAACACCATCGGCGGCAACACCGGCAACACGCTGCCGTCGGGCACGGTCGGCGGCCACGACCATCAGGCGCTGCTCGGCGGCACGGTGCGCGGCCGGCTCGGCTACGCGCTCGACGGCTGGCTGCCTTACGTCACCGCCGGCTTCGCCTGGAGCTACGACCGGCTGCGCTGGCCGACTGATCCTGCTTTGGCGCAGCAGCAGACTGCGCTGCTGTGGCGACTGGGCTGGGCCGCCGGTGCCGGCGTCGACGTGCCGCTGTCGCCGGCCTGGAGTGCCCGCGCCGAATATCTGGCGACCGGCTTCGGCAACGGCACCGTCAGCTTCCCGATCGCCGGCGAGCGCGTCACCTCCGACGTGCTGACCCATGCGTTTCGGCTCGGCCTCAACTACCGGCTCGGCGACGACCTCGCCAAGTCCGACGTGTTCACCAAGGGGATCGACGCGCTGGAGCTGGAACGGTTCGCGGTACACGGCCAGAGCACTTTCACCTGGCAATACGCCCCGGGTTTCCGCTCGCCTTATCTCGGCGCCAACAGCCTGAAGCCCAACCAGGCGCGGCAGACCTTCGATGCCACGCTCTATGTCGGCGCCAGGCTGTGGGACGGCGCCGAATTCTGGATCAACCCGGAAATCAACCAGGGCTTCGGCCTCAGCGGCACCTTCGGCATCGCGGCGTTCCCGAGTGCGGAGTCGTACAAGGTCGGCGCCGACTATCCGTATGCGCGGGTGCCGCGCTACTTCGTCCGGCAGACGCTGGACCTCGGCGGCGCGGTCGAAACCGTGCAGGGCGGGCCCAACCAGTTCGCCGGCAAGCAGAGCGCCGACCGGATCGTGATCACCGCCGGTAAGTTCTCGGTCGCCGACATCTTCGACGTCAACAAATATGCCCACGACCCGCGCGTCGACTTCCTCAACTGGGGCCTCGCCGACGCGCTGACCTTCGACTACGCAGCCGATGCCTGGGCCTTCACCTACGGCGCCGCCGCGGAGTGGTACACCGGGGCTTGGACGGTGCGCGCCGGCGTGTTCGATCTGCCGGTGACGCCCAACAACACCGACCTCGACCCGGCCTTCGGCCAGTTCCAGCTCGTCGGCGAGATCGAACACCGCCACGAATTGTGGGGGCTTCCCGGCAAACTGTTGGTCACCGGCTTCCTCAACCGCGCCCGGCTCGGCAACTTCACCGATGCGGTGCGTGCAGCGCAACTGACCGGCGCGACGCCGAACATCGCCGACGTGCGCCGCTACACCTCGAAGACCGGCCTGTCCGCAAGCCTCGAGCAGCAGCTCACCGCCGATATCGGGATGTTCGCCCGCGCCGGCTTCAACAACCCGAATCTCGAAACCAACGCCTTCACCGATTCCGATCGCACGGTGTCGGCTGGCCTGTCGCTGTCGGGACGGATGTGGGGCCGCGCCGACGACACCATCGGCATCGGCGGCCTGCTCAACCACATCTCTGCGTCGCGGATCGCCTATCTCGACGCCGGCGGCCTGACCGCGATTATCGGCGACGGCCGGCTGCCCAATCCGGGCGACGAGAAGGTGATCGAAGCCTATTACAGCCTGCCGCTGTATTCCTGGCGGCTGACCGCGGACTATCAGTTCATCGCCAACCCGGCCTTCAACCGCGACCGTGGCCCGGTCCACCTGATCGCGACGCGGCTGCGCACGCAGTTCTAGCTACAGGCATGAGATTCCGTCATGGCCGGGCTCGTCCCGGCCATCCACGTCTTTCATGCGGTCATGTCTCGCAAAGACGTGGATGCCCGGCACAAGGCCGGGCATGACGGAGGCTATGCACGAGATCCACGAACGTTCTCTCCGCGTCATTGCGAGCCGAAGGCGAAGCAATCCAGAAGCCCAATGCATGGAGCTCATGGATTGCTTCGTCGCTACGCTCCTCGCAATGACGATAGAGAAAGGCGAGGCAACGCTTAGCGTCATGCCGCGAGTTGGGTCTCCACCAGCCGCACCCAATACGAGGTGCCGTAGACGATCGCTTCGTCGTTGAAGTCGTAGGCCGGGTGATGTAGTCCGGCGCTGTCGCCGTTGCCGATGAACACGAACGCGCCCGGCCGCTTTTCCAGCATGTAGGCGAAATCCTCGGCGCCCATCAGCGGCGGCAGCGGCACCACATTGGTCTCGCCCGCAACGTCGCGCGCCACCCGCATCGCCACGTCGGTTTCGGCCAAATGATTGACCAGCACCGGGTAGCCGCGCTCGTAAGTGAGATCGATCCTGGTGCCGGTCGACTGCGCGACGCCGACGACGACGTCGCGCACCCGCTGCTCGACGAGATCCCGCACATCCGCCTTCATGGTCCGCACCGTGCCCTTCAGCTCGGCGAATTGCGGGATCACGTTGCGGGCATTGCCGGCGTGGAACTCGCACATCGACAGCACCGCGGCATCGAACGGATCGACGCTGCGCGACACGATGCCCTGCAGCGCGGTGATCAGCTGCGCGCCCGCCAGCACCGGATCGACGCACAGATGCGGCCGCGCGGCGTGACCGCCATGACCTTCGATGCGGATATCGATCGCATCGGTCGCAGCCATCACCGGGCCCGGGCTGATCGCGAACGCACCGACCGGAATGCCGGGACCGTTGTGCATGCCGTAGACCTGGTCGATGCCGAAACGCTCCATCAGCCCGTCGTCGATCATCGCCGCAGCGCCGGCACCGCCCTCCTCGGCCGGCTGAAAGATCACCACCGCGTCGCCGGCGAAGTTCCTGGTTTCGGCGAGATAGCGCGCCGCGCCGAGCAGCATCGCGGTGTGACCGTCGTGGCCGCAGGCGTGCATCTTGCCCGGCACCTTGGAGGCGTAAGGCAGCCCGGTGGCCTCTTCGATCGGCAGCGCGTCCATGTCGGCGCGCAAGCCGATGCTGCGAATCTCGCCGCCGTTCGCCGGCTTGGCGCCGCGGATCACGCCGACCACGCCGGTGCGGCCGAGCCCGGTGACGACCTCGTCGCAGCCGAATTCGCGCAACCGCTCGGCGACGAACGCCGCGGTGCCGTCGACGTCGTACATCAGCTCCGGCTGCTGATGCAGCGTGCGGCGCCAAGCGGCGATGTCGGGCTGCAGATCGGCGACACGGTTGATCACGGGCATGAGGCAGTGCGGCTCCAGTTGTCGAAGCCTGCAGGCTAGCCGCCCCGTTCCGCTCCGGCAACTGTACAGCGCCGGCCCGCGGCGCTAAGCCTCTGGCCAATCAGAAAACGCACGGGCAGGATCGATGACGGCACGGATCGAAGGCGAATTCGACACCATCGTGGTGGGTGCAGGCACCGCAGGTTGCATCGTCGCCAACAGGCTGTCGGCAGATCCGAGCCGGCGGGTGCTGCTGCTCGAAGCCGGTGGTCGCGACAACTGGATCTGGTTTCACATTCCGGTCGGCTATCTGTTCGCGATCGGCAATCCGCGCTCCGACTGGATGTTCAAGACCGAACCGGAACCCGGCCTCAATGGCCGGTCGCTGGCCTATCCGCGCGGCAAGGTGATCGGCGGCTCCTCAGCCATCAACGCGATGATTTCAATGCGCGGCCAGGCAGCCGATTACGACCATTGGCGCCAGCTCGGCCTCGCCGGCTGGGGCTGGGACGACGTTCGCCCGGCGTTCCGACGGCTCGAAGACCACTTCCTCGGCGACAGCGAACATCACGGCAAAGGCGGCGGCTGGCGGATCGAGGCGGCACGGCTGTCGTGGCAGATCCTGGACGCTGTCGCGAGCGCGGCCTGCGAGATGGGAATCCCGCGCAGCGCCGATTTCAACACCGGCGACAACGAAGGCGTCGGCTATTTCCACGTCAATCAGAAGCGCGGCCGGCGCTGGTCGTCGGCGCGCGGCTTCCTCAAGCCGGCGCTGAACCGGCCAAATCTGCGGCTCGAAACCAATGTGGTGGTCGACCGCGTGCTGGTCGAGAACGGCCGCGCGGTCGGCGTCCGCTTCCTGCAGAACGGCGTGCCGATCGAAGCCCGCGCCCGCCGCGAGGTGGTGCTGTGCGCCGGCGCGATCGGCTCGGTGCAGGTGCTGCATCGCTCCGGCATCGGTCCTGCCGAATGGCTGACACCGCTCGGCATCGAACCGGTGCTCGACCGGTCGGGCGTCGGACGCAACCTGCAGGATCATCTGCAGCAGCGCGCGATCTACAAGGTCAGCGGCGGCCGCACCCTGAACGAGACCTATCACTCGCTGCCGCGCCGCGCCTGGATGGGGATCGACTACGCGCTGCGTCGGCGCGGGCCGCTCACCATGGCGCCGTCGCAGCTCGGCATCTTCACCCGCTCCGATCCGCATCAGGAACGCGCCAACATCCAGTTTCACGTTCAACCGCTGTCGCTCGACAAGTTCGGCGATCCGCTGCATCGCTTTCCGGCGATCACCGTCAGCGCTTGCAATTTGCGGCCGACCTCGCGCGGCGAGATCAAACTGAAATCCGCCGCGCTCGACGCCGCACCGTCGATCGCACCGCATTATCTGCAGACCGACGAGGACCGTCAGGTCGCCGCGGACGCGATCCGCGTCACGCGGCGGCTGATGAAACAGCAGGCATTGGCGAAGTATCACCCCGAAGAGTATCTGCCCGGCCCCGCGGTCGGCGACGACGACGCCTCGCTCGCCAAAGCCGCCGGCGACATCGGCACCACGATCTTCCACCCGGTCGGCACCGCCAAGATGGGCCGCGCCGACGATCCGCTCGCGGTGGTCGACGAACGCCTGCGCTTCCACGGTCTCGACGGCTTGCGCGTCGTCGACGCCTCGATCATGCCGACGATCACCTCCGGCAACACCAACACCCCCACCGCGATGATCGCCGAGAAGGGCGCGACGATGATCCTGGAGGATGGGAAGTAAGCGGCGCGTGCCGCGCTCTTGATCGACTGACCGTCAGGCGGTCCAATCGGTCACCATCAACCCAGGCACACGCTCGAACTCGCGCCGATTGGCAGTGACCAAGATCGCGCCGCGAGCCCGCGCCTGCGCGGCGATGAGGTAGTCGTACCACCCGATCGGCTGGCCAAGCCGCTCGAGACCGGCCCGGATATCACCGGCGTGATCGGCATCATTCGCTTCGAACGGAAGAACCGCAATGCCGACCGACAGGAACTCCTCCAGCAGTGCATCCATCTTTGCTCGCCTGTCGCTACGGGCATAGCCGTAGCGAAGCTCGCACAACGCGATCACCGGCAGAGTAATCTCGACACGCTGCGTCAGCGCCTCGCCCAGCCGCCTGGAGATCACCGGCGTGCGCCGATTGATGGCGGCGATCACGACGTTGGTGTCGAGACAGATCATTCGTCGACGAATTTTCGCGGATCAGGCGTGCTCGGCGGATCGTCTGGCAGGCCATCGACCAGAAAATCACGCGCGCCGAGCGCGTCGAGCTTGGCCCAGAACGCCTCGGCGTCGAACGGCTTCCGCTTCAGCGGCTCCAGGATGACCTTATCGCCCTGCCGCGAGACGCGCACTTCGGAGCCTTCGAAGCGGAACGCCTTGGGCAGGCGCACCGCCTGGCTGCGGCCGTGCATGAACAGCTTGGCCGTCGCCGGTGCGTCGGGCGCAGGTGGCGGCGCCGCCCCGGACCTCCCGGCACGATTGGGCATGACCAAGCCTCCAAATTGATATCTACCATTGATAGATACCATCAAACTAAGGCATCGTCAAAGCAACAGCGCCCGCGGCGACGCTACGCCGACCTCCTGAACCGCAGGGCCGTGCTCGTCAGGCCGTTCCGCTTTCGCAGACCTCAATGCGAGATCAGCGTCGGGACCGTCACCTTGCTCAGCAGGGTGCGGGTCACGCCGCCCAACAGCAATTCGCGCTTCGGCGAGTGGCTGTAGGCGCCGAGCACGATCAGGTCGGACTGGTCATCGGCGGCGTAACGACGGATCACCTCGGCGATCGGCCCGCCCCTGGACCGCAGTTGTTCGACGCGCGCCACGACACCGTGACGACTGAGATAGTGTGCGATGTCGGCGCCGGGCTCTTGTCCATGCGCGGGATTGTTGGTCGGATCGACCACGACCACCGACACCTTTTCCGCAGCGCGCAGCACCGGAAGAGAGTCGGTAATCGCCCGCCGCGCTTCGCGGCTTGCGTTCCAGGCGAACAGAACGTTGCGTGCGATCGTCCCCCCGGGCCGGCTCGCCGGAACGATCAGCACCGGCACGCCGGTCGAGAGCAGCATCTGCTCCGGCGACCATCCTGCCGGCAGTCCCGCCGAAGGATGACCGACAACGACAAGGTCGGCGTGGAGGCAATGCAGCCGCACGAGCTCGCCGACGTCGCTGCCGCGAACAGCGCGGTATTCGAACGAAGCGTCGTCGCGCGCCGCCATCACTTCGAAACTGCGGCCCGCGGCCTGCAGCGCGTTGCTTTCGATGAGATTGTGCCGCTCCAGCATGTCGCGGATCGCGGCGCCGCCATGAATGTTGCTGTCGGAGCGATCGTGCTGCCACGCATTCGGCACGATGAAGAGGCCGATCAGATGCGCCTGGTGACGCATCGCCAGCCCGGCGGCGTAGCGCACGCGCGCGTCACTGGCTTCCGTTTGATCGACGAAGACGACGATTGTCTTGAGGGCCATACGCTCACCGCTGATCGAGGCCGATGACTGCCGGCACGACTAGCGAAGATAGGTCGGCGAGGGGATGCGGTGTTGCGTCACGTCAACGCACACGCCAAGCGATCCGCATTCAGTCCGAACGCAGCCGTACACTCGGATTGATCAGTTGCTCCGAGCGACGCGCACACAGCGCCGCTCAGTTGGTCAGCGCAGCCGGCCGATCGCCGCGTGCGATCGAACTACGCCGATTTGCGCACCGCGTTGTCGACCAGGGTCTTTCCGAGCGACCAGATCGCGCCGGGCACCTTGTGGCTGTCGGCGATCACCTGATCGAACGAGCGTTCGATCCAGGCGCAGTCGTCTTCGGTGATGGTCAGCGGCGGCAGCAGCTTGATGGTGTGCAGGCCGTGACCGGCCACCTGGGTCAGGATCTTGTGATCCTTGAACAACGGCACGGTGATGAGCTGGACGAACAGCCCCTTGTTGGCGGTCTCGAGCATCGTCCACGACGCCTTCAGCCGCAGCGACTTCGGCGGACCGAATTCGACGCCGATCATCAGACCCTTGCCGCGGACTTCCTTGAGCAGCTCATAGCCCGGAACCATCCGCGTCAGCGCCAGCCGCAGTTCGGCGCCGCGCTTGGCGGCGGCCTCGACCAGTTTCTCGGCCTTGAGGACTTCGAGCGTCGCAATGCCGGCCGCCATCGCCAGATCGTTCTTGGCGAAGGTCGAGCCGTGCACCACGGCGCGGTCCATGCGGTTGAAGATCTTGTCGAAGATCGACTTGCGCGTCAGCACCGCGCCGACCGGCACGTGGCCGCCGGACAGCGCCTTCGACAGCAGCACCATGTCAGGCTCGACGTTCCAATGCTCGACCGCCAGGAAGCGGCCGGTGCGGCCCATGCCGGTCTGGATCTCGTCGGCGACGAACAGCGTGCCGTAGCGTTTGCACAGCGCCGCCGCTGCGGGGAGGAACTCGTCGGTGGGCATGTTGACGCCCTTGCCCTGGATCGGCTCGACGATGAAGGCGGCGATCTCGCGGGTCGACAGCACCTTCTCCAGCGCTTCGAGATCGTTGAACGGGATGGTGGTGACGCCGGGCAGCAGCGGGCCGAAACCGCCCTGGAAATTCTGATCGTCGGTGAGCGACAGCGCGCCGTAGGTCAGGCCGTGATAGCTGTGGTCGCAATTGACGATGCCGTGACGCCCGGTCGCACCGCGCGCGAACTTGATCGCGGCCTCGACGCTCTCGGCGCCGGAATTGGCGAAGAACACCTTGTCGAGATACGGCATCTGCTCGAGCAGGCGTTCGGCCAGGATGCCGGCCAGCGTCGAGACGTCGAGCTGCACCAGATTGGGCAGATCGGCGTCGAGCACGCTCTGCAGCGCCTTGCGCACCACCGGGTGGTTGCGACCGAGCGCGAACACGCCGAACCCGCTGAGCAGATCGAGATAGCGGGCGCCGTCCCGGTCGTAGAGATACTGGCCGGTGCCCTTCTGAAAGCCGACGTCGTAGCCGATCGTCTTGAGCACGCGGACGAGCTGCTCGTTGAGGTGCCGCGTGTGCATCGAGCTGCGCTGCGCTTCGCGCGCCGCGAACATCTCGGCGAGGTCTAAATTCGGCTGGTGCATGGGCTACATACGTCGCTTGTTGGACCCGCCGTCAACACCTAAAGGGCGGCGGCTCGTCGCACTCGAGTTTTCTTTCCAGAGTTGTGATGCGCGGGAGACAGGCCGGTTTCGCGGCCGCCCCCATGGAGCAAGCCCCCTGCCCCGAGGCCGGTATAGTCCCAACGCCCCATCCGGCGCCAGCCCTGTGACCTCGCCTGCGGCAATCCGGCCATGCTCTCGGGTCTCGGCGCGATGTCGTGCTCCGAAACCGCCTTCCGGGAGGACGAACGCCTCCCCCGCGGAAAGCCCGACTCACAGATCGGTATCGCCGCTCTCGTCGATGTGGCGCGGCTTGCCCATCAGCGCCGGCTGGAACAACAAAACGGCGCCCAGCGTGGTGAGCAGCGACAGCGCCAGCAGCTTGCCCATGCTGGCGGTTCCCGGATGGCTGGACAGCCACAGGCTGCCGAACGCCGTGGCGGTAGTCAGGGCGCTGAAGAAGATCGCCCGGGTCAACGCCGACTGCAGCAGATTGGTGCGGCCGGCGCGCCAGGCGGTTACGTAATAGATCTTGAACGCGACGCCGACGCCGAGCAGCAGCGGCAGCGCGACGATGTTGGCGAAGTTCAGCGGCAGATCGATCAGCACGCAGATCTCGAGCGTCACCGCGCCCGCCACCAGCAGCGGAATCAAGGTCAGTGCCACGTCGGTAATCCGCCGCAGGGTGATCCACAGCAGGATCGAGATCGACAGCAGCGCCCACAATCCGGCCTGGACGAACGAGCCGACGATGGTGTCGCCCGATTTCAGGATCGACACCGGGCCGCCGGTCGCCAGCGGCTCTGCCTGCAGCACCGCCGCGGCGAACTTGCGCAGGGTCGCGTTGTCGTTGGGATCGCCGCTCGGCAGCACTTCGACCCGGATCTGGCCATCCTTGGTCTTCCACGACGACACGATGTCGGGCGGCAGATTATCCAGGGTGACCGGCTGCGCCTTGAGCATGTTGCGCAGCAGTTCGAAGTCGATCAGCAGCGGCCGGACGAACACGTCCTGCGCCTGTTCGCGAATCGTCGGCTCGGCCTCGGCGAGCTTCGTCAGCGCGGTGGCGAGCCGGCGGGAGGCGTCTGCACCGGGACCGCCGCCTTCGCCGGCGGCTCGGATCAGCGCCTGAGCCGAGCTCTTGAGCGAAGCGATGTTGTCCTGATCGGACGGCGGCGGATCGACCTGCTCAGGATTGAGCGCCGGATCCAGCACCTTGGCACCGGCCTGGATCAGCTTCAGCTTCTCCGGCTGGTCCGGCGGCACGAAGGTGTCGAGCGAGATCGTGCGCGACACCTCCGGCAGCTTGCCTAGCTTGGCTTCGATCGCACGCGCCGCCTGTTCCGTCGGGGCCAGCACGTTGACGGCGCTAGCTCCGGTATTCGGGTCCTTACGCAGGTCCAGGAAGGTGGCGATCGACTCAACCTTCGGGTTGCGCAGATTGATCGGGTTGAAGTCGAAATGCATGAAGTACAGCAGCGGCAGTCCGGCCACCGCGACGCCGAGCGTCCAGGCGATGACGCCGACGCGGTGCTTCTCGAGGAAATGGTCGACCGGCGCCAGGAAGGCGTAGCCGAGCGGCTCCTTTTCGCCGGCCGGGTTCAGCAGCTTGATCAGCGCCGGCAGCACGGTGATGCTGGTGAAGAAAGCGATCGCCATGCCGGCGCCGGCGATCTCGCCGAGTTCGGAAATGCCCTTGTAGGAGGTCGGCAGGAACGACAGGAAGCCGGCGGTGGTCGACATCGCCGCCAGCGACAGCGGCACCGCGGAGTACTCCGCGGCCTGGATCAGCGCCTTGTTCAGATCCCCGGTTTTGTGACGTTCCGAGCGATAACGGACGCTGAACTGGATGCCGAAATCGACGCCGAGTCCGACGAACAGCACCGCAAACGCGATCGACAGCAGGTTGAGCGAATCCACCAGCATCAGACCGACCGCGGTGGTGATCGACAGGCCGATCACCAGATTGGCCGCCACCGCGAAGATGATCTTGGAGGAGTGCAGCGCCATCCACAGGATCAGCAGCACCACCACGACGGTGCCGATGCCGTTGACCACGGCGCCGTCCTTGACGGTGGCGAACTCTTCGTTGGCGATCGGAACCGGCCCGGTCAGCCGGACTCGGGCCCCGAATTCCTGCTCGATCTTCAGGTCGACCGCCGCCTTGCGGATTGCGTCGGTGGCGTCCTTGCCCGGTTCCAAGGCCTTGAAGTCGAGGATCGGCTTGACCTCGATGAAGGCGCGCTTGTCGCTGTCGGTCAGCGGTTCCGGGTTGACCAGCGCACGCCACGAGAAGAACGCCGGCTGCTTGCCGAGCACTTCCTCCACGGTCCCAGCAACGGCGTTGAAGGTTTTGGCGGTGGCGTCCAGGATCAATTCGCCCCGCTTGAGGCCGACCAGTCCGGTCTCCAGCGCAGCGGTCAGGCCGCGGATCGAGGGATCGCCGGCCATGATCTCGATCAGGGGAACCGCCTGCTGGAACTGACCGGTCGCCTTGGCGACCTCATCCTTGGGCAGGAACAACAGCCCGTTGCGATCGAAAAACGGGCCGCCGCCGAGCCGCTTAACCGACTCGAAGTTCTTGTTATTCTTCGATAATTCTGCAGTGAGCCGAGCCGCCGCGGCATTGGCGAATTCCGGCGTCGGCGCCTCCACCACCGCCAGGATCAGCCGCTCCTGATCGAACGCCTTCTCGAACGCGATATCACGTTTGCGCCAGTCGAGATCAGACGAGATCAAATGGTTGATGTCGGTGTTGATCCCGAAATGTTGGTAAGTATAGAAACCGGCCGCGATCGCGAGAAATACGCCGATCAGCACAGTAAAGGCCGCAAACCTGGTGCTGGCCTTGACAATGGAGACGATGGCACGCTTCAGCACATTTAGACTTTCTATTGCTGCCGGCTGGCATAAAATATGGCCGTTCCGCCGGGTTCCGAGTCGATCGAACTGTTTCTGATGGTTCTGCGACCAAGGACTGGACAAAATGGCCGAAAACAAGCCGGCGGAGATGTGTTCGCGGAAGTAATCTCACCAGGCTGGATTGCCAAGGGCGTTTTGCAACGCGTGTTGCAATACGCCAATAAGTCCCTTGCGCTCCTTGGGGTTGCGGGTGTCCTCATACCAGCTAGATCATGCTAGGGGAATGCGACGTGCTGCCAGGAGACCGAAAGATCATGAGCGTGGTGCCCCTTGTCTGAAGTCCGCCCCCTCGAAGTATTCCTTGCCCAACCCCGAGGCTTTTGTGCCGGAGTGGTGCGTGCGATCGAGATCGTCGAGCGCGCGCTGGAGAAGTACGGCCCGCCGGTCTATGTGCGCCACGAGATCGTGCACAATAAATACGTGGTCGAGAGCCTGAAGGCGAAGGGCGCGATTTTCGTCGAAGAACTGTCGGAAGTTCCATCCGACGCGGTCACCGTGTTCAGCGCCCATGGCGTCGCCCGCAGCATCGAGGAAGAGGCCGCCGCTCGTGGTCTGCCGGTGCTCAACGCCACCTGCCCGCTGGTCACCAAGGTCCACAACCAAGGCAAGCGCTATACCTCGAAGGGCCGCACCCTGATCCTGATCGGCCACGCCGGCCATCCGGAAGTCGAAGGTACGATGGGCCAGGTTCCCGGCCCGGTGCTGCTGGTGCAGAACCTCGACGATGTCGCGGCGCTGACGCTGCCGCCGGAAACCCCGGTGGCCTACATCACCCAGACCACGCTGAGCGTCGACGACACCAAGGACATCATCGCCGCACTTTCGGAGAAATTCCACGATATCGAAGGTCCGGATACCCGCGACATCTGCTATGCCACGCAAAACCGGCAATCGGCGGTGCGGCAGATGAGCAAGCTGGTCGACCTGATCCTGGTGGTGGGTGCCAACAACAGCTCGAATTCCAACCGGCTGCGGGAAATCGGCACCGAGGCCGGTATCGCGAGCTACCTGATCGCCGACGGCAGCGAGCTGAACCCGGAATGGCTCGACGGCAAGCGCGCGGTCGGAATCACTGCCGGCGCGTCGGCGCCGGAAGTGCTGGTCGACGACGTGATCGAGGCGCTGCGCCGGATCGTTCCGGTCTCCGTCTCGGTACTGCCGGGCCGAGAGGAAAACATCGAATTCGTTCTGCCTGCGGAGCTGGCCACAACCTGATCCGCACCAACCGACGTGCCGTGAAAGAGAAGATTTCGTAATGGCTATACCGTTTCACAAGGAACTGGTGATCGGCGGCTACCTGCTGAAGCAGAAGCTGCTCGGACGGAAGCGTTATCCGCTGGTGCTGATGCTGGAGCCGCTGTTCCGCTGCAATCTGGCCTGCGCCGGCTGCGGCAAGATCGACTACCCCGACGCCATCCTCAACCGCCGGATGACCGCGCAGGAATGCTGGGACGCCGCCGAGGAATGCGGCGCGCCGATGGTCGCGATCCCGGGCGGTGAGCCGCTGATCCACAAGGAAATCGGCGAGATCGTGCGCGGCCTGGTGGCGCGCAAGAAGTTTGTGTCGCTGTGCACCAACGCGCTGCTGCTCGAGAAGAAGCTCGATCTGTTCGAGCCGTCGCCCTATCTGTTCTTCTCGGTGCATCTCGACGGCCTGAAGGAACACCACGACCGTGCGGTGTCACAGAAGGGCGTGTTCGACCGCGCCGTGTCGGCCATCAAGGCCGCGAAGGCGCGCGGCTTCACCGTCAACGTCAACGCGACGATCTTCGACAACTATCCGGCCGAGGAGCTGGCCGACTTCCTCGACTTCACCGAGGAGCTCGGCGTCGGCGTGTCGATCTCGCCGGGCTACGCCTATGAGCGCGCGCCCGATCAGGCCCACTTCCTCAACCGCACCAACACCAAGGAACTGTTCCGGCAGGTGTTCGCGCGCGGCAAGGGCAAAAAGTGGAACCTGATGCACTCCAGCCTGTTCCTCGACTTCCTGGCCGGTAACCAGTCGTTCGAATGCACCCCCTGGGGCATGCCGGCGCGCAACATCTTCGGCTGGCAGAAGCCGTGCTACCTGCTCGGCGAAGGCTACGCCAAGACCTTCAAGGAGCTGATGGAGACCACCGACTGGGACTCCTACGGCACCGGCAAGTACGAGAAGTGCGCCGACTGCATGGCGCACTGCGGCTACGAGCCGACCGCGGCGATGGCCTCGCTGAACAATCCGCTGAAGGCCGCCTGGGTGGCGCTGCGCGGAATCAAGACCTCGGGCCCGATGGCGCCGGAGATCGACCTGTCGAAGCAGCGCCCGGCCCAGTACGTGTTCTCCGAGCAGGTCCAGAAGACCCTGACGCAGATCCGCCAGGACGAAGCCTCCGAGGCCGAGAAGCGCCAGAAGGCCTCAACAGCGGCCTGATCCGCGCCACTGGGTCACAGATCAAAAGCGAAGCGCGGCCGGCGGGCCGCGCTTTTTTGTTTGGCGTGTCGGTGATTGGTCACTACCGGCCATTCAGTCGATGAAGTTCTTCACGATGTCGGCTTTGACTTTTCCCGGCAGAGGAACGAACTGCATCGACCGCGCCGTGGCGTCGCCATGGGCGAACGCCCATTTGAAGAACTCCAAGACGGCGGCCGACGTGGTGCGCTTGTCCGGGCTTTTCGGCACCAGCGCGAAGGTCGCCGTCACGATCGGCCAGGCGTGCTCTCCCGGCATGTCGGTGAGATCGACCGCGTAGTTCGGCACGGACCAGTCGCCATGCTCGGCGGCGGCAGCAAAACTACGTCCGTTCGGCAGCACGAACCGCCCTGCCTTGTTCTGCAACTGGACGGTCGCCAGGTTGTTGGCCGTGACGTAGGAGAGCTCGGCATAGCCGATCCCGCCGGGCGTCATCGGCACCGTCGAGGCCGAGCCATAGCTGCCTTTGACTCCGGCGCCGACCGGCCAACTCAAAGTCATGCCGATCCCCATCCTGTCGCGCCAAGCCACGCTGGTCTTGGACAGATAGCGAGAGATCGCGTAGGTGCCGCCCGAGCCGCCGGCATGATACAGCAGCGAGATCGGCAGATTGGGCAACGCGAGATCGGGATTGAGCTGCACGATCCGCGCATCGTCCCACGACCGGATGCCGCCCATGAAGATGTCGGCCAGCACCGGCGCGGTAAGCCGGAGTTTGCCGGCCGAGACGCCCGGAATATTGACCACCACCGCATAGCCGCCGACGACGGTGGGAAACTGCCGGATATATCCTTCCTTCAGCTTGCTGTCCTCCATCGGCACGTCCGAACCACCGAAGTCAGTCAGGCCTTTCAGCACCTGGAGCTGCCCGACCGAAGATCCCGAAGGCTGATAGTTGATCGCAGCCCCCTGGGCGGCTTTGATCTGTTCCGCCCATTTGATGTAGACCGGCGCGGCGAAGGCCGAACCTGTCCCCATCACCGGCGTCTCGGCACGAGCGTCTATGACGGCGGCCGCGGTGATGGCGAGCGCCATCAATGCGAAGCCAATTGCACGCATGTGGATTCCTTTATGGCTGCAGTCGTGCGGGATTATTCGACGCCGTTCAGCGCAAAATCGAAAATGTCGTAGTTGCGCAACACGCCGGTTTCGGCGCGCTCGCGGTAATCGCGCCTGAGCGGCCGCGACAGCACGAACGGCACGCGCTGCTCGCCCAGCCCGCCATGCGAGCGCAAGCGGTGATTGCCGAGCGCCGAGAGGTCGTGATCTTCCCGCCGCGCGCCCACCACCGTGCTGCGATCGGCGAACACGGCGAAGTCGCCCTCGCGATCTGGCGGCAATTGGTAGCGTTCGCACACCGTGGCACGATCGAGCACCAGCTCGACGCCGGGCAGCGACCGCACGTAGGCCATCATCGCGGCGATGTCACAGGGCTCGAGCAGATGGACCCGCACGAAGCCGCCGAGGGCACCGTGATGGCGGACGAACGGATCGGCGATCGGACAGATCACTCGCGCAATGCCGGCACCGAATTTTTCGTTCAGCGCATCCTCGAGATAGACCACGTTCGGCCGGCCTTCCGCATCGGACTTGTCGGCCATGCCATGATCGGCGGTCAGCGCGACGGTCGCGCCGAGTTCGATCAGGCGCGCGATCCGCCGGTCCACCGCCCCGTGAAAGTCATTCGATTCCGCATCGCCCGGCTGGTACTTGTGCTGCACATAATCCGACGTCGACAGATACATCAGCTCGGGCTTGGCGGTCTCCATCAGGCGGATGCCGGCGTCCAGCGCGAACAGTGACAGGTCGGCGGAGTATTGGTCCGGCCGGCCGCGACCGACGAGCCCCTCGCCGCCATTGAAACCGAGCGCCGTCAGGTCGGCAGCATTCGGCTGTTCGGACGAAAACGCGATGCCCTCCATCTGATAGGCGAGCACCTTCAGAAGTTTGTCCTTGGCGGTGACCACCGCGGTCCGCACGCCCGCTTGGCTCATCGCGCCGAGAATGGTGCCGCAGCGCAGCCGCCTCGCATCCGTCACCATGATCTCTTCGCCGGTGTCGGCATCGAGATAGTAATTGCCGTTGATGCCGTGGACGGCAGGCGGCACGCCGGTGACGATCGAGGTGTTGTTGGTGTTGGTGGTCGTCGGCACCGTGGCCAGCGCGGTGCCGACATAGCCGCTCGACCTCAGCGCGCCGAGCGTCGGCAACACGCCGTCCGCGATGCCGCGCTCCAGATATTCAGGGTCGAAACCGTCAAGACAGATCACGACGATGGGTCGTCGCGGCATAGCGTAGCTGCGAGCGTTGACCTCGACCATCGCGAGAGGTCGGGCTGTTTGGGAATGGAGCGTCATACAGTGATCCCGGTGCAAAGAGCCGCTCGCTGCGGCGGCCGATGTGCCGGGTGGTAGGCGGTTCAAATGTGAGAATCGATCGAATAAGATCGACATATATGTGAATAGAAGTCGCATATCAGCGAGGCTTTCCGGTCGCTGTCGTCACACGGAGGTCATGTTGAAAGAACGAGAACTGCCACTGGTCGCTCTGCGGGCGTTTGCCGTGGCGGCGCGCAGCCACAGCCTGAGTTCAGCCGCCGAAGAGCTGGGCGTTACCCACGGCGCGGTCAGCAAACAGGTGCGCTTGCTGGAGGACTGGCTGGGGCAGCAGGTCTTCACCCGCGAGGGGCGTAGCGTCGCGCTGACGCCTTACGGCAGAGTTCTGGCGGAGCAACTGAGCCAGTCGTTCCGCGGCATCGAAGCCGCCTGCCAGTATGTCCGGCGCCGGCGCAGCAAGGCGGTGCTGGCAGTCGAGGCGCCGTCGACATTCGCCATGTATTTTCTGATGCCGCGACTGAAGCGGTTCGAAGCCGCCAATCCCGATCTGGCGGTGTGGATTTCGACCCGCATGACGGGACAGACGCCGGACCTCGCCTCACACGACCTGCTGATCACGCGGGGGAGCGGCGAGAAGATCTCAGGGCATTCGAGGGCATCGACGGCACTGTTCGAAGAGAATCTGACGCCGGTCTGCAGCCTGAACCTGCTTAAGGAGAGAACCGTCACGACACCGGAGGACCTGCTCGCCTTCCCGCTCATCACCTCAGCCACGCGGCCGGGGCACTGGGAGGGATGGCTGAAAAAGGCAGGACTGCGCGACCATGTTTTCGAAGGCGGTCATCGCTTCGACCACATGTTCGTCGCGATGCATGCGGTGCGCGAGGGATTCGGCGCGATCGTCGCACCGAAGGAGTTCTTTCCCGGGAAGCCCGAATGGCGGCTCGCCTGCCCGTTTCCCGATCTGGTCGTGAAGGGTGAGAAATACGCCGCGCACCCGACGTCGCGCGCAGACCCGCGCTATCTCGGCCGGTTCCTGGATTGGCTGAAGGAGGAGATCAGGACGTCTGCCCTCAGCCCATCCTGACGCGCACGGCGAAGCCGGGCGTCTCCAAGGATAAGGAGCGCCAAGCTGGGGCGCTCAGGTCGCCGACTCTCAGATCTCGGCGACGATGCCGCTGCCGCCCAGAACGGCGTCCTGCACGAAATTCCGACAGCCGCGCAGACTGCGCAGCGCGCGGTTGAAGTCGATGCCGGTCGAGACGAGCGAGCGGATCGAGGTCGGGTGGCGGGCGATGCCGCGCAGCACCTTGCGCAGATCGACGTCGCCATTCGGCTTGATCGCGGTCGAAACGATCTGCGGCAGGCTGCGACCCGCCGGATCGCTGATCACCCGCAGCGCCGCGAACGGCAGCTTGGCGGCGGCAGCGAAATCGGCGGCGATGTGGCTTTCCATGTCGACCGCAGCCGCACCGGTCTCGGAGCGCAGCGCCGCCTTGGCGGTACGTGCCGCGACCACCTGTTCGGCCCCGACCAGTCCGCCGCGGACCACGCGGTGGCGGCCGAGCCCGGCGCTTCGCAATAATTCGTCGGTGAGCGCAACTTCCGAGGCCCAGCGGCGTTCACCCGCCACGACCTCGGTGGCGATGACAATGTCACCCGCCTCCAGAGACGGATCGAGCCCCCCGGCGACGCCGAAGCTGATCACGCCGCGAATCGACGAAGGGTCGAAATCGGCCATAATCGCGCGCAATTGCTTGGGGTCACTGCTGCTGCAGATAACGGTGAGGCCCGGCCCCGCCGCGATACGTGCTTCCTGAATCAGGCCCGTCACAATCAATACCGGCCGCGGATCTTGGCGATTCGCCGCGGCCTGGTCGTCCACTGCCCCCAGAATCACATTCCGACCCCTACCACCTTGCTGTTCGTGGCCTGCAAGTTCCGGTACCGCGCCAACGCCCAGAGCGGGAAGAACTTCGAATAGCCATGATACCGCAGATAAAACACCCGCGGGAAGCCCGTCGCCGTGTAACGCTGCTCGTCCCACAGTCCTTTTTCGGTCTGTGTGCTTTTCAGGTACTCGATGCCCCGTGTCACGGCGGGATGATCGACCTCACCCGCAGCCATCAGGGCAAGCAAAGCCCATGCCGTTTGTGAGGAAGTCGAGGGTGCACTTTCGTAGCCACGGTAATCCAGCCGGTAGCTGACGGCGTCCTCGCCCCACCCGCCGTCGCGGTTCTGCACCGACTCCAGCCAGGCGACCGCCTTGCGGATCATCGGATCCGAATGGGAAACGCCGGCGGCGTTGAGCGCGCACAGCACCGACCAGGTGCCATAGATGTAATTCATGCCCCAGCGGCCGTACCACGAGCCTTCGGCGAGCTGGGTGTCGCGCAGATAGCCGACCGCTCGGGCCATCGCCGGGCTGCTGCTCACGGTCTCGCCGAGCTGCGCCAGCATCGAAACGCAACGCGCGGTGACGTCCTCGGTCGGCGGATCTAGCATCGCGCCATGATCAGAGAACGGGATGTTGTTCAGATAATACGCAGTGTTGTTGATGTCGAAGGCACCCCAGCCGCCATCTTCGCTCTGCATCCCCTCGATCCATTCGCGGGCGCGGGCGATTGCGGCGTCGTAGGCGGGATTGGGCTGGTCCTTGCGGGCGCGGTCGAGCGCCATCACCACCACAGCGGTATCGTCGAGATCCGGATAGTGGGCGTTGTTGTACTGGAACGCCCAGCCGCCGGGGCGGACGTTCGGGGCCCTGAAGGCCCAGTCGCCCTTGACGTCGAGTACCTGGCGCGGAAGCAGCCAGTCGAGCGCCGACTGCACCGACTTGGCGCCCTCGTGGCCGTCGGTTTCGAGCACCGCATGGCTGGCGAGCGCGGTGTCCCACACCGGCGAAACGCAAGGCTGGCAGTAGGCTTCGTCACCGCGATCGACCAGCAGCAGATCGATGCCGCGGCGCTGGATGGCGCGCGGCGGATAATCTTCGGGATAGCCGAGCGCCTCGTACATCATCACGGTGTTGGCCATCGGCGGGAAGATCGCGCCCAGGCCGTCTTCACCGTTGAGCCGCTCCTCGATGAAGGCGAGCGCCTTGTCGATGGCGTGCTGGCGCAACCGCTTCGGCATCACCGGCTCGATCACGCGCAGCACCGCGTCGATCGACCCGAACAGCTTGAACAGCGCCCAGTTCTGATGCGGCGCCTTGGCCGGCATCCCGATCGTCTTGGGGTCCTGCAAGAACAACTCGTCGATGCCGACGCCCTTGGGATTCTTGGCGCGCGGCTTCAGCGCGCACAGCACGAGCAGCGGCACCATCGTGGTACGCGCCCAGTACGACACCTTGTTCAGCGTGAACGGCGACCAGTTCGGCAGCAGCATGATCTCGACAGGCAGCACGGGCACCGCGCGCCAGGTCGTCACGCCGTACAGCGTCAGCAGGAACCGGGTGAAGACGTTGGAATGGATCGCGCCGCCCCGCGAGCGGATCGCCTCGCGGGCTCGCACCATGTGCGGGGCATCGATGCTGTCGCCGATCATCTTCAGCGCGAAGTAGCCCTTCACGCTGGCGCTCATGTCGAAATCGCCATCGTGCACCAGCGGCCAGCCACCATGGGCGCCCTGGATGCGGCGCAGATACACCGCGATCTTGGCTTCGAGCGCGGCATCGACCGGCTCGCCGAGGTAGTGCCGCAGCAGCACGTATTCGGCAGGAATGGTGCAATCGGCCTCGAGTTCGAACACCCAATGGCCGTCATCGCGACGATAGTTCAGCAGCGCGCTGCGCGCCGCATCGATCGAAGCTTCGAGCGCGTCGCGCTCCACACCAGTCGTGTAGCTGCCGGAATCCATTTTATCTGCTGTGTCTCCGTTGTGGGGGCAAGATCAGGGGCGGCCAGCGGCCAGCACGAGGTCCGCTGCGCGGTTGCCGGACCGGACCGATCCTTCGATCGTCGCCGGTAACCCCGTATCAGTCCAATCGCCTGCGAGATATAGGTTTCTCCACTGGGTGACCGGTCCGGGGCGCAGGGCGTTCTGCGCCGGTGTAGCGGCGAATGTGGCGCGGCGCTCGCGGACAATTTGCCACGGCGGCAGATTGGCCGAGATCCCGGCGATCTTGCAGATCTCGCCCCAGATTTCGGCCGCAAGCTGCTCGCGCGGCGCCTCGACCAGCCGGTCGCCGTTGCTGATGGTCACCGACAGCCGGTTCGGGAACGCGAACAGCCATTCCACCGCTCCGCCGATCACACCGGTCAGGGCCGGCATGCCGGGCGGTGGCGCATACTTGAAATGCGCATTGACGATGGCGCGGTATTCCTGCGGCGTCTTCAGCCCGGGCAGTAGCGACGCGGCCGGACGCGGCGGCACCGCCAGCACCACCGCATCATCCGGGCCGAGGGTGACGACGTCTTCGCCGCCGAACTGCAGCGCACCGACGCGGTCGCCGGCCGGGGTCAGCGCCCGCAGCTCGTGGCCGAACCGCACGCCAGGACCACTCGCAGCGAGTTGCGCCACTGCCGGCTCGACCAGCACGGCGGACAGACCGTCGCGCGCAATCAGCGGCCGGCAGGCTTTGCCGCCGGCCAGCAGCGTCTCGCGCACCACCGCGCCGGCGAGCCCGGCCGAGCCTTCCGGCGGATCGACATTGAGCGCGGCGAGCAGCAACGGTGCCACCAGCCGGTCGTACAGCGGGCCGGAGCATTTGATGGTGTCGCCGATCAGCTTGGTGGTCGGCGCCCACAATAGCGGCATCAGGCCGAGGTAATCACCGATCGAGGTGTCCGGCACGCGGCTCCCCGCATCGAACAACCACAGCGGCAGCTTGCCGCCGCCGAGTTTCAGCCGCCAGCGCGCATCGGCCGGCAGATCGATGAAGTCGAATTCGGCGCGCTCGGGGCCGACCAGACCGGCCTCGGTGCCGATCGCCCGCGCGTACTCGCAGGCGGCGTGATTGCCCGACAGCAACAGGTGATTGCCGTTGTCGATGACGAGCCCGGTCTGGGCATCAAAATACGAGCGGCAGCGGCCACCGGCCTGCTGCATTGCTTCGTGAACCTGGACGGTGAGGCCGGCGCGGGCAAGCCGGATCGCGGCCGCAAGGCCGGAGATTCCCGCACCAATGACGTGAACTGTTTTCGACATCACACGATCGCGTATTGCAGCAGGATGGCGATCTTCGAAGCCTTGCCGAGCTTCACCGGGGCGCGCGGCGCTGCGAAACCGCGCGCGATCAGAAGCTGCAAGATCGAGTAGTAGTACTTGCCCATGATGCGGGGAGCCTTCACCACCCGGCGCGGATTGCGGTTCATCACCTTGTCGGCGGCGGCGAAATGCGCCAGCGCCCGCTCCACCAGCGGCGCGCAGACGCCCGGCAGCGCCGGATGCGCCGCGACCACGCGCGGATCGGTGGCGGTGATACCGGCCTTGTGCAGCAGCTCGCTCGGCAGATACAGCCGACCGATGCCGGCATCCTCGTCGATATCGCGCAGGATGTTGGTGAGCTGCAGCGCACGGCCGAGATGATGCGACAGCTCGATGCCGTCGCCCTCCGGCAGGCCGAAGATTCGCACCGACAGCCGCCCCACCGCGCTGGCGACGCGATCGCAATACAGATCGAGCGTCGCTTCATCGGGCGCGCGGATGTCGGCGTCGACATCCATTTCCATGCCGTCGATGATCGCCTCGAAATCCTCGCGCTTCAGCCCGAAGGTGCGCAGCGACTCCTGATAGTCGGCGAGCCGCGGCGGCGGCGCGCCGCGATACAGCGCCGCGATGTCGTCGCGCCATTGCTGCAGCTCGGCGACCCGCTGCTCGCGCGGCCGATCGGAGTCGGCGATGTCGTCGACGAAGCGGCAGAAGCTGTAGACCTGGAACATCGCCTCGCGCTGCGGACGCGGCAGGATGCGCATCGCGGCGTAGAACGAACTGCCGAGCGCAACGCCTTGATGCGCGGCCGGCTCTGGGGTGGCGTGAACGGTCATGCGCGCGGCGCCGGATGCGACACCGGTCCCTTTCCGAAGCTGCGGCGGAGAATCTCCGACCCCATCGCACCGAAGCTGGCGGTGGCGAACTCGATCGGCTTCAGATGCACGCGCTCGCTGAGCGGATCACGGGTCTGGAGCATCCGCACGATGCGGTCGGCATAGGCCTGGATCACAGAGACTTCGAGGCCGAGGCGATAATCCTTGATCTCGGCGGCCAGCGGCCGGCCGTCGCCGAGCAGCGACGCGGTGCGGACCGCGAGACCCTGCAGGCACTTCAGCAGCGCCGGCGACGACTTCTGCAGGCCGAGGTCTTCGACCTTGGCACCGGCAGCATCGAGCACGTCGCGCGGCAGATACACGCGATTGAGCGTGCGATAGTCCTTGCCGCAGTCCTGCAGGTGATTGTTGATCTGCAGCCCCGCGCACAGCGCGTCGGAGGCCTGCCAGGTCGAGGTGCTTTCGCCGTGGACGTCGAGCATGAAGCGGCCGACCGGCATCGCCGAGTAGCGGCAATAGTGGATGACCTCGTCCCAATCCTCGTAGCGCAGCTTGGTGACGTCCATCCGGAATGCGGTCAGCAGATCGAGCGCGTGGCGCGGCGGCATACCGCGTTCGGCCAGCGCGCGGCGCAGATGCACCGCCTCGGGCTGGGTCTCGCCGCGGCCGAGCAGCTCGGCTTCGAGCAGATCGAGATATTCGAGCTTGGTCTCGGCATCGAGCATCTCATGATCGGCGATGTCGTCCGCGGTCCGGACGAAATTGTAGAACGCCAGAATCAGGTCGCGGTGCCGCGGATGGATGATCCACGACGCGACCGGGAAATTCTCGTCCCGGTGGGTCTTGCCCGATCGAAGCTCGCTCGCGGTGGTCATCGGCACTGGCTAAACACTTGGTTTGGTGACGAAAAAAAGCGAACGGCTGCACCCGGCCGGGCCGGGCGCACCGTTCGCGACGCCATATAAGGGAAATCGCCGGCTAAACCAACGATCTTGACGGATGATGTCCGGGCCGCAGTTTCGCCCGGATCGCCGCCGCAACCTCCAAACCGGGCCGAAACCGGCCCGGCGGACGCCGTCTCACCGCCTCACTGGCCGTGGCTGACCAACACCTGGTTGCAGGCTTTGCTGATCTTGGCGCGATTCTGCTGCAGGCAGGACAGGATCACCAGATCGCTCTGCTCCATCACGGAGCGGCAGAAACGCGACACGTCGCGCGAGCAGGCCTTCTGCTCGGCTTCGGTGCCGCTGCGCTGCTGTTGTTGGGCGTAGGCGCCGGAGGACATCGAAACGAGCAGCAACGCGAGCGCAGCCAAGGTCTTTTGCATTGTCTTCCTTCGATATGGACTGGGGGGAGCGAAACCCGTTCTCGATCACATCATCGGCTCCGCCGAAAAGGATCGCGGTGCACTCAAGCGGCACAACGGTACGATGTGTCGATCAAGGAGACAAATACGGCCAAATTAGTGCCAACGCACGCGCCATCTCTGCTCGGCCGCCGAAAGCCGCGGAATACCTGTCGCTTTTTGCGGAAGCGTTGCCGATTTGATGCAAATGCGATAGTTCCGCGCTGGGCGCAACGGAACAACGTGAGGAATGCGCCTTGGTGTGCGGGTGCGGCGTCACTATTTGATTTGAACCTGCCGTGAGGCGAACACACTAACCAGCGACGTGACGCGAGGTCGTCACCAAGCGACTCCAAGGATGGCCAGAATGAGCCTGCTTCGTTCCACCACTTCCTCCATCCATGCGCTGAAGGCGGCCGGGCTCGGCGCCGCGATGATGCTGTCGGCATCGGCGGCGATCGCAGATTCGGGCCCCTTCGCGGGGTTCGAAGGATCGTGGTCGGGCACCGGCACGGTGGCGCTGTCGGACGGCACCAAGGAGCGGATCCGCTGCAAGGCGACCTATCGGGTCGGCGGCGGCGGCAACGAATTGGCGCAGACGCTGCGCTGCGCCAGCGACAGCTACAAATTCGACCTCTCCAGCAACGTCGTCAGCAGCGGCGACCGCATCTCCGGTAACTGGAGCGAAGCCAGCCGCAACGTCAACGGCAGCCTGCAGGGCAAGGCCGGCGGCGGCCACATCGAAGTATTCGTCGAAGCCGCCGGCTTCGCGGCCAGCATCTCGCTGACCACCCGTGGCAACAAGCAGGCGGTGACGATCAGCTCGAAGGGCGAGATCCGCGGCGTCAACATCTCGATGACCCGCGGCTGACGGCACACAAATCGACACGTTGAATCACGAAGCCCCCGGATCTTGCGATCCGGGGGCTTTGGTTTGAACGGGTCGTCCTACACCACCGGTCCGGCGCGATGGCGGCCGCCGCGCAGGCGCTGCGCAGTGGCGATCAGCCACATCGCGGTCGGGCGCAGAATGAACAGGTCGGCGATCAGCGCCGCCACCATTGCGAACGCGCTGAGCCAGCCGAACAGCCGCAGCGACGGCAGATCCGAGAACACGGTGACGCCGAGCCCGCAGGCCAGCACCACGGTGGTGAGGATCAGCGCCGGCCCGACCAGCACGGTAGCGCGCTCGACCGCATGCGCGGCGCTGACGCCCGGCGGGCTTTCCAGCCGCAAGCGGTTGAGGAAGTGGATGGTGGCCGACAGGCCGAGGCCGAACGACACCGTCAGCGCCACCACGCTGGCGAATTGCAGCCCCTCCCCCATCGCCCACAGCATCGTGCCGGACAACACCACCGGGAAGATCCCCGGCAGGATGCAGGCCAGCATCACCACCACCGACCGGAACGCCAGTCCGATGAACACCGCCACCAGCACGAACTCGATGGTGAGGCCGTGGTTCAGCTTGGAGATCATGTCGGCGCTGTTGCGCGCGGCGATCGCCGACAGGCCGGTGACCGCGATCTCGTAACCGGGATGCTCGGCGCGCAGCTTGCCGAGCGCGTGGTCGAGCTTTTCGACGACGGGAAGGATCTGGCTGGAATCGAGATCGGGCACGCGGCCGGACACGACCACGGCGGTCTGATCCTCGGCGATGAAGCGCCGCACCAGATTCGGCGGCAACAGGTCGACATATTCCTTCAAAGTGTCGACGCTGGTGGTGTGTGCCTTTTCGGCGAGCCAGCGGCGCAGCGTCTCCAACGACCAGACATTGCCGACGCCGGCCTGCTTTTCGACCGTGGCGTGGACCTCGGCGATGATCTGCAGGGTCTGCGGCGAATACAGCGACTCACCCTTGGGAAATTCGATCAGCACATCGATCGGATTGGCGCCGGTCAGCTTGGCGTCGAGGCGGCTGCTGGCCTGCACCGCCTGTTCGCGGTCGGGCACCTGATCGGCGAGGCGATAGCGCGGCTCGAGATTGGCGTAGATCACCGACAGGCCACCGACCACCAGCACCGCCAGCAGGCTGAACAGGCCGGGCCGGCCGACCATCCGCACCGCGATGAAGGCGCAGAACCGGCGGAGCGCGTTGACGCCGAGATCGGCACTCTGGAACTTGGCCGCGAACGCCTCCTCATGCCTGACCAGCAGCACGCCGAACACAGGCACCAACGTCAGCACCGCGATCAGCGCCAGCACGGTGGCCAGCAGGCCGGCCTCGCCGAAAGCCCGGATCAGGTCCGAATTGGAGAACTGCAGCGCGATGAAGGAAATGCCGGCGGTCGCATGGGTCAGCACGCAGGCCGGCCCGACCACCAGCACCGCGTTCCTGAACGCGGTGTATTTGTCCTCGCCGGCGATCAATCGGTCCCGCGCCGCAAAGGTGAGCTGCATCGAATCCGAGAAGCTGATCACCATAATCAGCGGCGTCATCACGTTGAGGAACATGTTGAGGCTGAAGCCGGCCCAGCCGAGCACGCCGATCGCCAGCAGGATCGCCAGCAGCGGCGGAAATGCCGCCACCACCATGAACGAGATCTTGCGGAAGAACAGGATGGCGATGACACAGCCGGCGAGGATGCCGGCGACGTTGTAGATCAGGCCGTCGCGCTCGACCGCGTTGCGGATTTCGAGCTGCATCACCGGGACGCCCGAGAGCTCGCGGGTCAACCCGGAGCCTTCGAGATCCTGGTCCATGGTCTTGCGCATTTCGCCGATGGTGGCGCGCAGCCGGGTGGTGTCCGCCACCACCTTGGGATCGAGCGACAGCACCACCAAGGCCAGCGTGCCGTCTTCGGACAACAGCTTACCGCGGATGATCTCGTTGCTCTTCACCGTTTGGACGAACTGGTCGTAGGCTTGGCCCTCGGGCAGATCCGGCGGAAACAGCGCTGCCGGCAGCTTGCCGGGCTCCGGCGCCTGCCGCGCCGAGAACAGCGAGATCAGGCCGCGAACGCCATCGATCAATTGCAGGTCGGTAACGGTGTCGCGCAGCTTCTCGAGATTGTCGCGCGCCAGCAGCTCCTTGCCTTCGACCACCATCAACACGTCGAACTCGGTCGACGGAAACCGCTTGGTGACCTCTTCGTACTGCTTGAACTCCTTGGTGTCGGAGCGGAACAACTGACTGAGGGAGTCGTCGATCTTGATCCGCTCGATCCCGAACACCGCGCCGACGATCAGCGCCAGCAGGATGATGCACGACACCACCGGCGCGCGCAGCGGGATCAGACCCAGCCGCTCCAAGCCGAAAGCGATGCTGACCCGCCGCCGCTTCAATTCCGCGACTTCGGTGTCGTTGACGTTTCTATCGAGCATGCGCAATTCCGTCCTATCGATCGCTCGTCCTAGCGAGACTTCCCGGCACCAATGCGACATGGTCGCCCGACCGCCGATTTGCCCGCCCAGCATCGGCAGTTCACCCTGCGCAGAAACTCGCGACAGCAATTTGGCTTTGCGGTCGCGGCTTGGAACCGGAATCCACCAGATTCGCGACGCAGAGGCGAGTTTTCCCGGCGACCCGTCAGGGCGGCGGCAGCACCGGCACCGGGTCACCGCTTTCGTCTTTGAGCGCCACGCCGGTGGCCTGCCGCGCCAGCCCCTCGCGCACCAGCCAGGCGATCTTGTGGGCCGCCTCGTCCGCCGACATGCCGGCTCCGTGAACGTTGGAGACGCAGTTGCGGTCGGCATCGGTCAGGCCGGGCCGCGGCCCGAAGGTCAGATAGGCGCCGAGGCTGGCCGGGGCCGACAGGCCGGGGCGTTCGCCGATCAGGACCACCACCATCCGGGCGCCGAGGGCGGCGCCAATTTCGTCCCCGAGCGCAACCCGGGCACCGCTTGCCACCACCGCAGCCCCGATGCCGATCCGGGCCGCGGCGAGCCGCGCCAGCAGATGGCGCGCCACATCGAGAGCCTGAGCCGCCACCGCGACCGGCGACAGGCCGTCGCCGATCACAAGCACGACATCGTTCCCCTTTGGGGCTCCGGCTAAGAGCTCGCGCGCGGCCGGATCGAGCTGGCGGCCGAGGTCGGGGCGGGCCAGATAGTCGCGGCGATCCGCCGCGCGGCTCGCCACCTGCAGCGTCGGCAGACCGAGCGCCTCCAGTCCGCCGGCGATCGCGTCGGCGTCGAATCCGGCATGCACGGCATCGCGGGCGCGGGCATGGGCCAGCGTGAAATCCAGCAACGCGTCGGTCGGCAGACTGGCGCCGGCGCGACCGAGCGCGACCCGGGCCGGAGTGAGACGGCGCAGCTCGCCCAGCGAGCGAGGCGGCGTGGCAGGGGTGGTCATCGCAATCCTATTCGGCCGGCACCGCCGCTTCGCGCAGGCGCAGCGAGTAATTCGAGGCGTTGGCATGGCCGCGCGAAGCTTCGCGCGCATAGATGATCAGATGGTGCGCCACCACCATTACCAGCAGCAGGTTCTCGATATCGCCGCGGATCAGCCGTCGCAGCGCGAATTTCCAGAACGCCAGCTTGTAGTCGCCGCGAATGCCGATCTGCCAGATGATGTTGCGCAGCATGATCATGCCACGCTTGATGTTGGCCTTCGAGGCCCGCTGCGGCGTCGACGGGTGCAGCCGCGTCGCGTAGGCGTGCGCGATCTGATACTCGTAGCGCTTCAGCAGCGCTTCGGGCTCATAGGCCCGCGCCATGCAGTCCTTCCACATCGCCACCACCTGATCGTGCGGCAGCAGGAAGTCGACATTGGACTCGCGGTTGTCGTCGTGGACCAGCCGGCCTTCCCGCTCCAGCCGATCCCACAACGGCGTCTTCGGCAGCGCCTGCAGCAGGTTGATGGTCAGCAGCGGGATCTGCGACTGCTCGATGAACTGCATCAGGAATTCGCCGGTCTCCGGCGTGTCGGTGTCGAGGCCGAGAATGATGCCCGATACCACCTCGATGCCGTAGCTCGAGATCGTCCGCACGCCCTCGAGGATCGGGACCATCATGTTGTGGTCCTTGTGCATCGCCTTCAATGCGGTCGGATCCGGCGTTTCGATCCCGCAGAAGATCGTGCAGAAATACGCCTCGCGCATCAGTTCGAGAATCTCGGGCCGCTTGGCGATGTTCAGCGTCGCCTCGCAGGCGAGCTGCAGCTGAAAGCCGGTGCGCTTCTGCCATTCGACCAGATGCGGCAGCAGGTCGAGCGCGGCCTTACGGTTGCCGATGAAATTGTCGTCGACGAAATACACCGAGCCGCGGATGCCGCATTCGACCATGCGGTCGAGTTCGGTGATGATCTGCTCAGGCGTCTTCAGCCGCGGGTTGCGGCCGTACAGGCCCGGAATGTCGCAGAATTCGCACTGATACGGACAACCCGACGAGTATTGGATGCTGCCGAGCAGATATTTGCTGCATTCCGCCAGCTCGTAGGCCGGAATCGGAAACAGCGTCATGTCGAGGCGGTCTTCGGTGGTGAACACGATCTGGCGCTTCGGCCGGGTCACGTCGTGCGCCAATTTGGCGATCAATTGATCGGTGGCGTCGCCGAGTTCGCCGACATGCAGATAGTCGAAGTTCGGATAGTAGTCGGGGCAAGCGCTGACCGACGGACCACCGAGCGCCACCGGCAGATCAAAGTCGTGCGCGCGCCGGCAGATATCGTTCATCTGCTGCCGCTGAATATGCATGCCGCTGACGAACACCGCGTCCGCCCAGGAGAAATCCTCCTCGGTAGCGGCGCGGATGTTCTCGTCGATGAACCGGACCGACCAATCTTCCGGCAGATAGGCCGCGATCAACAACAGTCCCTGCGGCGGCATGAAGGCCGCGACCCCGTCCATCAACGGATAAGCGTGCTGAAACGTGCCGAACGACTTCGTGTAACGCGGGAAGACACACAGGATACGACGACTGGTCTGCCCCGATTCGGCTCTCATTGAACTTTCCCCGCGAACGTCACGCTGCCCGGAGTTGGTTGCGGCAATCGTCGACACGGTTCGACCGCCGGCCCCCAAAACGGCAAGTTCAATACAACTGCGCGACTCGCGACCGGTTCCCCACCGATGCAAAAAACCCGCCATTGCGGTCGCGATGCGCGATCTAATCACGGCCGCATTGGAGCGGCCAGAGATTCTTTATCGGAGCTTCGGGCAAGCCGCTGCGTCAAGCAATCAATCGCGCGGCGATTTCCGGCAGCAGAGCACCGTCCGTCAGCGGGCGGTGATCGGGGCCGGCAAAACCGGCGCGGACCAGCCAGTCGTCGAATTCCGGCGCGCGCTTCAGGCCGAACAGATCACGGACGTACAGCGCGTCGTGAAACGAGGTGGACTGGTAGTTCAGCATCACGTCGTCGGCGCCGGGTACGCCCATGATGAAATTGACGCCGGCGGCTGCGAGCAGCGTGAGCAGCGTATCCATGTCGTCCTGATCGGCTTCGGCGTGGTTGGTGTAGCAGATGTCGACACCGAGCGGCAGGCCGAGCAGCTTGCCGCAGAAATGATCTTCGAGACCGGCGCGCACGATCTGCTTGCCGTCGTAAAGATATTCCGGGCCGATGAAGCCGACCACGCTGTTGACCAGCAGCGGCGAATAGGCACGGGCCACCGCATAGGCGCGCGCCTCGCAGGTCTGTTGATCGACGCCGTGATGCGCATTCGCCGACAGCGCCGAGCCCTGCCCGGTCTCGAAATACATCACGTTGTCGCCGACCGTACCGCGCTTCTGCGCCAGGGTCGCCTGATGCGCCTCCGCCAGTAGCGCCAGATCAATGCCGAAGCTGCGATTGGCGGCCTCGGTGCCGGCGATCGACTGGAACGTAAGATCGACCGGCGCCCCCTGCTCGATCAGACGCAGCGTGGTGGTGACGTGGGTGAGCACACAGCCCTGCGTCGGGATGCCCAGCCGCCCGATGATATCGTCGAGCAGCCGCACCAACTGGCCGAGCACCGCGGGATCGTCGCTCGCCGGATTGATGCCGATACAGGCGTCGCCGGCGCCCAGCAGCAGACCGTCGAGAATGGAGGCGGTGATGCCGCGGGCATCGTCGAACGGATGGTTCGGCTGCAGACGCACGCTCATCCGCCCCGGCAAGCCGACGGTGTTGCGGAATCGCGTGACGACGCTGCACTTCTTCGCCGCCAGGATCAGGTCCTGGTTGCGCATCAGCTTCGAGACCGCGGCGACCATTTCGGGCGTCAGGCCCGGCGCCAGCGCGGCCAACGCCGCCGGCGTGGCCGCATCCGACAGCAGCCAGTCGCGAAAGCCGCCGACGGTGAACGAGGCCACCGGCGCGAACGCCGCCGCGTCGTGACGATCTGCGATCAGCCGCGTCACTTCGTCGGCCTCGTAAGGGATCACCATTTCGGACAGGAATTGCCGCAGCGGCAGGTCGGCCAGCGCCATTCGCGCCGCGACCATCTGCTCGGCGCTGTCGGCGGCGATGCCGGCGAGACGATCACCTGACCGCGGCGGGCTCGCCTTGGCGAGCAAGTCGCGCAGATCCTCGAACACGAACGAGACGTTGCCGATGCTGTGGCGATAGATCATGGCATCCCCGGCACGGGTGCTGCGATCGCAGCGCTGGCCGGAGGCTAGCAAAGCCGTGCGCGTCAGGCGACCCGCACGGTTGCGAGAAATTTAGCCACCTCGGCGCGCAGCCGGTTGTTCTCGCCCGACAGCATCTGCGCCGAGCTCAGCACTTCGTCCGACGCGGCCCCGGTGTCGGCGGCGCCGCGGTTGACGTCGCCGATAGTGGCCGCAACCTGGTTGGTGCCGATCGCCGCCTGCTGGACGCTGCGGGCGATCTCCTGGGTAGCTGCGCCCTGCTCGTGCACGGACGCAGCGATCGTCGACGCGATGTGCGCAATCTTGCCGATGGTGCCACCGATCTCCTTGATGGCGTCCACCGACTCCCGAGTCGCGGCCTGCATCTCGGAGATCTGCGCGCTGATTTCGTCGGTGGCTTTGGCGGTCTGCTCCGCCAGCGCCTTGACCTCCTGCGCCACCACCGCAAAGCCGCGGCCGGCCTCGCCGGCGCGGGCGGACTCGATGGTGGCGTTGAGCGCCAGCAGATTGGTCTGGCCGGCGATCGTGGTGATCAGCTGAGTCACGTCGCCGATACGGTTGGCGGCCTGCGACAGCTTGGCGATCCGGGCGTCGGTCTGTTCGGCCTGCTGCACCGCCTCGTCGGCGATCTTGCGGGACTCGCAGACCTGGCGGCTGATCTCCTCGACCGAGGCGGTCATCTCCTCGGTGGCAGACGCCACCGACTGCACATTATGCGAGGTCTCGGACGAGGCTACGGCCACCGTCGTGGCGAGCTGCTGAGTTTCGGCGCTACCCTTGGAGAGCGCGCCGGCGGAGGCTTCCAGCGCCTGCGAGGCGATTCCGACCTGTTCGACGATCTGGCCCACCGCGGCCTCAAAGCTGTCGGCCAGTTGATGCAGTTCGGCACGCCGCGCTTCTGCGGCTTCCCGGTCCTGACGCTGGCGTTCGGCTTGCTCGCGCTCGGCCTTGGCGACCGCCTGAACCTTGAACTCCGCGACCGCACGGGCCATCTGGCCGACCTCGTCGCCACGTTCCAGGCCGGGCAATGGCACGTCGAAATTGCCCGAAGCCAACTCGCGCATCGCCCCGGACATCGCCACCACCGGGCGGGCGATACCGCGGCCGATCAGAAACGAGAACGCCACACCGACCAGCGACGCCACGGCGAGGACACTGCCGAGCACCACCTGCTCGCGATCGAGTGCGATCCCGGTTTGTGCGATCTCGCGGTCGCGCGTGTCGGCGGTCGACAGCAGCAGATCGCTGATCTGCCGGTCGATCTCGCCGAAACTCTTCTCCGCGCTCTTGATGAACAGCATCGCGGAGCCGGCGTCTCCGTCGGCCATTTCGATCGCGTTTTTGGCCTGCTTCTGATACGCGGCCACCGCCGCCTTCAATTTCTGGAACGCTGGTTTGGCGGCGTCGGCACCGAGCGCCTTCTCGACTCCGCCCAGCGAGGTCGGGATCTGGCCGATGCCGGCGGACGCCTCCTTGATCACCTGGGTGAGCTTGGCCGTATCGGTCTCGTTCGCCGCTGTCGCGGCCATCCGGTACAGCTTGGCATGCGCGGTCCAGGCGGTGTTGTTGAGGTCCGCCGCCAGTTCCGACAATCTCACCGGGCCGGAGACCAGCTTGTCGACGTTCCGCTGATTGGCGCGCAGCGACTGCAACGCGAACGCGCCGATCGCGATCATCACCAAGACGAGAAATGCCGGGGCAAGCTGGACCTTCCACGACAGCCCGATGTGTTTGATCCAGCTTGTCATCAACGATATTCCGATGTCATTCGGCAGTGTTCGAGCGCAAGGCGGCGGACGTTACATCTTGTAGACGCCGGCGCAGACGGCGGTGTTGTCCAGCCGCTCGCAGTACATCTCCTTGGGTTCGACCTTCTTGCTCACCGGATTGACGAATTTGTAGTCCTGCCAAAACGAAGGCTGTTTGGCGGCCATCTCGACGCGCTCCTTGACGTACAGCTTGCCGTCGACGTCCTGCGCCTCGATCATATCTTTGCCGACGAACTTGGCGTTGGCGCCATGCGCCAGCACCTTGCCGTCGAGCTGATAGACCACGACGTAGAGATCGTCCTTGACGAACGGGCCCGCGCGGTCGCTGATCGCCGGGTAGGCTTTCTCGGCGCCGTCGGACTTGATCGCCGTAACGGCCTTCTTCACCAGTGCGATCGCGTCGTCCTTGCTCGCACCGGCGCTCGCGGGAATGGCGACGAGAACCATCGCGGCCGTGGTGGCGATGGCGATGAGGTTCTTGCTCATGGGAGGTCTTCTCCTGACAAGGGCTGAGGGTTCAAGGCCCGGTCACACTGAGGTTCAAACGCGAACGTAGTGTTAAGCGACCGCCTCGGGTTGTTACCAGTCAGCCTGATCGGCAGAACTAATAACTAGTTGTCAGCTCTGTTGATTTTCGCGCCTGGACGGTGCGGTAACGGACGCTCGAGACGATCCGGGCGGTCACTCGACCGGGATGACGTCGACCGCAACCGAGAGCTTCTGCCGGCGCGATCCGACGATCACACCATCGACCGGCGACACGTCCGAAAAATCCCGGCCAACCGCCAGGACGATATGGTCGGTGCCGACCAGCAGATCGTTGGTCGGATCGAATCCGATCCAGCCGAGTTCATTGCCGCACCACACCGAAACCCAGGCGTGGGTCGCATCGGCGCCCTGCAGCCGCTCCTGTCCTTCGGGCGGGTAGGTCCGCAAGTAACCGCTGACATAGGCGGCCGGTAGCCCGAGCCCGCGCAGGCCGGCGATCATCACATGGGCGAAGTCCTGGCAGACGCCGTGTCGCTTCTCGAACACTTCGGCCAGCGGCGTCGAGATGACCGTCGCCTTGGGGTCGTAGCGGAATTCGTTGCGGATCCGCTGCATCAGTTCGGCGGCGCCGGCGAGCACGCCGCGCCCCTGCGAGAAGCTCTGCGCCGCGTAGCGCGTGACCGCCGGCAGGATCGGCACCAGCGGACTCGAGAACACGTAACCGACCGGCGACGACGCGCCGAGGCTCAGACTGGTGAGCGCGGCGTCGCGCACCGGCTCCCAAGGCTGGCTACCTTCGTCGCGCGCCGGCGTCCGCCGAGTCACCTCGACCCGCGACCGGCTGTCGATCCGCAACACGCGATGCGGCGTTTCGATCACGATGTTCTCGGTCAGGATGCCGAAGAAGTCGGTACGCGCGGTGCGCACCGCCGGCCGTGGCTTGATCTCGATCGCGTGCGAAATCAGCGACTGGCCGGCATCGGCGATCGGCCTCAGCCGCAGCGAACAGCGCGCGAAGCTGACCTGGCTGCCGTAGGAGTACGTCGTGACGTGGCGAATGTCGTAGATCACGCCAGCCCCGTCAGCTTTTCCGGGCGCATCGCGCTGGCGCCGTGCGGGAAGTAGTGCGCGCCGACCGCTTCCGCCAGTCCGAGCAGATCCTGCTCAAGCGCGAACAGCCAGGAGGCGTCGATCGCCTCGGCCTCGGCCGCGGTGAGCTTCGCCAGTGCCGCTACCGCTAGCCGCTGCGGCCGCTCGATCAAGCCGCCCTCGTGCAGCGCCGGCAGGCTGGCGATGTGCTCATTCAGCTCCTCGACCTGGAACGCCACCGAGCGCGGATTGTAGGGATCGAGCACGGCGAGATCGCGGACCGGCGCCAGCAGCGGCGCCAGCAGATAGCGCGACCGGTAGGTGATCTGCGAGTCCACCAGCGTGAGCAACACGTCGAGGTCTTCGGCGGTAGCGCCGTCGCAGGAGAACTGCCGGGCGAACCGCGCGGTGTTGACGGCGCGCTCGACGCGGCGACCGATCCGCAGGAAGCGCCAGCCGGCGGCCCGGTTCATGTTCTCGTGCGACAGGCCGGAGAAGCTCGCGAGCTCCTGCAGCGCGACATCCGCAGCCTGGACGACGGCTTCTTCGCCCTCGACCGGCAACGCCAGACGCGCTTCCATCTGGGTGATGACGTGCCAGGCGTCCGGCGACAGCCGTTCGCGCAGCGACGAGGCGTTGCGCTGGGCGGCGCGGATCAACCAGGCCCCAGCGCGGTCGCGCCCCAGGCGATCAACAGCCGCTGGATCTTCTCGATCGCATGGTGCAGCGGTCCCTTGCCGGGATCGCGCTGCGGCGCGCTGAGCGCGCGCAGCAGCCGCAGCGTCGCCTCGGCGCGCTCGAGATAGCGGCCGAGCCAGAACAGATTGTCGGCGGCGCGACTCGGCAGCACGCCGGTGATGCGGCGGATGCGGACGCTGTCGACCGCGGGCAGCAGCGACGACGGCGCCACCGCATGATCGGCCACCACCCAGACGTCGGCGGCACGCGCGCCCTCGCCCATCGACACCGCGCGCGAGTCGAGCCGGTCGGCGATCCGGCAGAACCCGCCGGGCATCACCGCCCAGCCGTTCTCAGTGGCGGCGGCGAACACCCGCAGCACGAACGGCCGCGGCGCCAGCTTGCCGTTGTCCCACACCGGCGTGGTCGACAGCCGCACCTGCTCCTGCGCAACGTAATCGAGCCCGCGGGCCGCGATGGCGTCGCGCAAGTGATCGCGGACCACCGGCGGCAGTTCGCCGGGCAGCACCGGGCCGTGATGCGAGAAGCCCGGCACGCTTTGGCCATACGCGCCTTCGATCACGAATTCGTCGAGCCGGTCGAGCACCTGCTCGCGCGCCGCAGGCTGGCCGCACCACCAGGTGGCGATGTGCGGCATCTTCAGATCCTCGCCGAGCAGCCGGCGAGCCAGCGGCGGCAGGAAGCCGAGCAGCGCGCGCGCTTCGAGCACGCCTGAGCCCGGCATGTTGGCGACCACGGCGCCGCCTTTGCGGATCACATCGATCAGTCCGGCGACACCGAGCTGCGACGACGCGTCGAGCTCGAGCGGATCGAGCGAGTTGGCGTCGATCCGCCTCAGCAGCACGTCGATCCGCTTCAACCCGGCGACGGTGCGGATGTGCAGACGGTCGTCGGATACCGCAAGGTCATCGCCTTCGACCAGCAGGAAGCCGAGATAGCGCGCCAGCGTGGCATGTTCGAAATAGGTTTCGCTGAACCGGCCCGGCGTCAGCAGCCCGATCCTCGGCTCGTCGCGATCGGCGATCGCGCGCAGGCTGTCGCGGAACGCCTCGAAGAACGAGGCGACGCGCTCGACATTCATCGACTTGTAGAGGTCGTTGAAGGCGCGCGACAGCACCAGGCGGTTTTCCAGCGCATAGCCGGCGCCCGACGGCGCCTGGGTGCGATCGCCGAGTACCCACCACTGCCCGTCGGGACCGCGGCCGATGTCGGCGGCGTAGAAATGCAGATAGCGGCCGCCCGGCGGCCGGACCCCGACCATCGGCCGCAGATAGTCGGCACTGCCGGCGATCGCGGCCGCCGGCAGCGCACCGTCGGCAATCAGCCGGCCGTCGCCATAGATGTCCTGCAGCACGCTCTCGAGCAGCGTCGCGCGCTGGGCGATGCCGGCGGCGATCTGCTGCCATTCGGTCTCGCCGATCAGCAGCGGGACGTGGCTGAGCGGCCAGGCGCGGTCGGCGGCATCGCCCGGCGCCCGATAGGTGACGCCGGCATCGCGCAGATGCCGGTCGGCGGCGGCGAAGCGGCGCTCGATCTCGTCGGCGGAGAGTGCCGCGAACGCCTCGAAATAACGGCTCCACACCGGACGCGGCTGGCCATCGGCGCCGATGAATTCATCGGGGATGCCGGGCAGCCGCGTGTAGTCGCGGGTCCACTGCCCGACCTTGCGGTCGCGTGGCCGAACCTTCCGGGCCGGGCCGACATGCTGCGCCATCGTCTCATCCCCCATGTGGAAGGATTCAATGCAGCAGCGGCGTCCGCAAGTCGAGGGTCAGCGGGAATTCAAGTGTGCGTTCTTCCTGCGGCGGATCGATCCGTCCCGGGGTGTGGCCGTGATCCTGGAACCGGGCCAGCCGCCGCGCCTCGGCTTCATACGAGTTCACCGGCTTGGTCTCGTAGGCGCGGCCGCCGGGATGGGCGACGTGATAGACGCAGCCGCCGAGCGAGCGGCCGTTCCAGGTGTCGACGATGTCGAACACCAGCGGCGCATGCACGGGGATCGTCGGATGCAGCCCGACGGCCGGCTGCCACGCCTTGAACCGCACTGCGGCCACCGCTTCGCCGACCCGCGCGGTCGGCGTCATCGGCAGCCGGCGGCCGTTGCAGGTGATGACGTGGCGGCCCTCGACGAAGCCCTCGGCCTTGACCTGCAGCCGCTCCACCGAACTGTCGACATAGCGCACCGTGCCGCCCGCAGTGCCCTCTTCGCCGAGCACGTGCCACGGCTCCAGCGCCTGCCGCACCTCCAATGTGACACCGCCATGATACACGCTGCCGAACACCGGAAAACGAAACTCGAGCTGCGCGGTGAACCACTCCGGCTCGAACGCGTAGCCGGCACCCGCCAGCTCGCCGAGCACGTCGCGGAAATCCTCCCACAGACAATGCGGCAGCATGAAGCGGTCGTGCAGCGCGGTGCCCCAGCGGACGAACTTGCCCTCCAGAGGCTCGCGCCAGAGCATCGCGATCAGCGCGCGGATCAGAAGCTGCTGCGCAAGGCTCATCCGCGGATCCGGCGGCATCTCCAGCGCGCGGAATTCGACCAGGCCGAGCCGGCCGGTCGGGCTATCCGGCGAATACATCTTGTCGATGCAGATCTCGGCCCGATGGGTGTTGCCGGTGATATCGACCAGGATGTTGCGGAACAGCCGGTCGGCGAGCCACAGCGGGCCCTTGACGCCCGGCGGCGGCACATGCGCCAACGCAATCTCCAGTTCGTACAGCGAATCGTGCCGCGCCTCGTCGATCCGCGGCGCCTGGCTGGTCGGCCCGATGAACATCCCGGAGAACAGATAGGACAGCGACGGATGCCGCTGCCAGAACAGCACCAGACTCTTGAGCAGATCCGGCCGCCGCAGGAACGGCGAGTCCGCAGGGTTGGCACCGCCGACAACGACGTGATTGCCGCCGCCGGTGCCAGTGTGGCGGCCGTCGATCAGGAAGCGGTTGGCGCCGAGCCGCACTTGCGCAGCGTCCTCATACAGGCCGAACGTGGTGCGCACCGCCTCGCGCCAGTTCGAGGCCGGCTGAATGTTGACTTCGATCACGCCCGGATCAGGCGTCACCTTGATGACGTCGATGCGCGGATCGTAGGGCGGCGGATAGCCTTCAATATGGACGCGGATCTGCATCTCTTCGGCGGTGGCTTCGACCGCGGCGATCAGTTCGAGATAGTCCTCGATTCTCTCGGTCGGCGGCATGAAGGCGCACAGCACGCCCTCGCGCAGCTCGATCGACATCGCGGTGCGCACCCCGCCTTTGCGCAGCTTCTGCTCCTCGACCGGCTGGCTGGCCGTCGCTTCGCCGGCCGACTGTTCGACCACCGTCATCTGCTCGCGTGCGGGCTCGGCATCGCTGGCCGGCGGCGGCGCAAACAGCGGCAATGCGCCGCGCGGCTCGAGCGGATCGCGCGGCACAATGAAGGGATAGTCGTCTTCGGGGATGTGCGGCAGCGACGAGATCGGCAGCCGGAAGCCGAGCGGCGAGTCGCCCGGCAGCAGGAACAGATTGCCGCGACGCAGCTTCCAGCGCTCGCTGCGCCAGCGCTTCTTCTGCGCCGGCGCGGCGTCCGCATTCCACGCCTGGATCGGCAGCACGAAGCCGCGCGGCGTATTCAGCCCGGTGTCGAACACCCGCGCCATCCGCGCGCGCTCTTCCGGATCGGCGAGCTTGTTGTCGTGCGGATCGACGTTCGGCGGCAGCGTGGCTTCCTTCTGCAGCCAGTGGGTCGGATCTTCGAATGCCGGCAGCACGTAGTCGGTGTCGATGCCGAGCCTCTTCGCCGTGTGAAGCGCGAATTGCTCGGCCTCCTCGACCTTGGCCGGCCGCTGGCCAACCACCGGCGCGATCAGATCGGCATTTTTCCAGATCGGCACGCCGTCCTTGCGCCAATACAGCCCGAACGCCCAGCGCGGCAGGCTTTCGCCCGGATACCATTTGCCCTGACCGAAATGGAGCATGCCGCCGGGCGCGAAGCGGGTGCGCAGCCGGCGGATCAGATCGTCGGCAAGCTTGCGCTTGGCGCCGCCGACCGCAGCGACGTTCCACTCCGGCGATTCCATATCGTCGATCGACACGAAGGTCGGCTCGCCGCCCATCGTCAGCCGCACGTCGTGCGCGGTCAGATCAGCGTCGACCTTTTCGCCGAGCGCATCGAGCCGCGCCCAGGATTCGTCAGAGAACGGCTTGGTGATGCGCGGCGCTTCGCGGATGCGCTCGACCCGCATGTCGAAGTTGAAATCGACATTGGCGAAGCCGACCACGCCGGAGATCGGCGCCGCCGTGCGATAATGCGGCGTGGCGGCGACCGGGATGTGCCCCTCCCCGGCGAGCAGGCCAGAGGTGACGTCGAAGCCGACCCAGCCGGCGCCGGGCAGATACACTTCGGCCCAGGCGGGCAGATCGGTGAAATCGTGCGCGGCGCCCTTCGGCCCGTCGAGCGACTCGATGTCGGGGCGAAGCTGGATCAAATAACCGGACACGAATCGCGCCGCGAGGCCGAGGTGCCGCAGGGTCTGGATCAGCAGCCACGCCGAGTCGCGGCACGAGCCGGCGCTCTTGGCCAGCGTTTCCTCCGGCGTCTGCACACCCGGCTCCATCCGGATGATGTAGTTGACGCGCTCGCGCAGTTTGGCGTTGAGGTCGACCAGGAAGTTGACCGTGCTTTCGGCTTCGCGCGGGATCGAATCGAGATACGCCTTGAACAACGGCCCGGGCTCGATCGTCGCCAGATACGGCGCCAGCTCGTGCTGCAGGTCGGCGCTGTAGGCGAACGGAAAGCTCTCGGCATAGCTCTCGACGAAGAAGTCGAACGGGTTGATCACCGTCATCGCCGCGGTGAAATCGACCTCGATCTTCAGCTCGTCCGCCTTCTCCGGAAACACGAACCGCGCCAGCCAATTGCCCTGCGGGTCCTGCTGCCAATTGATGAAGTGGTTCGCCGGCGTGACCTTCAGCGAATACGACAGGATCGGCGTCCGGGTATGCGGCGCCGGACGCAGCCGGATGGTCTGGGGGCCGATGTCGACCGGGCGGTCGTATTTGTAATGGGTGACGTGATGAAGGGCGACGTAGATCGACACGAGGGCAACTCCAGCATTGAATTTGAGCAGAACACCGGAGCTCGGGGCGATCAAGTGCGAACAAAGAGCAAGGGGTGCACAAGGAAGGGGCGAAGCGCGGCCGCGTAGAGGGGCGTCATCGCCCGCGCGGGCGGGCGCCCCAGTCTCTCAGAGCGTCCGTGGTGATGGCGGGTGCCGCCCGCTGAACGCGAACTACACTCTGGAATAATGGGCCTCCGCTTTCGCAGAGGATGACGGCGGTGGGATTGAACGCGGTGGATGAAGGAACGTTCGGTCGAGAATAAAGGCCACCGACGCTCACGCCTTCCCCCGAAATTCTTCAGCGTCTCGGCGACCCAGTTCCGCCCTCCGCTCTCCCGGTTTGCCGCTGATTTAGCCCCGATGCCGCGTTTGGGGCGGCGTTTGCCCACACTACCGCCGGCCGCTCGGCGAGCTTTAGCTATATAAAGCTGTCTAAATGGAGACGGGGCGAATATGGCGATCGACTTCACCCTGACCAATGCACAGCGGCGGCTTCAGCGGGTCGCGCGCGAATTCGCGAACGACATTCTGGCGCCGCTGGTCCCTGCCGCCGATGAGGATCCCGATCCGCAGCGCGGCTTCCACGCCATCAAGGGCGCCTATGTCGAGAGCTACAAGCTCGGCTTCGCCACCGGCTTCATCCCGAAAAAGTACGGCGGCGGCGGCATCAGCAATGTCGATCTGCAGATCGTCGTCGAAGAACTGACCGCCATCGATCCTGGCTTCGCGACGATTCTGCTGGTGAACGGGCTGGCGCTGATGCCGCTGGTCTGGTTCGGCTCCGAAGCGCAGAAGCGCAAATGGCTGATCCCCGCCACCAGCGACCCACGCGCCGAATATCTCGCCGCCTGGACAGTGAGCGAACCGTCCGGCAGCCCGGGCGGCACCGCGAACTTCGACGGTGCGGCGCCCTACCCCGCCGGCATTGCGCTGACCGCCACCCACGACAAGAAGAACGGCGAGTACATCCTCAATGGCCGGAAATTCTGGCCCTGCAACGCAGGCGGCTGGGACCTGAAGGGCGCTGACGTCAACGTCTGCATCGTGCGCACGGCGCCGAAATCCGGCGGGACCGAGGGACTGAGCGCGATCATCGTGCCACGCGGAACCGCCGGCGTGCACTACGAGCAGCCGATCTCGAAGCTCGGACACCGTCTCAGCCAGAACAACTCGATCGTCTTCAAGGACTGCCGGGTCGCAGAGGAGAACGTGTTCGCGCTCGGTCAGGGGGATCTCGTGATCAACAAGGCGTTCACCTGGTCGGGCCCGGTGGCGGCGATCGCCGCCGTGGGGGTCGCGCGCTCGGCCTACGAATACGCGCTGAAATGGGCAAAGACCTACACCGGCGGCGGCGACCGGCCGATCATCCAGCATCAGGCCGTCGCCTACACGCTGGCAGAGGTCGCGATGAAGGTGGAAGCCTGCCGCGCCTTCGCCTGGAAGGCCGCGCATTACCACGATCAGAACAATGCCGACGGCCACGCCGTCGGGCCGATGGCAAAGGTGTTCTGCAGCGAGTTGCTGTTCGACGCGGTGTTCCAGGCGATGAAGGCGGTCGGCGTCAACGCGCTCGACAGAACCCACCCGCTGGAGCGCTATCTGCGCGAGGCCGCGGTCTTCCCGCTGTACGACGCCGGCAATATCGGCATGCAGATGCGGAAGATATGCACCGTGATGGCCGACCCGCGCTTCGACCCCCGCGCCATCGCCAATTCCGAACCGACACCGTTCTACAAGTTGCCGCCGTAGGCTGCATCGATCGGACGAGCGGGGACGCTCCGCGCCCTCAGGCCAGCGGCGTGAACTTGAACCGGCAGGCGTTGCCGCCGCGCTGCATGCAGTCCTGATGTTCGATCGGCGCGCCCATCAATCCCGACAAGAAGCCGAGATCGAACTGGCAGACTTCGATGTAGTCCTTCGACAGATCGTGAAAGACGCAGTTCTTGCATTCGATCCGCGGGATCTTCTCGCCCTTGCCCGGCGAAACCACCCGCGCGGCGAAGCCGGTCTCGTTCATGATCTTGACGATCTCCACGACCCGCTCGGTCCGGGTCTTGCCGACCAGCCGTGGAATCGCCGGCGCCGACATGTCGACACCGAGTTCGTACATGTAGGTTCCGAACCGCTCGGCGCCGATAGTCTTGCGGAGACTTTCGAACATCACCCGCGAGAACCACGAATAGCGCTTGGGGAACAGATCGATGCCGCTCTCCGTCAGAGTGTAGATGAAGCCGGGGCGGCCGCCGGTCTTGCGCGATGACGCCTGCTGCACATAGCCGGCGCGTTGCAGCCCGGCGAGATGCTGCTTCACCGCGCTTCGGGTGATTTCAAGCCCCGCGGCCAACTCGTCGATCATCAGCCCGGATTTGGCCTCCAGGAGCTTGGTCAGCAATCGCTGTTGGGTATCTCCAACTATCAACGTCGACTCTCCGATGACGCGTGCCTTGCTTCTGTCTAATCGATTGCAAACGACGCCGGTGCTGCAATTTCAGCCAAGCGCTGCCCCATTCTCTGCCAAACCTCTCGCTCGGGCGATCAGAAAATGGACTTTAGACACTTTTGACTGCCTAAAGTGTTTTCTTGTCGAAGGCAATTCCGGGCTCAGAATGGCAGCCACGGGATCGACGTTTCGCCGGGGATTTCGCTCTCGTCACTCAGCAGCGTCACTCACACAGGAGACCAGGATGGCGATCGATTTCACGATGTCCGCGGAGCAGCGGAAGATTCAGAAAATGGCGCGCGACTTCTCGGAAGGCGTTCTTGCACCGGTGATCCCCGCGGCCGACAAAGAGTCGGACCCGATGCTGGCCTATCAGAAGACCAAGTCGGCTTACGTCGCCGCCTACAAGGCCGGCATTGCGATGGCGATGCTGCCCAGCGCCTATGGCGGCGGCGGCCTGTCCTGCCTCGACTTCGTGATCGCCGCAGAAGAAATCTGCGCGGTCGACCCCGGTTTCGCCTGCACCGTGCTGTGCAACGGCCTCGGGCTGATGCCCGTGTCCTGGTACGGCAGCGAGGAACAGAAGAAGCGCTTCATCGGCGCTGCGACGTCAGACCCGACCGGCGAATATCTCAGCGCCTGGACCGCTGGCGAGCCGCCCGGCGGCACCGGCGGCACTGCGAATTTCGACAGTCCGCTGCCGCCCGCCGGCATCGGCCTCACTGCGGTGCGCGACGGCGATCACTACATCCTGAACGGCAGGAAGAAATGGTCGTCCTCGCCGGGCTGGGACGGGTTCGGCACCAACACGCAATGCGTGATCGTGCGCACCAATTCCAAGGTCGGCGGCACCGAGGGATTGTCGGCGATGGTGGTCGAGCGCGGCACGCCCGGTATCACATGGCAGTTCCTCAACAAGGAAGGCCACCGCACCACGTCCAACGCTCTGGTGACGTTCGAGAACGCCCGCGTGCCGGTGGATAATCTGCTGCCGGGCGCAGAAGGCAACGGCGATTTCGTCATCAACCGCAACTTCGCCTGGTCGGGGCCGGTCGCCGCCATCGCAGCGGTCGGCGTCGCGCGCGCCGCCTACGAGGATGCGCTCAAATTCGCCAAGTCCAACACCGCCGGGTCGCTGACGCCGATCATCCGGTTCCAGAACGTCGGCTACATTCTCGGCGACGTCGCCGCCAAGATCGAGTCGGCCCGCTACTTCTCCTGGCGCGCCGCCGACTATCTCGACAAGCACGAGCAGCACGCGGAGTTGCTCGGCGCAATGTGCAAGATCAACGTCACCGAAGCGATGTTCGAATGCGTGTTCAAGTGCATGCAGGTGGTCGGCGTCAACAGCCTGAGCACCGAGCACAAATTCGGCAAGTATCTGCGAGAGGCTTCGGTGCTGCCGATCTACGACGGCGGCAACATGGGCATGCAGCGCCGCCGCGTCCATGGCGTCATCGCGCATCCGGATTTCGATCCGCGTGCGCCGATGGACGACAGCTTCGTCAAGTTCGAGAAGTCGATGGAGTCGATCGGCACCGTCGCCGATTACGACAAGACCGCGCCGAGCCTGATGCAGGCCGCGGAGTAGCAGCGGCTACCGGCAGGCTTGTCGGAACTCCGATCGGTCAGAGATGTCCGGCCCTGCGCCGGACATCTTCACGCGCGATCGGCGCGATGCGGATCATCACATCCGCGCCGGCGCTTACGCCTTGCCGCCGGAATTCTTCCGCGTCTCGGCGACCCAGCTCCGGGCGCCGATCGCCATGATGCCGCTGTCGTTGAGCAGCGTCACCAGCTTGAAGCCGAGGGCGATGTTGCGGGCGGCGCCTTCCGGGCCGGAACAGTGGATGCCCGGATACAGGCCGCGCTTGTCGCATTCCTTGAGCAGCTTGTCGTAGATCTTCAGGATCTCCGGCTCGTCGCGGTCGAGCTTCGGCACCAGGCCGTAGGAGAAGCCGAGATCGCTGGGCCCGATATACACGCCGGCAATGCCTTCGACGTCGAGGATCGCTTCCATGTTCTCGACCGCGGTGCGGGTCTCGATCATCGGGATGCACAGCGTCTCGTCGTTCGCGGTCGCCTGATAATTGCCGGACGAGCCGTACAGCCCGGCACGGATCGGTCCGTTGCTGCGGGTGCCGCGCGGCGGGTACTTGCAATACTGGACGAAGTTTTCAGCTTCCTCCTTGGTATTCACCATCGGGCAGATCACCCCGTAGGCGCCGCCGTCCAGCACCTTGCCGATGATGCCCGGCTCGTTCCACGGCACCCGCACCATCGGCGTCACCGGATGCGCCTGCATCGCCTGGAAGCAGGTGACCATCGATTGATAGTCCTGCACGCCGTGCTGGATATCGACCGTGACGCTGTCGAACCCGCACTGTGCCATCACCTCGGCCGAGAACCCCGACGGAATCGCCAGCCAGCCATTGACCACGACTTTGCCGTCGGCCCAGAGTTGTTTCACCTTGTTTGCCATGTCGTTCCTCGAGCGTTGTGATGGACGATGTTGTAGTCGTTACTGTCATCGCCGGGCTCGACGCGCCTGCGGGGCCAAAGCCCCTTCGGCGCGGCGAAGGCACGGCGATCGCATCTTGCGAAGGACGGTGGATGCGCGGGTCGACCTCGCGCATGACGCCATGTCACCTAACCAAGCAGAACCCCTCATGGTGAGGAGGCGCGTAGCGCCGTCTCGAACCATGGGCTGCGTGGATAGCGTGCGCCGCGCGGCCCATCCTTCGAGACGCCGCGCTGCGCGCGGCTCCTCAGGATGAGGTCGTGCCGGTCGCAATCCATCACGCCGTCGCCGCCTGGATCGCCTGCTCGGACACGCCGACTTCGCGCGCCGTTGCCACGATCGCGGCCCAGGTGTCGTCGGGGAGCGGGACGCCGTTCTTGGTGCGCTCGGCACGCGTCCGCGTTTCCGGATCGCCGGGGATCAGAACCCGATCGACGCCGGCGATCGGCTTGGCGCTCTTGAAGTAATCGACGTAGCGCGTGACTTCGGCATCGAAGACGTGCGCCGGATCGATCCGTTTGGGATCGACGTAGATCGAGAACATGCCGTTGGCGAACGGCCGGTTCGGCCCGGTTGCGCCGTTGCCGGTGAGCGCGCCGCCGAGCAGTTCGCAGATCAGCGCGAGCCCGGAGCCCTTGTGCTCGCCGAAGGCGCGGATCGCGCCTTGTCCGTTGCCGTGATTGATCGGGCCGTCCTTCTCGTGCGGGCCGTACAGCGTCGCCGGGTCTTCGCTCAAACTCCCGTCAGGATTGATCAGCGCGCCTTGCGGCAGCTTCTTGCCGCCGCGCGCCGCGACCAGCACCTTGCCTTCGGCGACGATCGAGGTGGCCAGATCGAGCACCACCGGCGGCGCACCCGTCCGCGGAATGCCGACGCAATACGGCGCGGTCGATAGTCTGCGATCGACGCCGCCGAACGGCGCAACCAGGACCGAGCCCGCCGCAGTGACGAAATGGATCGACACCAGTCCTTCGGCCGCCGCCATCTCGGCCCAGTCGCCGATCCGGCCGATGTGTCCTGCGTTCTTCAGCGCGACCGCGGACAGCCCCTGTGTCTTGCATTTATCGATACCAATCCGCACCGCCTGCGGCCCGACGGTCTGGCCGTAGCCGAACTTGCCGTCGACCACCGCGAGCGACGGCAGATCGACCGGGACGTCGACGGTCTGGTCAGGATGCACCGCGCCGGCATTGCGCCAGCGGATGTACACCGGCACGCGGATGACGCCGTGGCTGTCATGGCCGGTGAGATTGGCGGTGGTGAGATAGGAGCCGATCCGCAGCGCCTCTTCCTTGGACGAGCCCGCGCGCTCGAACACCTGGGCGACGAAACCGATCAGCCGATCGACCGGCACCGTCACCATGCCGGCGCACTCCTGCGGCCAGCGGTCATGGGCTGCTGCATCATTCGTCGTCTCCTCCCCGTGCCGCGGACTTCGGCCGCGGTCGCTTTTTAGGAGCGCGAGTTGAGCGAAATTCGGCTTCGCTGTCCACCGCGCTTCCGGCATGGTGCACCGGCATCGCCATCAGACTCGCCTCCAGCGCGCGCAGCAGGTCCTGCAGCTCGGCGAGCCGATCGCCACCGGTCCGCCGTGTGATCTCGGCATAGATCGCTTCCGAAAACGGCGCGACAGTTTCGATCAGCTTCAGCCCCTTGGCGGTGATCGACATCATACTGCGCCGTTGATCGTCCTTGGCTGGCTTGCGCGCCACCAGCTTGCGCGCTTCCAGATCACGCAGCATCCGCGACAGGCTGGGGCCGAGCAGGAAGGCGCGCTCCGCCAGCTCTGTCACCTCGAGCGATTCGACCGCCGTGAGGGCCCGCAAAATCCGCCATTGCTGCTCGCTGAGCCCGTGCGCGCGCAGCAGCGGCCGGAAGTGCCGCATCACCGCCTCGCGGCCGCGCAGCAGCAGCATCGGCAGCGAGCGCGAGAACTCGCGCATCGGCGCTTTGCTTCGGCAAGATTCCTCCCCGACGTTGCGGGGCGTATCGCGCCGACGCAATCCAGCTTTGGATCGCACCGCTGGATCGCCTCGCTTCGCGCGCAATGACGGTGGCGGAGATTTTTGCATCGCAACAGGAGCGGTTTCGGTTTGAGCGCGATCATTTAACATGTTAATCATCTGCCGCGCGACGGTTTTGTTGAACGAACCGCGCCGGGATGAAACGATTTTCGCTGGAGCGACGATGGCGCTTTCGAACGACGACATCCGCGCGGCGGCCGAACGGCTCGATCGCGCCGAACGAACCAAGGTCCAGATCCGCCAGTTGTCGCTCGATCATCCGGCGATCACGATCACCGATGCCTATGCGATCCAAGGCGCCTGGATCGAGATCAAGCTCGCCGCCGGCCGCCGCGTGCGCGGCCACAAGATCGGGCTGACGTCGAAGGCGATGCAGAGCCAGCTCGGCATCGGTGAGCCCGACAGCGGCATTCTGCTCGACGACATGTTTTTCGATGACGGCGGCATCGTGCCGACCGATCGCTTCATCGCGACGCGGATCGAAGCCGAGCTCGCCTTTGTCATCAAGCATCGCCTCGCCGGCCCGCATTGCACGATCTTCGACGTGCTGAACGCCACCGACTTCGTGGTGCCGGCGCTCGAAATCCTCGATACGAGGGTGCAGCGGGTCGATCCGGAGACCAAGGCGACGCGCAAGATCTATGACACCATCGCCGATAACGCCGCAAATGCCGGCATCGTGCTCGGCGGCCGGCCGATCCGCCCGCTCGACACGGATCTCCGCTGGATCGGCGCGCTCGCGACCAAGAACGGCCAGCTCGAAGAGACCGGCCTCGCCGCCGGCGTGCTCAACCATCCGGCGACCGCGGTCGCGTGGCTGGCCAACAAGATCGCGCCGCAGGGGCTGGCGCTGGAGCCCGGCCAGATCGTGCTGGCCGGCTCGTTCATCCGCGCGATCGAAACCACGAAGGGTGATACGATCCAGGCCGACTTCGGGCCCTACGGCACCGTGAGTTGTTACTTCGGGTGACGCGCCGAAGCGAGGGACACATGCCGCATTTCACCATCGAATATTCCGCCAATCTCGACGACAAGGTGGACATGGCCGAGATCGTCGAACTGGTTCGCACGACCGCGATCGAGACCGGAATCTTTCCGGTCGGCGGCATCCGCGTCCGCGCGATTCGTTGCGAGACTTACGCGATCGCCGACGGCCGGCCGGGCTTCAGTTTTCTCGCGATGCTGCTGCGCCTCGGCGAGGGCCGCGACCTCGCCGCCCGCAAGCGCGCCGGCGACCACATCTTCGCCCAGCTCTCGCACTATCTCGATCCGCTGTTCGGCGACGAGGGCTTCGCGCTGTCGTTCGACATGCAAGTCAACGACAAGGAGACGAGCTGGAAGCGCAACTCGATCCACGACCTCCTGATCGCCGAGGCCCGCCATGGCTGATGCCGCTACGCCCCCTTCCGGATTCCAGGCCAATCTCGACCGCGCCGCACCGCTGCTGAAGCAACTCAAGGCCGATGGCATCGGCCATCTGATTGGCGGCGAAATCGTTGCGGCCTCATCCGGCGAGGTGTTCGAGACGGCCTCGCCGATCGACAATGCGGTGCTGGCGCAAGTGGCGCGCGGCACGGCGGCGGACATCGACCGCGCCGCAAAGGCCGCCAAGGCCGCGTTTCCGGCGTGGCGCGACATGGCGCCGGCCAAGCGGCGCAAACTGCTGCACAGGATCGCCGATGCGATCGAGGCACGCGCCGACGACATCGCCGTGCTGGAGTGCATCGACACCGGTCAGGCGCATCGCTTCATGGCCAAGGCGGCGGTGCGCGCCGCCGAGAATTTCCGCTTCTTTGCCGACAAATGCGCCGAGGCGCGCGATGGGCTGAACACGCCGAGCGACGAGCACTGGAACGTCTCGACGCGGGTGCCGATCGGACCGGTGGGCGTGATCACCCCGTGGAATACGCCGTTCATGCTGTCGACCTGGAAGATCGCCCCCGCGCTCGCGGCCGGCTGCACCGTGGTGCACAAGCCGGCCGAGTGGTCGCCGGTGACGGCCGACATGCTGGCGCGGATCTGCAAGGACGCCGGCCTGCCGGACGGCGTGCTCAATACCGTGCACGGCTTTGGCGAAGAGGCCGGCAAGGCGCTGACCGAACATCCCGCCATCAAGGCGATCGCCTTCGTCGGCGAAACCGCGACCGGCGCCGCGATCATGGCGCAGGGCGCACCGACGCTGAAGCGGGTGCACTTCGAACTCGGCGGCAAGAACCCGGTGATCGTGTTCGACGATGCCGATCTCGACCGCGCGCTCGATGCCGTGGTGTTCATGATCTACTCGCTCAACGGCGAGCGCTGCACCTCGTCCAGCCGGCTGCTGGTGCAAGCGTCGATTGCCGATCAGTTCATCGAAAAGCTCGCGGCGCGCGTGCGTGCGCTGAGAGTCGGCCACCCGCTCGATCCGACCACCGAAGTCGGCCCGCTGATCCATCAGCGCCATCTCGACAAGGTCTGCTCCTATGCCGACGTCGCCCGGAAGGACGGCGCAACCATCGCGGTCGGCGGCGCGCCTTACGACGGCCCCGGCGGCGGCCACTATGTGCAGCCGACGCTGGTGACGAATGCCCGCAGCGACATGCAGGTGGCGCAGGACGAGGTGTTCGGCCCGTTCCTCACGGTAATCCCGTTCAAGGACGAAGCCGAGGCGGTTCAAATCGCCAACGACGTCCGCTACGGCCTCACCGGCTATGTCTGGACCGGCGACATGGGCCGCGCGCTGCGCGTCGCCGATGCGCTCGAAGCCGGCATGATCTGGCTGAACTCGGAAAACGTCCGCCATCTGCCGACGCCGTTCGGCGGCATGAAGCAATCCGGCATCGGCCGCGACGGCGGCGACTACTCGTTCGAGTTCTACATGGAGACCAAGCACGTCTCGCTGGCCCGCGGCACCCACAAGATTCAGAAGCTGGGGGCGGTATGATGAACGCTTTCTCCCCGAGTCATTCCGGGGCGCTCGCGAACGCGAGCGAACCCGGAATCTCGCTACGAGCACAGCTCATGTCCACGATCTCGGGATTCCGGGTTCGCGCCTGACGGCACGCCCCGGAGTGACGTTGCAGAACTAACATCCAGTACTGGGGACCTCGCCGATGCCCGCTCCGCAACACGTGTTCGATCCGCCGTTCAATATCGTCCGCGCCAGTCATGTGGTGCTGGACGTCGTCGATCTGGACAAGAGCGTCGCGTTTTACGACCAGATCATCGGCCTTCATGTCGAGGACCGCGATGATGCGACCGCTTACTTAAGGGGAAGCGAGGAGCATCAGCACCACTCGCTGGTAGTGCGGAAAGCCGATGCGCCGGCCGCGGCGCGGCTCGGATTCAAGGTCGGCACCGAGGACGATCTCGACAAGGCCGGCAGCTTCTTCGCCGAGAACGGGCTGATCTACAGCTTCGTCGACCGCCCTTATCAGGGCCGAACCCTGCACGTCACCGATCCGTTCGGCTACCGGCTCGAACTGTACGCGACGATGGAAAAGCGGCCGCATCTGCTGCGCCGCTACGAGCGCTACAAGGGCTGCCATCCGCAGCGGCTCGACCATTTCAACGTTTTCGCGGCCGAGACCCAGGATACGGTCGACTTCTATGCCCGGCTCGGCTTCCGTCTCACCGAATACGCCGAGGAAGACGGCGAAGGCGGGCGCATCGCCGCAGCGTGGATGCACCGCAAGGGCAACGTTCACGACTTCGCGCTGACCAACGGCCGCGGGCCGCGGCTGCACCATTTCGCCTATTGGGTGCCCGGTCCGCTCAACATCATCCACCTCTGCGACGTGATGGCATCGAGCGGGCTCGCTCTCGAACGCGGCCCCGGCCGGCACGGCATCTCCAACGCGTTCTTCCTTTATGTCCGCGATCCAGACGGCCACCGCATCGAGCTGTATTGCAGCGACTACCAGACCATGGACCACGACCACGAGCCGCTGCGCTGGTCGCTGCGCGACCCGCGCCGCCAGACGCTATGGGGGGCGCCCGCCCCGCGCTCCTGGTTCGAACAAGGCTCGCCGTTCCTCGGCCAGGAGGTCCGCGAGCCGGCCTTCGTAGCCGATGTGGTGATTGCGGATTGAAAACGAGGCGCCGAATGTACCCCTCCCCCTTGCGGGGAGGGTCGGCC